>NZ_JALHRY010000017.1:0-120001 GCF_023952485.1 Cupriavidus mimosae | reverse complement strand
CAGAATCAGTACTTTCTTGACTTGCATGCGTTAAGGAGTGGCAGGGAAATCGGAAACCAGCCGGCGCGTCTGGCGCTCGCCGGCCAGGGCAAAGTTGGCCACCGCAACGCGGCGCCAGTCGCGCGCAATGACATGCATCGGCACGCGCGCGCCAAGTTCGGCAAATGTTGCGGGCGACAGCAGCGCGACGGCGCGCGGGCCATGCTGCCAGGCGTCGACGAAGGCATCGACGGTCGGCACCCACTTGTGCGGCTCCTGCGCGGCGCCGAAGTCCAGCTCGTCGGCCTGCGCCACCATGGTCAGCGGATGGCGCAGGTAGAACGGCAGCGTGTGGTCGAGCATGCCGACACCGTACAGCGGCATGCCGGGCCCCAGCACGCGCCCGATCGGCGCGACCAGGTCGATGCCGGAGGCGGACCGGCCGATGGCTTCGTGGCCGAGCAGCGCGACCGAAAACGCCAGCAGCATGCCGAACGCATAGCCCGCGACACTCGCCATGCGGCCGTGGCGCCGAAGCAGCCACGAGGCCGCGGCGGCACTAGCCATTACCAGCGCGCAAGCCAGCGCCGCCCAGATCGCGTAGTGGCGGTACAGCGCATTGGGCGTGTTGTTGGCATCGAGGGTGGCCACCACCGGGCTCGCCAGCAGGCCGATCGCGCCCAGCACCAGCATGGCGCGCACTTGCCGGCGCCAGGCACGCTCGTCCGCGTGCGCCAGCGCCGCGCCGCCCAGGATGCCGAGCGCTGGGAACACCGGCACGATGTAGCCCGGCAGCTTCGAACCCGACAGGCTGAAGAATACGAAGATGGCCAGCGCCCACAGGGCCGCCAGCAGCGCGGGCTGGAACGGCAGGTGATTGCCGGCTGTGTGCGCCACGCCGGCGCGCTGCGTAACCGCGCGCACCATGCCCGGCAGCAGGCCCAGCCATGGCAGGAAGCCGCCGGCCAGCAGCGGCACGAAGTACCACGGCGCGCCGGTGCGCGCGTGCACGGTCGAGGTATAGCGCTGCCAGTGCTCATGGATAATGAAGAAGCGCAGGAATTCGGGGTTGCGCCGTGCCACCAGCCAGTACCACGGCACCGCCACCAGCAGCATCAGCGCGATCCCGGCCGGCGCATGCAGGCGCCGCCACAGGGCCAGGTCGCGCGTCACGGCGGTGTAGAGCACCAGCACCAGCCCCGGCAGCGCCACGCCGACCAGCCCCTTGGTCAGCACCGCCACGCCCATGGCCGCCCAGCACGCCAGCATCCAGCCGCGGCGCGCGGCTGGCGTCGCCGACGGATGCTGCGCCAGCAGCAGGCTGGCCAGCACCCACGCCATGGCACCGGACAGCGTCATGTCGAGCGTATTGAAATGCGCCGCGATATTCCACATCGGCGCACTGGCCAGCACCAGTCCGGCCATCAGCCCGGCGCGCGCGCCGAACCAGCGTGCGGCCGCCAGCATCGATACCCCCAGCCCCGCGGCGCCCGCCAGCGCCACGCACAGCCGCGCCTGCCAGTCGCCGATGCCGAACAGCGCATACGACACCGCCGTCATCCACATGTGGAACGGCGGTTTTTCAAAGTACTTCAGGCCGTCGTAGCGGATCGTGACCCAGTCGCCGCTGCTGAGCATCTCGCGCGCGATCTCGGCATAGCGGCCTTCGTCGGGGCCGATCAGGTGGCGCATGCCGAGCGTGCCGAACCACAGCAGCGCGAAGGCCAGCACCACCAGCATCGGCACCAGCATCGGCATCGCGGCGGCGCGCGCGGCATGCCCGGGCATGGCGGCCCGGGGGAGCAGCCCGGGCGCGGCGGCAAAGCGGTCGTGACGGTGCGGCATGCGGAAGCGGGACAGCATGGGCGGAGCAGGGTGGCGCGGCTCGCGAGACGTGGCCGGGGGCGGCCGGGCCGGTGCGGGCGCAGACGCCATGTCCACGCCGGCGAGGCGCGCCGCGTTGTACGGGGCAGGCAATTGAAAGGTGAGCGGAGCATAATCCGCGAACCTTAATGGCACATTAAGCGGCGCGCGTACCGGGCCGTGATACCTCCGGGCCACTCCAGAGCATGAAACTCCTGATTGTTGAAGACGACCCGATGCTGGGCGACGGCCTGCGGCGCGGCCTGCAGCTGCTCGACTACGCGGTCGACTGGTTCCGCAACGGCACCGAGGCCGACCATGCGCTCGGCCTGGCCCACTACGATGCCGTGGTGCTGGACCTGGGCCTGCCGGGCGAGGACGGCATGATGCTGCTGGCGCGCTGGCGCGCGCGCGGCAGCCGCATCCCGGTGATCGTGCTGACCGCGCGCGATGCCGTCGACAGCCGCATCGGCGGGCTCGATGCCGGTGCCGACGACTACCTGGTCAAGCCGGTCGCGCTCGACGAGCTGGCGGCGCGGCTGCGCGCGGTCACGCGCCGCGCGGCGGGCATGTCGGCGCCGGTGTGGCAGCACGGCGCGCTGGCCTTCCACCCGGCCGCGCGCCAGGCGTACTGGCAGGGCAAGCCGGTCGAGCTGACCAGCCGCGAAGCCATGCTGCTGGAACTACTGCTGGCGCATCCCAACCGTCTGCTGACGCGCGAGGTGCTGCGCGACAAGCTCTACGATTGGCAGGGCGGCACCGAGAGCAACGCGCTGGAAGTCCACATCCACCACTTGCGCCGCAAGATCCATCCGAAGATCGTGCGCACCTTCCGCGGCGCCGGCTACACGCTGGGCGCGGCCGAGGACTGCGCATGACGCTGCAGCGCAGGCTGGTGCTGGCGGTGCTGGTGGCCGCGCCGGTGGTATGGCTGTTGACGCTGGGCATGACCTATGTGCGCGCCCGCCACGAGATCAACGAGCTCTATGACACCGACATGGTGCGCATGGCGCTGCAGATGCAGTCGGTGGTGCCGCTGGTCGACATCACCGCCGGCATGTCGCGCGCGCGCGTGCCGCGGCTTGACGAAGGCGACCTGGGCGATGCCGGTCTGGGCGACCTCGCCATCGCGGCATGGCTGCCCGACGGCAAGCCGCTGCATATCGATCCCGACGGCGACAAGCTGCCGCGCGCCGAAGGCGTCAAGGGCTTTACCGACGTCACGCTCGATCAGCAGCGCTGGCGGCTCTATTACCTCGACGATCCCGATACCGGCTGGCGCGTTTGCGTGGGCCAGCAACTGGGAGAACGCAATGAGCTGATCCTGTCCTACATTGCCGCGCAGGTGCTGCCATGGGCGGTGGGCCTGCCGCTGCTGATCGGCCTGCTGATCGGCTTCATGCGCCGCGCGATGGCGCCGGTGCGCACGCTGTCCGCGGATATCGAGGCGCGCGCCGCGGACGATCGCCGTCCGCTCAGCCTCGCTGCCGTGCCCGGCGAACTAGTGCCGCTGGTGCACGCGATGAACCGGCTGCTGGCGCGCGTTTCCGATTCGATCGAGCATGAGCGGCGCCTGACCGCCGATGCCGCGCACGAAATGCGCACGCCGCTGGCCGCGCTCAAGGCGCAGTGGGAGATCGCCGAGCGCTCGCCCGACCGCGACGAACGCGCGCTGGCGCGGACCAATGTCGCCGCCGGCATCGACCGCATCGGCCGGCTGGTGTCGCAGCTGCTGACTATGAGCCGGCTCGAGGATGCCACCGGGCTGCCGTCGCGCCAGCCGGTCAACTGGATGCCGGTGGCACAGCAGGCGCTGTCCGACTGCCTGGTGCTGGCGCAGCAGAAGCAGGTCGACGTGGAGCTCGCCTGGCCGCCGCCGGGCCAGGCGGCGTTGCCAGTGGCGGGCGATCCCGCGCTGCTGTCGCTGCTGCTGCGCAACCTGCTCGACAATGCGATCCGCTACAGCCCGCCGGGCGCGCTGGTGCTGGTCGATTTCCGGCCCGACAGCATCACCGTGCGCGACCAGGGGCCCGGCGTCGCGCCGGCGTTGCTGGCGCGCCTCGGTGACCGCTTTTTCCGCGGCGGCGCCGGGCAGCACGAGCAGGGCCACGGCCTGGGCATTTCCATCGCGCGACGCGTGGCGCGGCTGCATGGGCTGGAGCTGGCCTTTGCCAACCGGGCTGGCAGTGGCGAGGGTACCGACAGGGGCCTGTCCGTGCGCATTGCCCGCGGCGCCTGAATCGAAAACGCCCCGCACGGCAAGCCGTGCGGGGCGTTGTACCGCGGGCAGGCGCGCTCAGCGCTTGAGCTTGGCGAACGCGGCGGCCATGGCGCCGGCAGGCTCCGGCTCGCGGCGCCCGCCGCCGAAGCCCTTGCCGCCGCCATTGCGCTGGCCGCCACGGTCGTTGCGGTCGCCGCCGCCCGCGCGCGCCGCAGCCTGGCCGGGCTCGTCGTCGAGCCGCATCGACAGGCCGATGCGATTGCGCTTGACGTCGACCTCCATCACCTTGACCTTGACGATCTGCCCGGCCTTGACCACTTCGTGCGCGTCCTTGACGAACTTGTTCGAAAGCGCCGAGATATGGACCAGGCCGTCCTGGTGCACGCCGATATCGACAAACGCGCCGAACGCGGCCACGTTGGTGACCACGCCTTCGAGCACCATGCCGGGCTGCAGGTCCTTGACGTCCTCCACGCCATCCTGGAAGGTCGCGGTCTTGAACTCGGGACGGGGGTCGCGGCCGGGCTTTTCCAGCTCGGACAGGATGTCGCGCACGGTGGGCAGGCCGAACGCATCGTCGGTGAACTTTTCCGGCGCCAGGCCGCGCAGCGCCTCGCGGTTGCCCATCACGTCGCGCAGGCCCTTCTTGACGTGGTCCAGGATGCGCTGCACCACCGGGTACGCTTCCGGGTGCACCGATGAGCGGTCGAGCGGATTGTCGCCGTCGTTGATGCGCAGGAAGCCCGCGGCCTGCTCGAAGGTCTTGTCGCCCAGGCGCGGCACCTGCTTCAACGCATTGCGGTTGGCGAAGGCGCCATTGGCGTCGCGGAACTCGACGATGTTGCGCGCCAGCACCGAATTCAGGCCCGACACGCGCGCCAGCAGCGGCGCCGAGGCGGTGTTGACGTCGACGCCCACGGCGTTGACGCAGTCCTCGACCACCGCGTCGAGCGCGCGCGCCAGCTCGCGCTGGTTGACGTCGTGCTGGTACTGGCCCACGCCGATCGACTTCGGATCGATCTTGACCAGCTCGGCGAGCGGATCCTGCAGCCGGCGCGCGATCGACACCGCCCCGCGCAGCGACACATCCAGGTCCGGGAATTCCTTGGCGGCCAGCTCCGACGCCGAGTAGACCGACGCGCCGGCTTCGCTGACCACGATCTTGGTCAGCTTGAGTTCGGGCATCTGCTTCATCAGGTCCTGCACCAGCTTGTCGGTCTCGCGGCTGGCGGTGCCGTTGCCGATCGAGACCAGCGCCACGTTGTGCTGTTTTGCCAGGCGCGCCAGCGCGGCGAGCGAGCCGTTCCAGTCGCGGCGCGGCTCGTGCGGATAGATGGTGGCGGTCTCCAGCAGCTTGCCGGTGCTGTCCACCACGGCCACCTTGCAGCCGGTGCGGATGCCCGGATCGATGCCCATCACCGACTTGGGACCGGCGGGAGCAGCCAGCAGCAGCTCATGCAGGTTGCGGCCGAATACCTTGATGGCCTCGCTCTCGGCGGTTTCGCGCAGCTGCGTCAGCAGCTCGGTCTCCAGGTGCGGCTGCACCTTGACGCGCCAGCACCAGCGGCACACGTCGCCCAGCCACTTGTCGGCGGGGCGGCCCAGCTGCTGGATGCCGACATGGCGCGCAATCATGCCTTCGCACGGGTGCGGCACCAGCGCGTCCTGCTCTTCGCCCAGGCCCAGCTTGACCATCAGCACGCCGGCATTGCGGCCGCGGAACAGCGCCAGCGCGCGATGCGACGGCACCGTGCGCAGGGTCTCGCTGTAGTTGTAGTAGTCGCGGAATTTCTCTTCTTCCGCGGTTTCCTTGCCTTCCATCACCGACGAGGCTACCACGCCGTGGTTCCACAAGTGCTCGCGCAGCTTGCCCAGCAGTTCGGCGGTTTCACCGAACTGTTCCGACAGGATGTCGCGCGCGCCGTCCAGCGCCGCCTTGACGTCGGGCACGCCGCCGTCGGCGGTGGGGTTGCCGTTGACGTACTTCGCCGCTTCGGCCTGCGGGTCGAGCGTGGGATCGGCCAGCAGCGCCAGCGCCAGCGGCTCCAGCCCGCATTCGCGCGCGATCTGGGCGCGGGTGCGGCGCTTGGGCTTGTAGGGCAGGTAAAGGTCTTCCAGCGCCTGCTTGGTCTGCGCGGCTTCGATCGCGGCCTGCAGCTCGGGCGTGAGCTTGCCTTGCTCGTCGATCGACGCCAGGATCGCGGCGCGGCGGTCTTCCATGTCGCGCAGGTACAGCAGGCGCTCTTCCAGGTTGCGCAGCTGCGTATCGTCGAGGTTGCCGGTCACTTCCTTGCGGTAGCGGGCGATGAAGGGGACGGTCGCGCCTTCATCGAGCAGCGCTACGGCCGCGGCCACCTGGCGGGGCTGCACGGACAGTTCGGCCGCGATGAGCGCGACGATCTTTTGCGAGACGGATGCGGGCAGGTTGGACATCGTGGAGCGCAGCGTGAGACGCAGTCAGTCGAAAGCGGGGCATTTTGCCACAAGCGCGCGGGCCTCCGGCGGGGCCGGCAAGGTGGCGCTTGCGGGAGGCGTCGCGCGCACGTGGGCACGGGCCAGCGGACAGGCCGCCGACCGGCCCGGATGCTAGAATCCGGAGATGATCGTCAAGTCCCGCCCGGCCGCCGACCAGGCCACCCCTCCGGCCATGCCAACCATCGCCAACGTGCCCGAATCCACCTTGTTCCGCCGCGGCGCCCTGGCTGCCGTAGCCGTGGCGGCCTGCGCCGCGCTGATGCCGCTGCGCGCGGCACAGGCGCAGGCTTCGGCGCCCGCAGCGGCGCCGGCACCTGCCGCCGCGCGCGACTTTGCCGCCGAGCGCAAGGCCATCGGCGATTCGCGCGCGTGGACCAACTACCGCTTCGCCGCCGCCGAGCGCGAGTGCTACAGCAAGTTCTTCGTCACCCGCTGCATTGACAACGCCAAGGAAATCCAGCGCGAGGAGCTGCAGGTGCTGCGCAAGCGCGAACTGGAAGTCGGCGAGGCCGAGCGCGCCCACCGCGCCGCCGAGCGCGACCGCGAACAGGCCCTGCGCCGCGCCGAGTTCGAGGCCAGCCAGCCGCAGCGCGCCGCCAGCGAACAGTCCAGCCGCGAGGCGTTCGAGCAGAAGCAGCAGGAACAGCAGCTGCGCGACGCAAAGCGCCAGGCCGAGGCCCCGCAGCGTGCCGCCAACGCGCAGGCCTACCAGCAGAAGCAGTCCGACTTCGATGCCCGCATGCGCGAGGCGCAGCAGCAGGGCGCGGAACAGGCCCGCCAGCGCCAGGAGAACGTGAAGGCATACGAAGCCAAGCAGCGCGACCTCGAACAGCGCCAGAAGGCGCTGGAAGAGCGGCGCGCCAAGGCCAGGGAGCAGCAACAGGGCCCGGCGTCGGCGCCGCGTCCGTTCGGCTTCTGAGCCCCGGCACGGTGATGGCAGCGGAGGCATAGATGGACAGCAACCTCAATACCCTGGAACGGCGCATCATGGAGCTGCAGATCGAGCACCGCGATCTCGACTTCCTGATCGACCGGCTGGCCGGCGATGTGGTCCACGACGAATTGCAGCTGCGCCGGCTGAAGAAGCGCCGTCTCAAACTGAAGGACGCCATCACGCTGCTGCAGCTCCAGCTCGAACCCGACGTGCCGGCCTGAGCGCCGTCGCGCCCCGGGCGCGGCGATTGCCGGCGATAGTTGCCGCTTTGCCCGCAGCCCATACAACATTCCCCACCTTGTCCGATCTTCCCGATTCCAGCCAGTTGTCCCTGGACAGCAACCCCAGCGACGCCGCGGCGCCCGCCCATGCCGCGCAGGCCGATGCCGCCGCCAGCCGCGGCGCCGAGCTTGCCACCATCTTCGCCGATACCGGCACGCTGGCCCGGGCCATTCCCGGCTACCGCCCGCGTGCGTCGCAGCACAAGATGGCCGAGGCCGTCGCCGGTGCGATCGCGCAGAACGATTCCGTGATCGTCGAGGCCGGCACCGGCACCGGCAAGACCTACGCCTACCTGGTGCCCGCGATGCTGTGGGGTGGCAAGGTAATCCTGTCCACCGGCACCAAGAACCTGCAGGACCAGCTGTTCCTGCGCGACATCCCCACCGTGCGCCACGCGCTCAACGTGCCGGTCTCGGTGGCGCTGCTCAAGGGCCGGGCCAACTACGTCTGCCACTACCACCTCGAGCGCGCGCAGGCCGGCGGGCGCCTGGCCTCGCGCCAGGATGCGGCGTGGCTGCGCGAGATCGGGCGCTTTATCAAGGAAACCGCCACCGGCGACAAGGCGGAACTGGCGTCGGTGCCCGAGAACGCGCCGGTGTGGCAGATGGTGACCTCCACGCGCGACAACTGCCTCGGTTCGGAATGCCCGTATTACAAGGACTGCTTCGTGATGCGCGCGCGCAAGGAAGCGCAGCAGGCCGACGTGGTGGTGGTCAACCACCACCTGTTCTTTGCCGATGTGGTGCTGCGCGACACCGGCATGGCCGAGCTGCTGCCGGCGGCCAACACCGTGATCTTCGACGAAGCGCACCAGCTGCCCGAGACCGCGACGCTGTTCTTCGGCGAGACCCTGTCGACCAGCCAGCTGCTGGAGATCGCGCGCGATACCGTGGCCGAGGGCCTGTCGCATGCGCGCGATGCGGTCGACTGGGTGGCGCTGGGCGCGCCGCTGGAACGCGCCGCGCGCGACCTGCGCCTGGCCTTCAGCAAGGACAACGCGCGCCTGGCGCTGGGCCAGATCGAGGCCGACCGCCGCATCGCCGAACCCTTCAACGAGACCCTCGATGCGCTCGACGCGGCGCTGTCCGACTTCGTCGAGATGCTCGAAAGCCAGGCCGAGCGCGCCGAATCGCTGCAGCAATGCCACCGCCGCGCGCTCGAGCTGGCCAACAAGCTGGCCGCCTGGCGCACCGATGCCCCGGCCGCGCCGGCACCGCAGCCAGCCGACGGCGAGGAGCAGGGGCAGGAGCAGGGCGGGGCGGCGCCATCCGCCGGCCCGGAAACCGTGCGCTGGGTCGAGGTGTTCTCGCACACCGTGCAGCTGCACCGCACGCCGCTGTCGATCGCGCCGATCTTCACGCGGCAGCGCGGCGGCCAGCCGCGCGCGTGGGTCTTCACCTCGGCGACGCTGTCGGTGAAGGGCAATTTCACCCACTACGCCGCGCAGCTGGGGCTCGACAAGGACCGTTCGCTGACGTTGCCCAGCCCGTTCGACTACGCGAAGCAGGGCCTGCTGTACGTGCCGCGCGACATGCCTGCGCCGCAGTCGCCGCAGTTCACCGATGCAGTGGTGCAGGCCGCGCTGCCGCTGATCGAGGCCGCCGGCGGGCGCACCTTCTTGCTGTGCACCACGCTGCGCGCGGTGCAGCGGGCCTCGGACCTGCTCTACGATGCCTTTGCCGAACGCGGCCTGAACCTGCCGCTGCTGGTGCAGGGCCAGGCCAGCCGCACCGAGCTGCTGGACCGCTTCCGCGAGCTTGGCAATGCGGTGCTGGTCGGCAGCCAGAGCTTCTGGGAGGGCGTGGACGTGCGCGGCGAGGCGCTGTCGCTGGTGATCATCGACAAGCTGCCGTTCGCGCCGCCCGACGATCCGGTGCTGGCCGCGCGCATGGAAGTGCTGCAGAAGAAGGGCCTGAGCCCGTTTGCCGTGCACCAGCTGCCGCATGCGGTGATCACGCTCAAGCAGGGGGCGGGGCGTCTGATCCGTTCCGAATCGGACCGCGGCGTGCTGGCGATCTTCGACACACGCCTGGTCGAGAAGCCCTACGGGCGCCAGATCTGGCAGAGCCTGCCGCCGTTCACGCGCACGCGCGAGGCGGCCACGGTGGTGCGCTTCCTGGAGTCGCTGCGCGGATCGCCCGCCGGGCAGCAGGACGAAACCGACGCCGGGGATGCGGCCGCCGACTGACCACGACAGAGCGCGTCAAAAGAAAAACGGGACGGTCATCCGACACGTCCCGTTTTTTTACCGCTGCCGGCGCAGCGGCATCAGATCACTTCCCCTCAGAACACTTCCCACCAGGACTTGTCCTTGCGGCGTGCGCCGTACTTGATGAAGTCGCTCTCCGGAAAGTTCTTCTCCATCACGCGCGCGGTGTCGTCGCGCAGGTCCTTCATGCCCATCGCGTCGTACGAGCGGATCATGATGTACAGCGCCTCTTCGTTGGCCGGTGCGCCGTCGTAGTCCTTCAGCGACTGCTGGGCGCGGTTGACCGCGGCCAGGTAGGCGCCGCGCCGGAAGTAGTAGCGCGCGGCATGCACTTCATGCTGGGCCAGCGAGTTGACGATGTACTGCATGCGCAGCGTGGCGTCCGGCGTGTACTTGCTTTCCGGGTAGCGCGTGATCAGCGTATGGAAGGCATCGTAGGCAGCGCGCGCGGCCTTGGGATCGCGCTCGCTCAGGTCCTGCCCCGAGAAGCGGCCCAGCCAGCCGAGGTTGTCGTTGAAGTTGATCAGCCCCTTCAGGTAGTAGGCGTAATCGATGGTGGGGTGGTTCGGGTGCAGCTGGATGAAGCGGTCCACTGCCGCCAGCGCGGCCGCGGTCTCGCCGTCCTTGTAGTTGGCGTAGGCGGTGTCGATCTGCGCCTGCTGCGCATAGCGCCCGAACGGGTAGCGGCCCTCGAGCTTTTCATACAGCTTGACGGCGCGGGTGTAGTCGCCGCCATCCAGGGCATCCTTGGCTTCCGAATATAATTTGTTGGCCGACCAGCCGGCGGTCTCGTCGGGCTGGTCCGCGAGCAGGCCGCATGCCGACAGCATGACGCAGCCGCCTGCGAGCAGAATCGCTCCAATTGTCGTGCGCCAGCGCGCGCGTTTCATGCTCTGCAATTGCATGGGCAATCGTATCCCGGATGAAGAAAAATAGCGTCAAGCATTATAGCCCAAGCCCCCAGCCCAACCCGCAAGCCGGAGATGGCGTGGGAGGACTGCCACCCGAACGGGTGCGCGCCGCCGCGGTGGTGGCCGATTTCGAGGCCAGCGCGGAAGCATTCGACGATGCCGCCGACGCGCCGGCCGCCGCGGCCGATCCGGCCGTGACCCTGTCGCTGGAGGTGGACAGCGCCTCGCATGGCGAGCGTCTCGATAAATTGCTGGCGCGTCACTTCAGCGAGTTTTCGCGCAGCCGCCTGCAGCAATGGATCGAAAGCGGCGCGGTGCGCGTCGACGGGCAGGTGCGCCGTCCGCGCGACGCGGTGCAGATGGGCAACCGCATCGAGGTCCGGCCGCAGGCCGCGCCGGAATCGTCGGCGTTCGCCCCCGAGGACGTGCCGCTCGACGTGGTCTACGAGGACGACACCCTGCTGGTGATCAACAAGCCCGCCGGGCTGGTGGTGCATCCTGCCGCCGGCAACTGGAGCGGCACCGTGCTCAATGGCCTGCTGCATCGCGACCCCGGCGCCGCGTCGCTGCCGCGCGCGGGCATCGTGCACCGGCTCGACAAGGAGACCTCGGGGCTGATGGTGGTGGCGCGCACGCTGACCGCGCAGACCGACCTGGTGCGGCAGCTGCAGGCGCGCACGGTCAAGCGCACCTATATCGCGCTGGTGTGGGGCCGTACCTATGACGAGGGCACCATCGATGCGCCCATCGGCCGCGACCCGCGCGAGCGCACGCGCATGGCCATCGTGCAGACCGCCAGCGGCAAGCCGTCGCGCACGCATTTCCGCACGCTGGCGACGGTGCCGCTGGGGCGGGGCTTCGTGTCGATGGTGATGTGCAAGCTCGAGACCGGCCGCACCCACCAGATCCGCGTGCATTTCGAATCGATCGGCCATCCGCTGGTGGGCGACCCGGTCTATTTCCGCGCTACCCAGCGCGGCCAGCGTCCCGCGATCCGCGTGCCGCTGCCGGTGCCGTACGAGCGCCAGGCGCTGCATGCGTACAAGCTCGGCCTGGTGCATCCTGCCACCGGCAAGCACATGTCGTGGACCGCGCAGCCGCCCGAGGACCTGCAGGCGCTGATCGATGCGCTCGACTTCGAGAGCGCGCAGGCCGACGACGAAGACGAGGCCTGGGGCGAAGTGTGGGAAGGCGGCGAGGCCCACTGGGAATATGCCGGCGATGATGACGAAGACGACGACGGTGACGGCGATGAGCGCGACGCCTGATCCCGCCTGGCTGGTCCCCGACTGGCCCGCGCCGGCGCGCGTGCGGGCGCTGTCGACCACGCGTCAGGGCGGGGTCAGCCAGGGTCCGTACGGACTCGCCGGCGGCATGCCCGGCGGCCTTAACCTGGGCACCCACGTCGGCGACGATCCGGCTGACGTCGCGCGCAACCGCGCGCGGCTGGCCGCGTGCCTGCCGTCGATGCCGCAATGGCTGGAACAGGTGCATGGCTGCGCGGTCGCCACCGTCGACCATGTGGGTGCACCAGGCGATCCCGTGCCGCGGGCCGATGCGAGCCTGGCGCTGGCGCCGGGCCACGTCTGCGCCGTGATGACGGCCGACTGCCTGCCGGTGCTGCTGTGCGATACGCAGGGAACGGTGGTAGGCGCCGCGCATGCGGGCTGGCGCGGCCTGTGCAACGGCGTGATCGAGGCCACGCTGGCGCGGATGCAGGCGGGCGCCGGTAGCGCTGCCACGCGCTGGCTGGCATGGCTGGGTCCGGCGATCGGCCCCGAGGCCTTCGAGGTCGGCGCCGAAGTGCGCGAGGCCTTCCTCGCGCAGGCACGCCCGGACGAACAGGCCGCGGTGGCCGCGGCGTTCCGCGCCGGAGCCCCGGGCAAGTACTTTGCCGACATCTATGCGCTGGCGCGCACGCGCCTGGCCCGCGCCGCCTGCGTCGACATCCACGGCGGCGATGCCTGCACCGTTGCCGATGCCGAACGCTTCTACTCCTACCGGCGCGACGGCGTGACCGGGCGCATGGCCAGCCTGGTCTGGCTGGCCGACTGAGCGCGGCGCCGCCTTACTCGTCCGCGCGCTTCGCCGCCTCGCTGGCCGGGGCGCTTTGCTCCAGCGCGCGTTCGGCCTCGGCCTTGCGCCGGCGCCGGCCGGGTGTGCCCATGATGTAGAGCACCAGCGCCACCGGCGCGACCCCATACATCAGGAAGGTGGCGACCCCCGCCACCACGTTGTGCTCGGTGATCGCCATCATCAGCGCCACGTAGAGCCAGCCAATGGCCACGATGTACATCAGAATTTCATCCTTCTCGACTATGCTCGATGGCCTCGGCAGGTGCGTGTGCTGCATTACCGTCCGGTAGGTCGGGCAGCGCGCGGCGCCGGGGCGGATTTCCACATTGACAGCGCGCGCGTTGCAAGGCAACAATGGCCTCGAATGTCTCGGAATCGCTGACGATTCCCAGGTTTTTCCGGCAAGCATAACGCATGGCGCTGGCAACCAAGGAGCCGTGCCCGCCGGATAAAAGGGAGCCGCTATCGGAATGGATGCAAGCCCTGGCCGCAGCTTGTGCGACCCGGGTTCCAGGCCAGTTCCAGGGCAGATGTGCCGGCTGACCCTCCCGCTGGGGAAGGGCTGGAGCCGGGTCCGTTCGGATAGCATCTCCCCATGCATAGTGCCGGCCAGGGCAATGCCCCGGAGCCGGTTCGAATAGTGACGGCAGAGAGACAAAACTGATCATGGCGACCGGCAAAGGTGCGGCAGCTTCCACGCAGGAAGGCAAGTCCCAACCACCCAAGTTCACGCCGGGGCCATTCGATCCAGCCACCTGGCTGGAATGGTCCCGCCAGTGGCAGGGCACTGAAGGCAAC
Organism: Cupriavidus mimosae; assembly: GCF_023952485.1. Lineage (NCBI taxonomy): Bacteria > Pseudomonadati > Pseudomonadota > Betaproteobacteria > Burkholderiales > Burkholderiaceae > Cupriavidus > Cupriavidus mimosae. The sequence goes on along the minus strand of NZ_JALHRY010000017.1, from coordinate 106,253 downwards.
GGCCACGCGGCCGCATCCGGCATGATGGCCGGCATCCCGGGCCTCGATTCGCTGGCGGGCGTCAAGATTGCCCCTGCGCAGCTGGCCGATATCCAGCAGCGCTATATGAAGGACTTCGCCGCGCTGTGGCGGGCGCTGGCCGAGGGCAACCCCGACGGCACCGGCCCGCTGCACGACCGCCGCTTTGCCGGCGATGCGTGGCGCAACAACGTGCCGTACCGTTACGCCGCCGCCTTCTACCTGCTCAACGCCCGCGCGCTGACCGAGCTCGCCGACGCGGTCGAGGCCGATGCCAAGACGCGCCAGCGCATCCGCTTCGCGATCTCGCAGTGGGTCGACGCGATGTCGCCCGCCAACTTCCTCGCCACCAATCCCGAAGCGCAACGCCTGCTGATCGAATCGGGCGGCGAATCGCTGCGCGCCGGCGTGCGCAACATGATGGAAGACCTGACGCGGGGCAAGATCTCGCAGACCGACGAGACCGCGTTCGAAGTGGGCCGCAATGTCGCGGTGACCGAAGGCGCGGTGGTCTACGAGAACGAATACTTCCAGCTGCTGCAGTACAAGCCGCTCACCGCCAAGGTCCATGCGCGCCCGCTGCTGATGGTGCCGCCTTGCATCAACAAGTACTACATCCTTGACCTGCAGCCCGAAAGCTCGCTGGTGCGGCATACGGTGGAGCAGGGCCATACGGTATTCCTGGTGTCGTGGCGCAATCCCGATGCCAGCATGGCGTCGCGCACCTGGGACGACTACATCGAGCACGCCGCCATCCGCGCCATCGAAGTCGCGCGCGACATCAGCGGCGAGGACCAGATCAACGTGCTCGGCTTCTGCGTTGGCGGCACCATCATTTCGACCGCGCTCGCCGTGCTGGCCGCGCGCGGCGAGCATCCGGCGGCCAGCCTGACGCTGCTGACCACGCTGCTGGACTTTGCCGACACCGGCATCCTCGACGTTTTCGTCGACGAGGGCCACGTGCAGCTGCGCGAAGCCACGCTGGGAGGCGGTGCCGGCGCGCCGTGCGCGCTGCTGCGCGGGCTGGAGCTGGCCAACACCTTCTCGTTCCTGCGCCCGAACGACCTGGTGTGGAACTACGTGGTCGACAACTACCTGAAGGGCAATACCCCGGTGCCGTTCGACCTGCTGTTCTGGAACGGCGACGCGACCAACCTGCCGGGGCCGTGGTACTGCTGGTACCTGCGCCACACCTACCTGCAGAACGAACTCAAGGTGCCCGGCAAGCTGACCGTTTGCGATGCGCCGGTGGACCTGGGCAGCATCGACGTGCCGACCTACCTCTACGGCTCGCGCGAGGACCATATCGTGCCGTGGACCGCGGCCTATGCCTCGAGCGCGCTGCTGAAGAACAAGCTGCGCTTCGTGCTGGGCGCGTCCGGCCATATCGCCGGCGTGATCAATCCGCCGGCGAAGAAAAAGCGCAGCCACTGGACCAACGCCGCCTTGCCGGCGTCGCCGCAGCAATGGCTCGCCGGCGCCACCGAGCATCCCGGCAGCTGGTGGCCGGACTGGTCGGCATGGCTGGCCAGCCATGCCGGCGCCAAGCGCGCCGCGCCTGCGCAGTACGGAAACGCGCGCTACCCTGCGATCGAACCCGCGCCTGGGCGCTACGTCAAGGCCAAGGCATGATGCCCGCGCGTCCGCCTGCGTGCGCCCCGCGCGCGCCGGCGGGCATGCGGGTCCCTGTTTCCATTGAGAGGACTACACCATGACTGACGTTGTCATCGTATCCGCGGCCCGTACCGCGGTTGGCAAATTTGGCGGCTCGCTGGCGAAGATTCCGGCGCCGGAACTGGGTGCGATCGTGATCAAGGCCGCGCTGGAGCGTGCCGGCATCCAGCCGGACCAGGTCAGCGAAGTGATCATGGGCCAGGTGCTCACCGCCGGCTCGGGCCAGAACCCGGCGCGCCAGGCCTCGATCAAGGCCGGCCTGCCGGCGATGGTGCCGGCCATGACCATCAACAAGGTGTGCGGTTCGGGCCTGAAGGCAGTGATGCTGGCCGCCAACGCCATCATGGCGGGCGACGCCGAGATCGTGGTTGCCGGCGGCCAGGAAAACATGAGCGCCGCGCCGCACGTGCTGCCGGGCTCGCGCGACGGCTTCCGCATGGGCGACACCAAGCTGGTCGACACCATGATCGTCGACGGCCTGTGGGACGTGTACAACCAGTACCACATGGGCATCACCGCCGAGAACGTGGCCAAGGAATACGGCATCACGCGCGAAGCGCAGGACGAATTCGCGGTGGGCTCGCAGAACAAGGCCGAGGCTGCGCAGAAGGCCGGCAAGTTCGACGAAGAGATCGTGCCGGTGCTGATCCCGCAGCGCAAGGGCGACCCGGTGGCCTTCAAGACCGACGAGTTCGTGCGCCACGGCGCCACGCTCGACAGCATGGCCGGCCTCAAGCCCGCCTTCGACAAGGCCGGCTCCGTGACCGCGGCCAACGCCTCGGGCCTGAACGACGGCGCCGCCGCGGTAGTGGTGATGTCGGCGGCCAAGGCCAAGGAACTGGGCCTGACCCCGCTCGCCACCATCAAGAGCTACGCCAACGCCGGCGTGGACCCGAAGGTGATGGGCATGGGCCCGGTGCCGGCGTCCAAGCGCGCGCTGTCGCGCGCGGGCTGGACCCCGCAGGACCTGGACCTGATGGAAATCAACGAGGCCTTCGCCGCGCAGGCGCTGGCGGTGCACCAGCAGATGGGCTGGGATACCTCCAAGGTCAACGTCAACGGCGGCGCCATTGCCATCGGCCACCCGATCGGCGCGTCTGGCTGCCGTATCCTGGTGACGCTGCTGCACGAAATGAAGCGCCGCGATGCCAGGAAGGGCCTGGCGTCGCTGTGCATTGGCGGCGGCATGGGCGTGGCGCTGGCGGTCGAGCGCAATTAAGAAGGGGTGCGCCGGGCGCGCGCATGGCGTGGCCCGGCGGCAAATAACGAAAAGCCAATCAAGGAGTGGACATGACTCAGCGCATTGCGTATGTGACCGGCGGCATGGGTGGTATCGGGACCGCCATCTGCCAGCGGCTGGCGAGGGATGGCTTTCGCGTGGTGGCCGGCTGCGGCCCCAACTCGCCGCGCCGTGAAAAGTGGCTGGAGCAGCAGAAGGCCCTGGGTTTCGACTTCGTCGCTTCCGAAGGCAACGTGGCGGACTGGGACTCGACCAAGGCTGCCTTCGACAAGGTCAAGGCCGAGGTCGGCGAAGTCGATGTGCTGATCAACAATGCCGGCATTACGCGCGACGTGGTGTTCCGCAAGATGACCCGCGCCGATTGGGATGCGGTGATCGACACCAACCTGACCTCGCTGTTCAACGTCACCAAGCAGGTGATCGACGGCATGGCCGATCGCGGCTGGGGCCGCATCGTCAATATCTCGTCGGTGAACGGGCAGAAGGGCCAGTTCGGCCAGACCAACTACTCCACCGCCAAGGCCGGCCTGCACGGTTTCACCATGGCACTGGCGCAGGAAGTGGCGACCAAGGGCGTGACGGTGAACACGGTGTCGCCAGGCTATATCGCCACGGACATGGTCAAGGCCATTCGCCAGGATGTGCTCGACAAGATCGTCGGCACGATCCCGGTGAAGCGCCTGGGCGAGCCGGAAGAGATCGCCTCGATCTGCGCCTGGCTGTCCTCGGAGGAGTCCGGCTTCTCGACCGGCGCCGACTTCTCGCTCAACGGCGGCCTGCATATGGGCTGAGCTGGCGCCCAGCCAGCCGCGCCGGCGGCCGCGTTTTGCGGTGCAGCCAGCGCGGCGCACAAGGCGGCGGAGCTTGTATTTCGCCGCCGGTTTCGCGGGCCGTCAAGGCCCGCGAATCATTTCCGGGCGTGCGGCATCGGCTTCGCGATGCGCCGGTCTACCGGGTTTTCCTTAAGCCTCGTCGCTTTTCTTAGTGCTTTGTTGGGCATAGAATCAGGGCAGCGGCGCAGCCAGCACCATAGTCGTGCAGCATCGCCCTCGCGGGGGCGAGACGGCGGGCCGCGGCGCGCAGCCATGCGCGAACAGCCGCAACACGGCCGGCACGACTACAGCAGATGGCGCGGGCGGTACCGATTTGCGCACTGCACCCCATGCGGTGCAGCAGCGCGCAATCAGCGACGACACAAGGACAGAGCACCGATGGCCACGACCAAAAAAGGCGCAGAGCGACTGATCAAAAAGTATCCCAATCGCAGGCTCTACGATACCCAGACCAGCACCTACATCACCCTGGCCGACGTCAAACAGCTGGTGATGGATTCCGAGGAGTTCAAGGTCGTCGACGCCAAGTCAGGTGACGAACTGACGCGCAGCATCCTGCTGCAGATCATCCTGGAAGAAGAGACCGGCGGCGTGCCGATGTTCTCCAGCGCGATGCTGTCGCAGATCATCCGCTTCTACGGCCATGCCATGCAGGGCATGATGGGCACCTACCTGGAAAAGAACATCCAGGCCTTCATCGACATCCAGAACAAGCTGGCCGAGAACTCCAAGGGCCTGTATTCCGGCGAAGCGTTCAGCCCCGACATGTGGTCGCAGTTCATGAATATGCAGGGCCCGATGATGCAGGGCATGATGAGCAACTACATCGAGCAGAGCAAGAACCTGTTCGTGCAGATGCAGGAGCAGATGCAGAACCAGGCCAAGAATATGTTCGGCACGTTCCCGTTCAACCAGCCGGACAAGAAGTAGCAACAAGCGGCGGCGGGCCGGACGCCCGCCACGCATCCGCACCTGGGCCGGCGCTCAGCCGGCGCTTGCGTGCAGGCGAATCCCCAGCGCCCCCCATCCCAAAGCAGGTAGAATGCGCGCTTTGCCCCATCCGGGGCCTGTGTATCGCATCTTTCGGCGGCTCAGTCTGGGACTCGCCTTGTTTGCGCGGCGTCCCATGTCCCACCTTCTCCAATCTTCCTGTCCGGCGCCGGTGCCCGCGGCGCGGTGCCTGCCATGAGCCGGCTGTTCCTGGCCCCGATGGAAGGGCTCGCCGACTATGTGCTGCGCGATGTGCTGACCGATACCGGCGGTTACGACGGCTGCGTGTCGGAATTCGTGCGGGTGACGGGATCGCTGCTGCCGGCGCGGGTCTATGAGCGCGACACGCCCGAGATCCTGTCCGGCGGCTATACCCGCAGCGGCACGCCGATGGTGATCCAGCTGCTCGGCAGCGATCCCGAGTGGCTGGCGCGCAATGCCGCCTATGCTGCGACCCTGTCGCCGCACGGCATTGACCTGAACTTCGGCTGTCCCGCCAAGGTGGTCAACCGGCATGGCGGCGGGGCGATGCTGCTGGCCGATCCAGCGCTGCTTAACCGGATCGTTGCATCGGTGCGCGCCGCGGTGCCGGCCAACATCCCCGTGACCGCCAAGATGCGGCTGGGCGTTTCGGATACCGCGCTGGCCATCGATTGCGCCACCGCGCTGGCCGAAGGCGGCGCGGCCTCGCTGGTGGTGCATGCCCGCACGCGCGACCACGGCTACCGGCCGCCGGCCCACTGGGACTGGATCGCGCGCATTGCGGCGGCCGTCAACATACCCGTAATAGCGAATGGCGACGTCTGGACCGTCGCGGACTGGGCGCGCTGCCGCGAAGTCAGCGGCTGCGACGACGTCATGATCGGCCGCGGCGCGGTCTCGGACCCGTTCCTGGCCCAGCGCATTCGCGGCCAGATGGCCAGCACGCCGTGCGCCGAGGAATGGCCGCTGGTGCTGGGCCAGATCGCGACGTACCTGAACAAGCTGCATGCCCGCATTGCCTCATGCCACGAGCACGGACGCGTCAAGCTCTGGCTCAGCTACCTGAAACGGACCTGGCCGCAGGCCGGCGACTTGCATGCCGCGATCCGGCGCATGCAGGACTCGCTGCAGATCGCGCAGGTCCTGCAAGGCCTGCAACGCGCGGAGTGACTTCGGGGTAACCGTAGGCCGGTGCAGCATGTCGTGCGTCAGGCGCCGGCAAATTCCGGCAAACGGTTAAAATGCGCGATTGCCTTTTTCGCGACTGGCGGCCTTGTCTCAATGACCGACGGTCCGGCCGCCGCGCCTTGCCCCACATTCGGATTCCAACGTGAAAAACCCCTCAGAAGCAACGAACCAGAAAGACCATAGTCCGCGTGTGGGATTCGTTTCCCTTGGCTGCCCCAAAGCGCTGGTCGACTCCGAGCAGATCATCACCCAGCTGCGCGCGGAGGGCTATGCCATCAGCGGCACCTATGACGGCGCCGACCTGGTGGTGGTCAACACCTGTGGCTTTATCGACGAAGCGGTGCAGGAAAGCCTGGACGCGATCGGCGAGGCGCTGACCGAGAACGGCAAGGTCATCGTCACCGGCTGCCTGGGGGCAAAGAAGGACGCGGCGGGGCACGACATCGTGTCGTCGGTGCATCCCAAGGTGCTGGCCGTGACCGGGCCGCACGCGCTGGGCGAGGTGATGCAGGCGGTGCACACGCACCTGCCCAAGCCGCACGACCCGTTTACCGACCTGGTGCCGGCCGCCGGCATCAAGCTCACGCCGAAGCACTACGCTTACCTGAAGATCTCCGAGGGCTGCAACCATCGCTGCTCGTTCTGCATCATCCCGTCGATGCGCGGCGACCTGGTCTCGCGCCCGGTGGCCGAGGTCATGCTGGAGGCCGAGAACCTGTTCAAGGCCGGGGTCAAGGAGTTGCTGGTGATCTCGCAGGACACCAGCGCCTACGGCGTCGACGTGAAGTACCGCACCGGCTTCTGGAACGGCCGTCCGCTCAAGACCCGCATGACCGAACTGGTGGCGGCGCTGGGCGAGCTGGCCGCGCAGTATGGCGCCTGGGTGCGCCTGCATTATGTGTATCCGTACCCGCACGTCGACGAAATCATCCCGCTGATGAACAACGGCCACGTGCTGCCGTATCTTGACGTGCCTCTGCAGCACGCTCACCCGGACGTGCTCAAGCGCATGAAGCGCCCGGCCAACGCCGAGAAGACCATGGACCGCATCCGCGCCTGGCGCGAGATCTGTCCGGAACTGACCATCCGCAGCACCTTTATCGCCGGCTTCCCGGGCGAGACCGAGGCCGAGTTCCAGACGCTGCTGGATTTCATTGCCGAGGCCGAACTGGACCGCGTCGGCTGCTTCGCGTATTCGCCGGTGGAGGGCGCCACGGCCAACGACCTGCCGGGCGCGCTGCCCGACGAAGTGCGCGAGGAACGCCGCGCCCGTTTCATGGAAGTGGCCGAGGCGGTGTCCGCCCGCCGCCTGCAGCGCAAGGTCGGCCAGACCCTGCGCGTGCTGGTCGACGAGGTCAACCAGGATGGCGGCATCGGCCGTTCGTCGGCGGATGCGCCGGAAATCGACGGACTGGTCTATATCGCGCCGCCGCAGCGCACCTCGCAACGCTACCGCGCCGGCGAGTTCGTCGACGTGAAGATCACCGGCGCCGACGGCCACGACCTGTGGGGCGAGGTCTGAGCTAGTCCCGCCGGACGATGCCGGCACGGCTGCCATTAGGTAAAAGTACGACCGTTCGCTTCGGCTGCGCTGCGGCTATACTGTGCGGTGCAACATAACCTGGATGGAGACAGTCATGACGCGTGAAGTCGTAGTAGTGAGCGGTGTCCGTACCGCGATCGGAACCTTTGGCGGCAGCCTGAAGGACGTGGCGCCGGCCGAGCTGGGCGCGCTGGTGGTGCGCGAGGCGCTGGCCCGCGCGCTAGTGTCCGGCGACGACGTCGGCCATGTGGTGTTCGGCAACGTGATCCAGACTGAGCCGCGCGACATGTACCTCGGCCGCGTCGCCGCCGTCAACGGCGGCGTGTCGGTCAACGCCCCGGCGCTGACCGTCAACCGCCTGTGCGGTTCGGGCCTGCAGGCCATCGTCAGCGCCGCGCAGACCATCCTGCTGGGCGATGCCGACGTCGCCATCGGCGGCGGTGCCGAAAGCATGAGCCGCGCCCCCTACCTGGCCCCGGCGGCACGCTGGGGCGCGCGCATGGGCGATGCCGGCCTGGTCGACATGATGCTGGGCGCGCTGCACGACCCGTTCCACCGCATCCACATGGGCGTGACCGCCGAAAACGTCGCCAAGGAATACGAGATCTCGCGCACGCAGCAGGACGAAGCCGCGCTGGAATCGCACCGCCGCGCCTCGGCCGCGATCAAGGCTGGCTACTTCAAGGACCAGATCGTCCCGGTGGTGACCAAGGGCCGCAAGGGCGAGGTCAGCTTCGACACCGACGAGCATGTGCGCCATGACGCCACCATGGACGACATGACCAAGCTCAAGCCGGTCTTCGCCAAGGAAAACGGTACCGTCACCGCCGGCAATGCCTCGGGCCTGAACGACGCCGCCGCCGCGGTGGTGATGATGGAGCGCGCCGAGGCCGAGCGCCGCGGCCTGAAGCCGCTGGCGCGCCTGGTGTCCTACGGCCATGCCGGCGTCGACCCCAAGACCATGGGCATCGGCCCGGTGCCGGCGACCAGGATCGCTTTGGAGCGTGCCGGCCTGCAGGTGTCGGACCTGGACGTGATCGAAGCCAACGAGGCCTTTGCCGCGCAGGCCTGTGCGGTCAGCAAGGCGCTTGGCCTGGACCCGGCCAAGGTCAACCCGAACGGCTCGGGCATCTCGCTGGGCCACCCGATCGGCGCCACCGGCGCGCTGATCACGGTGAAGGCGTTGCATGAGTTGAACCGCGTGCAGGGCCGCTACGCGCTGGTGACGATGTGCATCGGCGGCGGGCAGGGCATTGCCGCCATCTTCGAGCGGATCTGAGGACTGCCTTGCGCGTGGCCCGGCTGACCGACCTTTGCACGATCCTTGGCGCCGTTGCCGTGCTCGCCCTGGCGAGCGCGGCGCGGGCGGCGCCGGCCACCGAGCTGTCGACCGGCCCGGTGAACGGCGCTGCCGCCGGCGGTGAAGCCCTGGGCCTGAACCAGGCCATCCGCGACGGCGAGGCCCGCCGCGGCGCGGCGCTGTCGACCGGCGCCGCCCGGCCGCTGGCACCACGGCCGGAGTACGCGTCGCTGCCGGTCTATGTCGGCAAGGTCGGCGACCAGCCGGTGCGTCTGCGCCTGGGCCCCAAGCCCGACGAACGCGACAGCGTGCGCGGCGAATACAGCGGCCGCGGCACCGGCGTGCGCCTGCTGGCCGGCGAGTGGGAAGACGGCGCCTTCCTGATGGAGGAGTCCGACGACGGCACCAGGGTGTCGGGCAACTGGGAAGGCACCATCGACGCCAGCGGCGCCGTGCGCGGCACCTGGACCGATACCTTCAATCCGGCCATCGTGCTGCCGTTCTTCATCCGCCCGCTCGGCATGCTGGTGATTCCCCCGTTCGACATGACGCCCAACAGCGGCGTCACCTACGCGCCGCCGCCGCCAAAGTCGTCGATTTCCGGCTGGTAAGCCTTTTCCGGCGCCACGCGCTGAAGTCTTCCGGTGGCGCGGGCGGCATTTGCTGGTAAGCTCGGAGGCTTATCGCGTCTCATGCCTGACCGTGCCGCGTGCTGCGGCCGGCCGGCAGCCAGCAAGGAAACCGCCGTGTCCGATTCCCCATCCGACAAGCCCGCATCCCATTACCTGCAGACCGTCGCGGTCCAGCCCGAGCTGGACATCGCCCCCGGCTTTGCCTCGTTTTCCCCGGCCACGCACCGCGGCTCGACCGTGGTGTTCCGCAACCTCGCCGAACTGCGCGCGCATGGCGACGGCGCCACCACTTACTGGCGCTACGGCCTGCATGCCACGCCCACCAGCGAGGCCCTGTGCCAGCACCTGGCGCTGCTCGAGGGCGCGCGCCACACGCTGCTGCAGCCGTCGGGCCTGGCGGCGATCTCGCTGGTGTATTTCGCGCTGCTCAAGAGCGGCGACGACGTGCTGGTGCCGCATAACGTCTACGGCCCCAACCGCGACCATGGCGAGTGGCTGGCGCGCGACTTCGGCGTGACCGTGCGCTACTACGATCCCATGGACGCCGCCGCGGTGCCCGCGCTGATCCAGCCCAACACGCGTCTGATCTGGATGGAGTCGCCCGGCTCGGTGACGATGGAAGTGCCCGACTGCGGCGCCATCGTCGCCGCGGCGCGCGCGCGCGGCGTGCTGACCGCGATCGACAATACCTGGTCGGCCGGCGTCCACTTCCGCCCGTTCGAGCTGGGCATCGATATCTCGGTGCAGGCGCTGACCAAGTACCAGTCGGGCGGCAGCGACGTGCTGATGGGCGCGGTGCTGACCTGCGACGATGCCCTGCACGGGCGGCTCAAGCGCGCCCGCATGCTGATGGGCTGGGGCGTGTCCGCCGACGACTGCCACCTGGTGCTGCGCGCGCTGCCGAGCCTGCCGGTGCGCCTGGCCGCGCATGACCGCGCCGCGCGCGAGGTGGCCGAATGGCTGCGCCAGCGGCCGGAGGTGGCGCGCGTGCTGCATCCCGCGCTGCCGGACTGTCCCGGCCATGCCAACTGGCGGCGCGAATTCACCGGCGCCAGCGGGCTGTTCGCCATCGTGCTGCGCGAGCGCTATACACGCCAGCAGGTCGATGCCTTCGTCGAAGCCCTGCAGCTGTTTGCCATCGGCTGGTCGTGGGGCGGCGCGCACAGCCTGGCGGTGCCGTACCACGTGCAGGGCATGCGCCCGGCGGGCACCTGGCCGCCGGCGGGCTGGCACGATACCGGCGAGCTGGTGCGGCTCTATATCGGCCTGGAAGACACGCGCGACCTGATCGCCGACCTGCGCCAGGCGATCGAGGGCACGTTGTCCGCCTGATCGCCCTCGCAGGTCAGGCTGGCTGTCTCAGCGCCAGGTTGAGCTGGTCGACGACTTCGGCCCAGTCGGCGTCGTCGAGCAGCTCGTCGCGCAGCAGGGCGGCCTGGGCGGGCGTCCAGAACGGGGCTTCGGCCAGGTCGAGGGTCTCGGGCAGCGGCGCATGCTTGCCGATGAAGGTGCGGATGCTGGCTTCGTCGGACGCCAGGCCAAGCTGGTCGAACAGTTCTGAAAACTGGTGGAAGGTCGGTTCCATGATGGTGGGGCTCGCGGTGGTTGACCTCTGCTAGTGTAGGGCAGTCCCGACAACAAAAAACGGACGCCGTGGCGTCCGTTTTTTTATTGCGGCAGCGCTTCAGCGCGTCTCGGTGCCGGACATCGCCTTGGCCCCGGCAGCGGCGCTGGCGCCTGGTTGCGCCAGCCCTGCCAGCGGCATGGCCCAGACCGACTCCGCCGGCCCGCTGCGGGCCCGCCGCGCGGTGGCGCTGGCGAGGGCGACAAAACCCGCGGCCAGTGCGATCGCGCCGAGGTCGAAGCCGGCGATGATCCAGTGCCCGCTGGGGATGCTGTGCAGCAGGTGGTCGCCGGTCAGGATCGCGTTCGACAGCGGCACCGTCAGCGCGGCCAGCGCGGCGGCATAGAGCAGCTCCACCGCGGCGCGCACGGGCGGGCGCAGCAGCGCCCAGGCGCAGGCCAGGCCGAACACGATGAAATAGGTCTGGCTGACGGCGCGCTCGGGCCACAGCAGCGCCGCCGGGAAGCACAGCGCCACGCCGATGCAGCAGCCGATGCAGACGCCCACGGTGGCCTGCGCCAGCAGGCGATGCACGCGCGGCTGCTCGGCCTGGCGCAGCTTGCGCCGCGATTCGATCCACAGCAGGTTGCCGGAATAGAACAGGAAGGCGCCGGCCAGGCCGGCCAGCAGGTAGACCAGCCGCACCGGCAGCTCGCCGAAGGTGCCGAAATGCAGCGCGTACAGCGCGCTGTAGAGCCCGTGGTTGCCGTCGCGCGCGCCGGCGGTCTGGTTGGCCGTCAGCTGGCCGGCATTGGGTTCGCCGCTGGCGGCGTGGATGCCGACCGAGCCCAGGTTGCCGAGTGCCCGCGTGCTGGTGCCGCGCACTTCGACCACGGCGTTGGCGTCGCCGTAGCGCTGGAAGCGGAACGACTCCGGGGTGAAGCGCTCGCCGCCGTGTTCGCGCGCAATCTGCATCAGCGTGGCGGTGGGCAGCGTCGGCACCGCGCGCCCTGCGGCGACAACTTCCGGCACCGCGGTGGTGGCGGTCGGCACCGCCTCGAACAGACGGCCGTTGAAGGTCAGCGTGTTGAACACCATCATCAGCACCAGCGACAGGCAGAACAGCGCCCCGGTGATGGCGAAGACCAGGTGGAAGGGCAGGCTGAACAGGCCCAGCACATTGTGGGTATCCATCCAGAAGCGCTTGAGGTTGCGCCCGGGACGCACCGCGAACAGGTCTTTCTTCAGCCGCGGCAGGTGCAGCAGCACGCCGGACACCAGCGCCAGTCCGTACAGTACGGAGATCGCGCCCATGAAATAGATGCCGCCGACCGGGATGCCGAGCGAATAGTGCAGGCTGTTCAGGAACGCCGACAGCTCGCCCATGACGTGGTCGCGCGAGGTGTCGCGCTGCATCGCGGCGTTGCCGGCCAGGCGCGCGTCGGTCGACATCTGCCACTCGCCGGCCTGGTCCTGCCAGTAGGCGGAGATACTGGGCTCGCCCTCGGACGGCATGATCACGTAGGCGCTGGCCGCGGCTTCGGGGTGGATCGCAACCAGCTTCTGCATGAAGCGGTCGACCGCGACCGGGTCCGCCTTGGCCTCGACCGGCGCGCTGCCCTTGAGCCGTAATGGCGACTGCCAGACATGCAGCTCGTGGTGGAATACGGTGATCGCCCCGGCAAAGAAGGCGATAAACAGGGCCCAGCCGGCCATCAGGCCGACCCAGGTGTGCAGCGTCTGGTACAGGCGCAGGGTTGCGGTTTTCATGATGGCAATCTCAGGGAGTGGGCAGGGCGGCCGGCGCCAGGCCGGCCAGGCGCAGCGCCCACAGCACGCCGAAGCCGAGCAGGTTGGCGCCGCCCAGCCACAGCCACGCACTGCGGCTGGAACGGAACAGCAGGCTGGCGCTGATGATCGCGACCCACACCGGCAGGCAGGCCGCCACGGACGCGACGATGCCGGTCTGCCAGCCGCCCGGCAGGGCCAGGAGCGCCAGCGTGCACAGCACCATCGCCAGCGGCAGGCCGAGCAGCGTGCCGGCCAGCCACTTGGTACCCATGCCGGAGGTGTCCGCGCTCATGCTTGCTGCCCCCTCGCGCCGTGGCGCTTGCGTGCAGCCCAGGTGCCGATGAACGGCCATACCGACAGCGCGCACGGCACCGTGACCAGGCTGGCGGCGATCGCGACCGGCCAGCCGTCGGTCAGGCTCCACAGCCAGGTGCTGGCGCAGGTCAGCGCCAGCCCCAGCCAGCCGGACAACCGCGGGCGGGTCAGGAGGCCAGGCGGCAGCAACGCCTGGTTGGGCGCGGCCAGGTACAGGCACGCGGCCGCAGCCAGGCCAAGAAGGACGGCCAGAACTTGCATGGGGCAATGTCAGATCAACGAAACATTAATAATAATGATTCGCATTTGTACGCGCAAGCACCAGCTCGGGGGGTGTTCACTTTGCCACTGTCGTTCCCGCGCCGGCGGGAACCCCGTGACTGCAAAAGACGCTGGATTCCCGCCTGCGCGGGAATGACGGCGGTGCTTGATACTTTTCGGGGGAGTTCACCGCACTGGAACGTCCCGCGCGGCGACGGCGCGCGAGCGGCGTCCGCGCGCGGCGGACGCTTCAGAAGGCGAGGCGCCTGGCGGGAATCAGTGCGGGAACAGCGCCAGCAGGCCGTCGAGGCCGACGTGGTTGAAGGCGACGCTGGCCTGCGCGCGTACCACCGGCTTGGCGCGGAACGCCACCGACAGCCCGGCCACGGCCATCATCTTCAGGTCGTTGGAGCCATCGCCCATGACAATGGCCTGGTCCGGCGTGGCGCCGATCTGCGCGCAGATTTCCTGCACGGTGCGGGCCTTGACGTCGGCGTTGACGATCTCGCCGAGGACGTTGCCGGTCAGCTTGCCGTCGACGATCTCGAGCGTGTTGGCACGGGTGAAATCGAGCTGCAGGCGCGGCTTGAGCTGGTCGGTGAAGTGCACGAAGCCGCCGGAAACCAGCAGCGTCTTCAGGCCCAGCGCCCGCACCGTCTCCAGCATGCGCTCGGCGCCCGGCGACAGCCGCAGGCGCTCGGCATAGACGCGCTCCAGCACGGCGGCGTCCAGCCCCTTGAGCAGCGCCACGCGGCGGCGCAGGCTTTCGTTGAAGTCGGTGATCTCGCCGCGCATGGCGGCTTCGGTGATGGCGGAGACCTCGGCCTTGAGGCCGCAGAAATCGGCGATCTCGTCGATGCACTCGATCGTGATCAGGGTCGAGTCCATGTCCATCGCCACCAGGCGGAAGTCGGACAGTTTGCGCCCGGCCGGCACCACCGCCCAGTCGATCGCGCGCGGGCCGCAAAAGTCATCGAGCGCGTCGCGCAGCGCCGGCGTCAGCGGCGCGCAGTCCTCGGCCACGGCCACGGTGTCGCTGCGCGGCACCAGCGCGGACGCGCGGGCCAGGGTGCGGGCGGTGTCGAGGTCGGCGGGGGCAAGCGGGGCGAGGCTCTGCAGGATCAGGGGCATGACGGGCGAAAATCGGGCGCTTGCGCGGTCGTCGGCAAGGCGGGGGCTGCTACGCGGCAAAAGCGCTATTGTAGCCCCCCGCGGCGCCCCCGGGCGAATCAACGCTGCGCCATCACCATGTAGTCCACGGTCAGGCTAGACAGCGCGCGCACGCCGTTGATCAGCGCCGGCTCATCCACATAGAACTCCGGCGAGTGATTCGACGGCGCCTTGGTCACGTCCTGCCCCCTGGGCGTCACGCCGAGATTGAAGAACAAGCCCGGCACTTTCTCCTGGTAGAACGAAAAGTCCTCGGACGCGGTGGCCTTGGGCGTGATCAGCCAGTTGCCGTCGCCCGCCACGCGCTGCAGCGTGGGCGCCATCTTCTCGGTCAGCGCCGGCTGGTTGATGGTGGCGTTGTACAGCTCGACCACGCGGAAATTCGCCTCGGCCCCGGCGCTGGAGGCAATGGCCTCGGTGGTGCGCTTCATGCGGGCGTGGATGTCCTTCTTCATGCCTTCGTCATAGGTGCGGATGGTGCCCATCATCTCGACCTTCTCCGGCACGATATTCATGCGGTTGCCGCCGTGGAAGGTGCCCACGGTGATCACCGACGGCTCCAGCATGGCATTGACCTGGCGGCTCTGGATGGTCTGCAGCCCCATCACGATCTGCGACGCCACCACGATCGGGTCGATCCCGCCCCACGGTCGCGCGCCGTGCGTCTGGCGGCCCTTGACGTCGATCCAGAACTGGTCGGCCGCGGCCATCGAGGCGCCGCTGCGCCAGCCCAGCTTGCCCGATTCGATGCCGCTGGTGACGTGCAGGCCGAAGATCGCGTCGACCTTGGGATGGTCCAGCACGCCCTCGGCCACCATCTGCTTGGCGCCCCACATGTTCGAGCCGTTGGGCTCGACGTCGGCCGGGCTTTCCTCGGCCGGCTGGAAGATGAACTTGACCGAGCCGGGCAGCTGGTCCTTCATGCCGGCCAGCACCTCGGCCGTGGCCATCAGGATTGCCACGTGCGTGTCATGGCCGCAGGCGTGCATCACGTCGACTTCCTTGCCCAGGTACTGGCCCTTGGCCTTCGACGCGAACGGCACGTCGACGCGCTCCTTCACCGGCAGCGCGTCCATGTCGGCGCGCAGCGCCACCACCGGGCCAGGCTTGCCGCCCTTGAGCACGCCGACCACGCCGGTCTTGGCCACGCCGGTCTTCACCTCCATGCCGAGCTTGCGCAGGTGGTCCGCCACCAGCTTCGCGGTGCGGGTTTCGTAGTTGCCCAGCTCCGGATGCTGGTGGATATCGCGGCGCCAGGCGATCAGCTGCTTTTCCACCGCCCTGGCGCGGGTCTCGATCTGGGCGTGCAGCGCATCGGCGCCGGCGGGTGCGGCAGGCGTCTGCGCCTGCGCGGTGTGGCAGAGCAGGCTTGCGGCCAGGGCCAGGCTGGCGAGGGCGAAGCGGGTGGTGGAGCGAGAAGCGGTGCGACGTGCGGCCATGCAGGATCTCCTTCGTTGTTGTTGGTTTGATGCTGGCAGGATGTTCGGCTTCTTGGTGAGCGGGCGCATGCGGTGCTGCAAGCACTGGCCCTCACCCCCGCCCCTCTCCCGCAGGCGGGAGAGGGGAGCAAACAAGCGGGTTGGGATTGCTACGGTGCTGTCAAACGCTGGTGGCTTGCTCCATCTCCCGCGTGCGGGAGAGGGCTGGGGTGAGGGCGGGCATCTCGACGAAGTGCAAGCGATAAAGCCGCGGCGGCGCTGGTCAAGCCGCCACGCGCAGGCTGTCCACCACCTTGTGCAGGAACGCCTCGCAAGCAGCCAGCTGTTCCAGCGCAACGAACTCGTCCGGCTTGTGCGCCTGCTGGATATCGCCGGGCCCGCATACCACCGCCGGAATGCCCGCGCGCTGGAACAGCCCGGCCTCGGTGCCGTAGGCCACCTTGTTGGTGTCGCGGTCCGCGGTCAGCGCGCGCACCAGCTGCGTGATGGCTTCCTGCTCGGCCACGTCGAGCGACGGCGCCGCGGCGATCTTGCTCAGCGTCAGGTCGGCGTCGGCGTGCTCGGCGCGCATCTTCGGCAGCAGCACGTCGTTGGCATAGGCCTGGATGCGCGCGTAGATCGCTTCCGGGTCGACGCCCGGCAGGTTGCGGAACTCGAACACGAACTCGCACAGCGCCGGGATCGTGTTGAGCGCAATGCCGCCCTGGATGGTGCCGGTCTGCGCGGTGGTGTAGGGTACGTCGAAGGCCTGGTCGTAGGGGCCGTTGGCCTTGAACTCGTCGGCGATGTCGCGGATGAAGCAGATCAGCCGCGCCGCGTATTCGATGGCATTGACGCCGCGCGGCGTCAGCGACGAATGCGCGGCCTGGCCGCGCACGCAGCAGCGGTAGGCGTTGATGCCCTTGTGCGCGACGATCACGCGCATGCTGGTGGGTTCGCCGACGATGCAGCCGCCGGGAGTCACGCCGCGCTCGCGCAGTTCGGCCAGAAGGTAGGGCGCGCCCATGCAGCCGATCTCTTCGTCGAACGACAGCGCGTAGTGCACCGGCTCGCGCAGCCGGGCGTCGAGGATGGCGGGCAGCAGCGACAGGCTGGTGCCGATAAAGCCTTTCATGTCGCAGGTGCCGCGGCCGTACAGCTTGCCGTCGCGCACCACCGGCTTGAACGGGTCGGTGGTCCAGGCCTGTCCGTCCACCGGCACCACGTCGGTATGGCCGGACAGCACGATGCCGCCGTTGGTGGCGCCATTGGCCGCGGGCACGGTGACGAACAGGTTGGCCTTGTCCCGTTGCGGGTTGTAGCTCAGATGCGGCTTCAACCCCTTGGCCAGGAAATGGTCGCGCACCGACTCGATCAGGCCCAGGTTGGAATGGCGGCTGGTGGTGTCGTAGGCCACCAGCCGCTGGGTCCATTCCAGCGCGCTGCCGCGCGCGGCGGTTTCAGGGACGGGCTGGCGGGAAGATCCGGCGGGGGCGGCTTGGGTCGGCATGGGGCGGTATCGCTAACTTGTTAAGGAATCGATGCTACACCCGGCCGCGCGCCGCGTCCATGCACGCCCGGCATCGGCGCTACGCCAGTTGCCGCAGCGTATGCTTGATGGTCTGCGCGCGCACCGCCACGTCCGGCATCTTGGCCTCGATGCGCAGCTTGTCCTGACCCGCCAGCTTGATATGGCGGTTCTTTTGCACCAGCTCGATGATGCGCATCGCGTCGATCGGCGGGTTGGGCACGAACTGCACGCTGATGGTGGCTTCGCCGGCGTCGATCTTGCGCACCCCCAGCGGCGCCGCGGCGATGCGCAGCCGGTGCGTTTCCACCAGCGCCTGCGCCTGCGCCGGCAGGCGGCCGAAGCGGTCGATCAGTTCTTCCTGGATATCGTCGACGCGCTCCGGGGTCTCGCAGTTGGCCAGGCGCTTGTACAGCGACAGGCGCTCGTGCACGTCGGCGCAGTAGTCGTTGGGCAGCAGCGCCGGCGTGCCCAGGTTGATCTCGGTGGTGGCGGCCAGCGGCGCCATCAGGTCGGGCTCCTTGCCGGCCTTCAGCGCCTTGACCGCGTGGTTGAGCATGTCGGTGTAGAGCTGGAAGCCGATCTCGTGGATCTCGCCCGACTGCTTGTCGCCCAGCACCTCCCCGGCGCCGCGGATTTCCAGGTCGTGCATGGCCAGGTAGAAGCCCGAGCCCAGTTCCTCCATCTGCTGGATCGCCTCGAGCCGGCGCTGCGCCTGCTTGGTCAGGCCGTCGACGTCATGCACCAGCAGGTAGGCATAGGCCTGGTGGTGCGAGCGCCCGACGCGGCCGCGCAGCTGGTGCAGCTGCGCCAGCCCGAACTTGTCGGCGCGGTGGATCAGGATGGTGTTGGCGGTCGGCACGTCGATGCCAGTCTCGATGATGGTGGTGCACAGCAGGATATTGTCGCGACGCGAGACGAAATCGCGCATCACGCGCTCCAGCTCGCGCTCGTGCATCTGGCCGTGCGCCACCGCGATGCGCGCCTCGGGCACCAGCTCGGCGAGCTTTGCGCGCTTGTTCTCGATGGTCTCGACCTCGTTGTGCAGGAAGTAGATCTGCCCGCCGCGCTTGAGCTCGCGCAGGATGGCCTCGCGGATCACGCCGTCTTCCTCGCGCCGCACGAAGGTCTTGATCGCCAGCCGCTTCTGCGGCGCGGTGGCGATCACCGAAAAGTCGCGCAGGCCTTCCAGTGCCATGCCCAGCGTGCGCGGGATCGGCGTGGCGGTCAGGGTCAGGATGTCGACCTCGGCGCGCAGTGTCTTCAGCGCTTCCTTCTGGCGCACGCCGAAGCGGTGTTCCTCGTCGATGATGACCAGGCCCAGGCGCTGGAACTTGACCTGGTCGGACAGGATCTTGTGGGTGCCGATGACGATGTCGACGCTGCCCTCGTTGATCTGCCTGATGGCGGCGTCGATCTCTTTCTTGGTCTTGAAACGCGACAGCTCGACGATGCGCACCGGCCATTCGGCGAAGCGGTCGGAGAGCGTCTGGAAATGCTGCTCGGCCAGCAGCGTGGTCGGCGCCAACATCGCCACCTGCTTGCCGCCGAGCACCGCGACGAAGGCCGCGCGCAGCGCCACCTCCGTCTTGCCGAAGCCGACGTCGCCACAGACCAGCCGGTCCATCGGCTTGCCCGAAGTCATGTCGGCGATCACCGCGGCGATCGCGGCGGCCTGGTCCGGGGTTTCCTCGAAGCCGAAGCTCTCGGCGAAGGTCTCGTAGTCCTTGGGCGAGAGCGGGAAGGCGAAGCCCTCGCGCGCGGCGCGTCGCGCATAGAGGTTGAGCAGTTCGGCGGCGGTGTCGCGGATCTGCTGCGCGGCGCGGCGCTTGGCCTTGTCCCATTGGCCCGAGCCGAGGTGGTGCAGCGGCGCCGTATCGGGATCTGCGCCCGAATAGCGCGAGATCACATGCAGCTGGTGCACCGGCACGTAGAGCTTGCTGCCCTTGTCGTAGTCCAGATGCAGGAATTCCTCGTCGCCCTGGCCCATGTCGAGCGTCACCAGGCCCTGGTAGCGGCCGATGCCGTGCTCGCTGTGCACCACCGGGTCGCCGATTTTCAGTTCAGCCAGGTCGCGCACCATCGAATCGACGGCGGAAGCCTGCTCCTGCTTGCGGCGGCCGGTGCGGCGCGCGGTGCCGGCGTAGAGCTCGGCTTCGGTGACGAAGGCGAGCCGTGCCTGCGGCAGCGCGAAGCCGCTTTGCAGCGGCGCCACCGCGATCGAGAAATGCGCGTCGCCGGCGAGGAACGCGGCAAAGTCGTCGACCGGATGCGGGCGCAGGCCGCTTTCGGCAAAGAGCTGGAGCAGCGTCTCGCGCCGGCCGGCGGAGTCTGCGCACATCAGCACGCGGGTCTGCCGGTCGAGCAGCAGCGACTCCAGGTTGACCAGCGGGTCTTCGGCGCGGCGGTTGACCGCGACGTCGGGCAGGATGGCCGAGAACGCCGGCTGCTCCGCGCCGGCCTCGACCTGCAGCACCAGCCGCGCCATCGGCTTGGCGGCGACGAAGAACTGCTCCTCCGACAGGAACAGGTCGGCGGGCGGCAGCAACGGGCGCTCGCGGTCGTGGCGCATGAAGTTGTAGCGCTGGGTGGTGTCGGCCCAGAAGCGGCGGATGGCCTCGTCGATGTTGCCGGCGAACACCAGCTGGGTGTCGGCGGGCAGGTAGTCGAACACGGTGGCGCTGTGCTCGAAGAACAGCGGCAGGTAATACTCGATGCCGGCCGACGGCACGCCGTTGCCGATGTCCTTGTAGATCGGCGACTTGGTCGGGTCGCCTTCGAATACTTCGCGCCAGCGGCCGCGGAAGGCGGTGCGCGCGGCTTCGTCGAGCGGGAACTCGCGCCCGGGCAGCAGCCGCACTTCCTTGACCGGATACAGGCTGCGCTGCGTGTCCGGATCGAAGGCGCGGATGGTCTCGATCTCGTCGCCGAACAGGTCGATGCGGTATGGCAGCGCCGAGCCCATCGGGTACAGGTCGATCAGGCCGCCGCGCACGCTGTATTCGCCCGGCCGCATCACCGCGCTGACGTGCTCGTAGCCGGCCAGCGTGAACTGTGCCTTGAGCGCGGCCTCGTCGAGCCGCTCGCCCTGCTTGAAGAAGAAGGTGTAGGCGGCCAGGAAGGCCGGCGGCGCGAGCCGGTACAGCGCGGTGGTGGCGGGCACCAGCATCACGTCGCACTGGCCGCTCTGGATGTCGTGCAGCGTCGCCAGGCGCTCGGAGACCAGGTCCTGGTGCGGCGAGAAGCTGTCGTAGGGCAGGGTTTCCCAGTCGGGCAGCAGGCGCACGCGCAGCTCTGGCGCGAACCACGGGATTTCCTCGGCCAGGCGCTGCGCATCGACCGCATGCGAGCACACCACCGCCAGCATCGGCGCGCGCGCGCGGTGCTGGCGCGCATACGCGGCCACCGCCAGCGCATCGGCCGAGCCGCGCAGGCCGGCCACGCTGTGGCGCAGCCCCGGCTTGATCAGCGGCAGGTTGACAAAGGGAAAGGCGGGCGTGGCGTCAGGCATGTCGGCAGGGGGCGTTCAAAACGACGACGCCCCGCCGGCATTGCGGGCGGGGGTCGGAACCGGGGACTTCAGGTGCCGGCGGCGCCCTGCCGGTTACGGCGAAGCGGCATGGCGACCGGCAAGGGCCGTATTATAGAATGCGCACCGGTTGTCCCGCTGCCGCCCCGTGGTGCCGCACCATTGGCCGGGCCGGCCGGCAGTCCCGCACTTCTTTTTACTCCACGCCGATCCTGTGTCCGCTCGCCGCTTTGCCCTGATTCCCTGTGCCGGTACCGGCAGCCGCGCCGGCGGTGCCGTGCCCAAGCAGTACCAGACCGTGGCCGGCCGGCCGATGATCTGGTACGCGCTGGCGGCGTTCTCGGCGTGCGACGCCATCAACGCCACCGCACTGGTGCTGGCGCCCGACGACATGCCGCTGGAATCGCGCTTCGGCGCGGCCGCTTTTGCCGGGCTGCGCTTCGATACCGCCTTTGTCGGCGGCGACAGCCGCCATGCGTCGGTGCTGGCGGGCCTGCACCACCTGGCGCAACTGGGCGCGACCGACGCCGACTGGGTGCTGGTGCACGATGCCGCGCGCCCGGGCCTGACCCCGGCCATGGTCCACGCGCTGGTGCGCGCGGTGGAAAGCGACGGCGACGACGATCCCGACGCCGCCATCGGCGGCATCCTGGCCGTGCCGGTGCCCGACACGCTGAAGCGCGCCCAGGACGATGCCCGCATCGGCGCCACGGTGCCGCGCGAAGGGCTGTGGCAGGCGCAGACGCCACAGATGTTCCGTCTCGGCGTGCTGCGCCAGGCGCTGCAGGACGCCATGGCGGCCGGCGCGGTGGTGACCGACGAGGCCAGCGCGATCGAGCGCCTGGGCCTGCATCCGCGGCTGGTCAACGGCTCGCTGCGCAATTTCAAGGTGACCTACCCGGAGGACTTCGCGCTGGCCGAAGTGCTGCTGGGCAACCACGCCAAAGGAGCATGACCGCATGATGCCTTTCGATATCCGGGTGGGACAGGGCTATGACGTCCACGCGCTGGTGCCCGGCCGCAAGCTGATCCTGGGCGGGGTCGAGATCCCGCACGACCGTGGCCTGCTGGGCCATTCCGATGCCGATGCGCTGCTGCACGCGGTGACCGACGCGCTCTTCGGCGCCGCCGCGCTGGGCGATATCGGCCGCCATTTCCCCGACACCGACGCACAGTTCGCCGGCGCCGACAGCCGCGCGCTGCTGCGCGAGGCGGCGCGCCGCGTGCGCGAGGCCGGCTATGAGATCGGCAACGTCGATGCCACCGTGATCGCGCAGGCGCCCAAGCTGGCGCCGCATATCGGGGCCATGGTGGCCAACCTCGCCGAAGACCTGGCGATCGCGCGCGGGCGCTGCAACGTCAAGGCCAAGACCAACGAAAAGCTGGGCTTCGAGGGGCGCCAGGAAGGCATCGTGGCGCAGGCCGCGGTGTTGCTCTGGCGCGCCTCGGTGGCGGACGCGCAGGACTGAGTTCAGGCGCGCGGCTTGTCCGCCGCGGTGTCTTCGGGGGGGATAGCGTAGGTGTAGTCGATCAGCCGCGCCATCGCGCCGCTGCGCGCGCCGGCCTCGGTGCGCTTGGTGAAGCCCATCTGCTGGCACAGCCGGTTGGCCGACGCCATTTCGGGCATGGTGCGCACCACCAGCGTCGACGCGCCGATATCGCGCGCGCGCTGGATGCAGATCTGCATCAGTGTGCGCCCCAGCCCCAGGCCGCGCGCCTGCGGGCTGACCGACAGCAGCCGTGCCTCGGGCTGGGTCAGGGTGATGGTGCTGCCGTCCAGCGCCGGCAGTGTCGCGCCCGGGTGGCAGAACAGCACCGCGCCCATGATGCCGTGATCGGTCTCCGCCACCCACCATTCCATGTCCGGGTGGCTGGTCGCCAGCACGGCCTGCATGCCGCGCTGGAACGACGCACGGCAATCTTCCATGATGGCCAGCTCGTATTGCCCGTAGGCCTGTTGCGTGACGGCGGCGATATCGCCCCAGTCATGCACCGCCGCCAGGCGGTAATGGAAGCGGGGGGAAGTCGGTGAAGGCAGGGTCATGGCAGGCTGAAAGTGCGTATCCTGCCTGGATTGTAGGCGGATCGCCGCGCCTGCGCAGGGCGGGACCGTGAGGGTTGCAGGATGGGAACAGCCGGCAAGTTCCGATGGGAAGCTGCCGGCTGTTGTGCTACGGCGCCCGTTGCCGGGACGCCAGGGAGGGCGCGGGGGCGCGCGGATGCCTTACTGGGCCGCTGACTGGGCCGCTGACTGGGCCGCTTACTGGGCAGCAATCACGTTGGCCGCGGCCACGATCACCGCGGCAATGCGGCCGACGTCGCGCAGCTGCTGCGCGGTCATGCCCTGTTCGTTCTTCAGCAGCTGGTAGTGCGACTTCACGCAGAAGTGGCACTTGCCCACGATCGATGCGGCCAGCGCGTACATCTCGAAGCGGCGCTTGTCCACGCCGCCATGGGTGGCGTAGGCGTTCATGCGCAGCCCGGCCGGCTGGCTGGCCAGGTCCGGATCGTCGGCCATTTCGACATACGGGTACCAGGTGTTGTTCATGCCCATCAGCGCGGCCGCGGTCAGCGCGCCGTTGGTTTCCTCGGGCGACAGCACGCCCGCGTTGCGGATGGCGTCCACCAGCACCTTGCTCTGCGCCGCGAATGCCGCCGCCAGCGCCACGCCGACCGCATCGTTGCCTTCCAGCGAGGAACGGGCGATGGTGCCGTCGACGTTCAGGCGGATGTCCTTGGCGTAGTCGGGGATAAGATTCTTAATCGTGCTGAGGAATTCCATTTATTTCTCCTATCGATCGGGGCTCAAAAAACCCGCGCAAGCGGGTTTCGATGCGGAGGGCGCGGCCCCCCGCGGATCGCCAAGGCGTCTGGCGACGGTCAGAAATTACAGCGTGGCGCCACCAACCGCACGGTTGCACGGGCACAGCTCGTCGGTTTGCAGGCCGTCCAGGATACGCAGGACTTCGTCCGGGTTGCGGCCGACGTTCAGGTTGTTCACCGAAACGTGTTGGATGGTGTTTTCCGGGTCGACGATGAAGGTCGCGCGCAGGGCAACGCCGGCGGCGTGGTCACGCACGCCCAGCTGGTCGATCAGCGAACCGGTCACGTCGGCGAATTGCCACTGGTTCAGCTTGTTCAGATCCTTGTGTTCGCGGCGCCATGCCAGCTTGACGAACTCGTTGTCGGTCGAGCCGCCCAGCACGATCGCGTCCCGGTCGGCGAAGTCGGCGTTCAGCTTGGCGAAGGCCACGATTTCGGTCGGGCACACGAAGGTGAAGTCCTTCGGGTAGAAGTAGATGATCTTCCACTTGCCTTCGAACGACTTCTCAGTGATGTCTTCGAAAGCCGACTGGCCGTTCTCTTCGTGATTGTTGAAACCCGGCTTGACACCGACGACGTGGAAGGCTTCGAGCTTGTCACCAACGGTCTTCATAGACTTCTCCTGATACGGTTGCAATGAGAGCGGTGCCGCTGCCGCATGCCCGGCGTGGGACCGGTGAAACGGCTGCTGCGGCGGCGTACCGCGATAAAACGTGATTATGCGTCATCATCCGGGCCCGGGCTAATTGATATTCTCAAACGGCCCGATAGGCAAAGCATGTGGCGCGTCGTCGCGCCAGCGCCGCCGATGCGATGGGGCAGTATGCCATGCACGATGACACCGCACATGGCAACTTGGTGACGGTTGCGGGGAAATCAAGCCGCCTGCATCGCCGCCTCGCTGCCGCGGCGCGCGCGGAAGATCACCAGCGTGGCGACCAGCCCGCACAGCGCGGCGAACATCAGCCACAGCCCGGGCGCCGCCTTGTTGCCGGTGGCGTGGATCAGGTAGGTCGAGATCGCCGGCGTGAAGCCGCCGAACAGCGCGGTCGCCAGGCTGTAGGCCAGCGAGAAGCCGGTGGTGCGCACCGCGGGCGGCATGATCTCGGTCAGCGCCACCACCATCGCGCCGTTATAGCTGCCGTACAGGAACGACAGCCACAGCTCCACCATCAGCAGCCGCGCGAACGACGGCTCGGCCACCAGCCACGACACCGCCGGATACGCGGTCAGCAGCGTCGCCACCGTGAAGCCCAGTAGCAGCGGCTTGCGCCCGACCCGGTCCGACAGCGCGCCCATCAGCGGCAGCCAGATGAAGTTGGACAGGCCCACGCACATGGTGACGATCAGGTTGTCGGTGTCGTCGAGCCTGAGCACGGTCTTGCCGAAGGTCGGCGTGTATGCGGTGATCATGTAGAACGACACCGTGGTCATCACCACCATCATGCAGCCGGCCAGGATGATGCGCCAGTTGTCCAGCATCGAGCGGTAGATCTCGCCGATTGCCGGGCGGTGCTTGCGCGCCTTGAAGGCCGCGGTCTCTTCGAGCGAACGGCGGATCAGGAACAGGAACGGCACGATCAGGCAACCGACCAGGAACGGGATGCGCCAGCCCCATTCGTCCATCTGCGCCGGCGCCAGCGTGGCGTGCAGGATCACGCCGAGCAGCCCGGCGAAGATCACCGCCACCTGCTGGCTGCCCGACTGCCAGGCGACATAGAAGCCCTTGCGTCCGGGTTTGGCGATCTCGGACAGGTAGACCGAGACCCCGCCCAGCTCCACGCCCGCGGAAAAGCCCTGCAGCAGCCGGCCGGCCAGCACCAGCAGCGGCGCGGCCACGCCGATGGTGGCATAGCCCGGCACGCAGGCGATCAGCAGCGTGCCCATGGCCATCAGCACCAGCGTCATGATCAGCCCCTTGCGGCGGCCGTGGTGGTCGATATACGCGCCCAGCACGATCGCGCCCAGCGGCCGCATCAGGAAGCCAGCGCCAAAGGTGGCAAGCGAAAGCATCAGCGAGGCAAACTCGTTGCCGCTCGGGAAGAAGGTCCTGGCGATGGCGGCGGCGTAGAAGCCGTACACCATGAAGTCGTACATTTCCAGGAAGTTGCCGCTGACGACGCGGAACACGGTGCGGAACCCGTGCTGCGAGCCGGCGGACGCTGCGGTGGTCTCTGACATGGCTGTCTCTCAGGCACCGCCGGTGCGATCCGGCGGCATGATTGTCGGGAGGTATCAGCCAGGCGCGCGGGCCGCGCCATGTGAGAGGGGAGTTGCCGCGGGCCTGATGACGGGCGCCAGTGTGCGCCGCGCCGCTGTCATTGCCCTGTCAAATGCCTTTCAGGAAGCTATCAGCGGCTGTCGAAAACCTGTCAGTGCGCCGCTCAGGCGCGCCGGAAGCACGCGCTGACCACCAGGCCGGTGGCCGGCGCGGCGCGGTTGGCCAGCAGCAGCCGGCCGCCGTTGCGCTGCATGATGCGGTTGACGATCGACATGCCCAGCCCCGCGCCCTTGGCCTCGCTGCGCGCGGCGTCGAGCCGGTAGAACGGCCGCGTCAGCAGCGACAGCTGGCCGTCGGGCACGCCGTTGCCGTGGTCGGCCACGGTCAGCACGGCTTCCTTGTCGTCGACGCGCGTGGAGATTTCCACCACCGCCATGCCGGTCTGCTCGTCCTTGGCATAGCGGCGCGCGTTCTCGACCAGGTTGTCGAGGATGCGCTGCACCTCCATGCGGTTGGCGACCGCCATCACCGGCTCGTTGGCGCGCACATGCACGCGCACGTCGTCGTGGGCGGCATAGACGCCGACGGCATCGTGCACCAGCGCCGACAGGTCGACCGGCTCGACCGTCTCGAGCGGCGGGCGCGCGTAGTTAAGGAACTGGCCGATGATGGCGTCCATCTGCTCGATGTCGGCGATCATGGCGTCGCGCGTGGTGCCGTCCATCGGCGACATCTCGGTTTCCAGCCGCAGCCGCGTCAGCGGCGTGCGCAGGTCATGCGAGATGCCGGCCAGCATCACCACGCGGTCGTCGTCGAGCTGGCGCAGGTCGCGCACCATCTGGTTGAAGCTGTGGTTGGCCAGCGCTACTTCGCTGGCGCCATGCTCGGGCAGCGGCGGCGGGTCGCCGCCGGCGCCGATGGCGCGCGCGGCGTTGGCGAGCCGCTTGAGCGGGTAGTTGACGCGCGCGGTGATAAAGGCCGCGCCGATGATCGACAGCAGCAGCGCGGCGATACTCCACCACAGCCACTGGATGCCGGGCACGCGCTCGAAGCGTTCCGGGCTGATCGCCACCCAGTAGTCATCGCCTTCGATCTCGAAGCTGACCCACACGCCGGGGATGTCGTTGACGGTGGTGGCCAGCACGGTGTCCTCGCCCAGGCGGCTGCGGATCTCCTGCTGCACCAGCGAGGTCAGGAACGGGTTGGCGGTGGGCGCGGCGAAGTCGTCGTCCTTCTCGCGCGGATAGACCTTGATGCCTTCGTTCTGCACCAGGTCCAGCAGCAGGAAGCGGCGCCGCGCGGGATCGGAATAGAGTAGTGCGGCGCGCGTGAGCTTGACCACGCTGACCACCTGCATGGCGATCTGCTGCGCGCGCGGGGCGCGTTCGAACAGCCGGTAGCTCTGGAACCAGATGCCCAGCGAGATGGCCAGCAGCAGGGCGATCAGCATGAAGGTCCGCCAGAACAGCGAACCAAAGAACCGCGTTGCGGTACGGCCGATTACGGTCGCCACGATAGGAACAGCGGCCGCAATCGGTTATTTCACGCCATCGGGAATGAAGACGTAGCCCAGGCCCCATACCGTCTGGATGAAACGGGGGTTGCTGGGGTCCGGCTCGATCAGCTTGCGCAGGCGCGAAATCTGCACGTCCAGGCTGCGGTCGAACACTTCGTATTCGCGGCCGCGCGCCATTTCCATCAGCTTCTCGCGCGACAGCGGCTGGCGCGGATGGCGCGCGAACACCTTCAGCACCGAGAACTCGCCGGTGGTCAGCGTGATTTCTTCGTCGTTCTTGGTCAGCGTGCGCGTGGCCAGGTTCAGCACGAAGTCGCCGAAGGCAAAGGTCTCGGGCGTTTCCGACGGGGCGCCGGGCACTTCGGCCGGGCCCTTGCGGCGCAGCACCGCGTGGATGCGCGCGATCAGCTCGCGCGGGTTGAACGGCTTGGGCAGGTAATCGTCGGCGCCCATCTCGAGGCCCACGATACGGTCCACGTCCTCGCCCTTGGCGGTGAGCATGATGATCGGGGTCTGGTCATTGGCGCCGCGCAGCCGGCGGCAGATCGACAGGCCGTCTTCGCCGGGCATCATCAGGTCCAGCACCAGCAGGTCGAAACGCTCGCGCAGCCAGAGCTTGTTCATCGCGGTGGCGTTCTCCGCCACCAGCACGGTAAAACCCTGTTCGCCCAGATAGCGGCGCAGCAGATCGCGCAGACGCGGGTCATCGTCGACGACAAGAATCTTGTGGCTGGTATTTTCCATGGCGGTATCTTAGCGACTATCGCTTTCGCTCAAAATGGCTTAACAAAACGTTACATACTTTACCCCGTGGTATGGCAGTGTGCATCAATCGTGCGATTACACTGCGCAATCCGTCCATTTCGGCGCCGTGCGCGGCAGTTTTCCACGCATTTTCGCCGGACGATCCACGGCTTCCGCCAGCCCGTCCAGCGCTCGCTGGCGCAATGCTTGCAGAGGGCGCGGTGCCGGACGGGGTACGGAATTCCCGGCTTCAGGGCAGTCCAACCACTGCTTTTCGCGAAGCCTAGACCGCCATTATCAATGAAAGTGAACCGAACCCGGCACGGACATCCGCAGCATGGTATCGCCGGCGCATGCCTTGCGCTGGCGCTGACCGTGCTGGCGCTGTGCATGCCGGGCGGGACGGCACTGGCGCAATCGGCGGGTATGGCCAACTTGCTCAAGCGTTATCCGTCGGCGCAGGCGAGCGACCCGAGCAACAGCCAGCGCGAAGCGCGCACCCGTGCCGAGCGCCATCGCGCCGAACAGCACGAGGCCGAGCGCCGGCGCGGCGAGGAACGCGGCGGCTCGCGGCTGTCGCCGGACGAACGCCGCCGGCTGCGCAAGAATCTCTACGACTTCGGACGCGACATCTACCAGGGCGGCTAGCCGCGCGGCTGGAAGTGGCGCAGGAAATCCACGAAGACCTCGGCGGCCAGCTGCGCATCCTCGGCGGTGATGGTCTCCAGCGGGTTGTGGCTGATGCCGCCGTTACCGCAGCGCACGAACAGCATCGCCACGTCGGTGACCCGCTGCATCATCATGGCGTCATGGCCGGCGCCGGAAGGCAGCTCGAACGCCTGCAGCCCGCGCTTCTTCAGCACCGCCCCGAACTGATCCATCAGCCAGCGCGCGCATGGCGCGTTGTTGACCGGCGGCACGCGCTCCACCTGCGCGCTCAGGCCGCGGCGTTCGGCAATCTGCGCGATGCCGGCGACGATATCCGCGATGGCGGCTTCGCGGATGACGTCCTCGCCGGCGCGAATGTCCATCGAGAAGGTGCAGGCCGCGGGGATGACATTGCTCGAGCCGCCCGGCACCTGCAACTGGCCCACGGTGCCGACCAGCGTCGGCGCCGCCGCGCAGCGCTGCTCCACCAGCAGGATCATCTCGGCCGCGCCCGCCGCGGCGTCGCGGCGCATGCCCATCGGCGTGGTGCCGGCGTGGCTGGCCAGGCCTTCGACGCGCACCGAGAAACGGCTGCTGCCGGCAATCTGCGTGACCACGCCCAACGGCAGCTCATGGTGCAGCAGCACCGGACCCTGTTCGATATGCACTTCGACAAAGCCCAGCAGCGAGGCCGGATCGAGCGCCGCGTCGCGCAGCGCCTGCAGCTCGCCGGCGCCCGGCAGGCCGGATGCGGCCAGCGCCTCGCGCAAGGTGATGCCGTCCGCGTCCTGGCGTTCGAGCAGTGCGGCGTCGAAGCGGCCGGCCAGCACGCTGCTGGCCAGGAAGCTGGTCTTGAAGCGCAATCCTTCTTCCTCGGCGAAGGCCACCACGTCGACGTGATAGGGCAGGCGGATGCCGGCGCGGTTGAGCGCGCCGAGCACGGCGATCGGCAGCAGGATGCCAAGCCGGCCGTCATAGCGCCCGCCATTGCGCACGGTGTCGAAATGCGAGCCGGTCAGCAGCACGCGCGCGTCGCCGACCGCGGTATCGGCGGCATAGCGGCCGATCACATTGCCGATGGCATCGATGCGCACCTGCATGCCGGCCGCTTCCATCCACTGCGCCAGCAGGGTCTGCGCAGAGCGGTGGGCGGGCGTCAGGTAGGCGCAGGTCAGGCCGCCCTCCATGTCGGAGAAACGGGCGAGTTCGTCGGCATGGGCGAGGATGGTGTCGCCGAGGGAGGCGGAGGTCTGCGTCATGGCGGTACGGCTTGGGACAGGTGGTCGGAAAAGGCGGCGTAGTCCGCGCGCTAGCTGTTGCGCACCCAGGTCTTCCAGGCAATCCACAACTTGCGCAGCGGCGTCAGCGCAATGCGCTGGTTCAGCACCTGGAACTGGCTGGCTTCGAGTTCGTCGAGCAGCGCGTGGTAGATCGCGCCCATCAGCAGGCCGGCGCGCTGGGCGCGACGGTCCTGCCGCGGCAGCAGCGCCAGCGCCTCATGGTACAGCGCGCGGGCCCGGCCGGCGTGGTACTGCATCAGCGCGACAAAGCGACCGGAATGCTCGCCCTTCAGGATCTCGGAGGCCGGCACCTGGAACTGCTGCAAGGTATTGACCGGCAGGTAGATGCGCCCGCGCCGGGCGTCCTCGCCGACATCGCGCAGGATATTGACCAGCTGCAGCGACTGGCCGAGCTTTTCGGCGAACACCAGCGTCTGCGGATCGGTGTAGCCGAACAGGCGCGCGCTCAGCGTGCCGACCACCCCGGCCACGCAATGGCAGTAGCGCGCCAGGCCGGCCTCGTCCAGGTAGCGGGTCTGGGTCAGGTCCATTTCCATGCCCTCCAGCACCTCGGCCATCTCGGCCTGGCTCAGGCCGGCGCTGGCGACATGCGGCTGCAGGGCCTGGGTGGTGGGGTGGGTCGGCGCGCCGTCGAACAGGCGGCGTAACTCGGCACGCCACCAGTCGAGCTGCTGGTGCGCCAGGCCGGCGTCATGGCTGTCGTCGACCACGTCGTCGACTTCGCGGCACCAGGCGTACAGCGCGGTGATCGCGCGGCGGCGCTCGGCCGGCAGGAACAGGAAGCTGTAATAGAAGCTCGAGCCGCTTTGGGCGACTTTCTCTTGGCAATACTGATCGGGCGTCACGCCGGTCTCGGGTCGAAGAAATGTGGAAACCGCGGAAAACCGCGGTAAATCGCAGACAAGCGGGGGTGCCAGGCCGATGGGGGCAGCCGCGTCGCGGCGCGCCGGATTGTAGCATCGCGGCCGGGCTGACCCGGGCGCATCCGGCGCAGTTCGCCGCCCCGCAGCACCGCTGAAGCTTCCTTCCAGACGTTTCGTCGCCTGCCGTTTGACGCACCCCGGAGCCGTCGTTATATTACTGACCGGCAAGTTATTTAGCGCCCGAGCCGGCGTCCGGCCATCCGCCGCCCACCGTCAGGCTGCCCACCCCTGCCAGCCCGATCGGGCGGCGTGAACCATGGTGGAGCGCGGCCCGCCCAGCAGTTGTACCCATTCCGAATCGTTGCCTACCGATGCCAGTGCTTTGCCAAGTGCCGGAAGTTGCGGCTGCAGATAGTCCAGTCACCCCCGTCGTCACCGCGCCGCACCGGCAGGCCAGGCGTCCCGGCCGCCGCACGGCCGTGGCGGCGCTGTCGCTGGCCGGCGCGCTGGTCCTGGTCGGCTGCGGCAAGGCACCCGAACGCGCGCCGGAGATCCGCCCGGTGCGCATGATGCAGCTCAGCCCGCACAGCGGCAAGACCGCCTTCGAGTTTTCCGGCGACGTGCGCCCGCGCGTGGAGTCGCGGCTGGGTTTCCGCGTCGGCGGCAAGATCGCCGCGCGGCTGGTGGATGTCGGCGCCGTGGTCAGCAAGGGCCAGCCGCTGGCACGGCTGGACCCGGCCGACCTGTCGCTGGCCGAAGCCGGCTCGCGCGCGCAGTTCGAGGCCGCCCGCACCGACCGCGACCTCGCCGCGGCCGACCTGAAGCGCTACAACGACCTGTTCGCCAAGGGCTTTATCAGCGCCGCCGAGCAGCACCGGCGCCAGGCCAGCTTCGACGCCGCTGAAGCGCGGCTGCGCCAGGCCCAGGCCGGGCTGCGTAGCCAGTCCAACCAGACCGCCTATGCCGTGCTGCATGCCGACGCCGACGGCGTGGTCACCGCCATCGACGCCGAGGTGGGCCAGGTGGTCACCCCTGGCCAGCCGGTGGTGCGGGTGGCGCAGACCGCCGAGAAGGAAGTCGCGATCGGCCTGCCCGAGGACCAGGTCGGCCTGCTGCGCGGGCTGACCGAGGTGACCGTCCATACCTGGGCCGAGCCGCAGCGCGCGCTGCCCGGCCGCGTGCGCGAGATCGCCGCCGCGGCCGACCCGGTCACGCGTACCTACGCCACCCGCGTAAGCGTGCCCAATCCGCCCGCCGACCTCAAGCTGGGCATGACCGCGGTGGTGACCTTCGTTCGCAACGGCGCCGCGCCGGCGCTGCGCGTGCCGCTGACCGCGCTGCTGCAGGAGCAGGGCCGCGACATGGTCTGGATCTACGATGCCGCGTCGGGCACGGTCAAGCCGGTGGCCGTGACGTTGGGCGAAGCCTTCGGCAATGAGATTGAGGTTCGCCAGGGCCTGGCGCCGGGCCAGACCATCGTTACCGCCGGCGTGCACCTGCTGCGCCCGGGGCAGAAGGTGCGACCGCTGCAGACGGTCGCGCCGGCATCGGCGGCGGCCGCCACCCCGAAGCAGGGGTGAGCGGATGGACCATTCCCGCTTCAACCTGTCACGCTGGGCGCTGGAACACCAGCCGCTGACCCGTTACCTGCTGGTGGTGCTGCTGCTCGGCGGCCTGCTGGCGTTTTTCCAGCTGGGCCAGGACGAGGACCCGCCGTTTACCTTCCGCGTGATGGTGGTGCAGGCCTTCTGGCCCGGCGCCACCGCCGAGCAGATCGCGGTCCAGGTCACTGACAAGATAGAGCGCCAGCTGCAGGAAGTGCCCTATGCGGACAAGATCCGCAGCTTTTCCAAGCCCGGCGAGACCACGGTGATCTTCCAGCTCAAGGACACTTCGCCGGCCAAGGAGACCGCGCAGGTCTGGTACACCGTGCGCAAGAAGATCGGCGACATCCAGCAGACCTTGCCGGCCGGCGTGCGCGGGCCGTTCTTCAACGACGAGTTCGGCGACGTCTACGGCACCATCTACGCGCTCTCGGCCGATGGCTTCAATTACAAGGAGTTGCGCGAATATGCCGACCTGGTGCGCCAGGAACTGCTGCGGGTGCCGTCGGTGGCCAAGGTCTCGCTGATCGGGCTGCAGGACGAGAAGGTCTACATCGAATTCAACCAGGCGCGCTTTGCCCAGCTGGGCCTGGACATCAACGCCATCGCCGACCAGATCTCGCAGCAGAACAATTTGACCGGCAGCGGCGTGCTGGTGACGCCGAGCGATAACCTGCAGGTGCGCCTGTCGGGCCAGTTTGCCAGCGTGGCGGACCTGGAGAACCTGGTGCTGCGCGGGCCCAACGGCATCGCCAATATCCGCCTGGGCGACATCGCCCACGTCTACCGCGGCTATGTCGATCCCACCCAGCAGCGCATGCGCTTCAACGGCAAGGATGTGATCGGGCTTGGCATCTCGATGCAGAAGGGCGGCGACATCATCGAGCTTGGCAAGAACCTGCGCAGCGCCTTCGAGCGGCTGCGCGGCCAGCTCCCGGTGGGCATCGAGATGGACCAGGTGCAGGACCAGCCCGAGGCGGTGCAGCGCTCGGTCGGCGAGTTCGTGCGGGTGCTGATCGAGGCGGTGGTGATCGTGCTGGCGGTGAGCTTTGTCTCGCTCGGCCTGCACACGAGGCCGCTGCGGCTCGATGTGCGTCCCGGCCTGGTGGTGGCGCTGACCATTCCGCTGGTGCTGGCGGTGACGTTCCTGTTCATGAACATCTTCGGCATCGGCCTGCACAAGATCTCGCTGGGCGCGCTGATCGTGGCGCTGGGGCTGCTGGTCGACGACGCCATCATCGCGGTCGAGATGATGGTGCGCAAGCTGGAAGAGGGCTTCTCCAAGATGGAGGCCGCCACCTTTGCCTATACCTCGACCGCGATGCCGATGCTGACCGGCACGCTGATCACCGCGGCCGGCTTCCTGCCGGTAGGGCTGGCACGTTCGACGGTGGGCGAGTACACCTTCGCCATCTTCGCGGTGACGGCGCTGGCGCTGGTGCTGTCGTGGCTGGCGGCGGTCTACTTCACGCCCTACCTGGGGTACCTGCTGCTCAAGACCCGCGGCGCGGGCGCGGGCGAGGCCCACGAGGTCTTCGACACGCCGTTCTACGCGCGCTTCCGCCGGCTGGTGGACTGGTGCGTTACCTGGCGCAAGCTGGTGATCGCGATCACGCTGGTGGCGTTCGCGCTGGGCATCTACGCCTTCAAGTTCGTCGAAAAGCAGTTCTTCCCGGATTCCAGCCGCCCGGAACTGATGGTGGAGTTGTGGATGCCGGAGGGCACCAGCTTCGCGCAGATGGAGGCCGAAGCCAGGCGCTTCGAGCAACGGATCGGCAAGGACCGCGACGTCGCCAGTCTGACCACCTTCGTCGGCACCGGCGCGCCGCGCTTCTACCTGCCGCTGGACCAGATCTTCCCGCAGACCAACGTGGCGCAGGTGATCGTGATGCCGGCCAGCACCGAAGTGCGCGACGCGCTGCGCCGCCGCGTCATCCAGCTGCTCGATGCCGAGTTCCCGTACCTGCGCGGACGCGTCAAGCTGCTGCCCAACGGGCCGCCGGTGGCCTATCCGGTGCAGTTCCGCGTGATCGGCCCGGACGCCGCCGCGGTGCGCCGGTTGGCCGACCAGGTCAAGGCCGAGATGCGCGCCAACCCCAACACCGTCGGCGTCAACGACAACTGGAACGAGAACGTCAAGATGCTGCGCCTGGAAATCGACCAGGACAAGGCGCGCGCGCTGGGCGTCACCACCCAGGCCATCGCCCGCGTCACGCAGACGGTGCTGAGCGGCGTGCCGGTGGGGCAATACCGCGACGGCGACAAGCTGATCGACATCCTGATGCGCACGCCGCGCAACGAGCGCGACGCAATCTCGGACCTGAACAACATGCTGGTGCCGACCAACACCGGCCGCGTGGTGCCGCTGACGCAGGTGGCACGCGTGACGCTGCGCTCCGAGCCTGGCGTGGTCTGGCGCGAGAACCGCGACTTCGGCGTGACCGTGCAGGCCGACGTGGTCGACGGCATCCAGGGCCCGACCGTCACCGCGCAGATCAACCCGAAGCTGGACGCGCTGCGCGCGCAATTGCCGCCAGGCTACCGCATCACCGTGGCCGGCGCGGAAGAGGAAAGCGGCAAGGCCGGGGCCTCGATCGCGGCGCAGCTGCCGCTGTGCATCTTCATCATCTTCACGCTGCTGATGCTGCAGCTCCACAGCTTCTCGCGCGCGGCCATGGTGTTCCTGACCGGGCCGCTCGGGCTGATCGGCGCCGCCGCCACGCTGTTGCTGCTGCGTGCGCCGATGGGCTTCGTGGCGCAGCTGGGCATCACCGCGCTGCTGGGCATGATCATTCGCAACTCGGTGATCCTGGTCGACCAGATCGAGCAGGACATCCGCGCCGGCGTGCCGCAATGGACCGCCATCGTCGAAGCCGCGGTGCGCCGCTTCCGCCCGATCATCCTGACGGCAGCCGCGGCCGTGCTGGCGATGATCCCGCTGTCGCGCTCGATGTTCTGGGGGCCGATGGCGGTGGCCATCATGGGCGGGCTGATCATCGCCACGGTGCTGACGCTGCTGTTCCTGCCGGCGCTGTACGCGGCATGGTTCCGCGTGCGGCGGCCCGAAGACGGACCGGGCGCCGTGGCCGTGTGACGGCCGGCGCCAGGGTCCTGCGCTATTGCACCGGGCCTGCGCCTAGTTGCAGATCGTGCCGGGAACCGGCTTGCCGGAGGCGGTCAGCCCCTGGCATGCGTCGCCACTGGCCAGGCTGGTATCCGACGCCGAGGCCGGCGACAGCTTCAGCTTGCCGGCCACGGTGCAGCAGCCGCGCGGCGGTGGCGGGTAGGGGGTGCGTTTGATAGTGGTCCCGGTTATCGTGGCTGGAGCGGTCGGGGTTACCGAAGTGGTCGGTACCGGAGTCACCTC
Organism: Cupriavidus mimosae; assembly: GCF_023952485.1. Classification (NCBI taxonomy): domain Bacteria; kingdom Pseudomonadati; phylum Pseudomonadota; class Betaproteobacteria; order Burkholderiales; family Burkholderiaceae; genus Cupriavidus; species Cupriavidus mimosae. The sequence continues at coordinate 70,190 of NZ_JALHRY010000017.1, read as the reverse complement.
CGCCGCCGGCGCGGCGACCGCTGCGGCAGCACCGGTCTTCGGTGGACCGCCCGCTTCAGCCGACTCTTCCACTTCGGGATAGACGCATTGCCCCTGGTGGCAGATCCGCTCACCTTTGCACTGCATGTCGTACTGGCATCCGGCGGCCTGTGCGAGCGATGTCCAGCCAGCGGCCATCGACGCTGCCAACAGCAAGGCAGGGAATTTCATATGCCCTCCGATCAGGGCTGAGGTAATCATGCCGGGCACCACCTGCGCAGTGCGCGCGGCGGCTCCGACATCTTCAGCATAGATCGCCGCACGGGTCCGCGAAAGGCGCTGCCCCTCAGGGGTTCTACCACCTGCACCAAGCGCCGCGAACGCGCGCGTCATCGCTTCGGCACGCAGCCTGTTGGCGCATGGCCGATCGAAGTCTGTGATGGGAAGGTTGTCAGCCCGCCACTTGACAGGCGGGTGGTGCGAGGGAGGGGACTCGAACCCCTACACCATTGCTGGCGTCAGGACCTAAACCTGGTGCGTCTACCAATTTCGCCACCCTCGCGGTCCTTGCGGCGCTGCCCGGGCGGGCGGCCGCGATGCTCGTTGCCGGAGACGAAAGCAAAAAAGGCGGCTGGAAGTGCCCGCCTTTGCCGTCTTCTTGCCGGATCTGCCGCCGGCAGCCCGCAGTGCAACGAGGTTGCGGATTGTAGCGCAAGGCGCGGGGGGAATCCAGCCCCGTGGCGACTGCCCGCCCTGGCTGGCCCGTGCGGCTATATTGTCGGCTCTCCAGTCCTTTATCCCGCCCATGATTGCCGTTCCGACCCTGATCCCGCTGCGCTGGCGCCTGCTGTTCTGGGCCAGCGCCGCCGCCGTGTTGGCGCTGTCGCTGATGCCGCCGACGCAGCCGCTGCCAACCACCGGCTGGGACAAGGCCAATCACGCGCTCGGGTTTGCGCTGCTGGGCCTGCTGGGCGCACGCGCCTACGCCGCACGTGGCTGGCTGCTTTGGCTGGGCCTGGTCGCGTATGGCGGCGTGATCGAGCTGCTGCAGGGGCAGACTGGCTACCGCGAGGCCGACTGGCTCGACCTGCTTGCCGACATGGTCGGCGTGGCCGCGGCTATGGCGCTGGTCTGGCTGGTGCGCCGGCTCAGCGCTCCTCGGCTTCGAGCGTGAACCCCGCACCGTCGTCCTGCCCGAGCAGGTCGGCCAGCACCGGCATGGCTTGCTGCAGCGACTCCTGCAGCCGCCACGGCGGGTTGACGATGAACATGCCGCTGCCGTGCAGGCCCAGCCCGCCCTCGACCGGGCGCTTGACCGTCAGGGTCACATGCAGCCAGCTCTTGAGCGGCAGGCCCTTCAGCTGCACCGGCAACTGCAGTGCTTCGCGCCGCTGCACCTGCGGGTACCACACCGCGTAGACGCCGGTGGCAAAACGCTCCAGCCCGTCGCGCACGGTCTGCACGGTGCGGGCGTAGTCCTGCTTGTCTTCGTACGACGGATCGACCAGCACCAGCGCACGGCGCGGCGGCGGCGGCAGGATCGCCTTGATGCCGCCGAAGCCGTCGCCGTCGTACAGCATCACGCGGCGCCCGGCGCCGCGGAAGTTGTCGCGCAAGACCTGGATCTCGGTGCTGTGCAGCTCGAACAGCCGCAGGCGGTCGTGCTCGCGCAGCATCTGCCAGGCCAGCCAGGGCGAGCCCGGGTAGTGGCGCAGGTTGCCGTCCGGGTTGAGCGCGCGCACCTGGTCCAGGTATTGGTCCAGCATCGGCGGCAGCGGGGTGCCGCTTGCCGCGGCGCGCCACAACGGCGCGATGCCGGTCTCGAACTCGGCCTTCTTCTGCGCGTAGGCGTGGTCCAGCGCATAGAGGCCGGCGCCGGCATGGGTGTCGATGTACCAGAACGCCTTGTCCTTCTGCGTCAGGTGCTCGAGCAGTTGCACCACGACGGCGTGCTTGAGGACATCGGCGTGATTGCCGGCATGGAAGGCGTGACGATAGCTGAGCATGTGGAGCAGGGCGCCCTGGCGGCGCAAGATTCGGGGCAGACGGCGGCGTCCGCGGCAAGGCCGCTATGCTACCATCCGCCGCGAGTCGCCCCTGCCACGCTCCCGACGCTGCGTCCGGGGCATTCCGCTTTCGAATTTCCTGTCCCATGCCGCGCGCACTCGAGCCCGCCGAGCCCATCCTGTCCGCCCAGGGCACCCCGTATTCGCCCCGCTACGACGACGTCTACCACAGCACCGAAGGCGGCCTGGCGCAGGCCGCCCATGTCTTCCTCGGCGGCAATGGCTTGCCGGGTGCGTGGGCCGGGCAACGGCAGTTCGTCATCGTCGAAACCGGCTTCGGCCAGGGCCTGAATTTCCTGGCGACCTGGCAGGCGTGGCGCGACCATCCGCAACGCTGCGGCACGCTGCATTTCGTCTCGATCGAAAAGCATCCGTTCACGCGTGAGGGGCTGGCGCAACTGCATGCCAGCCTGGACGAGTTGCAGCCGCTGGCGCAGGCGCTGCAGGCGCAATGGCCGCTGGCGCTGCCGGGCTTGCACCGGCTCGCGTTCGACCAGGGTCGCGTGGTGCTGACGCTGGCGCTGGGCGACGCCGAAGCGATGCTGCCGCGGCTGGCCGCCGGTGCCGATGCCTTCTACCTGGACGGCTTCTCGCCGGCGCGCAATGCCGAGATGTGGTCGGTGCCGGTGTTCCGCGGCCTGGCGCGGCTGGCGCGCCCCGGTGCCACGCTGGCGACGTATACCGCCGCGGGTTTTGTGCGGCGCGGGCTGAAGGAGGTCGGCTTCGAGGTCGGCAAGGTGCCCGGTTTTGGCGGCAAGCGCGACATGACGGTCGCGCGCTTTCGCCCGCAATGGAAATCGCGCCGCCACGCGCCGCCGTTGCCGGGGCAATGGCCCGAGCGCCACGCCATCGTGATCGGCGCCGGACTGGCGGGCTGTGCCGTGACCGAGCGGCTGTCCGCGCGCGGCTGGCGCGTGACCCTGTTCGATGCCCACGAAGGACCGGCGCGGCAGACCTCGGCGCATCGCGCCGCGGCCATGCATGCGCATGTGTCGGCCGACGACAGCCTGTTGTCGCGGCTGTCGCGCGCCGGCAACCAGTACGCACTGCGCGCCTGGGCGGCGCTGGCCGAGGCCGGACACGCGGTCGGCTGGCACGGCTGCGGCGTGCTGCAGATCGGCGCGGACGAGGCTGAAGGCGAGGCCCAGCGCGCCGCGCTGGACGCCATGGGCTTGCCGCAGGATTTCGTGCGCTGGATGAGCGCCGACGAGGCGGCCTCGACGCACCACGCCGGCGTGCCGCGCGGCGGCCTGTGGTTCCCGCAGGGCGGATGGGTCGCGCCGCCGGATATCTGCACGGCGCAGCTGGCGCGCGCCGGCGGGGCAGTGGCTGCGCGCTTCGGCTGCCGGGTCGACGCGATCGCGCGCGTCGACGGGCAATGGCGGGCGCTGGCGCCGGACGGCGCCGTGCTGGCGTCGGCACCGGTGCTGGTGTTGGCCAACGCACATGAGGCGCAGCAACTGATGCCGCAGCAACACTGGACCCTGCGGCGTGTGCGCGGCCAGCTGACCACGCTGGCAGCCGCGCAGGTCGATGCGCTCGGCGGTTGGCCCGACTGCGTGGTGACCGGTGCCGGCTACCTGCTGCCGCGTGCCGCCGACGGCAGCGGCCGCGTCGGCTCGAGCTATGACGAAGATGTCGGTCCGCTGGTGGCGCAGCCGGCGGTCCACGCCGCCAACCTGGCCCGGCTGGCCGGGCTGCTGCCGGCCCAGGCCGACGCGGTGGCCGCGCTCGATCCCGCCAACGTGTCGGGCTATGTCGGCGTGCGCACGGTCACGCACAACCGGTTGCCGCTGATCGGGCAAGTGCCGGACGAGGCCGCCGCGGTGGCGCAGGCCGCGTCGCTGCGCGGCGCGCACCTGCGCGACCTGCCGCGCCAGCCCGGGCTCTATGCGGCGCTGGCCTATGCCTCGCGCGGCCTTACCTGGGCCGCGCTGGGCGCGGAACTGCTGGCCAGCCAGATCGAAGGCGAGCCGCTGCCGCTGGAGTCGGACCTGGCCGATGCGGTGGATCCGGCACGCCTGCTGCTGCGCGCGCTGCGCCATGGGCAGGCGGCGTAGCGCGGCTCATCGTGACGTAGCGGGGCTGCAGGGTTGCGGCGCGTTCCGGGCAAAATCTGCCGGAAGCGAATCAAAACCGTGCGATAATCCCCGTTTTCCGTTTGCGCGGAGCTTTCCGTTCGCCGGTGCGCTGCCCTGGCCGTCCTCTCGCGACGGCGCCGTGGCGGTAAAGCGGGCGGTACGCGTACAAGACGGCAGCACCTACGAACACAACTACATTTCTGGATTGGATCTACGACCATGTCGAACGTGATTGAGAACCTCGGCAAGCTGGACCGCAAGGTGACCCTGGCCATCCCCAAGGCCGAAGTGGAGAAGGAAAAGCAGGAGCGCCTGGTTCGCCTGTCGAAGACCGTGAAGATGTCGGGCTTCCGTCCGGGCAAGGTGCCGATGAAGATGGTCGAGAAGCAGTACGGCCAGCAGGTCGAGTTCGAAGTCCGCTTCGACAAGGCCGCGCGCAAGTTCTTCGACATCACCAAGGAACAGGACGTCAAGGTTGCCGGCCAGCCCAAGTTCGAGATCAAGAACGAAGGCGTGGGCGAAGATGAAGTGGCGTTCGACGCCACCTTCGAGGTGTACCCGGAAGTGAAGATCGGCGACCTGTCGGCCGCCGAAGTCACCCGCACCGGCACCGAGATCACCGACGCCGAAGTCGACAAGACCATCGACATCCTGCGCAAGCAGCGCGTGCACTACCACGCCCGCGGCGAAGCCGGCGAGCATGGCGACGGCGGTGCCGACGTCAGCGCGCAGAACGGCGACCGCGTGACGCTGGACTTCGTCGGCAAGATCGACGGCGAAGAGTTCGCCGGCGGCAAGGCCGAAGACTTCCCGTTCGTGCTGGGCGAAGGCCGCATGCTGCCCGAGTTCGAGCAGGCCGCGCTGGGTCTGAAGGTCGGCGAAAGCAAGACCTTCCCGCTGGCCTTCCCGGCCGACTACCACGGCAAGGAAGTGGCCGGCAAGACCGCCGAGTTCACCGTGACCCTGAAGAAGATCGAGTGGGCGCACCTGCCGGAAGTGAATGAAGCCTTCGCCAAGTCGCTGGGCATCGCCGACGGCAGCGTCGACAAGATGCGCGCCGACATCCGCGAGAACCTCGAGCGCGAAGTGAAGCGCCGCACGCACGCCATGCTGAAGGACCAGGTCATGGAAGCGCTGCTGAAGGCGAGCGAGCTGGATGTGCCCAAGGCCCTGATCGAGCAGGACCAGGAGCGCCTGGTGGAAATGGCCCGCCGCGACCTGGAGCAGCGTGGCATGCCCAACGCCAAGGACATGCCGATCCCGGCCGAGATGTTCGCGCAGCAGGCCGAGCGCCGCGTCAAGCTGGGCCTGATCCTGGCCGAGATCGTCAAGGCCAACGGCCTGGAAGCCAAGGCCGACCAGATCAAGGCCGAGATCGAGGACTTCGCCAAGAGCTACGAGGACCCGAAGGAAGTCATGCGCTGGTACTACGGCGACCAGCAGCGCCTGGCCGAAATGGAAGCCTACGTGCTCGAAAACAACGTGGTAAATTTCGTGTGCGGCAAGGCCAAGGTCACCGACAAGAAGGTGTCCTTCGAGGAACTCACCGCCGAAGGCAACCAGCAGCAAGCCTGAGGCCGGAAGTGACCGGCAGCCCCGCGCCACGGTGCGGGGCCGGAACTTCCCGAGTTACCCGGATTGCCTTGCGATCCGACGAATCCATGGAGAACATGCATGACCCGCAATGATTTGCTTGACCGTCTCGCCACCACGCAGGCTTCGGCACTGGAAACCCAGGGCCTGGGGCTGGTGCCGATGGTCGTCGAGCAGTCCGGCCGGGGCGAGCGCGCCTATGACATCTACTCGCGCCTGCTGAAGGAGCGCGTGGTGTTCATGGTGGGCGAGGTCAACGACCAGACCGCCAACCTGGTGGTGGCACAGCTGCTGTTCCTGGAAAGCGAGAACCCCGACAAGGACGTGTCCCTGTACATCAATTCGCCGGGCGGTTCGGTGTCGGCGGGGCTGGCCATCTACGACACCATGCAGTTCATCAAGCCGGACGTGTCGACGCTGTGCATGGGCATGGCGGCGAGCATGGGCGCCTTCCTGCTGGCGGCGGGCGCCAAGGGCAAGCGTTCGGCGCTGCCCAACTCGCGCATCATGATCCACCAGCCGCTGGGCGGCGCGCGCGGCCAGGCCTCGGACATCGAGATCCAGGCGCGCGAGATCCTGTACCTGCGCGAGCGGCTCAACACCATCCTGTCGGAAGTGACGGGCCAGCCGGTCGAGAAGATTGCCCGCGACACTGATCGCGACAATTTCATGAGCGGCGACCAGGCGGTCGACTACGGCCTGATCGACAAGGTGCTCGCCCGCCGCGGCTGATGCGGCGCGCCGCCGTGGCCCCTGGGTGCGACGGCGGCCGGCCACATCGGCTGGGCTCAAATGGCGAAGGCTACACCGGAACGAGGCCCCGTGCCTCGTTTTTTGCATCGGAACCTGTGAAACGGGGCCTTGGCCCCACAGCCGGGGGGAACCGCCGGTGGTGCCAATTGTTTTGGCGTATGATGCGTTTGAAGCGTATCGCCGAGGAGCCTGTCGCCCCGCGGTGTGCGCACTGCAAAAGTGACTGATTCCTATGGCGGACAAAAAAGGTTCATCCAGCGAAAAGCTTCTGTACTGCTCCTTCTGCGGCAAGAGCCAACATGAGGTCAAGAAGCTGATTGCCGGCCCGTCGGTGTTCATTTGCGACGAATGCATCGACCTGTGCAACGAGATCATTCGCGACGAGGCCACGGCATCCGAGAAAGACGCCGCCGCGGCCGCGCGCTCCGACCTGCCCACGCCCCACGAGATCCGCGAAAGCCTGGACCAGTACGTGATTGGTCAGGAACAGGCCAAGAAGATCCTGGCCGTGGCGGTCTACAACCACTACAAGCGCCTCAAGCACCTCGGCAAGAAGGACGATGTCGAGCTGTCCAAGAGCAACATCCTGCTGATCGGTCCCACCGGCTCGGGCAAGACGCTGCTCGCGCAGACGCTGGCGCGCCTGCTCAACGTCCCGTTCGTGATCGCCGACGCGACCACGCTGACCGAAGCCGGCTACGTCGGCGAGGACGTCGAGAACATCATCCAGAAGCTGCTGCAGAACTGCAATTACGAAGTTGAGAAGGCGCAGCGCGGCATTGTCTATATCGACGAGATCGACAAGATCTCGCGCAAGTCCGACAATCCCTCGATTACGCGCGACGTGTCCGGCGAGGGCGTGCAGCAGGCCCTGCTCAAGCTGATCGAAGGCACCATGGCATCGGTGCCGCCGCAGGGTGGCCGCAAGCATCCGAACCAGGACTTCCTGCAGGTGGACACGACCAACATCCTGTTCATCTGCGGCGGCGCCTTCGATGGCCTGGAGAAGGTCATCATGCAGCGGTCGGACAAGACCGGCATTGGCTTTGCCGCGCAGGTCAAGAGCAAGGAAGAGCGTGACGTCAGCGAAGTGCTGCCGCAGACCGAGCCGGAAGACCTGATCAAGTTCGGCCTGATCCCCGAACTGATCGGCCGCCTGCCGGTGGTGGCAACGCTGGCCAAGCTGGACGAGGCCGCGCTGATGCAGATCCTGGTCGAGCCCAAGAATGCGCTGGTCAAGCAATACCAGAAGCTGCTAGCGATGGAAGGCGTCGAGCTCGAAATCCGGCCCGGTGCGCTGAGCGCCATCGCCCGCAAGGCGATCCGCCGCAAGACCGGTGCCCGCGGGCTGCGCTCGATCCTGGAGCAGTCGCTGATGGACGTCATGTATGACTTGCCTAATTACAAGGGCGTGCAAAAGGTCGTGATCGATGAAAATACGATCAATGGCGATGCACCGCCGCTGCTGATGTACGAGGAGCAGCAGCCCAAGGTGGCAGGGTCTAACTGACGCGAGGCCTGCCAGAGTGGTCAGAGGTCGGCACCACACCGGCAGCAGGGCGGAAAAGGCCGTTCGCGTAGAAGCGAGCGGCTTTTTTTGTTTATTTCTACCGACGAGAGGGAGGAAACGCGGGTATGCTGTTTCAGAGGGGCCACCAAGTGCAGGTAGCGGCATCTGCTTGCCTTGATGAATCGATTGGCACGTATCTTGTAATCGATTCGCGCGGCCCAATTTACGCCTTAAATGACTGACTTGGGGAAAATGATGTCCGGAACACAACTCCTCCCGGCCGAGCCGATTCGCCTCCCACTGTTGCCGCTGCGCGACGTGGTGGTGTTTCCGCACATGGTGATCCCGCTGTTCGTGGGACGCCCAAAGTCCATCAAGGCGCTTGAGACTGCGATGGAGGCGGGCAAGAGCATCATGCTCGTGGCCCAGAAGACGGCGGCCAAGGACGAGCCGACCGCCGACGACCTGTACGAGGTCGGCTGCATCGCCAATATCCTGCAAATGCTGAAGCTGCCCGACGGTACCGTGAAGGTGCTGGTCGAGGGCACCCAGCGCGCAAACATCCGCGAGGTGAGCGAGGACGATTCGCACTTCATGTGCGAAGCCGTGCCCGTGCCGCCCGCACCTGGTGAAAGCGCCGAGACCGAGGCCCTGCGCCGCGCGATCGTGTCGCAGTTCGACCAGTACGTAAAGCTCAACAAGAAGATCCCGCCGGAGATCCTGACCTCGCTGTCGGGCATCGACGAGGCTGGTCGCCTGGCGGACACCATCGCCGCGCACCTGCCGATCAAGCTCGAGCAGAAGCAGAAGATCCTGGAAATGGTCAACGTGACCGAACGCCTGGAAAGCCTGCTGTCGCAGCTCGAGGGCGAGATCGACATCCTGCAGGTCGAAAAGCGCATCCGTGGCCGCGTCAAGCGCCAGATGGAGAAGAGCCAGCGCGAGTACTACCTGAACGAGCAGGTCAAGGCCATCCAGAAGGAACTGGGCGAGGGCGAAGAAGGTGCCGACCTGGAAGAACTCGACAAGCGCATCAAGGCTGCGCGCATGCCGAAGGAAGCCAAGAAGAAGGCCGACGCCGAATTCAAGAAGCTCAAGCTGATGTCGCCGATGTCGGCCGAGGCCACCGTCGTGCGCAACTACATCGACACGCTGGTGAACCTGCCGTGGCGCAAGAAGAGCAAGGTCAACAACGACCTCGCCAACGCCGAGCGCGTGCTGGATGAAGACCACTACGGCCTGGAGAAGGTCAAGGAACGCATTCTCGAGTACCTCGCGGTGCAACAGCGCGTGGACAAGGTGAAGGCACCCATTCTCTGCCTGGTCGGGCCTCCCGGCGTGGGCAAGACCTCGCTCGGCCAGTCGGTGGCGCGCGCGACGAACCGCAAGTTCGTGCGCATGGCACTGGGTGGCGTGCGTGACGAGGCCGAGATCCGCGGCCACCGCCGTACCTACATCGGGTCGATGCCGGGCAAGATCCTGCAGAGCCTGTCGAAGGTCGGCGTGCGCAATCCGCTCTTCCTGCTCGACGAGATCGACAAGATGGGCCAGGATTTCCGCGGCGATCCGTCGTCGGCGCTGCTCGAGGTGCTGGACCCGGAACAGAACCACACGTTCCAGGACCACTACATCGAGGTCGACTTCGACCTGTCCGACGTGATGTTCGTGGCGACGTCGAACTCGCTGAACATTCCGCCGCCGCTGCTCGACCGTATGGAAGTGATCCGCCTGTCGGGTTATACCGAGGAAGAGAAGCTCAACATCGCCACGCGTTACCTGCTGCCGAAGCAGATCAAGAACAATGGTCTGAAGGCGGGCGAGATCGAGGTCACCGATGCGGCGATCCGCGACATCATCCGCTACTACACGCGCGAAGCCGGTGTGCGTTCGCTCGAGCGCGAGGTCTCCAAGATCGCCCGCAAGGCGGTCAAGCTGCTGCTGCTGAAGAAGGAGTCGGGCACGATCAAGGTCGATTCCGACAACCTGGACAAGTTCCTGGGCGTACGCAAGTACGACTTCGGCCTGGCCGGCAAGGAAAACCAGGTGGGCCAGGTGACCGGCCTGGCGTGGACCGAGGTGGGCGGCGACCTGCTGACAATCGAAGCCGCGATCATGCCGGGCAAGGGCAACATCACCCGCACCGGTTCGCTGGGCGACGTGATGAAGGAGTCGGTCGAGGCCGCGCGCTCCGTCGTGCGGTCGCGGGCACGCCGCCTGGGCATCACGGATGAGATGTTCGAGAAGCGCGACATCCACATCCACGTGCCCGAAGGCGCCACGCCCAAGGACGGCCCGTCCGCGGGCGGTGCCATGACCACGGCGCTGGTGTCGGTGCTGACCGGCATCCCGGTGCGCGCGGATGTCGCCATGACCGGCGAGATCACGCTGCGTGGCGAGGTGCTGCCCATCGGCGGCCTCAAGGAGAAGCTGCTGGCAGCCCACCGCGGCGGCATCAAGCTGGTGCTGATCCCCGAGGAAAACGTCAAGGACCTCGCCGAGATCCCGGACAACGTCAAGAACGCGATCGAGATCGTGCCGGTGCGCTGGATCGACAAGGTGCTGGAACTGGCGCTCGAGCGCAAGCCCGAGGCGCTGCCGGAAGAAGACGCCAAGCCCGCCGAGGTGGCGGACAAGGCCTCGGCCAAGGTCGAGCGCCTGCACCACTGACGACGCCTCAGCCGCATGAACAAAACGCCGCAGGGCAGCGATGCCCGGCGGCGTTTTTTTGTCCGCGCGGGCCTTGGCAAACCGAAATCACATGTATTAAACTTGCGCCCTCGCAACGCAAACCACGGCATCTGCCGCGAGGTGCGGAGCGTTCAGCAAGTCGCAGGCAGACAGCCTGCGATGGTCGAGCGGGTGCTTAGCTCAGTTGGTAGAGCGGCGCCCTTACAAGGCGTAGGTCGGGGGTTCGAACCCCTCAGCACCCACCACCGCTCCACCAGCAGGAATCAAGGGCTTAGAGCGATCTGGGTCCTTTTTTTATGCCTGTTTCACCGCCCTGTATCCGAGCCAAAAAGAGCTTCTGCGACCCAAAGAGAGCTGCTTAACGAAATCACCGCTGATGTCGGTGCCAGTTCTAGCCGATGCCGCGCTCTGCAAGCATGGCCAGCCACCTGCGCAAGCCCCTGCGGGGCAGCGTTAGTCGTACTGAAACCGCTTCACCGCGCTCTCGTCCCACTCGATTCCGGATCCAGGCCTGTCCGGCACCACCAGTTGTCCATCTGCAAGCGCAAAAGGCTCCTTCAGCACGGGATAGGCCCAGTCCTGCCATTCCAGCCAGTGCGCCGTTTCGGTGATGCGCATCAGATGTGCGCAGACTTCCGGATACAGATGCGTGGAGACAGGGATTCCCGCCGCCGAAGCGATCGGTGCAGACCGCAGCCACCCCGACACGCCGCCGATCCGCATCATGTCCAGCATGACGCAGTCACACGCCTCGGCCTGCACTGCCTTCAATAACTCGCGCGGACCATAGAAGTTTTCGCCGAGCTGGATAGGCGTCTTGATCTCGCGCGCCAGTTGCGCATGGCCGCTGGTGTTGTTGTAGGCGAGGGGCTCCTCGAACCAGTACAGCCGCTCGTCGTCGAGGGCATGGCAGCGGCGCAGACCGTCATCAAACGACAAGCCCTGGTTGAAATCCACCATTAGCTTGATCTCGTCGCCAGCCGCTTCGCGCACCGCGCGCAGGGCATCAAGATCGTCTTGCAGCCTTTCGCGGCCCAGCCGCAACTTCAGAGCGCTGAATGCTCCCTCTGCAACGAGCGAACCAGCCTCTTCGGCAAGGTCGTCCACATCGCGCAACCACAGCCCATTACTGTTGTACGCCGGCACGCTGCCCACTGTGCCGCCAAGCAATGCTGCGAGGGGCAGGCCTGCGGCCTTGCCCAGAGCGTCCCACGCGGCCATGTCGAGCCCTGCGATGGCGATCATCGTGATGCCTTCGTAGCCCAGGAGATGCGTTGAACCTCTGGCGTTCTGGAAGTCATCGAGCGGTGCGATCCTGCTACCGGCCCGTGATGCCGCAAGATCCCGGATCGCGGGCACGATGTATCTGGGCGCCTGTATCAGATATGGCTCAAGATAACTGCGACCGACAACGCCTTCCCGAGTGTGAAGGTCAACCAGGATCAGCGGCCACTGGTCGAATGCGCCGACCTTCGAAATGATTGGTCGATTTAACGGAATCAGAACCGCACGGACCTCAACGCTTTGGTAAGTGAGGGGTTCGAAATCCATGGCGGCACCTCCTGACGACCAGTACAACCCGCGCGGCACCGGACCAGGAACCTCTTATCGGAGTTCCTGGAGTCTGGCCAGCGCTCGCGCAGGCTGTAACCCGCACAGTACGCCGCGATCGGTGGGATCCGCAACTGGAATCAGTCGCCGCCCGTGCGCAGACGAGATGCCGTTCGTTGCCGAAATCCGCTTTCCGGGAGCACTGCCCCGTTCCCTCGTCGTCATTGCGAGCGGACCAGCCCGCGCTCGCCAAGGGCGTCGAACACGTGATTGACCACCGCGTCGCAGCGCGTACCGGCAAAACTGAACGTGCTCTGCAGATAGGGCCTTACCTCTGCGGCCAGGGATTCGCGCAGCATCATGCGGGCCCGCAGAAAGCGCGTCTTGACGACGTCGCCGCTAACGCCCAGGCAATAAGCCGTTTCCTCTACGCTCATGTCTTCGACCGCCCGCAGGATGAACACGCAGCGGTAGATCGGCGGCAGCTTTTCGACCGCAAGCTGCAGCAGTTCCCGCACCTGACCGCGTTCGGCCATGGCTTCAGGTGATTCGTCGTCAGCGGCGCGGAAGGACATCATGTTCTCCTGTAAAGGTCCGCCAGGAAGATCTTCTTCTTCGCCCCGGGCTTCGATCTGAAAGAGCCGGCGTTTCTTGCGCTGCGCAGTCAGGGCGACATTGATGGCAATGCGCGCCAGCCAGGTGCTCAGCGCGGCCTCGCCGCGAAACGAATCCAGGCTGGTAAAGGCGCGCAGGTAGGTTTCCTGCACCACATCCTGGGCTTCGGCATCGTCCGCAACCACGCCACGGGCGGTGCGGAACAACAGACGGTTGTTGCGCCGCATGATGGCCTCGAAGGCAGACGCGGCGCCGGCGCGGGCGCTGGCAACCAGTTCGGCGTCGGTGGTGGCATTGGCGCCAGACGGCATGGGCGGCCTGAGATCCCGGTTCTGGTTCATTTGGAGATCTGGCTCCTTTCCCGTTGCTGATCATTAGACGGCACCGCTGCCAAAAGGTGACAGCCGCCCGGGCGCATACGCGGCTGCGGCCCCTCGCCCGGGGGGCGAACCACGCGTCAGTAATCATAAGCAGATGCACGCAGCCACGACCCATCGCAATGTGGCCCAGGCCTCGTGTCACCTTCCGGCGTCTGCCCACGTCTAACGCCTATGCAACGGACAAATTCGAGCGACTGCCGTCGAAGACCTGTCGGTTGTTTATTTCAGTTGCTGCATCTCCTCCTGACAAGGACGTCGATCATGAAAAGGCAACCCTCCGCACTGACACCCGATACTGAAGTGCAGCCGGTCCCGCTGCGGCAGCCAGCGATGCAGCAGAGGTCTCGACGGAGGCTGGCAAATGCACTGCTCACGGCAGCCGCAGTGGCGGCCGCCGCGGCGTGTGGCGGCAGTTCTGGAGGGGGAGGCACGGATGCGGCCAGCACGGAAGCGGCGCAGAAGGCCCTGGTCGAGCAGGGCAAGCAGATCTTTCGCTTCGACACCTTCGGGGACGAAGCGAAGTGGACCGATCACCTGAGGATGCACGAGGTCATCGCCAGCTCGGTGGATCCCTTGACCGCACTCTCCGTGGGCCTCAAGGTGGACGCCGAGGCCTTGCCCGAGGCTATCGCAAACGGCATCCGCAATGGCACGATCGACCTGAAGAGCCCGGCTACGACGGTGGCGCTGCTGAAACTGAACGCGGTCGTCGGCCTCCAGGGGACGGTCGAGACCGTCAATGGGGTCGACAAGCTGACCCGCGTCGGCACCACCTGCGCCCTCTGTCATTCGACGGTGGACAACTCGTTCGCGCCGGGCATCGGCAAGCGGCTGGACGGATGGCCCAACCGGGATCTCAATCCCGGCGCCATCATCGCGCTGTCCCCGGCCATTGACGAGGCCATGAAAAAGGTCCTCAACGCCTGGGGTCCAGGCATGTACGACCCGCGTAACAATATCGACGGCCTCAGCAAGCCGGTCGTGATACCGCCCGCCTTCGGGCTGGCCGGCATTCACCGCATTACCTTTACCGGCGATGGCGAAGACATCATGTACTGGAACCGGTATGTCGCCGTCTCGCAGATGGGCGGCCTTGGCTCGGTATCCGAACCGCGCCTGAATATCTCCATCACGAACGGCTCGGTGGACCTTGTCACCAGCAAGCTTCCGGCCCTGCAAGCGTATCAGCTATCCCTGAGCGCTCCGCCGCCACCGGCTGGCAGTTTCGACCCCGTGGCGGCACTGCGGGGCAAGGCTCTGTTCGAAGGCGCGGGCCGATGCGCCACCTGCCATAGTGGCCCGGCATTTACCGATGCCAACTCGCTGCTTCACCCGCCCGGCGACTCGATGGCGGAACCGGAGAGCCCAAGCTACGCCTCGCGCTCCGCAACCAAGCAATACCGGACCACGCCGCTTAAGGGGGCATGGCAACACCCTCCCTATTTCCATGACGGCTCTGCGGCGACTTTGCCGGAGGTCGTGACGACCTACAACACCAAGCGGGGCCTGGGGCTGAGCAGCCAGGATATTGCCGACCTGGCGGAGTATCTGAAGTCGCTGTGAGCTGAAGCCCCTACATTTGGCAAGAAAGCTGGTCGCCTGGGCAGATGGCTTTCGCTGTTTCCAATGGGATGCTCACGACGAGGTGGCCAACCTTCCGCCCGGCGTGATCGGGCCGATGCTCAATGACGAATATGCGGACGTGACTCGCGTGCCCCAGAGAGCACGGAGGGGATCGCCTCGCAACTTGCGAGACGCCTCCCCTGTGGTTTCTAATGTGTGCTATCGGGCCAAGCAGTCAGAGGGCATATGCGCTGCATCAAGTGCGGATTCGATAACCCCGCGGGCGGGCGATTCTGCGAGGCGTGTGGCCACAGCCTTGCGCGAATCTGCCCGCAATGTAGCCATGAGTCGGGGGCCGCGGCGAGATTCTGCGGCCATTGCGGCGCGCTGCTGCCCGACCTTCCCGCCGGTCAGCACCTTGGGACGGCGCCCGTGTTCTATACGCCGGCACATCTGGCCGAGCGCATCCTGGCCGAACAGGCGGCGATGGAAGCCAGGGGGCAAACCGCTGGCGAACGCAAGACCATTACCGCGCTATTTGCTGACATCGCTGGCTCGACGGCACTCATCCAGGATCTGGATCCAGAGGATGCGCGCGGGGTGATCGACCCCATTGTGTCGATGATGATGGAGGCGGTTCACCACTATGAGGGATACGTCGCCAAATCGCTTGGTGATGGCATCCTGGCGCTGTTTGGTGCGCCCATCGCGCATGAGGACCATCCCTTGCGGGCGCTCTACGCGGCGCTTCGGATGCAGGATGCGATACGCCGTCATAATGGGCGGACGCCTCAGGCAACCGGCTTGCCGCTGCGCATCCGGGTGGGCGTCCATACCGGCGAAGTGGTAGTGCGGGCAATTCGAAAGGATGACCTGCGCACCGACTACGATCCGGTGGGCCACACCATCCATATCGCGTCGCGGATGGAAGGGGTTGCGATGCCCTCATCGATCGCTGTCAGCGAAGCGACCCATCGGCTGACCGAAGGCTACTTTGAATTTCGCGCGCTCGGGACGGCATCGGTAAAGGGCATTCAGCAACCGCTTGCCGTTTACGAAGCTGTCGGCCCTGGCGCTTTGCGCACGCGGCTGCAAGTGGCCTCGCATCGCGGGTTGTCGCGTTTTGTCGGCCGCCAGGACGAATTGCGGTGTATGCAGGTGGCGCTACAGTCGGCAAGGCGTGGCCACGGACGCGTCCTTGGCGTGGCAGGCGAGGCGGGCGTCGGCAAATCGCGCTTGTTTCACGAATTCCGAACGCGTGCGCAACCGGGCTGCAAGGTGCTTGAAACCTTCTCGGTTTCGCATGGCAAGGCGTTTCCCTATCTGCCCTTGATCGATCTGATCAGGGCGTACTTCGACGTCGCGTCCCAGGATGACGACCGGCAGATTCGCGATAAGGTCACCGCCAGGTTGATGGCGATCGGCTGTGCGCCGGACGAAGTTCTTCCCTATCTGCTCTATCTGCTTGGCATCAAGGATCCGGCGTCGACGCTTCCCATGATGGAGGCTTCGGTGCGGCGCCAGAGAACTTTCGATGCGCTGGTGCGGTTGCTTGTACGCGAGAGCGAGTTCCAGCCGCTGATGGTGCTGTTCGACGATCTTCAATGGCTTGACAGTGAATCAGAGGCTTTTCTTTGTATCCTGGCTGATCACGTGCCGCGGTCAAGCATGCTGTTGCTCGTCAACTATCGCCCTGAGTATGTGCATGAGGGGGGCGTGCCATGTCACGTCAGGCTGGAGCTTGCGCCCCTGGGGCAGGGCGATGCGCAAGGATTCCTCAGCGCGATGTTGGGTGACGATGCTTCGCTCGAGTCGCTGAAGCGCGAAATCCTGTCCAAGACAGAAGGCAATCCCTTCTTCATGGAGGAGGTCGTCACAACGCTTATCGAGGAGAACGTCCTGCATGGAGAGCGGGGTAACTTCCGGCTGGACGACCGCGTGGTGTCACTACATATGCCGACCACCGTGCAAGGCGTCTTGGCCGCCCGCATCGACCGCCTGCCGCCGGCTCAAAAGGAATTGCTGCAGACGCTCGCAATCATTGGCAAGGGATTTTCCGTGAGCCTGGTCCGATATGTCACCGGGATGGCGGACAGTGCTCTCCATGCGATGCTCGTCGATCTTCAGGCCGGAGATTTCATTTACGAGCGCCCCGCGTTTCCGGAGGTGGAGTATGTGTTCAAGCACGCCTTGACGCAGGAAGTCGCCGCCAGCTCGCTGCTGAGTGACAGGCGCAGCGCGCTGCACGAGCGCACAGCCCAAGCCCTGGAAACGCTGTTCCCTGGCAGCTTGATGGATTACTGCAGCGAACTGGCACACCACTACAGTCGAAGTGGCAATACCCGCAAGGCCATCGAGTACCTGGGTCTTGCCGGACAGCATGCGGCGCAACATTCCGCGCAGCGCGAAGCCATTCGCCATCTCAATGCGGCGCTCGACTTGCTTAAGACACTGCCCGACAACCCCGAGCGCGCACGCGACGAACTGGGCCTGCTGCTGAACCTCGGCATTGCATGCATCACGGCACGGGGCCATGGGGCACCGGAAGTCGAGAAAATCTATACGCGGGCGCTGACTTTGTGCGAGCAAGGCGCGGAGACGCCGCATCGTTTTTCCGCCCAATTGGGGCTCTGGTCTTTCTATCTGTTGCGCGGCAGGCTGTTGACGGCACAATCCCTGGCTGACGGCCTGCACCAGCTGGCCGAAGACAGCGGTGACTCGGAGCAGCGCGCAGAGGCGCAGCGCGTGCTGGGCGTTACACGGTTCCGGCGCGGCGATATCCGCATGGCCCGTACGCACCTGGAGCAAGCGCTGGCGCTGCACCGTCCCGACCAGCACGCCTATGGCCACCTGCTGCGCTACGCGCGCAACCCGGCGGTCCACATGCGCAGCTCGCTGAGCTGGGTGCTCTGGTACCTCGGCCTGTCACAGCAAGCCGTGAACCGAAGCGAGGAGGCGCTGGCGCTGGCACGCCGGGCCGCCGATCCGTTCGGTCTGGCCCTGAGCCTCATCTTCGCGGCCGAGCTGCACCAGCGCCGTGGTGATGCGCGACGTGTGCTGGAGTGCGCGGAGGCGGCGATCGCACTGTCGGAAGAGCATGGGTTCCAGCTGTACCGGAGCTGGGGATCGATACTGCGTGGTTGGGCCCTGGCTGCAACGGGCACGGCAGAAGTGGGGATTGACCTGATGCGCCGCGGCTTCGACGACCTGGAGGCCACCGGCGCGGTATTGGGACGGCCCTCGCTGCTGGGATTGCTGGCCGATGCGTATTTACGCTGCGCGCGAGGCGAGGATGCGATGCGTGTGCTGGCTGAGGCCATGGCCCTGGCAAGGGATACCGGGGAACGCTTTGACGAGCCCGCGCTGCTCCGGCTCAAGGGGGAGGTTCTGGTGCAGGCGGGGGATCGGCAGGGAGATTCTTCATCCACGGCCGACCGCGAAGCCGAGACGTGTTTTCGCACGGCGATGGAGCTGGCCCGTGGCGAGGGTGCCAGCCCCATCGAGCTTCGTTGTGCGATAAGCCTTGCCGAGCTATGGCATCGCCAGGGCCGGAACGATGAGGCGCGGCGATTGCTTGCGCGCTTGCCCGGCCTTTGCACGGAAGACATGGACCCCGTTGATGCGCATCGGGCGAGGCAACTGCACGAGAAGCTGTCCTGAGAAGCCGCGGCGCTTGCGTTCAGCTTCCGGCCGCGGTCAGGAAATGGCTGGACCACGGCCATCCGGCGATTGCACAGCGTGTCAGGCAGGGGCGGCCGAGATCACCCACGGCGATGAGACCGAGCCTGCGATCAACGGATGGCACTATTTCCGTCGCTAACTTTGTAGATCTCGGCCATGTCGCATAAGTCCCAGTTTCCGCCAGTCAGAACCGCGCACACTTTCTCGTGTGGTTTAACTTTGATGTTGCCGGCGAGCAAGGCGCCGATACCAATCGAGGCGGCGGGCTCGGCAATTAATTTTGCATCATTGGCAAGCATGCGCATGCCAGCAACGATATGTTCGTCTTCAACCAGGACAATCTCGTCAACGTATTTTTCAATGATGGGATATGGATTTTGTCCGGGCACACTTATCCTTAATCCGTCGGCAATGGTATTTTTCAAGGGCAGCGATGTACGTTCCTTGTTCTTGCGGCTGTGGAAATACTTTGGTGTCAGGGCAGGCTCTGCGCCGATGACGCGCACCGAGGGAGATGTTTCTTTGATAGCGGTAGCGATTCCTGAAATGAGCCCGCCGCCACCGACGGGAACAATCACCGTGTCTACCTGTTCCAGATCCTCCAGTATTTCACAACCGATGGTGCCCTGGCCAGCCATTACCAAGGGGTCTTCAAACGCATGGACAACTGCATAGCTGTGTGCCTCGGCGATTTCACGCACCCGCTTCCATCGCGCAGCGGTATCGCCATCGTAAAGAATAACTTCGGCGCCCAGGGATTTTGTATTGGCAATCTTGATCCTGGGTGTGGTGATCGGGAGCACCAGTACTGCTTTGACGCCAAGCATCTTGGCGGCGTACGCCAGTCCCTGAGCATGATTGCCGGAGGACGTGGCAATAATGCCGTTAGCTATCTCTTCCCTGGTAAGCGAAAGCGATTTATTCAGCGCGCCACGAATCTTGAAGGCCCCGGTAATTTGCAGCATCTCCGGCTTAAGGTACATCTGGCAGCCCAAAGCTCGCTCCATCTTTTCCGCGCGCAGTAACGGCGTATGCCTGATGTAGGGCTTCAGCCGTGCCTGCGCGTCTCGGATGTCTTGGAGCGTCGGGTAGTTGAGCATGTGCTTTATCACTTTTTCGGGGCCGTCGGTTCTTTGGCGGCTAGTCAAAGAAATTCAAAGAATGTGCCGATCTTGCTTGCCATTGCATTGTGATAAATCTTGGTCGCGGTAGTATTGTCCTGTATGGCCATGCCGGTGGAGTCGAAAATCGTGATCTCGTCTTCGTGTTCTCTTCCTGGTTTTATGCCAAGCAAGATCTCGCCAATTTCTGCGTGGATGTCATCCTTGCTTATGAGGTTCTTGTTTATCGGGTGCCAGGTCTCGCCTTTTTCCGTGCATTGGCTGATTGAGTCATTCACGATTTTTGCGTTGTTGAATATCTCTGGGTCGAGCTCTTGCTTGCCTTGCTGATCGGTGCCGATCGCAACAATGTGGGTGCCTGGCTGCACCCAGGCGGCTTCCACCAGGGATCCTTTCCCGCGGGTCGTGGTGATCAGAATATCAGCCTGTTCAACTGCTTCCTTCTTGGAGGCGGCCATCACTACAGGAATGCCAAACTCGCTTTCGATATCAGCTTTATACTTGGCAAGCGTGTCGGCGTTGCTGTCCCAGGCATGGATCACTTCAATTTTCATGATCTCCTTGATAGCCCGGATCTGCATCCGGGCCTGATTCCCGGTGCCGATGGAGGTGATTTTTTTTGCGTCCTTTCTTGCCAGTGCTTTCACCGAAACAGCACCAGAGGCGCCGGTTCTGAGGCCGGTGATCAGGCTCCCATCCATAACGCAGATCAAGGCACAGCTCTGTGCATCGAACAGAAGGATGGTTCCCATTCCGCTGGGGACCCCGTGAGACTCGGGGTTATTGATGAATCCCCCCGAAGATGCCTTCATGGAGATCATTTCATTGGCTTTGCAGTAACCCAGCTTGAAATCAATTTCGCCGCGCGGTGGCGGGAGATGGATGCCGATATAGCCGGGTTGAACCACCTGGCTACGGTTGAAGGCTTTGTATGCCTCTTCCACAGTACCTATGACTTCCCTCATGCTGATCAGGCTGCGTACTTGCGCTTTAGTAAGCAATAGGGTCTTCATCAATATCATCTCCATGCATTTTGAGTGCATGCCATTGCTATGCTTGCCCGCCCGGACCGATGTGTTCCACGACGCTGGCAATGGCTTCGCCCATCTCGGTGGTCGAAGCGTTGCCGCCCAGGTCTGCCGTGCGAGGACCGTGAATCAGTACGTGCTGGATGGCGGCAAGAATCGCGTCGTGCGCCTTTCTTCCGGCATCGTTGTCGGTATCGAGGAAGTCGAGCATCATGGCACCTGACCAGATCATGCCGATGGGGTTGGCAATGTTCTTGCCATAGATATCGGGGGCCGAGCCGTGCACCGGCTCAAACAGCGAAGGGAAGGTGCGCTCGGGATTCAGGTTGGCCGAAGGCGCGAGTCCCAGCGTACCGGTGCAGGCCGGGCCCAGGTCTGACAGGATGTCGCCAAACAGGTTGGACGCCACCACCACATCGAAGCGCTGCGGCTGCAACACGAAGCGGGCGCACAGGATGTCGATATGCTGCTTTTCCCAGCCGACATCCGGATATTCGTCCGCAATGGCGGATGCCCGGTGGTCCCACCATGGCATGCTGATGGCAATGCCGTTGCTCTTGGTCGCCACGGTAACGCGCTTGCGCTGCCGCTGCCGCGCCAGGTCGAAGGCGAAGCGCAGCGCGCGGTCGGTCCCATGCCGTGAGAAAATCGACTGCTGCATCACGACTTCGCGTTCGGTGCCTTCGTACATCACGCCACCGACCGACGAGTATTCGCCCTCGGTATTCTCGCGCACGATGATCGTGTCGATATCGCCCGGCTTTCTGCCGGCCAGGGGGCACGGCACGCCTTCGAACAGGCGGGCGGGGCGCAGGTTGATGTACTGGTCGAACTCGCGGCGGAACTTCAGCAGCGAGCCCCACAACGAGACATGGTCCGGCACGATATCGGGCCAGCCCACTGCGCCGAAGTAGATGGCATCCATGCCCGCCAGTTGCGCTTTCCAGTCATCCGGCAGCATCTTTCCGGTGGCTGCGTAGTAATCACAGCTTGCCCACTCGACATGGGTGAAGTTCAGGGCGATGCCAAAGCGGCTTGCGGCGGCACGGAGTACGCGCAAGCCTTCTGGCATGACCTCCTTGCCAATGCCATCGCCCGGGATCACGGCGATATTGAAAGTCTGGGTCGTCATGACGATTCCTGTGAAGTAACGAGGCTGCGCCATGGTCGCACCAGGGCCGCGAGTAGTGTCCCAAATTGTAGTGGCCGCACTTCGACGGCATGTTGCGTATGCCGGGTGCGCGACAGAAGGAAATCCCGTATTCATCGCCATGTTCGGCAGGCTGTGCGTGGGGCTTGGATGCCGGCCGACAAGTGGTGACACGAACGCCATCGCTCCGCAGTCAGAACCGATGCCGTAGTCCGGCGACAAACTGGCGCCCCAGCCCCGGCACTACGGCAAGGCGGGCGCAACCCGCTCAGGCCACGGAACAATCTATTCACGCGGATAGGCAAAACGCAATTCAATGCGGTACAGCCTGCGGCGATCGGCACCATCGTTAGCGAGAGTGCTTTTAAGCTGGCAACAATGCAGCTCCTCTGGCGCTGCTGCAGCTTCCACTTTCGGCATCCAATAACACTGGAGCACAGCGATGGACCTTTGGGATCTCGATGTTCTGTTCAACCATTCAAGGCCTCGCCAGAGACAGCCTTTCAATCGAACGGGGGCCGGCTCGTGAGGTGGAACCAGATCGCGGAACCCGTGGCCGACTTGCTGCCCGACCTGATTGCGCTGCGCCGGGACCTGCACGCCAATCCTGAGCTCGGCTACGAAGAGCACCGCACGGCTGGCATCGTGGCGCAGTCATTGCGCATGCTGGGTCTCACAGTGCACGAGGGCATCGGCGGCACGGGCGTGGTCGGCACGCTGCGCGCCGGCAATGGAAAGCGCAGCGTCGGCCTGCGCGCGGATATGGATGCATTGCCAATGGTGGAACTGGGCCGCCCACCTTATGTCAGCCACGTGCCCGGAAAGCATCACGGCTGTGGCCACGACGGCCATACCAGCATGCTCGTGGGGGCCGCGCGTCAGCTTGCGCGCAGCGGTATCGATGGCACGGTGCATTTCATTTTCCAGCCGGCAGAGGAGGGCAAGGGCGGGGCCCGCCGCATGATCGAGGAGGGCCTGTTCGAGCGCTTTGCTTGCGATAGCGTTTATGCGCTGCACAACTGGCCAGACTTGCCGCTCGGCCACGCACAGACGCTGCCTGGCGCCATCATGGCGGCGGCGGATCGATTCGATATCGTGCTGCGCGGGCGAGGTGGTCATGCGGCGCAGCCGCATCACACCGCAGACGCCATCCTGGCTGCCAGCCAGCTCGTGTCGCAATTACATACGATCGTGGCGCGTCGCATTGATCCCGCCGAATCCGCGGTGTTGTCCGTGACGCGTATCGAAGGTGGGCACAGCCATAACGTGTTACCGGCCGAAGTGCAGATCACCGGCACGGTGCGAAGCTTCGATATGGAGGTCCAGAGCCGGATCGAGACCGCGCTGCGTGCGATGGCGCACGGCGTGGCGACGGCGAGCGGCACCGAGGTCGAAGTGCATTACGACCGCTATTACCCGGCCACGGTGAACAGCCCGGAGGAAGCGGCAGTGGCCGCTGACGCGGCCCGAGCCATCGGCCTGGAAGTGCGCATGGCTCCGCGGGCTGCCTTCACCTCCGAGGACTTCGCCTTCATGCTGCAGCAAAGGCCCGGCGCCTACCTCTGGCTGGGACAGGGACGGGCGGAACCCGGGCCCGATGGCGAGCGCCCCTTGCACCACCCTTGCTATGACTTCAACGACGACGCGCTGCCGCTGGGTGTGCGCTGGTTCTGCGAGGTAGCCCGGCGCGCGCTGGCTGCAGACTGACGCGGCTAACTACCCTGGACACATCGCCTAAGGCTCATCATGACCACAGCTACGCCCACGCGCCAGGAGCAGGACCTACTGGGTACGCGAGATCTGGATCACAACTTGTACTACGGCGTGCAAACATTGCGCGCCAAGGAAAATTTCTACCTATCCGGCCGTTGCATCGGCGAGTACCCGGACTTCATCAAGGCGCTGGCTATCGTCAAGCATGCGGCCGCCAATGCCAACCATCGGCTCGGCTTGCTGGACAGCGCCAGGCATGGCGCCATTACAAAAGCTTGCGCCGAAGTCATCGACGGCGCTTTCCATGACGCCTTTGTCGTTGACATGATCCAGGGTGGCGCCGGAACCTCGACGAACATGAACGCCAACGAGGTGCTGGCCAACCGCGCACTGGAACACCTGGGCGAGCAGAAGGGGAGTTACGGCCGGCTTCATCCAAACAACGATGTCAATTTGTCGCAATCGACCAATGATGCTTATCCGACCGCGATCCGGGTCGGATTGCTGCTGGCCCATCTGCCGCTGCTGGAGAGCCTGTGCCACCTTGCCGCAACCCTGGCCAACAAGGCGCAACAGTTTGGCGGCATCCTGAAGATGGGACGTACCCAGCTCCAGGACGCGGTTC
This sequence comes from Cupriavidus mimosae, assembly GCF_023952485.1. Lineage (NCBI taxonomy): Bacteria > Pseudomonadati > Pseudomonadota > Betaproteobacteria > Burkholderiales > Burkholderiaceae > Cupriavidus > Cupriavidus mimosae. The sequence goes on along the minus strand of NZ_JALHRY010000017.1, from coordinate 46,093 downwards.
CCATGACGCTCGGTCAGGAGTTCCAGGCGATGGCCGATATCGTGTCGGCCGACCTCGAGCAGATGCGTACGCTCATTCCTGCGACGCTGTGCGCCGTCAATCTGGGCGGCACTGCGATCGGCACCGGCATCAACGCGGACCCGCGCTATCAGGCCATTGCAATCGAAGAACTGGCGGCGCTGTCCGGGTTTCCCGTCCGCGCCGCGTCCAACCTGATTGCCGCGACTTCCGACATGGGCGACTTCGTGCTGCTATCGGGACTCGTCAAGAGGACGGCGCTCCGTCTGTCGAAAATCAGCAATGACCTGCGCCTGCTTTCCAGCGGCCCTCGGACCGGCATTGCGGAAATCAACCTGCCTGCGCGCCAGCCCGGCAGTTCGATCATGCCGGGCAAGGTCAATCCGGTCATTCCGGAAGCGATGAACCAGGTCGCTTATGAGATCGCCGGCAACGATGCCGCGCTGACCCTCGCAGCCGAAGCAGGTCAATTGCAGCTCAACGCGATGGAGCCGCTGATCGCCTACAAGCTCTATGACTCCATCCGGCTGCTGTCCCGCGCCGTGCGCATGCTGGATCGCGAATGCATCGAAGGGATTAGCGCGAACCCGGACCAATGCTCGGCGCTGGTCCACCGTTCGATCGGTGTCGTGACAGCGCTGAATCCGTATATCGGGTATGAGAACGCTACGCGGATCGCACGCCTCGCGCAGGAAACCGGCCGAACCGTGGTAGAGCTGGTCCAGTCGGAACAGCTCCTCAGCAATGCGCTGCTGGCGGAGATTCTGCGGCCGGAGAACATGGTGGCTCCCCGTAGCCCATTGACGCGCTAAGCAAGGCCATGCGGAGCTGCAATTCGCCGGTTCCGCCAAGACGCTTCCATTGCGCAGCTCTGTAGCCGCCTCGCCGCGGTCAGCGCGGCCGGAGTGCCATGCCAAGCGTCTTTCGATGTCGCGATGCCGGCCTGGGTCTCAGGGTTTCTCCGGAGATTGGAAGATTCGTTCGCCTGGGGTGCCAGCTTTGCAATTCGCTGCGGTGGCGCACTCCGCAACAGGGACAAATTCTGGTGCTCCGCGTCTAGCATGGAAGCCATGAATCAACCACGGTGCCGACCCCAGGCGCCCATCATGCTGAGGATCAGAAACCATGACCTTCCGACCCAAGTACGTGACTTTCGACTGCTATGGCACGCTCACGCGATTCCGCATGGGCGAGATGACGCGCGAGCTGTTCGCCGATCGGATTTCGCCCGAACATATGGAGCAATTCATCGCCGACTTCAGCGCCTATCGCTTCGACGAGGTGCTGGGCGACTGGCAGCCGTATGAGGTGGTGCTGAAGAACGCCGTGCGCCGCCTGTGCAAGAAGTGGAAGATCCAGTACCTGGACAACGATGGTCAGGCGTACTACGACGCGGTTCCCACCTGGGGCCCGCATGAGGATGTGCCGGCGGGCCTGGCCAAGGTGGCCAAGGAGATTCCTCTGGTGATCCTGTCGAACGCCTCGGACGACCAGATCCAGAAGAACGTGGCGAAGCTGGGCGCGCCGTTCCACCGCGTCTACACCGCGCAGCAGGCGCAGGCCTACAAGCCGCGGCTGAAGGCCTTCGAGTACATGCTGGATTCGCTGGGCTGCAACCCGGAAGACGTGCTGCACGTGTCGTCGAGCCTGCGCTACGACCTGATGTCGGCCGATGACATCGGCATCGTCAACAAGGTGTTCGTGAATCGCGGCCACGGCCCGGGCAACGCGGCTTACCGCTACACCGAGATCCAGGACATCGGTGGCCTGCCTGGCGTCGTCGGTCTCTGAAAACCCTCAGCGGTCCCTCCGTACATCACTATGAAGCTCGATTCCTATTGGAAAGATTCAGTGCCGCCGCTGGCTCTGGATGCGTACGATCTGCCGTCCCAGGTCGATGTCGCCATCGTCGGCGGCGGTTTCACCGGGCTGTCGGCGGCGCTGGCGCTGGCCAGGCGTGGCGCGAGCGTCGTGGTGCTCGAGGCGGGGCCCGCCGTTGCGCCGGAGGCTTCCGGACGCAACGGCGGACATGTCAACAATGGCCTTGCGGTTGACTACGCCGATGTTGCCGCCCGGGTCGGCACGCAGCGGGCGCGTGACTGGTACCACGCGTACGACGAGGCGGTCGACACGGTGGCGCGCCTCATCCGCGACGAGGGCATCGCCTGCGACTTCGAGCGCAACGGCAAGCTGAAGCTCGCGACCCGTCCTTATCAGATGGAGGTGCTGCGGCGCAGCGCGGACCGGCTTATCGCCGATGGCGTGGATACCGATGTGGAAATTCTCGACGCGCACCGCGTGCGCGCCGAGGTCCAAAGCGAACGCTTCCACGGCGGCCTGCTCTACAAACGCAGCGGACAGATGCATATGGGCCGATTCGCCCAAGGCCTGGCCGTGGCCGCGCAGCGTCATGGCGCACAGATTCATACCGGCACGTGTGTACAGCGCGTCGAGCGCACGCATGGACAGGTACACCGTCTGCACACCACGCGCGGCACGCTGCTGGCCCGGCAGGTGCTGCTGGCCACCGGCGCGAGCCGCCACGGCGGCTACGGCAGTTTTGGCTGGCTGCGCCGGCGCATCGTACCGATCGGCAGCTTTATCGTGACCACGGAGCCGCTGGGGGCGGAGCGCGCGGCTGCACTGCTGGCCAAGCGCCGCACCTACACCACGGTGGCGAATATCCACCACTATTTCCGTCTCACGCCCGACCATCGGCTGGTCTTCGGCGGCAGGGCGCGCTTTGCCATCTCCAGTCCGCAGCAGGACGCCGCCAGCGGCGAGATCCTGCGTGCCGGCCTGGCCGAAATCTTTCCTCAGCTGGCCGATGTCCGGCTGGACTATTGCTGGGGCGGGCTGGTCGACATGACACAGGACCGCCTGCCACATGCCGGCGAGCGTGACGGTCTCTTCTATTCGATGGGCTACAGCGGCCACGGCACCCAAATGTCCGTCTACATGGGTGAGCGCATGGCCGCCGTGATGGCCGGCGATGCGAGCGCGAACCCATGGCGCGAGCGCGAATGGCCCGCCATTCCCGGCCACTTCGGCCCGCCCTGGTTCCTGCCCGCCGTTGGCCTGTACTACCAGCTCAAAGATCGGCTGGCGTAAGACACACCGACCGATCCTTCATTCAACGCGACTTGCATGCCTTTCCTAATCGATACACAGGAGTACAACCATGAGCGATAGCCGTAACCAGCTGGAAAACTTTGTCGGTCCCGGTGAAAGCCTTCGCATGATGGATGCGCTCAAGCGCGGCGCCACGCGGCGCGATGTGCTGAAGATGCTGCTGGCGGGCGGCATGCAGGCCACGCTGGCCGGCGGCCTGGCCGGCGCGGCGGTCGGCGCGCATGCGCAGACGCCCAAGCGCGGCGGGCGCATCCGCGTGGCGGTGGCCACGGCAGCCGCCACGGACACGCTCGATCCGGCCAAGCAGTCGAACCAAAACGACTATGTGCGCTGCAACATGGTGTACAACGGACTGACCTCGCTGGACCGCAGCCTGACGCCGCGGGCAGCGCTGGCGGAGACGTTCACCACCACCGATGCCAAGACGTGGGTCTTCACGCTGCGCAAGGGCGTGACCTTCCACGACGGCAAGGCGCTGGCGCCGGCCGACGTGGTGTACTCGATCATGCGCCACAAGGATCCGGCCACAGCCTCCAAGGCCAAGGTGCTGGCAGAGCAGATCGAGAGCGTGAAGGCCACCGGTCCGAACGAGGTCACGGTGGTGCTGAACAGTCCCAATGCCGACCTGCCGGTTATCCTGGGCACGTTCCACTTCCACATCGTCAAGGAAGGCACCACCGACTTCAGCGCCGGCATCGGCACCGGTCCCTACAAGATCAAGGAGTTCAAGCCCGGCGTGCGCACGCTGGTGGTGCGCAACGACGCGTACTGGAAGCCGGGCAAGCCCCACCTCGACGAGATTGAACTCGTTGGCATTGCCGACGACAGTGCGCGGCTCAACGCGCTGTTGTCCGGCGGCATGGACCTGGTGGCGATGGTCAACCCGCGTTCTGTGTCGAGAGTGAAGGGCACCCCCGGGTACGCCATCATGACGACGCAATCCGGCCAATATTCCGACCTGATCATGCGCAAGGACGTGGGCCCTGGCACGAACCCCGACTTCATCCTGGCAATGAAGTACTTGCTGGACCGCCAGCAGATGCGGCAAACCATCGCGCTCGGTAATGCGGTGGTTGGCAACGACCAACCCATCGATCCCACCAACCGCTTCTACTTCAAGGATCTGCCGCAGCGGCCGTTCGATCCCGAGAAGGCGAAGTTCCACCTGCGCAAGGCCGGCGTGTCTGGCAAGGTACAAGTGGTGACGTCCCCCGCAGCGCTGTATTCGGTCGAAACCGCGCTGGTGATGCAGCAAGCCGCGCAGCGTGTCGGCCTGGAGCTCGACATCAAGCGCATGCCGGCCGATGGCTACTGGTCGAACCACTGGCTCAATAGTCATGTCGGCTTTGGCAATGTGAATCCGCGGCCCAGCGCCGACACCATCTTCACGCAGTTCTTCAAATCGGATGCGCCGTGGAACGAGTCGCGCTGGAAGAGCCCGAAGTTCGACCAGTTGCTGGTTGCGGCGCGCGGTGAGACCGACTTCGCAAAGCGCAAGCAGATGTATGCCGACATGCAGACGATGATCCACGAGGAGGCCGGCATCGGCATCCCGTTGTTCCTGGCAAGCATCGACGCCCATGCGACCAGGCTCAAGGGGCTTTCGCCCATCCCGCTGGGCGGTCTGATGGGCTATATGTTCGCCGAGAACGTGTGGATCGATGCCTGATCCAGATTTGGGGAGCGCCGGGTGTTTCCGGTACGGCGGCATCCGTTCCCTGTACCCCTGTGTGACGCAGCCCGCGCTGTAGTTCCCTTTCTTGAACGACAACCGCTCGTAGACGGAGACATCCTGCATGAGCACATTCCTTTACAAGGCAGATCCGGTGCGGGGCCAGGACTGGCGCAAGGTCTTTGCGCGCCAGCGGCCCGACCTCGATTTCCGCATCTGGCCCGATGTCGGCGATCCCCAACAGGTGCGCTACCTTGCCGCCTGGGAGCCGCCCGAAGATATCGGACAGCGCTTTCCTAACCTGCAGGTGGTGTTTTCAACGGGCGCGGGCGTTGACCAGTTCAATCTGAAGGCGATCCCGGAGCATTTGCCGCTGGTGAGAATGATCGAGCCCGGTATCGTGGAAGGAATGGTCGAGTACGCCGTGTTTTCGGTGCTCGCGCTTCACCGTGACATGCCGGCATATCGGCGGCAACAGGCGCAAGCAGGCTGGAGGCCTATCGCGGTGCAACCGGCGCAGGAGCGGCGCGTCGGGGTACTGGGACTGGGTTCGCTGGCGCAGGCGGTGCTGGCGCGCCTGGGCTTGTTCGGCTTCGATTGCGCGGGTTGGTCACGCTCGCGCCGCAACCTCGACGGTGTGACCTGCTACGCCGGCCAGGAGGAACTCGACGCATTCCTCGCACGTACCGATATCCTCGTGTGCCTGTTGCCGCTGACAGACGAGACGCGCGGCATGCTGGGCGCCCGTATGTTCAACACATTGCCGCGCGGTGCCGGACTGGTGCATGTTGGCAGGGGTCAGCAACTCAACCACGCCGACCTGCTGGCCGCGCTGGAGTCGGGACAGCTTGGCGATGCCATTCTCGATGTCACGCATCCGGAGCCGCTGCCCGCGGATCATCCATTGTGGCGGCACCCCCAGGTATGGCTTACCCCCCATATTGCCAGCATGACCCGGCCCCATACCGCGGCCAGGGCGGTGCTGGACAATCTGCGCCGCCTTGAAAACGGCGAGCCTGTTATCGGCCTTGTCGACCGTCGGAAAGGCTATTGACCGCCGGTGAAGCGCTTCGACTCGAATATGTTGTCAGCAACTATCCAGCAGCGACTTCCTCGATAAAGCGAAGCGCACCTACTTCCAGCAGATCCTAGGTAAGGAAGAACAGACGGACGCCTGGACGGCGAGATCCGTGGCATTGCTGTGGCCAGCAGGAATGCGAATTTTTGTTTAAAGAATATCGATGCAGATTTGGCTTCGCCCCGTGCATTTCATGCTACGGGTTAATCTAATAAAAGGAGGAGTTCATGAAATACAGAATGCCCGCCATGGCAGCGGCATGGCTGCTGGGTCCCGTTGCATACGCCCAATCGAGCGTTACGCTTTATGGGGTCGCCGATGTGGGGCTCGAGTATCTGAATCATGCCGTAGCGTCTACGGGCACTGTGGCCGCCGGCGCAGCCGCTCACAATCTATGGGCACTGCAGTCGGGCAACCAGAGTGGCTCGCGCTGGGGCTTGCGCGGCGTCGAAGACCTGGGAGGAGGGCTGAAGAGCATTTTCCTGCTGGAAAGCGGATTCAACATCGATACCGGCACCATGGGGCAGGGCGGGCGCTTGTTTGGCCGCGGTGCCTATGTCGGCCTGCAGCACGAATGGGGCCAGGTTACCTTCGGCAGGCACACCACGCCCTTCTATGACTTTGGCGTGACCTACGACCCGATGGCCATTGCCAGCCGCTATTCGGTTGGCGCCCAGGATCCGTACCTGGGCGGCGCGCGCGCCGACAACTCGGTCAAGTACATGGGCAAGTTCGGCGGGCTAAGCCTGAGCGGCCTGTATAGCTTCAACAGCAGCAACCAGGAAGTCGCGGGAAACTTCACCAACGGACGTTCGTATTCGGCCTCGGCAAGTTATGCCGCCGGCCCGTTCGCCTTCGGTGCCATCTATGACCAGTCGAACCGTTCGGCAGCCACTGCGCTGACGACCGACAGCCTGATCCGGCGCGCGGCAGCGGCGGCGACCTATTCGCTGGGTTCGGCCAAGTTCTATGCTGGTTATCGGTACGCGCATGCGTTCAACGGTGCCGTCCTGCCGGGCGTTGCCCTGGCCAACACGGTGTCGAACCTCGCCTGGCTTGGCGCTGCCTACCAGGTTACGCCCGCACTGTCGCTGGCCGGCTCTGCCTACTACCAGAATCTGCGCGAGTCGAATGCCGGCAATCCATGGCTGTTCGTGGCGCTGGTCGACTATGCGCTATCGAAGCGAACCGACGTCTACAGCACGGTTTCGTACGCGCTGAACCGCGGCAAGTCGAATCTCGGCGTGAATGGATTCAATGACCAGCTGGGCGTCAGCAGCGAAGCCGTGCGCCCCGGTGCTAACCAGTTTGGCGCCGTGGTTGGCATTCGCCACAAGTTCTGAACCTGCCGCGATGCCCGGATCGTAGGGGAATCCGGGCCCCACTGCTGAGCAGGCCGCCGCGAGTTCACCGTAGCAACCGGGCCGGACTCGCGGCACCCACGCGCTCATCATCCACAGGAATCGCCAATGTCTGATATTGCACCGCTGCAACAGGAAATCGAGCTCATCAATCCGCCCGCCCAGTTCGTGGATCAAGCGAACATCGCAGGCATGGCGGCCTATCGGGCCCACTGCGCGGCCGCAGAGGCGGACTACGAAGGCTTCTGGGCTCGGCACGCACGCGACTGCATCAGCTGGCACCGGCCTTTCACCAGGACGCTGAACGAGGATCATGCGCCGTTCTACCGCTGGTTCGAGGACGGGCAGCTCAACGTTTCGTACAACTGCCTGGACCGCAACCTGCAGCTCGGCAACGCGGACAAGACGGCGATCGTGTTCGAAGCCGACGATGGACTGGTCACGCGGATCACGTATGCGCAATTGCACGCGAAGGTGTGCCAGCTGGCCAACGGCTTGCGGGCCATGGGCGTCGGCAAAGGGGATCGCGTTGTCATTTACATGCCGATGTCCATCGAGGGCATTGTCGCGATGCAGGCATGCGCACGCGTTGGGGCGGTGCATTCGGTGGTCTTCGCCGGATTTTCGGCGAAGTCGCTGCGCGAGCGGATCATCGATGCCGGCGCGGTGGCCGTGATCACCGCCGACGAGCAAATGCGCGGCGGCAAGTCGCTGCCGCTTAAGTCCATTGTGGATGAAGCACTCGCACCAGGCGGTTGCGAAATGGTCAGGCACGTTGTCGTTCACCGCCGTACTGGCGCGAGTGTTCCGCTGGTGGCGGGGCGCGACCTCTGGCTCGACGCGTTGATGGCCGCCCAGCCCGCAACCTGCGAGCCGGAATGGGTCGGCGCCGAGCACCCGCTGTTCATCTTGTATACCTCTGGCTCCACCGGGAAGCCAAAAGGGGTTCAGCATGCATCCGGCGGCTACCTGCTGTGGGCGGTGTTGACGATGAAGTGGACGTTCGACATCAAGCCTCACGACGTCTTCTGGTGTACAGCAGACATCGGGTGGGTCACCGGCCATACCTATATCGCCTACGGCCCTCTCGCCGCAGGAGCAACCCAGATCGTGTTCGAAGGGGTGCCAACCTATCCCAACGCCGGCCGCTTCTGGGACATGGTGCGCAAGCATCGGGCCACCATCTTCTATACGGCGCCGACGGCAATCCGCTCGCTGATCAAGGCCAGCGACAAGGATCCGGCAGTACACCCGGGGCGATACGATTTGTCCAGTCTGCGCCTGCTCGGCTCGGTGGGCGAGCCCATCGATCCGGACAGCTGGCGCTGGTACCACCGCAACGTCGGCAACGGCAACTGCCCGATCGTCGACACTTTCTGGCAAACCGAAACGGGCGGTCACATGATCAGCCCGATGCCGGGCGCAATGCCATTGCAACCCGGCTCATGCGCGTTGCCGCTGCCAGGAATCATGGCCGCGGTGGTGGATGAGACTGGCAAGGAATTGCCACACGGGCAAGGCGGCATCCTGGTCATCAAGCGACCATGGCCCTCGATGATCCGAACCGTCTGGGGTGATGCAGACCGGTTCTGGAGAAGCTACTTCCCGGCGGAGTTGGGCGGCAACCTGTACCTGGCCGGCGACGGGGCGGTGCGCAGTGACAAGACCGGCTACTTCACTATTACCGGTCGCATCGATGATGTGTTGAATGTTTCGGGCCATCGCATGGGCACCATGGAGATCGAGTCGGTGCTGGCGGCCCACTGCGACGTGGCCGAGGCCGCGGTGGTGGGCAGGCCGGATGCAACCACGGGCGAAGCGGTTTGCGCGTTCGTGGTGCTGAAGCGCACCCGCCCGCAGGGGGATGAAGCAGCGCGGGTCGCGAAGGCGTTGCGTGAATGGGTTGCGCGCGAAATCAGCCCGATCGCCAAGCCAAAGGAGATCCGCTTCGCCGACCACCTGCCCAAGACCCGCTCGGGCAAGGTCATGCGCCGTCTGCTGCGAGGGATTGCGAAGGGGGAGCAGATCACGCAGGACCTGTCCACCCTGGAGGATCCCTCGATCCTGGTTCAACTCGGGCAAGCACAGTAAGTCAGCGTCACCGGCCGGCGCGCCGCCTGTCCCTGCTTCAGGAAGCGGCCGGCCGCCGCACGGCGGTACGCGGATGCCATGCGGAACGTACCGGAAACGGTATCGAGCCGGCATGGTTGAACACCGGCAGTAACCTGCAACAAATATCGGAAGGCAAATGAACGCGGAGAAAGGAGGGAATCTCGGGCGGAATACGGGGGGCGGCAATGTTCCCCCGATGTCCCCGAAAAGACGATGGGCGGCAATGCAGCAACGCTACCCGTCGCTGGGCGAGTTCGGCTATATCAGCATGATGCTCAGTTCATCCATGCATCCCAGGACGCAGCATCGGGTGCTGGACTGCATTGAGGAACAGCGTGTATGGGAGTGGAGGGACCCGCCCGGGATCGGCGTCACGCGCTTCGGGCGCTTCGAGCATGCCTGTTGTGTGACGTTTGCGCGCCGGGGCCGGTCGGCGATGTACTACGTCAGCCAGGATGAACGCTATCGCATGGAAGCAGCGCCGGCGTTCGTGTCCGAGTTCAATGCCGAGGCGGCATAAGCGCGCACGGACTGGCGCAAGATTCACCTGCGACCGCCGCGCAAGCCGGCGGTCGCTGCATGAGTGATCGCATGAAGAAAATCTCCGGATCGCTGCCGGTGCGCTGACTTAGCAGAGCGCCTGGCTGACGATTGCAAACTGCTGCAGCGTGCTATCCGACTGCGGTACACCGTGGCGTGCCATGGCCACCCCCGTGTCAACCTGAAGTAGTCCTGCCTCCGCCAGCCAACCTTGCAGGCCGCTCGCGCCGGTGACGTCAATGCGCACGAAGGAGCCGGCGTAGGCTCCGCACCAATAGGCGATCAGGGCTTTCGCGTGATCCGCGTCAGACGCCACCACCGGCCCGATCGCATGGCCGCGTCCAAAGGGGCGCATGATGGAGAATCCGGCGACCTTGCCATGGCGCTCGAGCACGACCGTCTCGCCAGCCGCCAGCAGTGCCCCGAGGACCTCGTCGCGAGACATGCCAGTGGCCCGGTTTCCCAGCGCAATGATGGCCTCGGTATCGCCGGGGACGTACGGGCGCAGTGCTACGCCTGGAAAGGACGGGGCGAGAGCGGGGGCTTCCAACGTTCCCTGGTGCTGGTGGATCGTGCCGGTCGCGATAAAGCCGAGCTGCTCGTACAGGGGCCGGCCGGCAGGCGTTGCGATCAGCAGCGTGGAACGCTCCCCCAAGGCCTCCAGCACCAGTTTCATCAACGCCTTGCCGATACCTTTGCCCTGGTGCTCCGGGGACACGATGATCATCCCGAGCGACGCCTGTTGTCCTTGTTTCCAGCACAGCGCGGTGCCAATCACCGCACCGGCCTCTTCGGCAACATAGCCAGTGCCAAGGCCCAGGACAAAGCTCCAGTCCTCCTGGCGATGTGGCCAGCGCATGGTCTGCGACAGCGCATGGGCTGCAGGCAGGTCCTTTTCGTCCATCGCGCGATAGGTCACTGGAATAACGGTAGCTTGGCTTGGCATGATGTCTTCCTTTCTGGCACATTGAACCGGCCGCCGTGGCCCGCTACGGGCCCGCCATTGGCGGCATTGGGCAGCATTGCCCGGCCTGGTCGCTTCTGGCGGGCCTGGCGACTCCGGTAATCTTGCCATAGCTATGGGGCCGCTTCGCGGCCCGGCAGAGAATCCACACGATCATCTGGCTGCCGTGGCGTAACGAGGGTCTTATGCGGTCAAGCCGGCGGCAGACCGCATGAATTGCTAAGCCCATGGGCGTACCGTTGCCTTAGCGTCGGCAGGTGCATCAGCGAGGGTCGCGCGCGCGGCGTCCCCATAATGGGTGCATCCGAGGCTTGCAGCAACATATGCCGCCGGGCGCGGCGAATGCCATAGATTCTTTCCTTAAGCCCTATCCAAACACGATACGCCGGAAATCCGGTAGTGGTCTAATCCTCCTCGGGTTACAGGAACGAGCGAAGACGCTTTCATGGTGCTCTGACCGTGCCTGTCCACCGATTTCTTCATTCCGAGACCCTGCGCCGACAGGCTATGCAGGCGCAATCTCATCGATCGCGGGAACAAGTCATGTCGAGTTTGCAGCAGCGCGCCACCCCGGCCACCTTTGTCGATCTGCGCGAGTTTGCGCGGGATCCTACCCGGGGCGTCCCGGTCACCGCGCAGGATGGCGAAGATGCATTCCTGTCCAGCCGCCGGCTGCTCGACTTGCCGCCGGGTCCCGTCACGGTAGGGAAGATCGTGCTCGATGCTGGTGCGGGAGCCGTTGACGCACTGCAGGCGGACGAGTTCATCATCGTCAGCGAGGGCAGCCTGACGTTGACGCGGATGGGCCAAACGGTCGTCCTCGGTTCCGGCAATAGTGCCGTCATACTGCGCGATGCGTGGTTCGCGTGGCGTGCCGAAGCGCCTGTCACCATCATCTTCATGCGTTACAACCACAGCGTGGTTGGCTCGCGCGCACTGGTGCCGATTGCGCAGGCGCCGGAACTGCAACAATCCGGCACGCCACCGGCCGAGTTTCTGCTTACGCCGGCGCCGGTTTGCCGCAACCATACCGATTATCGCTCCGAGGATGGACAATTTGTCTGCGGCACCTGGGATTCGACGCCTTACCACCGCCGTGCAATGCCGTATATCCACTACGAGCTGATGCACCTGCTGGCCGGCAGTGTGACGTTCCAGGACGAGACCGGTCGCAGCGGCACATTCTCGGAAGGCGATATTTTCCTGGTCGAACAGCATGCGCAATGCAGTTGGGAAAGCCGGGAGCATGTGGCGAAGGTTTATGCTATCTTCCGTCCGTCCTAGCCATCGATTTCCAGTCCGTTTTCTTCAGCGGTGCCCGCTTCACTGTGAGGTGTTTGCCCACAGCCTGCCATGCTGCCTGTGGGCCTTTTTTTCAAAGCGGCGCTACGCGATGCTCTGCGGCCCGGCGCTGGGGCGCTGTCGCACGTCGATGCAACGGGCTCGGGCAATAGCTTGGTCAGCAATCAGCTTGCAAGCGCGGTGCGCACCTCAGGTGCCGCAAGCACGTCGTCCAGCGTCTTCTTCACGCGTGCGAACATCAGCTCGAACTCGGCCTCGGTATATGTCAGTGCGGGGGCAAAGCCCAGGATATTGTCGGCGAAGGCGCGGAACACAATGCCGTTGCGGTAGGCTGTCGCCGCGATCCGCTCGGCCAGGCGCAGCGAAGGGTCGAAGCCGCGCTTGCTGTCCTTGTCGCTAACAAGCTCCAATGCGCCCAGCAGGCCGCGATGGCGCGAATCACCCACCAGCGGATGGTTGCGCAATGCATCCAGGCCGGCGGCAAACGGCGCTGCGCCCCGCTGACCATTGGCCAGGATGCCGCCCTCCTCATACAGGCGCAGCACCTCCAGGGCCACCGCGGCGCTGACCGGATGAGCAGAGTATGTCGCGCCATGGCCGACTGGCGCCCCATCGGGCGCGCCGTCGGCAATGCCGGCATACACCTGGTCCGAGACCACTGTCGCCCCCATGGGCACGTAGCCGGCGGTGAGGCCCTTGGCCAGGGTCATGATGTCGGGGACAACCTCTTCTGCCTCGCAGGCGAACATAGGGCCGGTGCGCCCGAACCCGGTAATGACTTCGTCGACGACAAAAAGGATGTCCAGCTCGCGCGCCGCGTCACGCATGGCCTTGAGCCAGCCCCTGGGCGGCACAATCACTCCGCCCGAGCCCTGCACGGGTTCACAGAAGAAGGCGGCCACATTGCCCGCGCCGAGATCCGCGACCTTGTTGCGCAACGCTGCCACCGAGGCTTCGATGATTCCCTGGGCATCGTCAGGGTTGCTGGCGCGATAGGGATTGGGAGAGGGAATGTAGTGCTGCGTTGGCAGGGGCAGGTCGAAGCCGCGGTGGAAGGCAGGCAGGGCGGTCAGTCCGGCGCCGGTGGACGAAGAGCCGTGATAGCCGCGCTCCAGCGCGATGAAATGCTTCTTCGTCGGCCGCCCGGTGGCATTGAAGTATTGCGTAATGAAGCGCACGGCCGTATCAACCGCTTCGGAGCCGCCCAGGGTGAGATAGACGTGGTTCAGCGAGCCGGGAGCGAGCTGCGCGAGCTTCTCGGCGAGGTGGATGGCAGGCTCGCTGCTGAAGTGAAAATAACCGGTCGCATAGGGCAGGCGGCGCATCTGCCCGGCGGCGGCCTGCACCACGCTTTCCTGTCCGTAGCCGATATTGACGCACCAAAGACCGGCGAACGCGTCGAGCACTTCATTGCCGTTGGCATCCGTCAGCCAGGCGCCGCGGCCGGAAGCCAGTACGGTAGGGCCGCGCTGCTCGTGCAGGCGCCACGACGAGACGGGATGGATCAGGTGCGCGCGGTCCGCGGCGTCAAGAGCGGCGAGTTGGGGCCGGTGATTAATCAGGGTCATTGCGGTGTCCTTCGCATCCATTCGTACCTAGCGCTGCCGGCTGGTTTGAAACAAGCTTAGCGGCGGTGGCGCACGGCATGGTGCTGCATTGTGGGGGCGCCACGATGAACGCTGCCGTTATGCGGGGCGAGACAGCAGATTGTTTGGCGTGAGGGTTCGTCAAGCGCCTGAACGACGCTGTCCCGTATTGACTGGCTGTTCTGGGGGCTCCGCCACAGCGGGACCCGGAGTGGCGCCGGCTGCATCGGGACGGCGGGGACCGGCTTCCATTGGCGGTAGGGGCATGGAGGCGGCCGACTCGCCGTGCAGGAAGGACTGGAAAGGGCGCGTCGCACAGCGCATGATGCCTGATGACAGGATGCCAGGTTGCTGGAACGGGCTGGGGTTTATCCGTAGTTTGAAAGATTCGTCTGCCGGAGGCCCCAGCTTTGCAATTCGATACGGTCGCGCAGCCCCCAACGGAAACAAATGCTGGTGGGGTTGGCTAGCATGAAGCACCGAAGCCGATCCTGTAGTCGTCGGTTTCGGAAGAAAAAGAATCGGGCGCAAGCCCGAGGGTCAATGGCATTCCGCCGGGGACACCGTCCTCATGCCTCCGGCACCATAGGAGCAGACGATGAGCGATAGCCGTAACCAGTTGGAAAATTTTGTCGGTCCCGGTGAAAGCCTTCGGCTGATGGACGCGCTCAAGCGCGGCGCCACCCGGCGCGATGTCCTGAAGATGCTGCTGGCGGGAGGCATGCAGGCCACGCTGGCCGGCGGCCTGGCCGGCGCGGCGGTCGGCGCGCATGCGCAGACGCCCAAGCGCGGCGGACGGATCCGCGTGGCGGTGGGCACGGCCTCCGCCTCCGATACGCTCGATCCGGCCAAGCAGTCGAACCAGAACGACTATGTGCGCTGCAACATGGTGTACAACGGACTGACCTCGCTGGACCGCAGCCTGACGCCGCGCGCGGCGCTGGCGGAGACGTTCAACACCACCGATGCCAAGACGTGGGTCTTTACGCTGCGCAAGGGCGTGACCTTCCACGACGGCAAGGCGCTGGCGCCGGCCGACGTGGTGTACTCGATCATGCGCCACAAGGATCCGGCCACAGCCTCCAAGGCGAAGGTGCTGGCAGAGCAGATCGAGAGCGTGAAGGCCACCGGCCCGAACGAGGTCACGGTGGTGCTGAACAGCCCCAATGCCGATCTGCCGGTCATTCTGGGCACGTCCCATTTCCACATCATCAAGGACGGCACCACCGACTTCAGCGCCGGCATCGGCACCGGGCCTTACAAGATCAAGGACTTCAAGCCCGGCGTGCGCACGCTGGTGGTGCGCAACGACGCATACTGGAAGCCGGGCAAGCCTTACCTCGACGAGATCGAACTCGTCGGCATTGCCGACGAGAGTGCGCGCGTCAACGCACTGTTGTCCGGTGGCATGGACCTGGTCGCGATGATAAACCCACGCGCCGTGGCGAGGATCAAAGGGACTCCCGGCTATGCCGTCCTCACGACGCAATCCGGCCAGTACTCCGACCTGATCATGCGCAAGGATGTGGGCCCTGGCACGAACCCTGACTTTATCCTGGGCATGAAGTACTTGCTGGACCGTCAGCAGATGCGGCAAACCATCGCGCTCGGTAATGCGGTTATCGCCAACGACCAGCCCATCGACCCCACCAATCGCTTCTATTTCAAGGATCTGCCGCAGCGGCCGTTCGATCCCGAGAAGGCGAAGTTTCATCTGCGCAAGTCGGGCGTGACAGGCAAGGTGCCAGTGGTGACATCGCCGGCCGCCCTGTATTCGGTCGAGATGGCGCTGGTGCTGCAACAGGCAGCGCAGCGTGCGGGTCTGGAGCTCGAAGTCAAGCGCATGCCGGCAGACGGGTATTGGTCCAATCACTGGCTCAATAGCCCCGTAGGGTTCGGCAACGTGAACCCGCGGCCCAGCGCCGATACCATCCTCACCCAGTTCTTCAAGTCCGACGCGCCGTGGAACGAGTCCCGCTGGAAGAATCCAAAGTTCGACCAGTTGCTGCTGGCCGCGCGAGCCGAAACCGATAACGGCAAGCGCAGTCAGATGTATGCCGACATGCAGACGATGATCCAGGAGGAGGCTGGCATCGGCATCCCGTTGTTCCTGGCAAGCATCGACGCGCATACGACCAAGCTCAAGGGGCTTTCGCCCATCCCGCTGGGCGGTCTGATGGGCTATATGTTTGCCGAGCATGTGTGGCTCGATGCCTGACTGGCCGCTGTAGCGGCAGATGATGTAAAGGCTCCCTACGCTGTAGGGAGCCGTCGGGCATGGTTGCGCGCACCTCGGCCGGACCCTGGCGTTGCGCCTGAGTGCGGCGCCGGGGTCCCCAGCGAAACTGCCGTGTGCCGGGCGCCGTGCGCGGCGCCGGTTTCCTGGTTATTGCTCAGCGTTAGCGCTCAGCGCAATGGCCGCGCGCAGAATCTCCAGGGCCTCCTGAGCGGTTTCCAGGCTGGTGTTCAGCGGTGCCAGCAGGCGCACGGTATTGCGATGCACGCCGCATTTGATTACCAGGAGGCCACCTTCGCGGCAGCGGTCGATAACCGCTTGCGCGAAGGCCGCGTCAGGCTGGAACGGGTCGCCGTTCTTGACGAATTCCAGCGCCAGCATCGGCCCCAGGCCGCGCACCGTGCCGATGGCGGGGAATTCCAGTGCGAGCTGCTCCAGGCCTGCACGCAGCGTTTCGCCAAGTCCGTGCGCCTTGGCGAGGAGCTGTTCCTCCTCGAATACATCGAGCACGGCCAGCGCTGCGGCGCAAGCGAGCGGATTGCCACCATAGGTGCCACCCAGGCCCCCTGGCGCCGGCGCATCCATGATCTCGGCGCGACCGACCACGCCGGACAGCGGCAAGCCACCAGCCAGGCTTTTCGCGACGGTGACCAGATCCGGCTGAATGCCTGCATGCTGGAAGCCGAACGTCTTGCCGGTGCGGCCGAAGCCGGCCTGGATTTCATCGAGAATCAGCACGATGCCGTGCTTTTCCGTCAGTGTGCGCAGCGCCCGCAGGAACTCGCTGCCGGCAGGGATGAAGCCCCCGTCGCCTTGCACGGGCTCGAGAATGATGGCGGCAACGCGGTCGGGCGCGATCTGCGTGGCGAACAGATCCTCGAGAGCGCGGATTGCATCGGCGCTGGAAAAGCCGCGGAACGCGTCCGGGTAGGGCGTGTGGTACACCTCGCCGGCGAGCGGGCCGAAGTTCTGCTTGTAGGGCGCGCTGATGCCGGTCAGGGTAGTGCCGAGCAAGGTGCGGCCATGGAATCCGCCACGGAACGCGATGACGCCCGGCACGTTGCGATAAGCGCGTGCGATCTTGATCGCGTTCTCGACCGCCTCCGCACCTGTGGTCGCGAAGAGCGTCTTGTATTGCGCCGTCCCGCCGACGAGCTGGTTCAGCCGCGCAGCGAGCTCGACATAACAGTCATAGCCAACGACCTGGAACGCCGCATGGGTAACGCGACCCAATTGCTTGCGCACCGCTTCGACAATCCTGGGGTGGTTGTGGCCGATGTTCTGCACGCCAATCCCACCCACGAAGTCGATATAGCGGCGGCCTTCCACATCCCAGAGGTAAGAGCCTTCCGCCCGGTCCGCGAAAATCGGATGCGCGGTGACGATGCCGTGCGGCACATGTTGCGTACGGAACGCGATAAGGTCCTGGTTGGACTGGGTCATTGCACTACACCTCATTTTTTTCAGGTTCCGCGAAGCCGGGGTCGCGGTGAGTTGTGAAGGAACTGGAGCCGGCAAGCGTTTCGGCACGGGGCGGTTATCGCCGCCGTGCAGCCTGGTCGCTCACGCTGGCTGACGCTGATCGTGAAGACGAGTATAGGGAGGATGCCGGAGGCGCTTTGACGGATTTCGCTCCCTGTATTGGTAGCGAATCCTGTTGTAAGGAGAGGAACGGCAGTTCCTTCGTTGGCCGGATGATCGCGTCCGTCGCGACGTAGAAATGCAGAGCGGCCGGCAAGGCCGGCCGCTCTGCGTGCTGAAAGGGAAAGCCCTGGCCGGCCTCAGCCGCTCAGTCCAGCTGGCCCTGGCACACGTACTTGATGTGCATATACTCTTCGAGGCCGTGGCGCGAGCCTTCGCGCCCGTATCCGGAATCCTTGACGCCGCCGAAGGGGGCCGCTTCCGCGGCCAGTGCGCCTTCGTTGACGCCAACAATGCCGGTCTCCAGTGCCTCCGCCAGGCGCCAGATCCGTCGAACGTCGGTCGAGTAGAAATACGCGGCGAGGCCGAACGGCGTGGCATTGGCCGCCTCGACCACATCGGCCTCGGTATGGAAGCGGGTCACGGGCGCAACGGGGCCGAAGGTTTCCTCGCAAGAGCATTGCATGGAGGCATCCGCATTCACCAGCACGGTCGGCGCGTAGTAATTCGGACCGGTGCACTGCGCGTTGCGAACGCGCTGGCCGCCGACCACCACGCGGGCCCCCCGGCCGAGCGCATCCTGGACGTGGCGTTCGATCTTGTCCACCGCGCGCGCGTTGATCATCGGGCCGATCTGCGCCGCCGGGGCGGTTGCGGGACCAACGACCAGCGCACCGACGCGGGCGGCGAGTTTGTCGACAAAGGCATCGTGAACCTTGTCCTGGACATAGATCCGGTTCGGAGAAACGCAGGTCTGTCCGCCGTTGCGGAACTTGGCGGCCATCAGACCGTCGACGGCAGCGTCCAGATCCGCATCGTCGAACACAATGAACGGCGCGTTGCCGCCAAGCTCCAGCGACAGCTTCTTCAGCGTATCGGCGGAACGGCGTGCCAGGTGCTTGCCGACCGGCGTCGAGCCGGTAAAGGTAATCTTGCGCACGCGTGCATCATCCAGCCACACATCGACGACTTCGGCAGCCCGCTCGCGCGAGGCCGTGACGATGTTCAATACGCCCGGCGGCACACCCGCCTCCTGGGCAAGCTTTACCAGTGCGAGCGAGGTCAGCGGGGTGTCTTCCGCCGGCTTGCAGACGACAGTGCAGCCGGCAGCCAGCGCGGGGGCGATCTTGCGCGCGATCATTGCGGCAGGGAAATTCCACGGCGTGATCGCGGCGACGACGCCAACCGGCTCGCGCAGCGCCAGCATGCGGCGGCCCTTCACCGGTGCCGCGATCACGTCGCCATCCGCGCGCGTGGCTTCTTCCGCAAACCACTCGATATAGCTGGCCGCGTACAGAACCTCGCCTTTGGCTTCCGCCAGCGGCTTGCCTTGCTCGCTCGAGATCAGCCGGCCAAGGTCTTCCTGGTGGCTGACCACGAGATCGTTCCAGCGCTTGATGATCTGCGCGCGCTGCTTGGCCGGGGTCTTGCGCCATGCGGGGAATGCGGCGTGGGCGGCGTCGACCGCGCGCAGCGCGTCGGCGGCGCCGCTATCCGGCGCGGTCGCGAAGGCTTCTTCGGTGGCGGGATCCACCACGGCCACGGTGCGGTCATCGGCCGCACTGCACCATTCGCCGCCGACAAAGTTGCGGCCCGGGAGCAAGTGTTGGTTCAGGGACAAAGGCATGAGAAAAAATCTCCGTGAGGAAGAGTCAAGCGGCACTGCGCACGCCTTGTGCCGCGCGCGCGCCTTCGATATGCAGGTCGACTTCGTCGATCCAGCCGCGGCGCAGCTCCGGCACGGAGCGGGCGAGCAGCGTGAAATATGGATGATGCGGTCCGCGTTCGTAGTCCTCGTGCGCGACCTGCGTGACCTTGCGGCCGTGCTGCATCACCACGATTTCGTCGCAGATGGCGCGCACGGTATGCAGGTCATGGCTGATGAACAGATACGAGACGCCCAGTTCCTTGCGCAGTTCTGCCATCAGGTCAAGGATCGCCGCACCGACCACGGTGTCCAGGGCGGACGTAATCTCGTCGCAAAGGATCAATTCAGGCTCGGCCGCCAGGGCGCGCGCCAGGTTCACACGCTGCTTTTGCCCGCCGGACAGGCCACCCGGCAGGCGTTGGGCCACGCCGGACGGCAGGCGCACCAGATCAAGCAGCTGACGAATGCGGGCGCGTTGGGCTTCGCCGCGCAGTCCATGGAAGAACTGCAACGGGCGCGCCAGGATATCCTCGATCGTGCGAGCCGGATTGAGCGCGGTGTCGGCCATCTGGAATACGATCTGGATACGGCGCAGTTCTTCGCGGCTGCGCTGCGCGACGGTCGGCTTCAACGAATGGGCGTTGAACACGATGCTGCCATGGCAGGGGGCGACCAGCCCCGCAACGGCCCGCGCGAGCGTGGTCTTGCCGGAGCCGGACTCGCCGATGACGCCGATTGCTTGTCCACGGTACAGCTTCAGATCCACGCCCTCAAGGATCTTCGAGGCGGGTTGGCCGTGCGCGTCAAGCTCGCCATAGCCGGCCGACAGGTCGCGGACCTCGAGAAGCAGGGGACTCTTGTCCGGATCAACAGGTGCCCCGGGGCGCTCGGCGGGCTTGGCGGCGGCGAGCAGGCAACGGGTGTAGTCGTCCGCCGGCTGGTACAGGATCTGGTCGGTGTCGCCCAGTTCGCGCATCTTGCCGTCGCGCAGCACCAGGATATGGTCCGCGACCTGGGCCACCACGGCCAGGTCATGGCTGACATAGACCGCGGTGGTACGGCGTTCCTGCACGGCGCGGCGGAATACCCGCAGCACTTCCACCTGCGTGGTGACGTCCAGGGCAGTGGTCGGCTCGTCGAGGATCACAAGGTCTGGATCGGTGATCAGCGCCATCGCGGCCATCAGCCGCTGCAGCTGGCCGCCGGATACCTGGTGCGGATAACGCTCACCGATCGCTTCCGGATCCGGCAGTGCCAGTTCGCGGAACAGCGCCACGGCTTTCGCTTCGGCAGCGTCGCGGTCCATGAGGCGATGGATCAACGCTGGCTCGACAACCTGGTCCATGATGGTGCGGGAGGGGTTGAACGACGCTGCCGCACTTTGCGCAATGTAGGTTATCTCGCGCCCGCGCAACCGGCGTTGTTCGCCCGCGGGCAGGCGCAGCACGTCATGGTGCCCGACCCGGATGTCGCCGGAAATCTCGCAGCCGTGGCGTGCATAGCCCATCAGCGCCAGCGCGGTAGTGGTCTTGCCGGAGCCGGACTCGCCGATCAGGGCGAGCACCTTGCCAGGCTCGATTTCAAAGTCGACGCGGTCGACCAGCGTCGCGGGCCCGGCGGTAATGCGGAGGTTGCTGACCTTGACAGACGTGCCCATTACTTGACTCCATTGCGTGCCGAGCGACCCGGCAGGTTGTCGATGACGAGGTTGACCGCAAGGGTCAGGCTGGCAATGGCCAGGGCCGGCGCCACCACGGCCATGCTGCCCTCGGACAGCGCGCCGATGTTCTCGCGTACCAGCGAACCCCAGTCGGCATCGGGAGGCTGGATACCCAGGCCAAGGAAGCTCAGGCTGGCGAGCAGCAGCACGACGTAGACGAAGCGCAGACCCAGGTCGGCCAGCATCGGGCCGATGATGTTGGGCAGGATTTCCTGGCGCATGATGTAGGCCGTACCTTCACCGCGAGTGCGGGCGACGGTCACATAATCCATGGCATTGATGTTTACCGCCAGCGAACGGGCAATGCGATAGGCGCCCGGAACGTAGATGATCGCTGCCGTGATGGCAAGCATCCAGACCGACGAGCCGAAGGCCGCGACCATGATCAGCGCGAACATCTTGCTTGGAATCGCCGTGAGCGTGTCGAGGCCGCGGCTCATGCAGGCATCGATCCAGCGGCCGCTGACTGTTGCCAGCAACGCCAGCGTAATGCCGATGCCGCTTGCGCACAGCGTGGATACCAGCGCCACGCATACGGTATAGCGCGCACCCAGGATCACCCGGGTCAGCATATCTCGCCCCAGGTAATCGGTACCCAGCCAGTGCTGCGCGCTGATGGGTCCGAAGACCTGGATCTCGCCAGTGGGCGAGGCGTCCGCGTTGATCAGAATCGGGCCAAGCACGGCGGCAAGCAGCCAGCCAAGCAGAATCAGGCAGCCGATCCAGGCCGTGAAACCCATGCGGGGCAGGCGAAAACGTCGACAGCTCTTGCCGACGGCGCTCGCTGCGGCGGTGGCTTGCGTATTGGAAGTGGTGGACATGAGTAGCGGCTCCAGCATGCGTTCAGGGCATCAACGATGACGCAGACGCGGGTTAGCGACGATGCCGCATACATCGGCAAGCGTGACGAGAGTCAGGAACGCGGCGCAGAAAATCATGGCGCAAACCTGGACAACGGGCATGTCACGCTGGGCAACGCTGTCCACCATCAGCTTGGCGATTCCCGGATAGTTGAAAATGGTCTCGACGATGATGACGCCGCCAAGCAGGTAGGAAAGGCTCAGGGCGACCGCATTGGCGATCGGGCCGATGGCATTAGGCAGCGCATGGAACAGCACCATGCGGGTGGGGGAGGCGCCTTTGAGCCGCACCATTTCGATGTACGGCGCATTGAGCTGATCGATCACCGCGGCCCGTGTCATGCGGAGCATTTGTGCAACGATCACACAGCAGAGGGTCAGCACCGGCATGGCCAGGGAACGCAGCACCTTGTCCCAGGGTTCGTTGTTGCCGATATACGCAAGGGCAGGCAGCCAGCGAAGCTGTACCGCGAACAGCAAGACCGCCAGCGTGGCGATCAGGAATTCCGGCACGGACACCACGGCTACGGCACCCAGGCTGACGCCGCGGTCGAACCAGGTTCCGCGGTAGACCGCGGCCAGGATGCCAAGACCCAGCGCGACCGGGACAGAGATCAGTGCGGTCAGCCCTGCCAGCAGCAGCGAATTCGGCAGACGGCTGCCGATGGCTTCCGAAACGGGCATGCGCGTGACGAGGGACTCGCCTGCATTGCCCGCAAGCATGCCGCCCAGCCATTGGGCGTAGCGGACGGGCGCTGGCGCGTCGAGCCCCATCTGTGTACGCAGCGCCGCCAGCGCTTCGGGCGTGGCGTCCTGGCCGAGTTGCTCCTGGGCGGCATCGCCGGGTAATACCGCGGTGATCGCGAATACGATGGCCGAGACGGCCAGCAATGAGATCAGCGCCAGTCCGACGCGCCGCACCAGCAGACGCAGGATGAACAGGTTCACGGTGTCTCCTTTCATGGTTGATATTTATTGCTGCAAGCGACGGTGCCGCGGACTGTGCAGCCGGACCTGGCGGTACCGCGCACCGGCTTCAGTGCGTGATACCTCGTGCCCCGGGGCCGCGGCCCGGCGCAGACATCGCTCAATGCGGGCTCCGGTTGCTCAAAGTTCCCTGAACGGTGTCTTGCCAGACATGGCGCCAATGCGATGGGGCCGCTGCAGTGCAGGCTTCATCGTGGGGCTCGACAGCGGCCGCGCTGCCTATAAGGTGTCGGGTCGGCTTGCTTGCGCGCTACGTTGCATCTCCCTGACATTGAAGCATGTGCGACCAAGGGCTTTGTGGGGTATTCCGCGCCATGGCAGTCAAAGCTGCGGTTTCATACAGGCGCTTTGGCATTGCGTGCCACGTGCACTTCCGATGGGCATGTGCACCGCAACATTCTTGGGGAATACCCTAGGCGATGCATGATTGGTGCATGGTCGACGCAGCAACTTTTTCCTATCCGGAGCCGGTGGTTCATCGCATGATCTACGCTACCAATTCGTCCGGCGACACCCATACCGCAATGAACTCCGCCAAGCATCCTCTGCATGCCACCGAACTGCTACCCGGGATTCGACCGATGGTCCTGGCAGACTTGCCTGTCGCGCTCTCTCTTTCTGAAGGGGAACGGTGGCCGCATCGTCCGAGCGACTGGAAGACGCTGTTCTCCATGGGCGAGGGTCGAGTGGCCGAGGTCGATGGCGCCGTGGTGGGCGTAGGCATGCGCTGGCTCTGGGGCGAGCGTGCCGCGACGGTTGGCCTGGTCGTCGTCAACCCCGATTTCCGAGAGCGCGGCATCGGACGCAAGCTGCTGGAAGCATTGTGTGCGGGTCTGGATCGGCGCACCGTGCTGCTTCACGCCGCCGGCACCATTCACCGCTTCTATGGAAGCATGGGCTTCGAACGGATCGGCGAAATTCGTCAGTACGAGGGCAAGGCCGCACAGCCACCCTTGATGGCGCTGCCTGAGAACAGTCGTCTGCGCCCCGGCGGTCGCAATGACATGCAGTTGCTGGTCGGGATGGACGAGCGCGCAGGAGGCGCGGTGCGCGAAAGATTGATCCAGACCTGGCTGCGCCATGCCATCGGCACCGTGGTGCTGGACCATCCCGACGGTCCACGGGGCTTTGCGATCCTGCGGCGCTTCGGTCGCGGTGCGACTATCGGGCCGGTGGTCGCCCCTTGCCCCATGGCGGCCAAGGCAATGATTGCGCACCTGGCGGGACTGGTCACCGGGCGCACGCTGCGGCTCGACGTACAGGCCCATGGGGAACTCGAGGACTGGCTCCCCGGGCTGGGGCTGGCCAGCGTTGCAGATGCAACCGTTCTACGCCGGGGCACTCCTCTTTCTCCTGCCAATCCGCTTTTTTCATTCGCGCTCGCTGATAAGGCGATCGGGTAGTGTGGTGAGGGAAAAGTACATAAGCGCGCACATTGTTGCGGCGTCACTGAAACACTGTGCGCAACGTACAGCCAACAGCCCGCCGACCCGCGGCGTTTACGCCAGGAAATCTCGCTCCGCTGGCTGTCTCCGGGCGCGCCCCGGTTGCCCCGAGCGGGGCATATGAAGACAATGTGATTCAGTCCTCCTGCCTTGAAAGACCATGTCCGCCCCCATCAAACTTGACCGGCTTGACCTCCGCATCCTCGCCCAGTTGCAAAAGAACGGACGCATGACCAATGTGGACCTTGCGGACGCCGTTGGCCTTTCCGCCAGTCCTTGCCTGATACGGGTCAAGCGCCTGGAGCAGGCCGGCTATATCGGCGGATATAGCGCGCAAATCCGCATGGACAAGCTCGGCGACATCCTTACGGTGTTCACCGAGGTCACCCTGGAGGACCACCATCGCGAAGATTTTGCGCGCTTTGAAAAGGCTGTGTATGGGATCGACGAGATCGTCGAATGCCATCTTGTCAGCGGTGGCTATGACTACTTGCTCAAGTTCATCACCCGTGGTGTCAATCACTACCAGGAGCTGATGGAAAGCCTGCTGGAGCGCAATATCGGCATCGAAAAGTACTTCAGCTTTATCGTCATCAAGTCGCCATTCATCAAGACTCACTATCCGATTGAACGGTTGTTCCCATTGGCAACCTGAGGTATCGGGACTCGGCGAGCGTGAGCGGCGGCGGCAGATGCGGTTTTCATCGCCGTTTGAAACTGCCGGGGTGTCATGCCGCATTGGCTTTTCAGGCAGCGCGTCAGATGGCTCTGATCATAGAATCCGCACTCGTGCGCCGCCAGTGCCGGAGGGTGGCCCTGCCCAAGCAGACACTGGGCGCGATGAATGCGCTTCAGGTAGATGTAGCGATGCGGGGTTACCCCGAGCGTCAGCCGAAACACGGTGACGAAGCGCCCGACACTCAAGCGGGATAGCTGTGCCAGCAAAGGCAGCCGCAATGGTTCGCCCAGGTGACGATGGATGTACTTTAGCGCGGCGTCGAGACGAGGATGAGCGTGTTCGTCTGAAGAGAGGGCGTCGGCGTGCATCAGGGGGCGGAGGCAAGGTCAGGATCGTGCCATCCAGCATAAGAGCACCATCGCCGTGCAAGACGCTGATTTTGACGCTACCGCCAAGAGCAAATTGCGAACTGTATTGCTGGAAACGCAGAAACTGCGGTGCCGGCGAGTCTTTCCAGCGTGCGCGGAGCCCCCAGGAGAGATGATTTCCGACGGCCCTGGACAATGGGGACGGACGTCGGCTCGCGGTGATAAGAGACCAGTTGGGGCCGGAAGGGCGCCGTTCCAGAACGCCAAAGGAATTGAAAGCTAGACCCTATGCATAAAATCATGTCACAACCTTTGCGTTCCTTGCTATTCGTGCCTGCTGATAGTGAAAGAAAACTCACCGCCTCACTCAAGGCGGGTGCCGATGGCCTGGTCTTTGATTTGGAAGATGCTGTCCCGGAGCATGGTAAAGACCAGGCCCGCCTGAAGCTGGCGGGCTTTCTTGCCGCGCATCGGCTTTCGATAGACGCACAAGTGCTGGTGCGAGTCAATGGGCTGGCATCCGGGCGTATGCTTCACGATCTGGCCGCCGTATTGCCGTATCAGCCCGATGCGATCGTTCTTCCAAAATGCCGGGGGCTCGAAGATGTCCATCGTCTGTGCGATTTTCTTGCCGCGCTCGAGCACGTGTTGCTCGATGGCGCATGGGAGACGGGCATTGTCGCCATGGCCACGGAATCATCGGAAGGGGTATTCGGCCTGTCGTCGTACCGGAATGCGCCGATGCGTCTGCGCGCCTTGATGTGGGGCGTCGAGGACCTGGCGGCCGATCTGGGCATTCGCTCGCCCCATCAGGGAAGGGAGCTTACCTCGCCATTCTCGGTGGCACGAACGATGTGTCTGTTAGCTGCTGCGCAGGCAGGTATAGACGCGATTGATGCGGTCAGTACAAACCTGTCGCACAACTTCGAGATCGGGCATGAGGCGGCCCTTGCCAGGCGCGACGGCTTTGCCGCGAAGGCGGCAGCCCATCCGTCCCATATTGCCGCCATCAATGAAGCTTTCATGCCTCATGCGGAAGAAATACAGTGGGCGAGACAAGTCATCGAAGCATTTTCCAGAGTCGGAGCCTCCGGCGTTGCCAGGCTCGGCAATGCGATGATTGACCGCCCTCATCTGCGCTTGGCCCATCGCATTCTTTGTCGAGCGGAGGGGGCGGACTGATTGCCGCGACTTGGCCTTGCCGGCATTCGTATCGCGTGGTCGACATCAAGCCGATGAACGAGGAAGCGCATCGACCGGCATCGCCCAGAACTGGGTGAGGCTTGACTAACCCGATGCGGGCGGCCAGAAGATGCGCATCCTGCACGCCATTCGCCCGCTCGGCACGGCATGCTGGCAGCGTGTCATAAAACAGCAGCTTCGTGATGATCAGCCGTGCGTTTCGCGACAAGCGCATGGCGGCTCTATGTTGCAATGACAGTGACCGAAAAGTTCACTCATTCGCTACCTCAGCGAGACATAGAAGCGCCACTGCCATGAAACTCAATACGTACTGGATCGTTTTCCCAGTCGCGTGCACGCCGCCCGACCTGGATGATTCCATGCATCGGAAGGGCTTGTGCAAAGGACAGCTCTGATGAAACCCGCCATCATTGAGCGCCTGACCAGCGCAGGTCATCTGGATCGTATCTTTATCGACGGCGAGTGGGTTCACCCTGCGGGGCAAGCCCGGGCGGCCGTCATCGATCCGTCGACCGAAGATGTGGTTGCAGAGATCGCCCTGGGCAGCAGGCAAGACGTCGCCGCCGCCGTGGCCGCTGCCAGAGCCGCCTTTGCAGGGTGGTCCGTCACCTCCATACAGAGCCGGGCGGCGCTTCTCGACCGTGTGCACAAGCTCATACTCGAGCGGGCAGAGGTGTTCGCCGAGGCAATCTCGCTGGAGATGGGCGCTGCCATCAGCGTGGCGCGCAGCGCGCAGGTGCCGGCCGGGGCGGCGCACGTCCGGGTGGCCTGCGACGTCATGAGCCGTTATCCCTTTGTCTCGGACCGGGACGGCATGAGGATCGCGCGTGAAGCCATTGGCGTGTGTGGCCTCATCACGCCATGGAACTGGCCGCTCTATCAGATCACCGCGAAGGTAGGTCCTGCGCTGGCGGCAGGATGCACCGTGGTGCTGAAGCCGAGCGAGCTGTCTCCCTTCAGCGCCTTGCTGTTCGCGCAGGTGATGCAGGACGCGGGCGCTCCTGCGGGCGTGTTCAACCTTGTGCACGGGGAAGGGCCGGAGGTCGGTGCCGCGCTGGCGGAACACCCGGACGTGGACATGATCTCGATCACGGGCTCTACCCGTGCGGGTGTTCTGGTCGCGCAGGCGGCGGCCGTAACGGTCAAGCGCGTAGCGCAGGAACTGGGTGGCAAGTCCCCCAACGTCATCCTGCCGGATGCGGATCTCGCGCGAGCCGTGCCGGCGGGTGTGGCGGCGGCCTTCCGCAACGTCGGGCAATCCTGCAGCGCACCGACGCGCATGATCGTGCCGCGCGAACGCCTGGCCGAAGTGGAGCAGATCGCCCGCGACGCGGTTGCCCGCCTGGTGGTCGGCGACCCGCGCTCCGTGCAGACCACGCACGGGCCGGTGGCGAACCGCGCGCAGTTCAACCGTGTGCAAGACATGATCGGCGTCGGCATTGCCGAGGGCGCGCGGCTCGTCTGCGGCGGCCCCGGCCGCCCGGCCGGCCTGGAGCGCGGGTTCTACGTACGGCCGACGATCTTCTCGGACGTGCATCCAAAAATGCGCATCGCTCAGGAGGAAATCTTCGGGCCGGTGCTTTCGATCATTGCCTATGACAGCGTCGACGAAGCCGTGGCGATCGCCAACGACACGATCTACGGTCTGGGCGCCCATGTGCAGGGCCGGGATCTCGACGCGGCGCGAGCCGTGGCTGCGCGGATCCGCGCCGGCCAGGTGCATATCAACTATCCGGCATGGAATGCCCACGCTCCCTTCGGCGGGTATAAGCACTCGGGGAATGGTCGCGAATACGGGTTGGAAGGCCTGGAAGAGTATCTCGAAACCAAGGCCATCCTTGAGCACGACGACGAATAGCCAGCATGAAGGCCGCCACGATATTGCCGGCCGGCGGAGCGCAGAGCGTGTCGCCGAGTTCAAGCTGAAACAAACCATGCAAGACAAATAATGCGAGGAGATCCATCCATGTCCCAGCCCTTGCGTCTCATCGAGAGTTCCTCTTCCCTGCCGACCCATGCCGACGCCGTGGTGATCGGCGGTGGCATTATCGGCGTTTTTGCTGCGTACTACCTGGCCCGGCGCGGCCTTTCGGTTACCGTAGTGGAAAAGGGCCGCATCGGCGCCGAGCAATCGAGCCGCAACTGGGGCTGGTGCCGCCAACAGAACCGTGACGCGCGTGAATTGCCAATGGCCTCCAGGAGCCTCGAACTGTGGGAGCGGTTTGCCGAGGACACCGGCGAAGACACGGGTTTCCGCAGATGTGGTTTGCTTTACCTTAGCAACGACGAGGACGAGATTGCACGCTGGGCCAGATGGCGGGACTTCGCCAGAACTGCCGGCGTGACCACCCACATGTTGAGCGGCAGCGAGGCCAGCGAACGGGGTCGGGATACTGGCCGCGCATGGAAG
The DNA here is from genome assembly GCF_023952485.1 of Cupriavidus mimosae. NCBI lineage: Bacteria > Pseudomonadati > Pseudomonadota > Betaproteobacteria > Burkholderiales > Burkholderiaceae > Cupriavidus > Cupriavidus mimosae. The sequence continues at coordinate 17,131 of NZ_JALHRY010000017.1, read as the reverse complement.
GGTGGCGTGTTCTCGCCCAGTGACGGTACGGCCGATCCAGCCAAGGCAGCTCCGTCGGTGGCTGCCGCGCTCATGAAGCTCGGCGGCACCGTGCTGCAGAATTGCGCCGCACGGGGCATTGAGCTTGAGGGCGGCCGCGTCAGCGGCGTCGTCACCGAAGCCGGAACCATCAAAACCCGCGTCGCGGTGTACGCCGGCGGCGCGTGGGCGTCTTCGTTCTGCCGCCAACTGGGCATTCGCTTTCCCCAGGCTACCGTTCGCCAGTCCATCGTGCGGGTGTCCGGGGTGGCCGCGCATCTCCCTGACGCGCTGCACACCGCGCGCGTGTCCATCACCCGCCGCAGCGATGGCAGCTACAACCTTGCCATCAGCGGGCGCGGACGCGTGGACCCGACGGCGCAACTGATGCGCTTCGCGCCGCAGTTCCTGCCCATGTTTGCCAAGCGCTGGCGCAACGTGTTTCCCGGCGGAATGGAGGGTATCCGCGCAGGCCACGAAACACTCGCGCGGTGGCGACTGGATGCACCGACCCCCATGGAGCGGACGCGGATACTCGACCCCAAGGCCGACGCGGGGGCTGTCAGGCAAACCTATCGTCGTGCGGTCGAACTGATGCCTGCACTGGGACAGACCGGCATCGCCAATGCCTGGGCCGGGTTTGTGGACAACACGCCTGACGGTGTTCCCGGGATTGGCGAAGTGCCGGAAATCCCCGGTTTCATCCTGGCGGCGGGCTTCTCCGGACATGGCTTCGGCATCGGCCCCGGAGCTGGCCACTTGATTGCCGACCTGGTGACCGGTGCCGAGCCGATCTTCGATCCTGTCCCGTACAACCCGGCGCGCTTCAAGCACTCGGCCTGGGGCAAAGTGGCCGACTTCTGACGGTGCACTCAGAGTTTCGACGACCAGGCCAGGCCGTGAACTGGCGCGGCTGAGCTTCGCTCAGCCATGCCTCCATGCGCGCCTGCATTGGAACGTGCACTTCAATCGAGCCGATAACCCGCCCCCAGCAGCCGCTCCAGACGCTGGGACAGTGCCATCGCGGCGGTTCGCGCAAAACCCTGCACCGACAGCACGTGACGTCGGTAGATGACACGGTGCACCAGCTTTGCCAGCGTGCCCTGTACCTGCCAGCCGTCGCCGGCGCCGGGCGCGAGCAGATGGCACAGCGCCATGTCGTCCGCCAACGAGATCACCGAACCCCGATCGCGAAACGTAAACCCGGCTACGGACTTGCCGGCGAGCACGCGTGGCAAGGCCCTGGCCAGGTAAATGGCCTGCTGATGCGCAACCTGTGCTCGCGTGGGAAGCTCTGCTTGTTCCCCAGCCGGGCGGAAGCTCGCGCAATCACCCAGGGCATAAATATGCTCGTCCTCCAGGCTCTGGAGCGTATCTCGCACCCGGACGCGCCCGTTGCGGGTGACCTGCAGGCCGATGTTCGACAGCACAGGCGCTACCGTGACGCCGGCGGTCCATACCGTCACGTCCGCGGCAATGGGGGCGGCATCCGCGATATGCAGGCAGTCGGGGCGGACCTCGGTGACGCGCGTGTTCAGCAGGATCTCGATACCCTGCGCCTGCAGCTCGGCGGTAGTCCTCTCGGCGAGGCGACGATCCATGCCCGGCAGAATGTTTCCGGAAGCTTCGACAAGCCGTACATCGGTGCCGTGGTCCGGATCGAGGGAATGGATGCCATACTGGCTCAGCACGCGCGACATCTGCCTCACCTGGGCAGCCAGTTGCACCCCGGTCGCTCCCGCACCGACGATGGCAACGCTGGCCCGCGCCGGACGGTCGGCCGCTGTTGCCTGCGACGACACGCGGCGCAGCGCATCCACGATGCGGGTCCGCGTACGCTCTGCACCTGCCACGCTGTCCAGCGCCAGCGCGTGCTCGCTCGCCCCCGGAACACCAAAGTACTGTGTGGTCCCGCCGATCGCCAACACCAAGGTGTCGTAGGCCAGCGTTGTCGCTTGCATGTCGCCATCATTTCCGGATGCCGTGATCTCCAGCGTGCGACTGTCGCGATCCAGCGAGGTGAACTCGCCTTGCACGAAGCGGAAACCGTAGCGGCGCGCCTGGAGGGCGAAGGACGTGTGGTGGATGTACGGTGCGAGCTTTCCCGTGGCGACTTCGTGCAGCAGGGGCTTCCACAGGTGCGTCCGATAGCGGTCCACCAGGACAATGTTGGCCAGACCGCGCTTGCCCAGTTGCTTGCCCAGCCGGGCTGCCAGCTGAAGGCCGGCGGTTCCGCCGCCGATAATGACGATCGTCTTCATTCCATCCCTCCGTATGCGTTGGTGGTGCCACGCCGGCTCATGCCGGGGCGGTCAATGTTCCTGGGCGCGTGTAGCGCGACGGCTGGCCCGGTGCGCCTTGCGTGAAGCGCATCTCGATGTCGTCGAACGATGGCCACGACGCGGCGGGCGCGTCGGAAAGGAAGGTTGCTCCATCGTCCTGCCGGCAGGACATGCCGTGGTGCAGCCGCATCAGCGGCATGCCGAGTGCGGCCGCGGCGCAGGCCTCGCCGGCATCTGCAGCGATGACCAACGCGCGGTCAGAAGGCACGTCGACGGCATGGAGCACCAGCCGCAGCAGGTCCGCGGGGCCATCGCCGCGGCCCAGCGAATCCGCCGTGGCGGTCACGGTAAAGCGATCGGCGGGCTGGTCATAGCGGTCGAGCAGGGCGCTCAGCATGCGGGACGACATCATCGTCACGATGGCAAGCCTGGCTCCGGCTTGCTCGGCTTCGCGCATCAGCTGCTCGGTTTGCCGGCGCACGGATAGTTTCGCGCCCGCTCCCGCCTGGACGAACGCCTCCTGATACGCCGCGCTGAAGTCTGCGCCAATTGCGCTGGCAGGCGCCGCTTCCGCCCGGGCCTGGGTGGCCGCTGCCAAGCCGGCTGCATGTTGCGCCTCGGTCTGGAACAGTACATGGTCGGCGGAAACAATCAGCAATTCGATCGACATGGTGGACTCCTGGATGGTTAGGCCGAACGCGAAAAGGGTAGGGCGGATCTGGTCTTGACGTTTGCACTGTACGCGGGAAAACTCATATTGAATAATTGAGAAACAAAGCCGACCGATAGGTTTTCTTATATGAATAAGACCACTACCTTCCGACAGCTCAATGCGATCGACGCGGTAGCGCGCCTTGGCGGCGTATCCCGCGCCGCCGAGGAGCTGCACCTGACCCAGCCCACGGTATCGCTGCAATTGCGGCTGCTCGAAGAAGCTACGGGCACGCCGCTGGTGCAGCGGTCTGGCCGCGGCTTGCTGATGACGCCCGCCGGGGAAGTGATGGCAGGCTACGCCAGCCAGATTCTCAAGCTATGGCGCGATGCGGTGGAGGAGGTGGCTGCCTTGCGCGGCGGCATTGCCGGGACCCTTCGCGTCGGCGCGATCACCACCGCTGAGTATCTGCTTCCGCAGATGCTGGTGGCGTTCACCCAATGCAATCCGGAGGTGAAGATCGTGCTACGGGTCGGCAACCGGGAAGAGATCGTCCGCATGCTGGGAATGCACGAGATCGACCTTGCCATCATCGGCCGCCCGCCTTCCGAGCTCAGGACGAATGCGGTGACCTTTGCCAAGCATCCGATGGCCTTCATTGCTGCTCCTGACCACCCGTTGATGTCACGGCGGCACAACACGTTGCACGATCTGCTGGCGGAAAACCTGCTGATCCGCGAACGCGGCTCAGGCACGCGCGATACCGTCGAGCGCTTGTTCCGCGAGGCGGGGCTGCGCTTGCCGCATGGATCCGAGCTGTCCAGCAACGCCGCAATCAAGCGCATGGTCTCCGCAGGGCTTGGCATCGCGTTTCTGTCGCTGCATGCCTGCACGCTCGAGTTTGAAGCGGGACTGATCGGCGTGCTGCCGCTGGCAGGAAATCCGGTGGAGCGCGACTGGTATGTGGCGCACCTGCCGGCGGTCCGATTGCCGCCGGTCGCGTCTGCATTCCGCGCGTTTCTGGTTGAGAACGGGCCTGAGGAGATCCATCGGCAACTCGAATCGTTCGATGGCATTCTCAAGCGGCTGCACCAGTCCGAACGTCGGCGAGCAAAGCTGAGGGGGAGCGCTCAGAAATAGGCCGGCACAATCCCGGCCATCCGCTCTGATGAAGGGCGAGAAGCCGTGGCAGCGCGCCGTCAGCGAGTCCTTTGGTGAGTCCTTTGGTGAGTCCATTGGCGAGAGCGCTTTCACGTTGGGATCGCGCCGCCTCCTCCTGATAAATCGCGGCGCACCCAGCCTGGGCCAGGGCGATCGAGCTTATTGGGGGGGCGTTCCGCAGAGTCTGCCAAGGGGGGCTCGAAGAATCGTTTTTTGTATCGAGTGGCTCGGACTTTCAACGTCATATGCTGTTTTCACCGTGCTGTAATGAAGTCGTGGTGCTGCGACGTATCACCGCATTTATCAACGGACTTTCAGGACTGCCCAAATGAGCTTCATGCGCCCTAAATACCTCACCTTCGACTGTTACGGCACGCTGACCAATTTTCAGATGGGTCCGCTGACCCGCGAGCTGTTCGCCGATCGCGTTGCCCCTGAGCAGATGGACCAGTTCGTCAAGGATTTCGCTGCTTATCGCCTGGATCAGGTGATGGGAGACTGGCGTCCTTATGACGAGATCCTCGATACCGCCATTTCCCGCGTGTGCAAGCGCTGGGGCGTGGAATATCGCGGCGAAGGGCAGCTTTACTACAACGCCGTGCCGACCTGGGGCCCGCATCCCGACGTGACGGCCGGCCTGGCGAAGATCGCCGACAAGATCCCGCTGGTGATCTTCTCTAACGCGATGGACGCACAGATCATGTCCAACGTCGACAAGCTGGGCGTGCCCTTCCACAAGGTATTCACCGCCCAACAGGCCCAGGCCTACAAGCCGCGCCTGCAGGCCTTCGAATACATGCTCGACAACCTCGGTTGCGGTCCGGAAGACGTGCTGCACGTTTCTTCGAGCTTCCGCTACGACCTGATGCCGGCTGAAGACATGAAGATCAAGAACAAGGCCTTCGTCGCCCGTGGTCATGAACAGCCGGGTAACGCTTGCTACAACTACCGCCAGATCGCTGATATCGGCGGGCTGGCCGGTCTGGTCGGCCTCTGACCAGCAATCGTCGCACCGCCTCGGCAAGAGGCGGTGCGACGTTATGCCGTATCCCCGGCATGCGGTAACTCTGCCTTATCAAATTTTCCCGAACAGTGGTCCACAAGGTGATCGCATGAGCGATAACGAAACAAAGAATGGTCGGCCGCTACGCAGCGCGCGCTGGTTTCGCAAGAATGATCTGCCTGGCTTCGTGCATCGTTCGACCTTGTCGACCGCCGGCTGGAGTCGCGAAGACCTGATGGAGCGCCCCGTCGTGGGCATTCTCAACACCTGGTCCGATATCAACCCGTGCAATCTCAATCTACGCACCCTTGCCGAAGAGGCAAGAGTCGGGATTCTCGAGGCAGGCGGCATCCCGTTCGAGGTGCCCTTGATGTCGATCAGCGAGAACATCATCAAGCCGACCTCCTTCCCGTTTCGCAACCTGCTGGCGATGGAAGCCGAGGAGACCATTCGCGGCTATCCCTTCGATGCGGTGGTGCTGCTCGGCGGATGTGACAAGACGCAGCCGGCACTCCTGATGGGGGCCGCCAGCGCTGGCGTTCCGTTCATATTCCTCGCCAGCGGCCCGGCCACGCCCCGCTCGGCGAGTGGCGGAAACCTGGCGAACGCTACCGGTGTCTGGCGTCTGGTCGACCAACTGCGTGCAGGAGAACTCTCGGAAGGCGATTTCGCCGCGTTCGAGCGAAGCGTGATGGGGACGCCCGGCCACTGTGCAGAAATGGGTACCGCTTCTTCGATGGCGGTCATCTGCGAGGCACTGGGTGTGTCGCTGCCCGGTAGCAGCCTGGTGCCGGCGGTCGACCGGCGTCGTCATCAGCTCGCCCGCGAGGTGGGGCGTCGTAGCGTGCGCATGGCCGCCGATGGCAGCCCGCGCCCGAGCGAGGTTCTCGATGCGAGAGCCTTTGACAATGCCATTACCCTGCTGTGCGCGGTGGGTGGGTCGACCAACGTCATCATCCACCTGCTAGCGCTCGCCGGCCGCGTCGGCGTACCGCTGACTCTGGAGCGTTTCGACGAGATCGCCAGGCGCGTGCCTCTGATCGCCAACGTCCAGCCCGCCGGTGAACACCTGACTGAGCGACTGATGGCCGCGGGGGGCGTACCGGCCCTGCTCAAGACCCTCGAGCCCTTGCTGCATCTCGATGCGCGCACCGTCGACGGTCGCACGGTCGGCGCGGTTCTCGAGACGGCGGAAGTCTTCGATAGCGATGTGATCCGCCCGCTGGGCAAACCGGTCAAGCCTGGCGAGACGATGGTCGTGGTAAAAGGCAACCTGGCGCCCAACGGTGCGGTGATGAAGACCTGTGCGGCGAATCCCAAGCTGTTCCGCCATCGCGGCCCGGCGGTGGTGTTCGAAGACGTACAGACCATCGCCGACCAGATCGATAACCCTGAACTCGGCATCGACGAGAACAGCGTGCTCATTCTGCGCAATGCCGGGCCCGTGGGCGCGGCGATGCCGGAGTGGGGCATGCTGCCCCTGCCGCGCCATCTGATGGAGCGCGGCGTGCGCGACATGCTCCGCATCTCCGATGCGCGAATGAGCGGTACCGCCTATGGTGCCGCCGTGCTGCATGTTTCTCCCGAGGCTGCGGTCGGTGGTCCGCTGGCTCTGGTGCGGGACGGCGACATCATCGAGCTCGACGTCGCCGCGCGGCGACTGGAACTCTGCGTCGAACCGGATGAACTCGAACGTCGGCGCCAGGCATGGCAGGCGCCGCCGTCCCAGCACGTGCGTGGCTACCGCAATCTATATAACCAACACATCGAGCAGGCTCATCTGGGCTGCGACTTTGATTTTCTCCGTGGCGCCAACGAGGACACCCTTCCCGAGGGGCTGTTCGATGGCTGGGTAGGCGGCTGGTAGGACCCTGGCATGAGTATTCTTTATCGATCAGATGCCGCTCGCGCTGCAGCTTGGGCGCGCTACTTCGCCGAGCACGCACCCGACCTCGACTTTCGGGTCTGGCCCGATGCCGGCGACCTCGCCGAGGTCGAATACCTGATCGCCTGGCAGGCACCCGCCGAGCTCATCGCCAGGCTGCCTCGGCTGAAGGTGTTCTTCTCCTCCGGAGCCGGTGTCGATCATGTCGATTTTTCCGCACTGCCCGAGCACGTTCCCATTGTCAGGATGGTCGAGCCAGGGATTATCAACGGCATGGTCGAATATGTCAGCCTGGCCGTTCTGGCGCTGCATCGCGACTTCTTCGACTACGTGGCGGCGAAGGCGGCGCGCATCTGGGATCCGTTGGAGGTACCGCCTGCCTCGGCCCGCACGATCGGCGTGATGGGCATGGGCGCGTTGGGGTGTGCCGTGCTGGAGCGGCTGGCGAGCTACGGCTTCAACCTGCGCGGATGGAACCGCTCCGTGCGCGAGGTCGAGGGCGTGGAGAGCTTCGCCGGCCCGGATCAGTTGCAACCCTTTCTCGCAGGGTGCGACATCCTGATCTGCCTGTTGCCGCTCACCCCGGCCACCAGGGGCATCCTGAATCGCGAACTGTTTTCGCTGCTGCCTGCCGGTGCGGCGCTGATCAATGTCGGGCGCGGTCCGCATCTGGTCGATGCGGATCTGCTTGAGGCCTTGGATTCGGGTCGGCTATCGCGCGCGATTCTCGACGTGGCCGAGCCTGAGCCTTTGCCTGCGGAGCATCCTTTCTGGACCCATCCGCGGGTATTTCTGACGCCCCATGTGGCGAGCATGACCCAGCCCGAATCGGCTGCGCCGATCCTGCTGGAGAACGTTCGTCGACATCAGCGGGGTGAGCCGCTCGCGGACGTTATCGACCGCTTGCGCGGCTATTGAGGTTAGCGGGCCTTGCATGGGTCAGGACGAATGCGGTGGCCGTCAACTACGAGAATTTGCGGATCAATTGCTGCAAGCGGTCGCAGGCAGCGGGAACCTGGTGCTCAATCGCCGTCGCGACACCAAGCAACAGGCCGGACCGTTGCGTGGAAGCAGAGCAGAACCAGCCCGATAACGGTGCGGGCGCCAGCCCGTAGGCATAGGCTTCCCTGGCGATCCTCTGGTCGTCGGCGCCGTCCGGCAGTCTCACCACTACGGCGAGGCCGGCCGCATAAGCCTGGAATTCCCTGGTGTTGAGCGCAGCCAGAAGCGCATCGCTGCGGGCTGCGTAAATGCGTTTCATGCGGCGCAGGTGCCGCAGATAGTGCCCATCCCGCATAAACTCGGCGGTCGCCATTTGCACCGCCGGCCCTGGCGCGGAAGCGAGGCAGGCGACGACTTCTTCGAAGCGCGATACCAGGCCAGGCGGCACGACCACGAAGCCGAGCCGCAGCGTGGGGCTGAGTGTCTTGCTGAAGGACCCGATATGGATGACCCGCCCGGCCCGATCCTGCGATGCCAGTGCGGGAGCCGCGCGACGCCTGAGCTGGAGTTCGCCAAGGTAATCGTCCTCGATGATCCAGGCGCCCGTGCGACTGGCCCATTCGAGGAGTTGCACGCGGCGACCGAGTGACAGGGTCGGGCCCAGTGGCGCCTGCTGACCCGCAGTGACCAGCGCCACCGCGGCATCCGGTGCATGCGCCTCGCCGTAGCCGACGTCGATGCCGTCTTCATCGACCGGGATGGGAACGGTCGTGAGCCGGGACAGTGCCATGGCTCTGCGACTGGGAAGAAAGCCCGGGTTCTCGACCCAGGCCTGCCGTCCTTCGGGCTGGATTACCCGCAGCGTGACACCGAGCGCGCCGGTAAACCCTGCGGTAATGAAGACCTGCGACGGCTGGCAATCTATGGCCCGGGACAATGCCAGGTGCGCCGCGATCTCTCTGCGGAGTTCGTGCTCGCCGCGCGGATCCGGGTAGGTCGCCGGCGCCTCCACCTCGTCACGTGCCGCCCGCGATCGCAGCCGTGCGAACAAGGGGGCAGGGAAGCAGTCCGATGCCGGCACGCCCATCTGGAACACTGCGGGACCCGGCAGGAAATGCTGGTACAGCCCCGAGCGCAGATCGGTCTCGACCGAACGCACTTGTCCCGCGTGGGGCCTTGCGGCCGTGGCCTGTGCGGAAACCCTGGTGCCGCCGGCACGCGATGAAACCACCAATTGCGCATCGGTCAGGCGCTCGTAGGCAGTCTTGACAGTGCCTCGCGCCACGCCAAGCTGGGCCGCGAGGTCGATCCACGACGGCAACCTGGCGCCTGGAACCAGTACGCCACTCTCGATCGCACCGGTGATACCCAGCCGTATCTGTTCCGCCAGTGAGGTTCTGGACGCACGGTCCAGCTTCAGATCCAGGATCTTGGTCATCGCCTCTGGTGCATTCAAAAATTGCGTTTTTGGTTCTTTCTTGTGAACCAGGTGAGGTGCATGATTCTAGCCTCCAAGGAGCCAAACATGAAACCGCAACGCATTCTTCTTTCCCTGCTGGCGGCAACGGGTATGGCCTTTGCCGGGGTCGCAGCGGCGCACGGCACTGGCGACACGGTGAAGCCCAATTTCTCGAAGGAGATCCCCAATATCCCGGGCAAGTCGCTCATTGCTGTCGAGGTTTTCTATCCGCCCGGTGGTGCTTCGCTGCCGCACACCCATGCCAGGTCCTCGTTCATCTATGCCTACGTCGTTTCGGGCAGCATCGCCAGCAAGGTGAACGACGAGCCGGAACGTATCTACAAGGCCGGGGAGAGCTTCTTCGAGAATCCGGGCTCCCGCCATCCGGTGAGCCGCAATGCGAGCAAGACCAGGCCGGCAAAGCTGCTGGCCGTGTTCGTAGTCGATACGGCCGACCAGGAACTGACCATCTACGACAACTAGGAGTTTGAAATGAGACTGGACTACACCAAGGTATCGGCGGGCGGCGTCAAGGCATTTGGCGGTGTATACGGCTATGTCATGCAATCGGGCCTGGAAGACGTGCTGGTCGACCTGGTCTATCTGCGCGTAAGCCAGATCAATGGGTGCGCGTATTGCCTCGACATGCATACGCGCGACCTGATCAAGAAGGGCGTTACGCCGGCAAAGCTCGCGCTTGTGCAGGCCTGGCAGGAAGCGGGGCCGTTGTTCAGCGAACGCGAGCAGGCGGCGCTGGCCTGGACGGAATCCGTCACCCGCGTCGCTGACACCCATGTGCCCGACGAAGACTTTCGACGGGCCGCGGCGGTGTTCAGCGAAAAAGAACTCGCCGACCTCACCATGGCCATCGGGCTGATGAATGCCTATAATCGGCTCGCCATCAGCTTCCGCCGTGCCCCCGAATCTGCCCTCGCTGCTGCAGCCTGAAGCAGTCGGGTCCCGAACACCGGGCGGATCTCGATGCCATCGCGGGAGCCACCAACGTGCAATCGACATCCCCAGATAGCGTGCCGGGCAATGACGCGCGCGAGCGCGCAGGGCGGGCGTCGGGCGACGCCGCCCAGCGCCTGTCCTGGGACGACCTGCGCATCATCAAGACGCTCAGCGAAAGCGGCAGTCGTGCGATCGCCGCCAGCAAGCTGGGCATCAACGTATCCACGGTGTCGCGCCGGGTGGCGCAGGCCGAAGCGGCGCTCGGCGTCACGCTGTTCGACCGGCGGCGTGCCGGCTACAGGCTCACGGCCGAGGGATTGGAGTTGCGCGCGCTGTGCGAGCGCGTCGAGCTCGATGTCGTCAGCGTCGCCAGACGTGTCTCGCGCGGCCTGCACGGACCGCTGGGGACATTGCGGATCACGACCAGCGACTCTCTGTTGCTGTACTTCCTCACGCCCATCATCGCGGACTTCAAAACGCGCAATGCCGCGGTGGCGGTCGAGGTGCTGGTCGGCAACGGCGCCCTGAACCTTGCCCGCGACGAATCCGATATTGCATTCCGGGCGACCCGGCGCCCGTCGGAAAGCCTGATCGGTCGAAAGCTCGCGACCATCGCGTGGGCGCCTTACGGCTGTGCGACGCAGTTCGGCCGCAACGTGCCCGCGGCCGATGGCCTCTACGATCGCGCGTGGGTATCCTATGCGGGCCAATTGTCCGCTCTCAAGGCATCTCAATACGTCGAGCGCCGGGTCGCCTCCGCCAATATTTCATACCGTTCCGACTCCGTCGCAGCGGTCAGCGCGGCCATCGCAGCCGGGCTCGGCGTGGGGTTTCTGCCGTGCATGCTGGGAGATATCATGCCCGGGCTGGTGCGCGTCGGTCCCGTCGTGCCCGAGCTGCGGGATGAACTCTGGCTGCTCACCCATCCGGATATCCGAAGGTCCCGGCGCGTTCAGGCGTTCATGAGCTTCTGCGCAGCCGCTGTCGCCGAGCGCAAGGCATTGATCGAGGGCCGGGAGCCTGTCGGCGGCGCGTAGGCCGAAGCCCGGCCGCCGCGGTCAGGCTGCCGCCGCCGGCCTCAGCACCGCCTTGCAGGCGATCTCAATCAATTGCGGTGCCATGGCCAGCCTGGAAACGCCGATCAGATTGCTTGCGCATTGCGGCCGTTCGGTGCCGTAGGCCTCCTTGCGCACCGTGCCGGCGGCAGCGAATGCCGCATCCACGTCGAGCACATACAGCGTTTCCTCCACCACGTTGTCGAGTGTGGCGCCGAAGCGCGCAAGAATGCCCGACAGGTTTTCGTAGGTGGCGCGCATCTGGGCTTCCATCATGGAAAAATCGCGCGGCCGGCCGCTTGCGTCGAGGGATGCCGGCGCCACCAGGTTGCCGCTGCTGTCGTGGCTGAGCTGGCCGGAAACATAGATATCGTTACCCACCTGCACCGCCTGCGCATAGCCGTATGCCTCTTCCCACGGGACACCCCAGTAGGTCGCCTTCTTGTCGATTGAACGCGCATTGCCAACCATGATCTGCTCCTTGGGCGAAGGACCGCCAGGGAGAGACGATCCAGCAGCCAGACTAGCATTGCGGGGCAATCCGATGCGCGGCATTTGTGCATTTTCAACGCGCAAGAATGCGATCAGATCTCGAGCGGGATCTCCGGCGGTCGAAGGAGGAGTGATCCAGATATGGGATGAGGTGTCTGATTTTTGCGGTCTACCGCCCTTATCCGGAACGGTCTAACGTTCACACCACGCGTCAGGCGCTCTTCCATTCATCCTTCTGGAGTAATCAATGACCACCATCTGGGATCCCGTCCGCGTAGGGCGCATGACCCTGAAGCATCGACTGGCTATGTCTGCGCTTACGCGCAGTCGCGCGCTATCCGATGGCACGCCGGGACCGCTGGCTGCCGAATACTATGCGCAACGGGCCTCGCTTGGACTGCTGATTACCGAAGGCACGCAGCCATCGGAGGACGGGCAAGGGTTTCCCAATTCCCCTGGCATCCATACCGAGGCGCATGTCGCCGCCTGGCGCAAGGTAGCCGATGCGGTGCACGCTGAAGGCGGTCACCTGTTCATCCAGCTTATGCATGCAGGCCGCATGTCGCACCCGGCCAATACACCACACGGCCGGCAGGCCGTTGCGCCATCGGCAATTGCGCCGAACGTCGAGCTCTACACCCCCTCGGGCATGCTTCCGGTTCCGATGCCGCGTGCCTTGACGCAAGTGGAGCTGCTGGCCACCATTTCGGACTTTCGACGTGCTGCCGCAATGGCGGTGGAAGCGGGGGCCGACGGCGTGGAAATCCACGGCGCCAACGGCTACCTGATTCAGCAATTCCTCGCTCCTAACGCCAACACGCGCATGGACAACTATGGCGGTTCGATCCCGAACCGGATCCGGTTCGCGATGGAAGTCGCGGCCGCGGTATCGGCCGAGATCGGCGCCGATCGCACCGGCATCCGCCTGTCGCCCGGGTCGCGCCTGGGTGGCATCGACGAGGGCGAGCATTATGGCGACTTGTACCGTCATCTGGTTGGCGAACTGGCGCAGCTCGACCTTGCCTACCTGCATCTCGCGCACGGCGGCGACGAGCCATTGCTGAAGGACATTCGCGCCATCTGGCGCGGAATACTGCTTGTCAATCGAATCAACCGGCCGGTCGATGCCGTCGGAAAGGATATTGAAGCAGGACTGGCGGATATGGCCCCGATTGGGCGATGGGCGCTTGCCAATCCTGACGTCGTGGACCGGCTTCGCATCGGCGAACCGATGAATGAGGCCGACCAAATGACGTTCTACGGCGGAGGTGCCGAGGGTTACACCGACTATCCCAGGCTGGCCACGTCGAACGTTGCGGCCAAGGTAGCCTGATCGCCGGCGATTCGGTGGCCGAGAGGGCGCAGACTCGTCCGCCTCGGATACGGGCGCCACAATGGTGCTCCATATGGAGCGTTGAGCCATCCTGCGGGATAGCTCTTTTTTGTTTGCTTGCCAATGCGCGTGGCCGGTGACGGTGCTGGTTCTATCCGTCGGCGGTAACACGGGTTGCCAGCATCATCGCGCCGCAAACAGTTTCCGCGCAGGAAACGCGTTGCTCAGATAGTCGATGAAGGCGTTGACTTTTGAACTCGAGAGCCGTCGGGATGAATGCAATACCCACAACTCAATGGGGCGGTCCGGGACAGGACCCCATATGTTCAATGCTGCCTCGTCTACGCATGGCAAGGTGAGCAACGAGCGCGGCAGCAGGCCAACACCGGCACCAGCCAGCACCGCATCGCGAACCGGAATAAGCGACGACATGCGCAGGCGTTCCCGCGGATTGAGCGTGATTTGCCGGCCTTCATGCGTGAAGGTCCAATGCCCGCTGTCGAAGCCACTGGCGAGCACCACGGCCGGGACGTCGAAGACATCGCCGTCCTGACCGTCCGGAACTGGCATCGAGGCGGGCGCGACTACCAGCATCTCGTCACGCGCAAAACAGCGCCCCACCAGCATTTCGTTAGGCCGTGGATTCACCCGTATGGCCACATCGTAGTTCTCTTCGACCAGATCGACATTGCGGTCCTCGGCGTTGATTTCCAGCACCACATCGGGGTAGGCGCTGGCGAAGCCAGCGGCAAGCTTGCCGATCATGGTGTGGGAAAACAGCACTGGCGCGCTGATGCGCAGGCGTCCTCTGGGTGTCGACAAGCCCGTTGCGGCAAGGTCCCCGGCTTCCAGGATTTCCGCCACGAGCGGATGCGTGCGTTCGTACAGCGCGCGGCCTGCCTCGGTGAGCTTGAGCGATCGGGTGCCGCGCTCGAACAGCCGTACACCGAGGCTGTCCTCCAGATCCATCACGCGCCGGGACAGCGTCGCCTTGGGGCGGCCGCTGTATCGGCTGGCCTTGCCGAAGCCTCCTTGCGCAGCAACCAGATTGAAGTCAGCCAGGGCCGCCAGATCCACGGTAGGTCCAATGTTGAGCTTGTTGCCAAATCTTACCTTCCTTATCCAGCAAATGAAAACGTTGTGCGGGTGGGGAACGTGTGACTACCCGGCGCGTAGCCCACCGTCATGGTGGCTGGTGGCGATTTGCCATAAAGCCGGTCGCTGCCAGTGCGCGCTACCGACAGGCTTGAATCCGATCAATGCCGGTGGGGTCCGGACGCGGATGCCGGCGCCGAGCCCGAGGCCTTGACGTCAGGCACCGTGACGGTGACCACCTCGGTGGCGAGGATCTTGTGGCCGGGATCGGCCAGCTCCAGGCGCAGCCTGTGCGGCCCCGGCGTGAGGCCGACCACGATGATCGGATCCTCGCTTGTATGTGCCCAGGTGCCGGGAGTATCGTCAACCGTCACGTGCAAGTGCCCGATGCGAGGCGAGATCCCGGCGGCGGCATTGCCGAATATCGGCATGACGCGGAAATTCTCGGTGCGAAACTGGACGATGACTACGCCGCGCGCGAGCGGCTCCGGCAGCGCCGCATAGGGCAGCAACTTTGGTGCGGGTTCGCTGCCGAGGGGAAGAATGGCAGGCGGGCGGATGGCGTCTTGTGCAGGTTGCGCGCAGACACTCGCGCAGAACGCGGCTGCAATGGCGGCGGCTGAAAGGGACTTGACGATAGGGTGCATGGCGTTTTCCTTTGATGCGGAGGGTTGCCTCCACACGCACATCCAGGTCGGATGTGACGGGCGATTTCAGGATAGGCCTTGCATCTGAACACGCCGCCGCGGCGGGCTGTCGGCAGTTTTGTATGACAACGTAGCGGCACAACCTGCAGATACGAACTAATACATCAGGTGCCACCGTTCGCTACAGCAGGGATACATCCGCATCGTTCAATGCTGGCTATGCAACGTATATCCGCGCGTTGGTCGGTTTGCCTGCAAACCACCAGGCAGGAGGGAGATGACATGAGCAAGACATTGACAGTTCGCAGTGCACTAAGACTCACGGCCGCCGGCGCTGTAGCGTTGGCCGCCACGCTGTTCATTGGCGGCGCCCGCGCAGCGGCGCCACCACCACCCGTGCCGGAAATCGGCTTCATCCAGGTCAGCCCCGATATCAAGTTGAGGCGCCTGATCGTCCGCAATGCCGAGCGAAAGGGCACGGTGCTGTTCCTGCATGGATTCCCCGAGACGCTGTACGCGTGGAAGGAAATTGCCGCGCAACTTGGCCAGGACTACGAGGCCCATGCGTTCGACTGGCCGGGCTATGGCGGCTCCTCCCGTCCCGCGACCGACAGGTTTGCATACGCACCCAGGGATTATGCAAAGGTGCTCAAGGACTACATCGCCACGGCAGACATCGACAAGCACAACCTGGTGATCTACGCGACCGACATTGGCGCCTTGCCGGCCCTGCTGGCGGCCCTCGACGACCCGGCCATCGCCAGGCGCATTGTTGTCGGTGACTTTGCGCCATTCAACCGTCCGCAGTTTATGCAGGAGCGCCTGCAAGGGCTCAAGGAACCCGCCGCCGCCGACGCGATTCATGCCGCGTTCAACCGCACACGCGACGAAATTCTGCAGAACGCATTTACCCGCGGACTTCCCGAGTCCTCGCACTTTGCATTGACCCCGGAATTCAGGGCCGACATCGCCTTCGGCTGGCAAAACGGCGCGCTGACGTCTGCCGATGCGTTCTACCACTACTACTCTCATTTCACGCGTGACCAGGACTACTTTGAGGCGAACCTGGGCAAGCTGAGAACGCCTGTCAGCGTGATCTGGGGCGAGAAGGACATCTATATCCGCAAGGAGATGGGCGAGGAACTGGCGGGTCGCGCCGGCCTGGAGATGAAGGTCTTGCCCGGCCTTGGCCATTATCCGCACCTGCAGGACAAGGCTGCGACGGTTTCAGAAGTACAAGCCGCGTTCGACGCGCGCTAGACCATGCGATTTGCATATATCTCAATCCGAACAGGAGGACCATCCGAAATGAATCTCGCCAAGTTTGCAACCGCCGCCATGACCGTCGCCGGCCTTGCCGCAACGTTCCACCACGCCCACGCACAGGCACCGGGGATCCATCGGGCTGACCTGGTCAGCCATGAACTCAGCGTCGCGGGCAAGGAAGGCATTCAGGTTCGGGTGGATTTTGAACCGGGTGCGTTCGCGCCCAGGCACGCACACCCGGGTGAAGAGATTGCCCATGTGTTGCAGGGCAGCCTTGAGTATCAGCTTGGCGATCAGCGGCCGGTGACGCTGAAGGCAGGGGAATCGCTGTTCATCCCGGCAGGCACGCCGCATTCAGCACGGAATGTTGGCAGCGGCCTGGCATCGGAACTGGCAACCTATATCGTCACGAAGGGTTCGCCGCTGGTGGTGCCCGCGAAATAAGGTTCCCGGCGGCTGAC
Source organism: Cupriavidus mimosae (assembly GCF_023952485.1). Lineage (NCBI taxonomy): Bacteria > Pseudomonadati > Pseudomonadota > Betaproteobacteria > Burkholderiales > Burkholderiaceae > Cupriavidus > Cupriavidus mimosae. Next base: position 426 of record NZ_JALHRY010000017.1, on the reverse strand, counting down.
GGGGAGGGCGTGGAGGACTTGTGATTCCAGGGGGCGTTTCGCCCCCATACTGGCGTCTACCTGGCGGCGCTGTGCAATACGGCATTGCGCCGCGCATAGGCGAAGTAGATCACCAGCCCCAGCGCCAGCCACACCAGGAAGGCGGCCCAGGTCAGCGCCTGCAGGTGCGCCATCAAAAACAGGCAGAAGCCGATCGACAGCAGCGGCACCACCGGCACGCCCGGGCAGCGGAACGCGCGCGGCAGTTCGGGCCGGGTCTTGCGCAGCACCAGCACCGCCACCGAGATCAGGGTGAAGGCGGCCAGCGTGCCGATATTGATCAGCTCCGCCAGCACGTTCAGCGGCACGAAGGCGGCAATCGCGGCAAATACCACGCCCACGGTCCAGGTGGCGAAGTACGGCGTGGCATGCACCGGGTGCACAGAC
>NZ_JALHRY010000016.1:0-134705 GCF_023952485.1 Cupriavidus mimosae | reverse complement strand
TTCGAACGACATGCGCTTCGCCACGCCGCAAGGCTTCAATACCGGCGAACAGTTCTTCCAGTACCTGAAGGATGCGTTCGACGTGCTGTATGAAGAAGGCGATCCCGCGGGACAGGACAGCCCCAAGATGCTGTCGATCGGCATGCACTGCCGCCTGCTTGGCCGCCCGGGCCGCTTCCGCGCCCTGCAGCGCTTCCTCGACTACGTGCAGGGACACGACCAGGTCTGGATCTGCCGCCGTGTCGATATCGCCCGGCACTGGGCGCAGGCGCATCCGTTCCAGGCGGGCGACGCCGCTGCCGGAGCGCGCGCTGCATGCAGGGAAACCGCCCCGGCCTGACCCCGCGCCGTCGCTGTCGCCATAGTTGTGTACGATATAGCCGTGTTTCGTCGCCAGTTGCGGCGACAGGCTGAATGTCCGTACCCTGATATGGCAACCACACCGAAAAAGGCGGCGCCCGGCGCCGCCGCCAAAGCCCCGCGCCGGGCGGCCACCAGGGCCGCCCCCAAAACCGTGCCCAAAGCCGCAGCCAATGCCGCCCCGGACGACGAGACCGGCCAGGAAGGCGCCGCCAGCGAGGCTTCGGCCACCGAGGCGATCTACCTGAGCCTGCTCTACGCCATCATGGAACACCGCCTGCTGGCGGGCACCAAGCTGGTCGAGGAACGGCTGTGCGAAGTGACCGGGGCCAGCCGGGCGCGCATCCGCCAGGTGTTTGCGCGCCTGGCGCACGAGAAGCTGGTAACGCTGGTGCCCAACCGCGGCGCCTTTGTCTCCAGCCCCAGCGTGGACCAGGCGCGCGAGGTGTTCCAGGCGCGCCGCGTGGTCGAGCCCGCACTGGCCGCCGAACTCGCACAACGCGCCACGCCGGCCAAGGTGCGCAGCCTGCGCCGCCATGCCATGGAAGAAGACAACGCGCGCGCGCGCGGCGACCGCGCGGCGATGATCCGCCTGTCGGGCGAGTTCCATATCCTGCTGGCCGAGATGGCCGGCAACGCCATCCTGGAAAAGCTGATCCGCGAGATGGTGTCGCTGACCTGCCTGATCATCACGCTGTACGATCGCCCCGGCGCCCCCGCCTGCGCCGAGCACGAGCACCGGCAGTTGATCGATGCCATCGAGCAGCGCGATGCCGCGCGCGCCAGCGCGCTGATGGCGGAACACCTGGAACACATCGAAGGCTCGCTCGACCTGAGCATGCCGGACAGCGGCGCGCCGGACTTCTACAGCATCTTCAGCAAGGGCTGAAGCGGACCACGCAGGCCCGGGCCGGCATTGCACTCCGCGTCCGGCAGCCTAGACTGGCTGCATGACGAGGCGGCGCGCCAATGCGCCGCAGGGAGGTCCATCATGGCCACCATCGAGCCGCCCGCCACCACCGGGCGGGCGCCGCTGGCGTTCGCGCGGCTGTATGCGGATGCGGCCGGCGAATCGCACTTCGCGCCGCTTGCCGTTGCCGTCACCGAGCGCCTGTTCGCGCCGCCTGCGCGCGCGTTCTGGGTATCGCCGCTGCAGGAAGCCGCCCGGCAAGGCTTCCTGGTCGTGCCCGCTGGCTGGGTCGGCGAGCCCCATCCGTCGCCACTGCGCATGTGGATCTTCGTGCTGGGTGGCGCGATGGAATTCGAGGCGAGCGATGGCGAACGCCGCGCGCTGCCGACAGGCAGCGCACTGCTGCTCGAAGACACCACCGGCAAGGGCCACGCCAGCAAGGTGGTCGGCCCCGCCGACGCCACGCTCGCCGTGGTGCAGATGCCGGTTCCGCCGGCCTGAAGCCCATGACCGCGCCCGAGCCAGCGGCACCCTCCAAGCCGGCCCCGCAAGTGGTGCCCACCGGCTATCGCCAGGGCATCATCACCGCGATCACCGTGCTGCTGGGCTTCTCGCTGGGATTCTGGCGCTTCTGGGGCTTCGAAAGCCCGGGCGAATGGGACTGGCGCTCGCTGCTGGCGGCGGTGGCGCTGCTGGCCGCGGTGGTGCTGCAGATCGTCGCGCTGTTCCGCGCGCTGCGCGTCGAGGACGATGCAGTGCCGGAGTATCGCAAGACGGTGCGCTGCTTTATCGCCTCGGCCATCGCGCTGGTGATCGGCCTGGCCGCGGCGATGATCGATGCGGCGCTCGAAACCTAGGGTCCGATGATTTCAATGCTGTCGACACGGTCCGGATAGAACGCCAGGTACGCGCCGATGGCGGCAACGGCGGCATACGGCGCCTCATAGCTCCAGACCGCATTGCGCCCGCGCTCGCCGCCGCACGGAATGGAGAAGTAGCTGCAGTCGCCCTTGTACGGGCAGTAGGTGGCATGCGCGCTGCGCTCGAGCCGCGCCATGTCGACGTGCGCGCGCGGGATGTACTGCACCGGCGCATAGGCCGCCTCCTGCAGGGTCAGCGCGGCATCGCTGTCGGCAATCGTGATGCCGGCCACCTTGACCACCACCCTGCCGGCGGTCGGCGTGATGGTGATGGGATGGTCGGGGCCGGGGATCCTGACGGGCTTGCCTGGCATGATCGTGCTCCTGCATGGCGGGATGCAGGACATTCTAGGCGCTTGCCGGTCAATGTGCCGCGGGTGTGGTCGCCGGCCTATTCGACCTTGACGTTGGCCTTCTTCACCAGCGCGGCGTAGCGTGCGGCTTCGCTGCGGAAGAAGGCGGCGGCGGCCTCGGGCGTGCCGGGCTCGATCACCGTGCCCTGCTTCTTCATCGCTTCCAGCACTTCGGGAGACGTGAAGGCCTTGGCAAAGGCATCGTGCGTGCGTTTGACTTCGGCCGCCGGCATGCCGGCAGGGCCGATGACCGCGAACCAGCCGGCGACGTTGTAGCGCGGCAGGCCCTGTTCGGCGATGGTGGCAATGTCCGGCGCGGCGGCGCTGCGCTTGTCGCCGCACAGGCCGATGGCGCGCAGCGTGCCCGCCTTCAGGTGCGGCGCCACTGCGTTGAGCGCGACCACGCCCATTTCCACCTGTCCGGCCAGCAGGTCGTTGACCATCGGACCGGTGCCCTTGTACGGCACGTGACGTGCCGTCACGCCGGCCTCGTCCAGGAACATCTCGCCCGCCAGGTGGATGATGGTGCCGTTGCCCGACGAGGCGTAGTTGTAGCTGTCGGGCCTGGCCTTGAGCAGCGCCACCAGTTCCTTCACGTTCTTCGCCGGCACCTTGGGATTGACCACCAGCACCAGCGGCGTGGTGCCGAGCACGCTGATCGGGGTCACGTCCCGGATCGCGTCGAACGGCATGGTGCGGAACACGCTCGGGTTGATCACGTGGTTGTTCGACACCAGCCCCAACGTGCTGCCGTCGGGCTGCGCCTTGACCACCGCGGCGGCGCCGGTGATGCCGCCGGCCCCTGGCAGGTTCTCGATCACCACCGGCTGGCCGAAGGCCTTGCCCAGCGCCGGGCCGGCCGCGCGCGCGATGTTGTCGACGCCGGAGCCGGCGCTGATCGGCAGGATCAGGCGCACGGGCTTGCCCGATCCGCCCTGGGCCAGCGCTTCGAGGCCGGGGACGGCGAGGGTGACAGCGAGCATGGCGGGGAGCGCCAGCGCGGACTTGAGCAGGGTGCGACGTTGCATGCTTTGTCTCCGTAATCGTTATCGTAGGGCGTGGCGGGTGCCGCTGTGCCGCGGCATACCTCTCAGGCGCTTGCGCGGCGTTCCGTGCCGAGCCGCGCCAGGATTTCTTCGTTGTGCTCGCCGGCGCGGGGCAGCGGGCTGCGCACACCCGGGCGGCGCCCCCCCATCAGCAGCGGCAGCAGCACGGTGGGTGTGGTCGAGCCGTCGTCTGCCTGCATCGGCACCAGCCCGCCGCTGGCGAGCAGGTGCGGATCGTCGAGCAGTTGGTCCGGGCGCACGATCGGTGCATAGGGAATCCCTGCGGCTTCGAGCTTCGGCGCCAGTTCCGCGCAGCGATGGTGGCGCAGGATCGCACCCAGTTCTGCCAGCAGTTGCGGGCGCACGGCCACGCGCGAGGTGTTGCTGGCGTACTCCGGCTTGTCGACCAGTTCCGGATGCTGCAGCACGTGGCACAGCGTGACGAACTGCTTGTCGCTGACCGCGCCGATAAAGAGCTGCTCGTCCTGTGCCAGCGTGAACACGTCATACACGCTCCACGCCGACACGCGCGATGGCATCGGCGGCGGCGGCTCGCCGGTCATCGCGTATTGCTGCATGTGCTGCGAGGCCAGGAACACGCAGTTCTCGAACAGCGCGCTCTGGATCTCCTGCCCCTTGCCCGTGCGATCGCGCTCGCGCAGCGCGGCCAGCACGCCGATGGCGCCAAACATGCCGCCCATGATGTCGTTGACCGAGGTCCCGGCGCGCAGCGGCCGGCCGCTCGGGCCGGTCATGTAAGACAGGCCGCCCATCATCTGCACCACTTCATCGAGCGCCAGCCGGTGCTCGTACGGGCCGGGCAGGAAGCCCTTGTGCGACACGTAGATCAGGTGCGGGTAGTCGCGCGACAACGTGGCGTAGTCCAGCCCGAGCTTCTGCATCAGGCCGGGACGGAAGTTTTCCAGCAGGATGTCGCTCTGGCCCGCCAGTTCCGCCGCGGCGGCGCGGCCTGCGTCGGTGGTGATGTCGAGCACCACGCTCTTCTTGTTGCGGTTGAAGGCGCGGAAGAAGCCGATGCCCAGCCCAGGCAGGGTGCGGGTCTTGTCCCCGCCGGGCGGTTCGATCTTGATCACTTCGGCGCCCAGGTCGGCCAGGATCATGCCGCAGGTGGGGCCCATCACCATGTGCGTGAATTCGACCACGCGCACGCCGGCGAGCGGCAGGGAGTTGCTGTTGTCTTGGGTCATCTCTTGTCTCAGGCAGCGATGGCCGCGGGGCGGGCCGCGTAGGTCTTGGGCAGGCCGGCGCGCCACAGCGTGCCGTGCAGGGTCTCGTCGGGCAGCCAGCCGGCCATGTCTTCACGCAGCGCCAGCAGGCGCCCGATATCGATGCCGGTGCCGATGCGCATGCTGCCGAGCAGGTAGGCCAGGTCTTCGGTGGCCACGTTGCCGCTGGCACCGGGCGCATGTGGGCAGCCGCCGATGCCGGCCAGGCAGGCGTCGAAGCGGGTCACGCCGGCTTCGAGCGCGGCACAGACATTGGCCAGCCCGAGCCCGCGCGTGTCGTGGAAATGGCCGCACCAGAAGCGCTCGCCGGCGATAGCGACGGCACGCGCGAACAGCTCGCGCACCATGCGCGGATCGGCATAGCCGACGGTATCGGCCAGGCTGACGCGGTCGGCGCCGGCATCGAGCAGCGCCTGCATCAGCCGCAGCACTTCGTCGGCATCGACATGGCCCTGCAGGGTGCAGCCGAATGCGGTGCCGACGCCGCCTTCGATCAGCGTCTTCGCGCCGCTGGCATCGCGCGCGGCGCGGATGCGCGCCACTTCGGCAACGACTTCATCCGGCGTCTTGCGCAGGTTGGCCAGGCTGTGGGCATGGCTGGCCGACAGCGGCACGATCATCAAATCGGCGCCGCTGTCGAGCGCGTCCTGCGCGCCGCGCAGGTTGGGCACCAGCACCGAGGTGAACAGGCCCGGCAGCGTGCGCGCGAACGCGACCAGCTCGGCGGTATCGGCCAGTTGCGGCAGCAGGCGGGCGGGGACGAACGAGCCGACTTCCAGCTCGCACAGGCCGGCGGCGTGCGCGCCGCGGATCCAGGCGAGCTTGCGGGCGGTAGGCAGGATGGTGCGGATGCTTTGCAGGCCGTCGCGCAGTCCGACTTCGCGGATCACGGCCTGGCTGGGCAAGGAATGGGTCATGGTTCTCGGGGACTGGTGAGGCGTCTGTGCGGGGGCGACGGGACAACTCTATGAGTTTCTGCCGGCAAGCTGAAGCGATGGTTTACGCATCCAGACATGCCGAAACGGAAAGTCCTCCCGTGACCTCTGTCACGCTCCGGGATTTCCCGGATGCGATGTCATCGCGCGTCCAGGCGGCGTAGCATTCCAATCCGGAAACCAAGTCGCCCCCGTCATGCGAGACCTCGACCTCACCACGCTGCGCCTGTTCGTCGCCGTCTGCGAAACCCGCAACATGGCGCGCGCGGGCGAACAGGAACACATCGTCGCTTCCGCCATCAGCAAGCGGCTGGCGCAACTGGAAGAGACCGTTGGCGCTACGCTGCTGGAACGCCGCCGCCGCGGTGTCATCCCCACCCCCGCCGGCGAGATCGTGCTGGGTCATGCGCGCGCCATGCTGGCGGCGGCCGACCGCGTGACGCGCGACATGGTTGACTACGGCTCCGGCGTGCGCGGGCAGGTGCGCCTGCTCGCCACGGTGTCGATCATGGCGGAATCACTGCCGGACGACATCGCCGCCTTCATGCGGTTGCCAGCGCACCGAGACGTGCGCGTGACCATCGAGGAGAGCCTGAGCAGCGAAGTGGTGCGCGCGCTGCGCGACGGCACGGCGCCGCTGGGCATCTGCTGGGACGCGGCCGACCTGGAAGGCTTCCAGACGCGCCCGTACCGCGCCGATCACCTCGCCGCCGTGGTCTATCCCGGGCACCCGCTGGCGCGCGCGGACAGCTGCCGGTTCGAAGACACGCTGGACTACGACCAGATCGCCATGCCGGCGCAGACCGCGGTGCAGATCATGCTGACGCGCTATGCCGCGATCCTGGGCCGCCGCCTGGCGCATCGCGCGGTGGTGTCCACTTTCGACGCCGCGCTGCGCTGCGTGCGCGCCGAACTCGGCATCGTCATCATCCCGGCCGAGATCGCCACGCTGATTGCCACGGCCTTCGGCCTGCACGTGATTCCGCTGCGCGACGACTGGGCACGCCGGCGCTTTGCGATCTGCTGCCGCGACTTCGCACTGCTGTCGCCCGCGGCGCAGTTGCTGGTGCAGTTCCTGGAAGACGCCGCGGCGAAGGAAGCGGCGGGCGCCGTGCCTGCCCCGGCCCGGGCACGGCGCAGGCGGTAAGTCGCCGCGCAACTTCCTGTGCGTTTCGAGGGTTAGCCCGAGGCGTTTTCGCAAGCTTATGTTGCGTGCCGTTGCGTAGACTGGCTTGCGTTTTTTGCTGCCGGCCACGATGGTAAAGGCCGGGGCGAAGCCTGATCACGACAATGCGCGCCGCCACGGCGCAGGAGCACGCAAATGAACTTCAACGGCAAGAACGTACTGGTCACCGGCGCACGCGGCAACCTTGGGCGCGCGGTCGCGCACGCCTTTGCACAGGCCGGCGCGCGCGTGGTGCTGCTGGACCGTCACGACGCACCATTGCCGGAAGCCGGCAGCGGCCACCTGGCGCTGCAGGCCGACCTGCTCGATGCGGACAGCCTGGCCAAGGCCATCGGCGACGCCGTGCAGGCGTGCGGGCGCATCGACGTGGTGTGCAATCTGGCCGGTGGTTTTGCGATGGGCACGGGCATCCACGAGACCAGCCCCGCCGACTGGAACCGCCTGTTCGACATGAACGTGGGCACGGTGCTGAACATGGCGCGCGCGGTGGTGCCGCACATGCTGTCCGCGGGCGGCGGCGCCATCGTCAACGTCGGCGCCAATTCGGCGGCGCGCGGGCTGGCGCAGATGGGCGCCTACTGCGCCTCGAAGGATGCGCTGGCGCGCGTCACCGAATCGATGGCGGCCGAACTGCGCGACCAGGGCATCCGCGTCAACGCGGTGCTGCCCAGCATCCTCGACACGCCCGAGAACCGCCAGGCCATGCCGGATGCAGACAGCTCCCGCTGGGTCGGCCTGGACGCGCTGGCCGACGTGATCGTGTTCCTGGCGTCGGACGCGGCACGCGCCGTGCACGGCGCGCTGGTACCGGTGGTCAACCGCGCCTGACGCGCGGCCGGCGCGCCGCGGGCGCGGCCGCGCCGATGGCGCTGGCCGCTTCCTGGATCTGCTGGCGCAGCCAGCGCCGCAGCCGGTCAGCATCGGTGCGCGCGTGCCAGATCTGCATCATGTCGACCCGCGGCAGCGCGAACGGCACCGGCAGCATCACCAGGTCGGGATCGCGCGCCACCGCTTCCTGCGCGACCGAGCGCAGGCAGGTCAGCAACAGCGCCGAACCGCGCACCAGCCGGCTCGGCGCCAGGAAGCTCGACAAACCCGCCACCACCGTGCGCCGGTGTCCCAGCCGCGCCAGCGCGCGATCCACCACGCCGTTGAGATCGCCGGTCAGCGTGGTCAGCAGGTGCTCGCACGCCAGGAACGCGTCCAGGTCCAGGCCATTCGCGATGCGTCGATTGGTGCGCGAGGCCAGCACCACGAAATCCTCGCTGCCCAGCCGCTGCTGGTGGAAGGTGTCGGGCAGGTTCTCATAGAAGCCGGCGATCGCCAGGTCGCAGGTGCCCTTCTCCAGTTCCTCGCGCGGCAGCTCGCCGCGCGTGTTGTGCGTGACCAGCACCACCCCCGGCGCGTCGCGGCGCAGCCGCGGCAACAGCGCCGGCAGCAGCAGCTGCTCCATGTAGTCGGTGGTGTAGATGTGGACGGCCTCGCTGCGTGCCAGGAAATCGCGGCCGTCGCAGGCGTCGTAGAACGCATCCAGGTCCGCCACCAGCCGCTGCACCTGCGGCGCCAGCGCATGCGCGCGCGGCGTCGGCGTCAGGCCGCGCGGCGCGCGCACGAACAGCGGGTCGCCCAGTTCGTCGCGCAGCCGGTTCAGCTTGTGGCTCAGCGCCGGCTGGCTCAGCGCCATGCGCGCCGCCGCGCGCGAGGCGTTGCCTTCCTGGTACAGCACATGGAAGACGTAGAGCAGGTTCAGGTCCTTGCCGGCGATATTCATTTTTTGGATGGCAGGCATCGAAGATTCGACGTTTTCGAATCATAGCCAGCTGCGTAGGATGTTGCCAATGCCGGGGCTGCCCGGCCGACCGTGGACGCAAACCGGAGAACCAACATGAAAATCCTGATGGTGCTGACCTCGCACGACCAGCTTGGCAATACGGGCAAGAAGACCGGCTTCTGGCTGGAGGAATTCGCCGCGCCATACTACGTCTTCAAGGACGCAGGCGTTGACCTGACGCTGGCCTCGCCCAAGGGCGGCCAGCCGCCGATCGATCCCAAGAGCGACGATCCGGATGCGCAGACCGATGCGACCCGCCGCTTCCGCGCCGACACCGCCGCGCAGCAGGCACTGGCCAGCACGCTGACGCTGGACCAGGTGAAGGCCGACGACTTCGACGCGGTGTTCTATCCCGGCGGCCATGGCCCGCTGTGGGACCTGGCTGAAGACAAGCGTTCGATCGCGCTGATCGAGCAGTTCGACCGGCTCGGCAAGCCGGTGGGCGCCGTGTGCCATGCACCGGGTGTGCTGCGGCACGTCAAGGGCGCGGACGGGCAACCGCTGGTCAAGGGCAAGGAAGTCACCGGCTTTACCAACAGCGAGGAAGCGGCGGTGCAGCTGACCGAGGTGGTGCCGTTTCTGGTGGAGGATGTGCTCAAGGCCAGCGGCGGGCGGTTTACGCGCGGGGAGGACTGGGCCAGCCACGTGGCGGTGGCCGGGCGGCTGGTGACGGGGCAGAACCCGGCGTCGTCGGAGGCGGGGGCCGAGGCGGTGTTGAGGTTGTTGAAGTAAGGCCTACGGCGAATCGCGGCGTTCGATCCGCTGCCGGTTTGCTCCCTCTCCCGCACGCGGGAGAGGGAGTACACCAGCGGGAGTTACGAAGCTAGAGAATCACTGCGGCACCAGCTCCACCCTCTCCCGGCTCGCCTTCTCCACCGCCTTGCGCGTATAGACCAGCGGGAAATACTCGCCCTTGGCCCACAGCGGCGCGAGGTCGCGGTAATGCGGGCTGGCGGGATTGCCCGACTGCCCCGGCGTGTTGATCACGCGCGAGGCATCCCAGTTGCCGACGTCCAGCACCATGCGGAACGACGCGCCGGCGGTCAGCCGGAAATCGGTGTTGCGGTAGCTGGTGTTCATCGGCGTGAAGGCCGAACCGCCGATCGGGCCCGCATTGACGTTGAACTGCTGGCGTTCGGCATCGCTCAGGATCGGGTCCATCGGATGCGTGAACACGGCGGTGTGGAGCTTGCCCCATTGCCAGGCGCGCGGGTCCGGGCCGAGCTTGGCTTCGACCTCGGCCATGGCGGCCTTCAGCGATTCGAGCATCACCGCGTTGCGGCGCTCCGGCGGCATCCATGGCCCGGGCTGCTCCAGCACCGCCACCACGCGCGCGGCATCGCCGGCGCCGACCAGGCGTGCGGCTTCGGGCGGCAGCGCGGCGCGCACCACGGCCTGGCGCAGATGCTTGCTGAACCAGACCTCGAACAGCGCCGCGGCGGCGCTGTCGGCGCGCTCGTTGCCGTTCCAGCCACGCAGCAATTCAAGGCCGCGGGCCAGCTGCGGGTCATCGCTGCGCACCTCCTGCAGCAGTGCGACCACGCGCTGGGCCGGCAGCGACACGGTGTCGTTCTGCCACGCCATCGAATCCTGCACCGAGCTGCGCGGATTGGCGCCGACCACCGCCTTCAGCCGGCGCGCGCGCGAGCTGTCGCTCCATTCATAGCCCACGCCCAGCTTGGCGGCCGGGTGCTCGGGCGGGATGTTGTTTTCATTGGCGGTGACGATATAGCCGGGCGCGGGGTTATAGGCCCACGGCAGCTCGTCCATGTTGCGATAGCCGGCCCATTCATAGCGGCCGTCGCCGGCCACCGGCGTCAGGCCGTCCCAGTTGGGACGCTTGACGGTCAGCCCGCCCGGGATCCAGCCGATATTGCCGCCGGTGTCGGCATAGACCTGGTTCTCGCCAGGCGCGCCCCAGCGGTTCATGGCGGCGCGGAACTGGTCCCAGTTGCGCGCGCGCATGTAGTCCATCGAACCGAAGTACGGCGCCATGCCGTGGTCCAGCCACGCGGCGCGCAGCGCCCAGGCGTACCCGGATCCGGACACCAGCACCGGGCCGTGGCGGGTGAAGTCGAGCGTGACCTTGCGCGGCGCGGGCTCGCCCTTGACCGCGATCTCTTCGGTGATGGTCTCCATCGGCTCCCAGCGGCCCTTGTACTTGTACTCGCGCGGGTTGGCCGGGTTCAGCTCGTAGCCGTACAGGTCTTCCTGGTCCATGTAGAAGCGCGTCAGGCCAAAGGCAATGGTGCCGTTGTGGCCGATCGAGATGCCCGGCAGGAACGGCTCGCCGGCGCCGATCACCGACATCCCGGGCGCATTCAGGTGGCTGATGTAGCGCAGGCTGGGCGCGCCGTGCGAGCGGTGCGGGTCGTTGGCCAGGATCGGGCGGCCGGTGTTGGTGCGCTTGCCGCCGATGACCCAGTTGTTCGAGCCCAGGCTGCGGCCGGTATCGCTGTTGGCATCGACCACGGCGTAGAGTTGGTCCAGCGGGATGCCGGCGGCCCGGGCGTCGCCCCAGGCTTCCTTCGGGAAGCGCGCGGCGGCGGTGGCCAGTTCGTAGGCGCGGCGCAGTTCGGCCGCGGGCACGGTGCAGGGGTCGATGCCGGGGTTGAGCCCGGGTTCGACCTGCGGGTCCAGCTCGCGGCGCAGCCAGTCGGCGCGCGCGGCATGGGTCTTGGCCTCGCAGTAGAGGCGGGCGCGATCGACCTCGCCGGTGAAGTTCAGCGTCAGGCCGTGGTGGCGGATGCGCACGATGTCTTCGGCCTGCCAGCGCGCCGGCTTGTAGTTGAGCTTGCGGAATTCCGGCGGCAGCAGCTCGGGCTTCTGCTCGGTCAGCGCAACGTAGGCGTTCACCCCGGCGACAAAGGCCTCGGCCACGCGCTTGGCGTCGCTGCCATAGGCCAGCCATTCGCGGTACATGTCGCCGCGGAACAGCACCGCGCGCGCCATGCGGTCGCCATCGGCATAGGCCGGACCGAAGTCTTTGGCCATCTCGCCGAGCCCGCGCTTGCGCCACAGGTCGATCTGCCACAGGCGGTCACGCGCGGCCATGAAGCCCTGCGCATAGAAGGCGTCGTACAGCGTGCCGGCATAGATATGCGGCACGCCCCAGCGATCGACCAGCACGCTGGCGGGTTTTTCCAGGCCGGGCACGGCAAAGGTCTGCTGGCGGGCGGGCGCTTCGGCCATGGCGGCCGGGATAGCGGCAGGAAGGGCGGCGGCGAGCAGGGCCAGCGCAGCGGCCAGGCGGCGGGGGGTGCGTAACATCGGGTCTCCTCGTGTTGTGATGGCTGCAGATGTCTTGCAGTTCACACCGAAGATAGTGCATGGCCGGCCGCGGCGCGAGCGCCGCGGCCGATCTCCGCACGCCGCGTGGCGCGCCTCGGGCTCAGTAGACGTCGCGCCGGTAGCGGCCGTCGTCGGCCAGGCGGTGCAACACGTCCGCGCCCAGGATGCCGGCGAGCGCGTCATGGACGCCGCCGGCCATGCCCTGCAGGCTGCCGCAGACATAGATGGCCGCGCCGTCGGCCACCCATTGCCGCACGCCATCCGCCTGCAGGCGCAGCGCGTCCTGCACGTAGCGCGGCCCGCCGCCGTCGCGCGACCAGGCGTGATCTGCACGCGCCAGCGTGCCGTCCGCCAGCCAGCCGATCAGTTCCCCGGCAAAGAAGGCGTCATGCCGCGCCGAGCGCTCGCCGAACAGCAGCCAGTTGCGCCGCCGGCCGGCCGCGGCGCGGGCCTTGAGCTGGGCCCGCAGCCCGGCCAGCCCGGTGCCGTTGCCGACCAGGATCAACGGCCGCGCGTCCGCCGGCGGATGGAAACCGCGATTGGCGCGGATGCGCAGCGCGATGCGGCTGCCCGGCGCGGCGTGCTCGGTCAGCCAGCCCGAGGCCAGGCCGAGGCGGCCATCGTCGTGGCGGGTCTGGCGCACCAGCAACTCGAGCCGGCCGTCGCGCGGCAGCGAGGCGATCGAATATTCGCGATGCGGCAGCGGCGCCAGCGCATCGACCAGCGGTTGCGGCGCGACGCCCTGCATCGCGGCAAGGTGCGGCGCGGGCAGCGGCATGCGCGTGGACATGGCCACGGCCAGGGTAGTGTCGGCGCCATCGCAGCGCACCGGGGTGGCGCCGTCCAGGCCAAGCTGCGCCAGCAGCCGCTCGACTTCGGCCGGCGCGTGGCACGGGCCGATCTCGGCAATGTCGCCGGCCTGCCAGTTCGGCGCCGCGCCGTCCGGCGGCGCCAGCACCAGATGGAAGGCCGGCGCGCCCTGGCTGCCGGGGTTCAGGTGATGGCGCTGCGCCAGCCGCCAGTGCTGATAGCGCGGACGTTCCCAGTCGGCGATCTCGGCGCCGCCGCTCAGTGCCGACAGGTGGTTCTGCCAGTGGCGCAGCGCGCCGGCGTCGCCGTTGTCGACTTCGATCAGGTCGAACAGCGGCTGCGCGCGCTGGCGCCGCAGCCAGCCCTCCAGCGCATGGCCGAAGGCGCAGAAGCGCGCGTAGCTGCTGTCGCCAAGCGCAAGGATGCCGTAGCGCAGCCGGTGCAGGCCATCGGCTCCCGCCAGCAGGCGCCGGGCGAAGCCCGACGCGCTGTCGGGTGCGTCGCCCTCGCCGGTGGTGCTGACCACGAACAACGCCTGACGGCACGCTTGCAGGCGCCGGCCATCGACCTCGGCCAGCGACAGCAGCTGCACCGGCAGGCCCGCGCCCTGCAGCGCAGTGGCGGTCTGCAGCGCCAGCTGTTCGGCAAACCCGGTCTGGCTGGCATAGACCACCAGCGTCGCGCCGGCGTCCGTGCCTGCCAGCGCCGCCACCCCGGCGCGACGCTGGCGGTGATGCGCCACCACCGCGCCGCAGAACCCGGCGTACGCGGCGACCACGCCGGCGGCCATGGCCATGCGCGATGGCCCGAGCACGGACAACGCCACGCCGCCGGCCACGGCCAGCCAGCCAGTACCAGCGATGGCGGACGACACAGTGCTGCCGCTCATGCCAGCATCGCGGCAAAGGCCGGCGAAAGATGTTCGAGAAAACCGTCCGCGGTGCGCACCAGGAAGCGCGCGGCAATACCGTGGCGGCGCGCGTGCGCCATGCCGGCGTCGGGGCCCAGCACCGTCAGCGCGGTGGACAGCGCATCGGCCAGCATGCACTGCGCGTGGATCACCGTGACCGAGGCTAGCGCATGGCTGGCCGGATAGCCGGTGCGCGGATCGATGGTATGGGCAAAGCGGCGGCCATCGCTGTCGAAATAGCGGCGGTAGTCGCCGGAGGTGGCTACCGACAGCCCGTGCAGCGCCACCAGCGTTTGTTGCGCGGCATCGCTGCCCGGCCCCGGCGGCGCTTCCAGCGCGACCCACCACGGCATGCCATCGGGCTTGACGCCATGGCCGCGCAGTTCGCCGCCGATCTCGGTCAGGTGGTGCTCCACGCCCTGTTCGCACAGGTAGCGCGCCACCGCGTCGACGGCGAAGCCCTTGGCGATGGCGCCAAAGTCCAGCGCCACGCCGCCCGGCTGGCGGGCGCGCCGGCCCGCGGCATCGGTTTCGATGCGGGCCCAGCCGCAGCGGCTGCGCGCGGCCTGCACGTCGTCTGGCGACGGCGGCGCATGGCGCGCCGGGGCCGGACCGAAGCCCCACAGGTCGACCAGCGGCCCCGCGCTCGGGTCATAGGCGCCGCCGCTGTCACGCGCCACCTGCAGCGCGGCCTGCAGCACCGCGAAGCAATCTGCCGGCAAGGCGTGCCAGCTTCCCGGCGGTGCGCGGTTGAACCGGCCCAGGTCGGAATCCGCTTCCCAGTTGCTCATCTGCGCGATCACGCGCTCGAGCACGGCCCGGATGCCGGCGGCGATGGCGCCGGCATCCGCGTCCGGCGGCAGCAGCGCCGCCACCGACCAGCTCGTGCCCATGGTGGGCCCGCCCCAGCGCTGCAGGCGCGCATCGGCGAGCGGCGGCTCGGGCGGCGCGCTCAGCGCAACGGGTACCAGCACGCGGTTCACGCCGTGCAACCTTATTGCGGCAGCACTTCCACCGTCACCGCATAGACGGCGCGGCGCGACCTGGCCTGCTTGAAGGTGGTCTTGTCGTCCTTGACCTCGGCTTCCATCCAGTACATGCCCGCGGCCGGCCACTTGACGCTGAACTTGCCATCGGCGTCGGTGGTGGCGCTGAATTCCTGCAGCTGGTCGCGGTAGCGGATGCCGCCCGGCACCACCGCCACCTTCAGGTTGCTGGCGGGCTTGCCGTCGAGCAGCAGGCGGAAGCTGGCGGTGTCGCCGGCGACCAGATCGTTCGGGTGCGTGATCGGCGCCAGCTCCAGGCCGCGGCCGACGGTGCGCAGGCCCTTGTCGCTGGGCTTGCCGGCGGTAACGAAGGATTCGATGCGGCCTTCGGCCTGCGTGACCTGCAGGTCCTGCGCGTTGGCCGGGATTTCCCTGGCGAAGTTTTCGGCGCTGCCGCGCCAGCGCTTGGGCTGGCCGTCGACCTTGTAGCTGGCGAACAGGCCGTTGTTGACCACCGCCACGCGATACGTGCCCGGCTGGGTCAGGTGCAGGTCGAAGGTGCTGCGGTACTTTCCGGTGGCTGCGTTCTGGGCCTTGACCGCGCTGCCGTCGGGGGCGGTCACCTGCAGGTTGTCGAGCCGCATCGGCACGTGCTCGAAGTAGAACAGGTCGTTCGAGACCGCGGCGTCGACGGTCACCCACGGATCGCTGCCGGACAGCACGGTGGCCGACGGCAGCAGCCACTGGCGATGCGCGTGCGCGGCCAGCGGCGCGAGCGCGGCCAGCGCCAGGACAGCGGCGCGCAGCGCCAGGCGGGAAGATGCGGCGGACATCAGGGAAGGTTTCATGGTCGGGCTCCGGGAAGGTTAAGGCTTCAGGTCGACGGTGACGCCGCCGAGTTCGTGTTCGCCCTTGGCGCGGGCGCTCTGTGCCGATTGCGGCGGCCACGTGAACGGCACGCGCAGCAGCTCGCGCCCGCCCACTTCACGCGCGGCCTCCACCACCAGCTGGTAGTTGCCGGCGGGCAGCTTGCCCAGCGGCGCCTTGCCGTCGCTGAAGCTGACGCTGTGCTCGCCCGGGGCGCGCGTGGCGCCGGAGATGCCGTCGGCCGGCATGTGCAGGTCGCGGCCGGCCTTGCGCCACCACTGGCGCATGTCCTTGAGCCACTTGGTGCCCTCGCTGTCCTTGAGCTTGCCGTCGTACCAGACCGCCAGCGTCTGCACCGGACTCTGGTCGGCGCGCTCGACCCACATCGCCACATAGGGGCGGTGGTACTCGGCCACGGTCAGGCGCGGGATGTCGACCTTGACGTTCAGGTCCGCGGCCAGCGCGGGGCCGGCCAGCGGCACGGCGGCCATGCCGGTCAGGGAGACGGAGAGCAGTCGGCGCATATCGGGAGAAACCTCGTCAGTGAGATGCAGGAAGAAGATCGGCGCGAGCGCGACCGATCAGTGGATAAACAGGAGCGCCAGCAGCACCGGCACCACCAGACCCAGGCCCACCAGCGGCCAGGTCGCCACGCGCCCGCCCGCGTGCAGCTTGAGCAGGAACAGGCCGGTCACGCAGAACACCAGGCACGCCAGCGCGAACGCGTCGAGAAACAGGCTCCACGCCGCGCCGGTGTGGCGGCCTTTGTGCAGGTCGTTCAGGTACGAGATGGCTCCGCGCGACGTGTTCTCGTACTGCGCCTCGCCGCTGTCGAGCGCGATGCTGACCCAGGCGTCGCCGCCCGGGCGCGGCAGCGCCACGTAGATTTCGTCGGCAGACCATTCCGCGTCGCGCCCGCTGGCGTCGATATCCAGCGCCCGCGCCAGCCAGTCGTCCAGCACCGCCGGCACCGGCGCCCTGCTCTCGCTCGCCTGGGCGGTCTCAGCCGGGGCCGCGCTCCGCACCTGTTCGAGCACGCGCGGGGGCAGCGTCGCGTGCCGGGTCTGCACGGCGGTCCTGCCCTCGATCTGGCCGGCGTGGTTCAGCGTGAAGCCGGTGACCGCGAACAGCAGCATCCCGACCAGGCAGATCGCGGAACTGATCCAGTGCCATTGGTGAAGATGCTTGAGCCAGAAGGCGCGGCGCTGCTGGCCGGCGGCCGGCTGGGTGTCGGTCATTGCGGTGGATGGGCGGCGCTGGCCGCAAAAGGTATTGTGATATTCAAGTCACAACTAGATGAAAAACAAAAGGATAATCGTTCTCATTTGAAATCACAACGAGACGTCGTCCACGATTGTTTACAGCCCGTTACAGCTGCTTCGGACGGGCCTGAGGCCCGGACGCTGCAGTACCGGCAGCGGCACCGAGCTTTCACGACATACTTGCGGTACAACCCGCAAGTATGTCGTTTACCCCAATTCACGTTAACTTGCGGTGCGTACCGCTTGTAAATAGAATGCGCCGCATGATGACGAAACTTGCCGCCACCCCTTTGATCCCGGAAGAGGCCGCAAACGCGGCCTCCCGGACAAAGCGTCCACGTCGGACGCAGGCCGAACGAGTCGCGGAGTCTGATCGCCGCCTCCTGGAAGCGGCAACCCGCCTGGTTGCCGAGCGTGGCTACACCCATACAACGCTCGAGGCCACAGGCATTGAAGCAGGCTATAGCCGAGGCCTGGTCCAGCACCGCTTCGGTACCAAAGACCGTCTGCTCGAAGAGCTCATCAAGCATATTGCAGACACCCACCGCGAGCGCTTGCTGGCGCGCATGCGCGGGCTCAGGGGTCTGGATGCCATCTTTTGCGAAATTGACTGTTATCTGGAAGGCATGGACAACCCGTCCGTCAATTCCCGCGCCTTCTTTGTGCTGATGCTCGAATCCATCGGGCCGGCGCCACATATCCGACCGACATTCGCAGCCATCAGTGCACGCTGGCACCGCGCTATCACGCGGCACATCGAAGCCGGTCAGCGAGCTGGCGAAATTCGCCCTGACATCAACGCAGCGGATGAAGCGCAGTTGCTGATTGCCACCGTACGCGGTCTGCGCACGCAATCCATGCTGAGTCCGACGACCAGCAATGTCGCGGTCGCTATCCAGGCGCTGAAGGATAGCCTGAGCGCCCGGCTGCGCGTGCCGCTACAACAAGACTAGCTCCTGCTTTTTTTCCGCCCCCAACGCCGGCGTCGCAACGCCCGGTGGGGCGGCGCTCGTGCTGAATGCCGGGCTGCCGGCGAGCCGGCGCCGCGAAATTCATATCACAAGGAGACAACCGGTGAAGGTCATCGCAACCATGCTGCTTGGGGCGGCAAGTTTCATTGCTTCGGCGACATCTGCAGAGCCGGCTTATCCAGCCCGGCCGATCCGTTTGATAGTAGGCTTCGCCGCCGGCAGCATCACTGACATTACGGCGCGGCAGATTGCCGTCGGAATGGGTAAAGAGCTGGGCCAGCCTGTCGTGGTGGACAACCGCACCGGCGCCGGCGGCAATATCGCCAGCGCCGAACTGGCGCGGGCTCGCCCCGACGGCTACACGCTGATGGCGACTACACCCGGGCAGCTGGTGGTGAATCCGTTGACCCAGAAAGCCATCGGCTTCGACCCTGGGACCAGGTTCACGCTCATCAGCCTCGTCAATGAGGGTCCCTTCGTCTTTGTGGTGCCAGCAAACTCCAGATTCCAAAGCGTGCCGCAGCTGGTAGCCTGGGGCAAGACCAATGGGGGCAAGCTCACTTACGCCTCGGCCGGCATCGGCACAACCTCGCACATCGCTGCCGAGATGTTGCAGGTATTCGGCGGCATCAAGGCCGTGCATGTGCCCTATCGCGGAGGCTCGCAGGCGACCAACGACCTCATTGCGGGGCGTGTCGATTTCATGGTCGACAGTCTCGGCTCCGTCGCGCCGCAAGTGCAGGCAGGTCAGATCCGGGTCCTGGCAACGGGTGGCGCCAGCCGCCTGCCTCAGTTTCCGGACATACCCACGCTATCGGAAACGTACCCGGACTTCATCGCTTCGTCCTGGCTAGGCGTGACAGGGCCGCCAGGTCTTGCGCCGGGTGTCGTCAGCGCCCTGGCCAGGGCGGTCGAGCGCAGCGCACGCGACCCACACTTCGTGGCAAGCCTCGAGCAGCGCGGCGGCCGTGTTGCCAAGCCGGGACCGGACGCATTCTCGTCGCTGGTGGACAAGGAACGCGCTCGCGTCGAGCGCACTATCGTGAGGGCGGGAATCACGCTTGAATGAGCCATCCCGCCACAGCCGCCACCGCCACCACCAGCCACGGCGGCAGCCGCCACCGCATCAGCGCCACCAGCGCCAGCGCCACCAGCACGATGTCCAGCGGGCCCTGCACCGCGCTGGTCCACACCGGATGCCATAGCGCCGCCAGCAGCAGGCCGACCACGCCGGCATTGACGCCGGCCAGCGCCGCCTGGGCGCGCCGGTTGCGGCGCAGGCTTTCCCAGAACGGCAGCGCACCCAGCACCAGCAGCGCGCCGGGCAAAAAGATGGCCAGCGTGCACAGCAGTCCGCCGGCAATGCCGGTGGGCGGGTTCTGCATGGCTGCGCCGAGGAACGCGGAGAAGGAAAACAGCGGCCCCGGCATCGCCTGCGCCGCGCCGTAGCCGGCCAGGAAGACTTCCTTGCCGACCCAGCCAGGGGTCACCACGGCCGCATCCAGCAGTGGCAGCACCACGTGCCCGCCGCCGAACACCAGCGCGCCGGCGCGGTAGAAGGCGTCGAACACACGCACGGCCGGGTCGGCGGCCCACTGCGCCAGCAGCGGCAGGCCGGCCAGCAGCGCGGCAAACAGCACCAGCGCCAGCACGCCGCCGCGATGCGTCACCGGCAGGCGCAGCGGTTCATGCGCGCCGCCCAGCGCCGGCCGCAACAAGGCCATCCCGGCGACCGCGGCGGCGGCCATCAGGGCCACCTGCGCCCACGGCCCCGGCCACGCCAGCACGGTGCCGGCGGCTACCAGCATGATGGCGATGCGCACCGGGCCGACGCACAGCGTCCGCGCCATGCCCCACACCGCCTGCGCCACCACCGCCACCGCCACCAGCTTCAGCCCGTGCAGCACGCCCGGCGCCGCCGCCATGCCGTAATGGGTCACCCCCAGCGCGAACACGATCATGGCCAGCGCCGACGGCAGCGTGAAGCCCACCCATGCCGCCAGGGCGCCGCCATAGCCGGCGCGCGCCAGCCCCAGCGCGATGCCGGTCTGGCTGCTGGCCGGCCCGGGCAGGCACTGGCACAGCGCCACCACATCGGCATAGGCGGCCTCGCTGAGCCAGCCGCGCCGGCGCACCAGTTCCTCGCGGAAAAACGCCAGGTGGGCCACCGGGCCGCCGAACGAGGTCAGGCCGAGCCGCAGGAAGATCAGGAACACGGCAAGCGGGCCGTCGTGGCCGCGGGTGTCATCGGAGGGACTGGGCAAGGAAGCCATGGGGCGGTTTGCGGGCAAACGGATGGGCGTGCGGAGGACAGCGCAGATTCTGACCGATTTTGCGGCCCGGGGTGACAAAGCGAAGGCGACAGCACGCGCCCATGCCGTACCGGGGGAGGAAGCGTTGCATAACGCACAGCGCCGATCCAGTTTTGAAACCAATCAACCATACTGATGGTGTGGCGAACCTACCTCAATCAAGTTACGTCCGTTTTGCGCCGTTATGCCGCAGACGCATGCGCCGTCGGCCTTTGTCCCCCTTGCTGGCCGCTACGCGCGTCACCCCGGCGTGGCACGGCGATGCGCATCACCGATGAGAAGCGTAAAGCGCGAGAAGATGGAGGAGTGGAAGCGATGCTGCACAACCTGAGCCTGAAGAAAAAACTGCTGTTGCCGCTGGTGCTGAGCTGGGTCTGCCTGCTCGGCATCACGCTGTGGAACGCGTGGCACATCCGCACGCTGCGCATGGAAGAGCGCCGGCTCGACCTGGCCCACGTCACCGACACCGCGGTCTCGGTGGTGGCCGAGTACGAGGCCCTGGCCAAGGCCGGCAAGCTGCCCGCCGAGGAAGCGAAGCAGCAGGCGATCGAGCGCGTGCGCGCGATGCGCTTCGGCGCCGACGGCTATTTCACGCTGATGCGATCCGACACCGTGGTGCTGATGCACCCGTTCAAGCCTGAGATGAACGGCAAGGCGATGGAGGGCATGAAGGACCCGAACGGGGTCTACCTGTTCCGCGACATCGCCGCGATCGGCAGGGGCCCGGGCAAGGGCTTCATCGAATACTTGTGGCCCAAGCCGGGTGCGCAGGCGCCGCAGCCGAAGCTGAGCTACGTGGCCAACTTCCGTCCGTGGGACTGGAACTTCATCGCCGGGCTGTACCTGGACGACATCGAGGCGGCGTTCCGCCAGGAGCTGTGGAAGGCGCTGGGGCTGCTGCTGGCGGTCGGCGCGCTGATGTCGCTGGTGATGGTGCGGGTCGCGGCCAGCCTGCAGCGCCAGCTGGGCGGCGAGCCGGCCACCACCGCGCAGATCGCCGGGCGCATTGCCGAAGGCGACCTGGCCGGCCAGGTCGAGTTGCGCGCCGGCGACCAGCACAGCGTGCTCCATGCCATGCACCGCATGCAGTCGCGCCTGACCGGCGCGATCGGCAGCATCCGCGGCTCGGCCGATTCGATTGCCGGCGCGGCCAAGCAGATTGCCGCGGGCAACGCCGACCTGTCGCGCCGCAGCGAGGAACAGGCCGCGTCGCTGCAGGAAACCGCCGCCAGCATGGAGCAGCTCACCAGCACCGTGCGCCAGAGCGCCGAGAACGCGCGCCAGGCCAGCCACCTGGCCGAGGGTGCGTCGGACATCGCCGTGCGCGGCGGCGCCATCGTCAGCCAGGTGGTGGACACCATGGGCGAGATCAAGAGCGCCTCGGGCAAGGTGGTCGACATCATCGGCGTGATCGAGGGCATTGCCTTCCAGACCAATATCCTGGCGCTCAACGCGGCGGTCGAGGCGGCCCGCGCCGGCGACCAGGGCCGCGGCTTCGCGGTGGTGGCCGGCGAGGTGCGCACGCTGGCCCAGCGCAGCGCCACCGCAGCCAAGGAGATCAAGGCACTGATCGGCAATTCGGCGCAGCGTGTGGAGGACGGCGCGGTGCTGGTCGAGAACGCCGGCAAGGCGATGGACGAGATCGTCGACGCGGTCAAGCGGGTGACCGACCTGATGGGCGAAATGCGCGCCGCCACCGAGGAGCAGACCGGCGGCATCGAGCAGGTCAACCAGGCGGTGTCGCAGATGGACCAGATGGCGCAGCAGAACGCGGCGCTGGTGGAACAGGCCGCGGCCGCCGCCGCGTCGCTGGAGGACCAGGCCGAGGCGCTGCACCGCGCCGTGGGCCAGTTCCGCCTGGCGGCCTGAGCAGCGCCCCACTCCCCCCTGCGCGCGCCTGCCGCCCGGCGTGCCTGCGTGTATGATGAAGCGAAGCCGGCCGCACAGGCGGCCGGCTCAGTGCATCAGACCGTTACCGCAGACCACTGACAGGAGCGCACCATGATGGCATTCATTGGCACCGTGTTCGTTGGCCTTATCGTGGGCCTGATCGCCAGGGCGGTAAAGCCCGGCGACGACAAGCTGGGCTGGATCATGACCATCATCCTGGGCATCCTGGGCTCGGTGGTCGCCGGCTATGTCGGCCGCGCGCTGGGCTGGTACCAGCCGGGCGAGCCCGCGGGCTGGGTTGCCTCGGTGATCGGCGCGATCGTGCTGCTGGTGATCTACGGCATGGTGCGCCGCAAGGCCTGACTGGCGCGGCGCACGGCGGCGGCGTCGTGCGCGTCGGCCAGCTTCGGCGTGTCCGGCGCGGGCGCGGATCCGTCAGCGCTGGCCGGCGCAGGCGAGGGCCCGGCCGCAGCCTGGGCCGCAGGCAACGGCGCAGCGGGCGCGCCCTCGGTCAGCGTCGGCGTGCGCGGGGCACGCAGGCCCGGCGAGTTATCGCGGCAACGCAGCAGGGCGCGGTCGCCGCCTGGGGCCATCGACGAAATCTGCGGCGCGATAGCGCGCAGCACCCTGACTGCCAGTGCGCTGGTATAGCTGTAGCGCGCCGCATAGGGTTCCCTCGCGTTGACCACCACGGTGCCGAAAAAGCGGTCGCCCAGCGTAAACACGAAGGTGGCCGAGCGGTTCACCGAGCGCGATGCAATCAGCCGCCCGCCGCGGCCATAGACCTGGAAGCGCTGGTCGCCGGTGCCGGTCTTGCCCGCCACGGCCAGCGTGGCGCCATCGCGGCCCGGCACGGTAAAGGCGCCCCGGATCGACTTGGCGGTGCCGCGCTCCACCACATCGAGCATCGAGCGCCGCACCACCACGGTCAGCTCTTCCGGCAGCAAACGCTTGCCCGGACCAGGCTGAAGCACGTAGCGCGTCGCGTAGGGAGTCCCTTCGGCGAAGGCGAAGCTGTGCACCGCGGCGTTCTGCGTGGCCATGCCGCCCGAAAGCAGGATGCCCACCAGCTCCGCCAGCGCGGCCGGGCGGTCGCCGGCGGCGCCGATGGCACTGGCGTACGACGGCGTGAGCGAGTCGAACGGATAGCCCAGCCGCTGCCAGCGCCGGGCAATGTGCGTAAAGGCGTCCTGCTCCAGCAGCGTGCGGATGCGGTTATCCTGGCCGGCCTTGCTGCGCGTCTTGAACAGCCACTTGTACACCTCCTGGCGCTCGGCGGCGCTGGCGCGCAGGACTTCCGACAGCGTGGCGTCGGGGTGCTGGTCCAGGTACTCCACCATCCACAGCTCCAGCGGATGGACCCGGGACAGGTAGCCGCGGTCGTTCAGGTTGAACTTGTCCTTGCCGTACTTGCGGTAGAGCGCCGGCAGGTCTTCCTTGGCCAGCTGCTTGTCGCCCAGGCGCGCGCGCATGATGCGGACATAGCTTTCCTCGTCGAGATGCGGCCGTGCGCTCAGCAGCGTCACCGACATGCGCACGGCGTTCAGATGGGGCAGCGTCATGCGCACCCGGCCCAGCAGCGTGTCCAGCCGTTGCTCCGAATTCTTGCCACGGTAGTGCTTGTAGAAGCCGGCCATGTAGGCGCTGCCTTCCTGGTCGGCGAAGCGCTCCAGGTACTCGCGCCGGCCCGGCGCGTTGCGGTCCTCGAACAGGTCGCCCATGTCCGGCTTGGCATGGAACATCTCGTAGCGCACGATGTCGCGCATCATGCGGATGAACACCAGGTTGACCGAGTGCTGGAAGCCCACGCGCACGGTCATGATGCGCTCGCCTTCCCAGCGCTCGAAGTTGGTAAAGCTCTGCAGGCCGCCGCCGGTGTAGAAACCTTCACCCGCGCTGCCTGAGTACTTGCGTTCCATGGCGGCCTCGAGCATCGCCATCAGCTCGCGCTCGGCGGGCTTGCGCGCCTTGGCCAGGTAGTCGACCGCCCAGCGGCTGAGCGCGTCCTGCCGCGCCAGCCGCACGCCGGCCAGCTCGGCACTGGTCATGCCGGCATAGCGCGCATGCAGTTCGCTGATGATCTCCAGATAGGTCACCAGCGTGCGCAGCTTGGCGGTGGAGCCCAGGTTCAGGCGCGCGCCGCTGTTGATATCGAAGGGCTGGTCGATGTTGTCGGCCTGCACGCGCACCACGCTGGCGTTGCCGACCCGCTCGTAAAGCGTGAAGCTGGCCATCAGCTTCGACGGGTCGTCGTTGTCGCGCAGCAGGTTGTGGCCATACAGGCCCATGGCGCGCGCATCGGCCTTGTTGTTTACGCGCTGCAGCGTGTCGACGACGATGCGCTGGGCCTCGCGGTTGATGGTGCTGTCCACGGTCAGGTCGAGCCGGTCCATGTCGTAGCGGCTCTCGACCCCGGTCAGCCGGCCGATGTCGGCGCGCACGCGGTTGACGGCCTTGCGCGTGACAAAGGGCTCCTGCGGCGGGCGCTGCGGCGCCGACGCCTTGTCCAGCGGCTGCGCCAGCGCCGCGTCGCGCAGCTCGGCGGTGATGATGTTGTTGGCCGCCATCAGGCGCAGGTAGCTGCCGGTCAGCGCGTCCAGGTTGGTGTCGTCGCGGCGCAGGTGGTACGACGGGCGGCGCTGCGAGATGACAAGCGACAGCGCCCGCTTGAACGCCTGCGCCTGGCGCGGGTCCGGCGCGCGCTGGTCCATCTCCTTGAGCAGGCGGTTGACCTCGCCGAAATCCTCGCCGTACCAGACCCATAGCGCATCGCCGATGCCATTGATCTCGCCGAAGCCCTCGCGCGCCGACAGCGGCACGGTGTTCAGGTAGTCGACCACGATGCGTTCGCGCGCGCGCTGGGTATCCGGGCCGTCCAGGTAGGCGCGCAGCGATGCCGACGCCATCTGCCGGAATTTCTCCGGGATGGAAGCGGTACGGCCTTCGGGCGAGTGCCGGTATTTCTCGATCTGCGTCGCCAGCGTGCTGCCGCCAGGCGCGTCGTGCGACTTGTCGGCCAGGCGGATCACCTGGTCCAGCACCGCGCGCGACAGCCGGCGCCAGTCCAGTGCCGGGTTCATGTTGGGGTATTCCGGATTGAGCAGGCCCTGGTTCTCGACGTACAGCAAGGCGCTCACCAGCACCGGCGGCACCGCGTCGAAATCGGCGTACTGGCGCTGCGGGTAGCGCTCGAACGCCAGCGTCAGCCCGTTGCAGTCGCGCAGCAGCAGGCCCGCCTGGTTCTTTTCGCGATAGGGCGTGAACAGGCCTTCGTCGATCAGCCGCACCATGTCGGGCGACATGCGCGCCTGTTCGGCGGGCACGTAGCCGCGCTGCTCCAGCCGCTGCGCGAACAGCGGCAGCCTGCCATAGCCCATGCGGGCGTCATAGGGTCCGGAATGCGGGAAGCGGATGCTGTCGCTGGCACCCGGCTGGATTTCGAACGTCAGCCGCTGGCCCAGGCTGCCGATCAGCCGCGCCTGCCAGTGCGAGTTGCGCACCTCGCTTGCGACAACGCTATACACGACATAGGCGCCGCCCGTGAGGGCGACCGCCAAGCCAGCGAAAATCCAGGCACGACGCGACACGTTTGGGCTTCCTTGGTGGGCCGGCGCAGCGCGCAGAATGGTTCATGCGCCGGCTCGAAGCGCGATGTTTTCGCAGGGCGCGCCGCACGCGCGCCTGCCTGTATTGATATTAGTAGGAGTCGCGCCCGGGTGCATCATGCAAGCGCGCGGGCAGCGTGCCGTTGCAAACGGACGTCACTCCAGGCAGCGCGAGCGCCACTTGCAGTGCGTCCGAAAGGCGAGGCCGAATTATCGGCCAGCCTCCGCGCGCCTCACGGGCCGCCCGATCAGCGGATATCCCGGATCGTTGTAGCCTGGCGTAGAGGCATGGCCCGGCGACACCAGTGCATCGATCATCGCCTCTTCCTCGGGCGCGATCGCGACACCGAGCGCGCCGAAGTAATCCTCGAACTGGGCCAGCGTGCGCGGGCCGGCGATCACCGACGAGACGATCGGGTTGGCCAGCACCCAGGCCGTGGCGAACTGGCCGGGAGTCAGCCCGCGCGCTTCGGCATGGGTCTTGAGCTGCTGCGCGATGACCAGCGATTCCTCGCGGAACTCGGTCTCCATCATGCGGCGGTCGGCGCGGCCCGCGCGCGTGCCCTCGGCCGGGGCCTGGCCGGGCGCGTACTTCCCGGTCAGCACGCCGCGCGCGACCGGGCTATAGGGCACCACACCCAGGCCGTAGTGCTCGCACGCGGGCAGGATCTCTACCTCTGGCAGCCGGTTCAGCAGGTTGTAGTACGGCTGGCACGCCGCCGGACGCGGCACGCCCAGCTCGCCGCACAGCCGCGCGATCTCGGCGATGCGCCAGCCGCGGAAGTTCGACACCGCCCAGTAGCGGATCTTGCCGCTGCGCACCAGGTCGCCCATGGCCCGCACCGGCTCTTCCAGGTTGGCGCCGGGATAGTCGCGATGCAGGTAGAGGATGTCGATGTAGTCGGTCGCCAGCCGGTGCAGGCTGTCCTCGACCGCGCGCGTGATCCACGTGCGCGAGTAGTGGCCGTGGTTGGGCGCCGCCTGCATGGCGTTGCCGAGCTTGGTGGCCAGCACCCAGTCGTGGCGGTTGGCGGTCAGCAGGCGCCCGACCATCTGCTCGGACGCGCCCTTGCTGTACACGTCGGCGGTATCGATGAAGTTCACGCCGTGGTCGCGCGCGCTGGCGACGATGCGGCCGGCCTCGGCCTCGTCGGTCTGGTCGGCGAACATCATGGTGCCCAGGCACAGCGCCGAAACGCGCAGGTTGCTGGCGCCGAGGCGGCGGTACGGCATGGAGAGGTCTGGCATGGCGGCTCCTTGGAGATGGGACAGCCCACATTGTGCCGCCACCCGGCCAGGCTTGCCGGCGCGGCCTCAGGCGCGGCGGCGCTTGCGGTATTCCTCGCGCCCCACGTACGCGGCGGCGGCGGCCACCATCAGCGCCAGCCCGTACCAGGTCAGCGCGTAGCCGAGGTGGTTGTTGGTAAAGGCCGTCACCGTCAGCCCGCCCGCCGGCCAGGCCTGGGGGTCCGCCCCGGCCGGCGGCGGCACCGCTGCGGCGTCGATGAAATACGGCGCGACCTGCCCCAGGCCGCGGTGCGCGGCGATCGCCGCCACGTCGCGCGAGAACCACTGGTCGCGCGCCGCGTCATTGTGGCGCAGCAGGCCGGTGCCCGGCTCGCTCATGCGCAGCAGGCCAATCACTTCGCTGGGGCCGCTGCCAGCGGGGGCCACGCGCGCGCGGAAAGGCTCGGCGACGAAACCGCGGTTGACCAGCACGGTGCTGCCGTCGGCCAGCCGCAGCGGCGTCATCACCCAGTAGCCGCCGCCCTGCTCGGTCACGGCCTGCACCAGGGTCTGGCGGTCGTCGAGGAAGGTGCCGCTGGCGCGGATCCGCCGGTACTCGGCATTGGCCCTGGTCAGCCCCGCCCATTGCGCGGGCGCGGGCGCCGCCACCGGCGCCGCATGGACGCGCTCGGCCACCTGGGCGATCAGGCCGAGCTTCCAGGCGCGGCGCTCGACCTGCCAGTTGCCCAGCGCCACCAGGCCGGCGATGGCCGCCGCGGCAAACAGCGCCAATGCGGTCAGCCAGACGGTCGACAGCGGGCGCGGGGATTCGGGGACGCCTTTGGCGGCGTTGGCGGTGCGCGGGTTTTCGACCGGCGCGCGGTCGTCGGTGGGACCGGTCAAGGCAGGGTCTTGGTGGTATGCATGCCCGGCATCATATTGGAATTCAGGTGGAACATCACCCACAGCGTGCCGGTCAGCGTGATCACCACCAGCACCAGCGTGAAGATCAGCGCCAGCATGTTCCAGCCGCCCTCGGACCTGGCGTTCAGGTGCAGGAAGTAGACCATGTGCACCACGATCTGCACCGCGCCCAGCGCCAGCAGCACCATCGCGGTGGTGCCGGACTGCTCGAACACCTTGCCCATCACCAGCCAGAACGGGATCGCGGTCAGGATCACCGACAGCACGAAGCCGGTCACGTAGCCGCCGAGCGAGATATGGATCTCGCTTTCACCATGGCCATGGCCGTGGCCATGTCCGTCTCCATGACCGTGGGCCAGCGTGTCGTCGTGCGCGCTCATGGCAGCACTCCCATCAGGTAGACAAAGGTAAAGACGCCGATCCAGACCACGTCCAGAAAGTGCCAGAACATCGACAGGCACATCAGGCGGCGCTTGTTCTCCGGGATCAGCCCGTGGCGGCGCAGCTGCACCACCAGCGTGACCAGCCACACGATGCCGAAGGTCACATGCAGGCCGTGGGTGCTCACCAGCGCGAAGAACGAGGTCAGAAAGCCGCTGCGCTGCGGCCCCGCGCCCTCGCCCACCAGGTGCACGAACTCATAGATCTCGACGGCGAGAAAAGCCGCGCCCAGCAGGCCGGTCACGGCAAGCCAGCCCTGCGTCGGCCCCAGCCGGCCGCGCTGCGTCTCCAGCATGGCAAAGCCATAGGTGATCGACGACAGCAGCAGGAACGAGGTGTTCAGCGCCACCAGCGGCAGGTCGAACAGTTCGGCGCCGGACGGCCCGCCCGCGTAGTTGCGGCCCAGCACGCCGTACGCGGCGAACAGGCACGCAAAGATCAGGCAGTCGCTCATCAGGTAGAGCCAGAAGCCGAGCAGCGTGCCGTTGGGCACGTGGTATTCCTCGGTCATGTAAAAACGCAGCTCGGCCGGCTGCGCGGGCGCGCGCTGCGACGGCGCCTCGTGCGGGGGCGCGCCCTCGGCGGCAAAGGGAGCGAAGGTATCAGCCATGGCTGGCCAGCAGCGCGCTGCGCTCTGCCTCCGTGCGGTGGACCGTGTCGGCCGGGATGTAGAAATCCCGCTGGTAGTTGAAGGTATGGCCGATCGCCGTGATCAGGGTGGCGGCGAAGGCCAGCGCCGCCAGCCACCAGATATGCCAGATCAGCGCGAAGCCGCACAGCGTGCTAAGCCCGGCCAGGAGGATGCCGGCGCCCGTATTCTTTGGCATATGGATCGGGATGAAGCCGTGCGCGGGGCGCTGGTAGCCGTGCACCTTCATCTGCCACCAGGCGTCGTTGTCGTGCACCAGCGGCGTGAAGGCAAAGTTGTACGGCGGCGGCGGCGACGAGGTCGACCACTCCAGCGTGCGGCCGTCCCACGGGTCGCCGGTGACATCGCGCAGCGACTCGCGGCGCAGGAAGCTCACCACCAGCTGCACCAGGAAGCAGCCGATCCCCAGCGCGATCAGCAGCGCGCCCACGCCGGCCAGCTGGAACCAGATCTGCAGCGAGTGGTCCTCGAAATGGCTGACGCGCCGGGTCACCCCCATCAGGCCGAGCACGTAGAGCGGCATGAACGCCACGTAGAAGCCAACCAGCCAGAACCAGAACGAGCACTTGCCCCAGAACGGATCCAGCTGGTAGCCGAAGGCCTTGGGGAACCAGTAGGTGATGCCGGCCATCAGCCCGAACAGCACGCCGCCGATGATCACGTTATGGAAATGCGCGACCAGGAACAGGCTGTTGTGCAGCGAGAAATCCGCCGGCGGCACCGCCAGCAGCACGCCGGTCATGCCGCCGATCACGAACGTCACCATGAAGCCCACGGTCCACAGCATCGGCACCTCGAAACGGATGCGGCCGTGGTACATGGTGAAGAGCCAGTTGAACAGCTTGGCACCCGTGGGGATCGAGATGATCATGGTGGTGATGCCGAAGAACGAATTCACGCTGGCGCCCGAGCCCATCGTGAAGAAGTGATGCAGCCACACCAGGTACGACAGCACCGTGATCACCACCGTGGCATACACCATCGAGGCATAGCCGAACAGGCGCTTGCGGCAGAAGGTGGCGACCACCTCCGAGAACACGCCGAACACCGGCAGGACCAGGATGTAGACCTCGGGGTGGCCCCAGATCCAGATCAGGTTCACGTACATCATGGCGCTGCCGCCAAGGTCGCTGGTGAAAAAGTTCATGCCCAGGTAGCGATCTACCGCCAGCATCGCCAGCGCCGCGGTCAGCACCGGGAACGCGGCGATGATCAGCACGTTGGTGCACAGCGCGGTCCAGGTGAAGATCGGCATGCGCATCAGCGTCATGCCGGGCGCGCGCATCTTGACGATGGTCACCAGCAGGTTGATGCCGGACAACAGCGTGCCCACCCCCGCCACCTGCAACGACCACAGGTAGTAATCCACGCCCACGTCCGGGCTCTGCAGGATGCCGGACAAGGGCGGATAGGCCAGCCAGCCGGTGCGCGCGAATTCGCCGACAAACAGCGACATCATCACCAGCACGGCGCCGCCCACCGTCATCCAGAAGCTGAAGTTGTTCAGGAACGGAAACGCCACGTCGCGCGCGCCGATCTGCAGCGGCACGACAAAGTTCATCAGGCCGGTGACCAGCGGCATGGCGACGAAGAAGATCATGATCACGCCGTGCGCGGTGAAGATCTGGTCATAGTGGTGCGGCGGCAGGTAGCCCAGGTTGTCGCCAAAGGCAATGGCCTGCTGGATGCGCATCATGATGGCATCGGCAAAGCCGCGCAGCAGCATCACGATGCCGAGGATCATGTACATGATGCCGATGCGCTTGTGGTCGATGCTGGTGAACCACTCGCGCCACAGGTAGCCCCACTTGCCGTAATACGTGACGCCGCCGGCCAGCGCCAGCCCGCCGAGCACCACCACCGCGAAGGTGGCGATCAGGATGGGCTCATGCAGCGGGATTGCCTCCCAGCTCAGGCGGCCGAAGAGTTGCGTGGCGAGTTCGGATCGCTCCGGCATGTGGGTCTCCAGGACAACAACGGCGTACTAGGTCACGGTCTTTCGCACAGTCTTGCGCACGGCCCTGTGCAGCGCCTGCCACCGACGCAGGCGCGCTAGCGCAGCAGCTCGCCGGCACCGGCCGCGCCGGTCCCGAACAGCGGTTCGCCCAGCGTGTTGCTGGCCGTGCAGACGGCCGCGCCCAGGCCCGCGGCGCGCTGCGCATCGCGCGCCATCAGGTCCTTCTGGCAGACCTGCCCGGCCTGCACGCAACGGTTCACGATGGCATCGAACAGGTTCGCGTCGACGCTGCCGTAGCGCCGCACCGGCTCACGTTCGCTGGGCTGCGCCAGCTGCGTGTAGGCGGCCCGGCTCAGCGGCGACCCAGCGGCCCGCACCGTCTGCACCCAGCGGCCGAACTCGTCATCGCTCAGGCCATGGAAGCGGAAGCGCATGTGCGAAAAGCCCGCGCCGCTGTAGTTGGCGGAAAAGCCCTCGTAGACGCCCGCCCGGTTGATCACCGCATGCAGGCGGGTTTCCATGCCGGGCATGGCGTAGACCTGGCCGGCCAGCGCGGGGATGAAGAAGGAATTCATCACGGTGGAGGCCGTGATCTTGAAGCGGATCGGCCGGTCGACCGGGGCGGCCAGCTCGTTGACGGTGGCGATGCCTTGCTCCGGGTAGACGAACAACCACTTCCAGTCCAGCGCCACCACCTCCACCGTCAGCGGCTGCGTGCCCGGCGGCAGCGGGCGGCTTTCATCGAGCCGCGTCAGCGGCTGGTAAGGGTCGAGCTTGTGGGTGCTGACCCAGGTGATGGCCCCCAGCGCGATGATGATCAGCAGCGGCGCCGACCAGATCAGCAGCTCCAGCACCGTGGAGTGGTCCCAGTCGGGGTTGTAGTGCGCATCGGCGTTGGCGGCGCGGTAGCGCCACGCGAACACCAGCGTCAGCACGATCACCGGCACGATGATCAGCAGCATCAGGCCGGTGGAGATGATGATCAGGTCACGTTGCCGGAGCGCAAGATCGCCGGCAGGCGACAGCAGCACGGCGTTGCAGCCGGCCAGCGACAGCACGACTGGCAGCAGCAACCAGCGGATCGGGCGGTGCATTGACATTGTCTGACCGGAAGATCGCATAGCTTTCGGGTCGCGCCATTTGTACGCCGCGGCGCAAGTGACTTAGACTGGTCTGAGCAACTATGGCAGTGTAGGCGCTCAAGTGCCATTCTTCATGGTGCAATTTGCAGCGCCCTCGCTCACAGACAGGGAGGTATGCCGATGACCACCGCGACCCACCAGCACCGGGCGTCTCCTACAGCACCTCCCGCGCCCGGCGCCGCGCATGTCGCGCCCGCGGAAATCGCCACCGGCGTGGTGATCGGCCGCGCCTCGGAATATTTCGATTTCTTCGTCTACGGCATTGCCTCGGTGCTGGTGTTCCCCGCGGTGTATTTTCCGTTCGCCGACCGGCTCGACGCGCTGCTCTATGCCTTCGCCATCTTCGCGCTGGCCTTTATCGGCCGGCCCTTCGGCACCGCGCTGTTCATGCGCATCCAGCGCCGCTGGGGCCGGGGCGTCAAGCTGACCGCGTCGCTGTTCCTGCTCGGCACGGCCACCGTCGGCATCGCCTTCCTGCCCGGCTACGCCGCGCTCGGCCCGGCCGCCATCGTGCTGCTGGCGATCTTCCGCACGCTGCAGGGGGTGGCCTTCGGCGGCTCGTGGGACGGGCTGCCCTCGCTGCTGGCGCTGAACGCGCCCGCGCAGCGGCGCGGCTGGTACGCGATGCTGGGGCAACTGGGCGCGCCCACCGGCTTTATCGTGGCCGGTTCGCTGTTCCTGTTCCTCAACCTCAGCCTCGAGCCGCATGAGTTCCTGGCGTGGGGCTGGCGCTATCCGTTCTATGTCGCCTTCGCGATCAACGTGGTGGCGCTGTTCGCGCGCCTGCGCCTGGTGGTGACGCACGAATACACGCAACTGCTCGACGAGGACGAACTCGAGCCCATCAGCACCGCCGAGATCGTCATGAAGCAGGGCTACAACCTGCTGCTGGGCGCGTTCGCCGCGCTGGCCAGCTTTGCGCTGTTCCACCTGGTGACGGTGTTTCCGCTGTCGTGGGTCGCGCTCAACGGCTCGCAGCCGGTCACCGACGTACTGGCGGTGCAGATCGCCGGCGCCTTTATCGGCATCCTCGGCACCATCGCCTCGGGCGTGATCGCGGACCGGATCGGGCGGCGCACCACGCTCGCGCTGATGGCCATCCTGATCGGCATCTTCAGCCTGTTCGCGCCCTGGCTGATGGGCGGCGGCCCGCTGGCGCAGGACCTGTTCATCCTGCTCGGCTTCGGCCTGCTGGGCTTGTCCTACGGCCAGGCCGCCGGTGCCGTGACCTCCAACTTCGAGCGGCGCTTCCGCTACACCGGCGCGGCGCTGACCACCGACATGGCGTGGCTGTTCGGCGCCGGCTTCGCGCCGCTGGTGGCGCTGGGGCTGTCGGCGGAATTCGGCCTGATCGCGGTGAGCGGCTATCTGCTTTCCGGCGCCGCCTGCACGCTGCTGGCGCTGCGGATCAACCGGGCGTTGGGGACGCATGTCTGACCGGCGCCGCGCGCCCGCGCAGCTATCGGCGTAAGTCGCGAACAGTGCCCGTGGCCGGTTTTGCCGGTGCCCGGCAGCGTTCTGAGTACAATTGACGCCCGCCAAAATCCCGTCGTTCCGGATGTGATTCCGGAACCGAAGCTTATGAAAACGGAAACCACGGACGTCGTCATCATCGGCGCTGGGCCTGCGGGCTCGGTCGCCGCCGGCCTGCTGCGCAAGCATGGGATACCGGTGCTGGTGATCGAGAAAGAAACCTTCCCGCGCTTCTCCATCGGCGAAAGCCTGCTGCCGCAAAGCATGGCCTATCTCGAGGAAGCGGGCATGCTGCGCGCGGTAGTGGAGGCCGGCTTCCAGTACAAGAACGGCGCCGCGTTCGCGCGCGGCACGCAGCGCACCGCCTTCGACTTCCGCCAGAAGTACTCGCCCGGCTGGGGCACCACCTACCAGGTGCAGCGCGCGCAGTTCGACCACGTGCTGATCCGCGAGGCCGAGCGCCAGGGCGCCGAGGTGCGTTTCTCGCATGTGGTGGAGAACGTCGATGTCAGCGGCGCGCAGCCGGAAGTCACCGTGCGCGCGCCCGACGGCAGCCAGTACACGGTACGCGCGAAGTTCCTGCTCGATGCCTCGGGCTTCGGCCGCATCCTGCCGCGCCTGCTGCAGCTGGAAACGCCGTCGGGCTTTCCAGTGCGCAGCGCGATCTTCACGCATGTGGAAGACCGCATCCCGACCGGAACCTTCGACCGCAACAAGATCCTGATCAGCGTGCATCCGCAGCACCAGGACGTCTGGTACTGGACCATCCCGTTCTCCGACGGACGCTGCTCGCAGGGCGTGGTGGCCGAGAAGGCGTTCCTGGACCGCTACACCGGCACCGAGACCGAGCGGCTGCAGGCGCTGGTTGCGGAAGAGCCGGGCCTGGCCACGTTGCTGGCCGACGCGAAGTGGGACACCCCGGCGCGCCAGATCGCCGGCTATTCGGCCAACGTGAAATCGCTGTGGGGCAACGGCTATGCGCTGCTCGGCAATGCCGGCGAGTTCCTCGACCCGGTGTTCTCGTCCGGCGTGACCATCGCGTTCAAGTCGGCCAGCCTTGCAGCGCAGTGCCTGGTGCGCCAGCTGCGCGGCGAGCCGGTGGACTGGGAACACGAGTTCGCGCGGCCGCTCAAGGCCGGCGTCGACTGCTTCCGCGTCTTTGTCGAAGCCTGGTACGAAGGGCGCTTCCAGAAGCTGATCTTCCATCCCAACGCCACCTCGGAAATCCGCGACATGATCGCGGCGATCCTGGCCGGCTATGCGTGGGACCGCGACAATCCCTTCGTCACCGAGCCGCGCCGCCGGCTGGCGGTGCTGGAAGAGTTCTGCAAGGTCTGATGCGCCTCACCGTATGCCAGCCTGCCTTCGCGCAGGCGGTTCTGCAAGGACAACAACCATGAGCCATCCGACCGTGCTGGTCACGGGTTCGTCGCGCGGCATCGGCCGCGCCATTGCCCTGCGGCTGGCCCGCGACGGCTATGACGTGGTGGTGCACTGCCGCACGCGCCGCGACGAGGCCGACTCGGTCGCCGACGCCGTGCGCGCGTGCGGGCGCAAGTCCCGCGTGCTGTGCTTCGATGTGTCCCGCCGCGAAGACGCCGCCGGCGCGCTGCTGACCGATATCGCCGCGCATGGCTGCTACTACGGCGTGGTCTGCAACGCCGGCCTGGCGCGCGATGCCGCCTTCCCGGCCATGACCGGCGCCGAGTGGGACGAGGTGGTGCACACCAACCTCGATGCCTTCTACAACGTGCTCAACCCGGTGGTGATGCCGATGGTGCAGCGCCGCCAGCCGGGCCGCATCGTCACGCTGTCGTCGGTGTCGGGGCTGGTGGGCAACCGCGGCCAGGCCAACTACAGCGCGGCCAAGGCCGGCATCATCGGCGCCACCAAGGCGCTGGCGATCGAGCTGGCCAAGCGCGCCATCACCGTCAACTGTGT
Organism: Cupriavidus mimosae; assembly: GCF_023952485.1. Classification (NCBI taxonomy): domain Bacteria; kingdom Pseudomonadati; phylum Pseudomonadota; class Betaproteobacteria; order Burkholderiales; family Burkholderiaceae; genus Cupriavidus; species Cupriavidus mimosae. Next base: position 99,259 of record NZ_JALHRY010000016.1, on the reverse strand, counting down.
CGCGCCGGGCCTGATCGACACCGACATGGTCGAGCCGCACGTGCGCGACGAAGCGCTGCGTCTGATTCCGGCACGGCGCATGGGCACGCCCGACGAAGTCGCCGCCACCGTGGCCTTCCTGCTGTCGCCGGACGCGGGCTATATCACGCGCCAGGTGATCTCGGTCAACGGCGGGATGTTCGGGTGACGCGCCGGCCGACGCACCGACTGACGCACCATCAGGCCACCGTGAATCCCGGCAGCGCCGCGATTTCGCTGGGCAGGAACTCCAGCAGCACCCGCACCGGCGCTGGCTGGTAGCGCCGCGTCGGGCAGACCAGGAACGCTTCCTGCGCCGGGCCCTGCCAGCGCGGCAGCACCCGACGCAGCGCGCCGCTGTCGAGCAGGTCCTGCACCAGCCAAGCCGGCGTCATGCCGAAGCCGGCACCGGCCAGGAAGCTCTCGCGCATCGCCAGCGAGTTGTTGACGCGGTAGCGGCACGGCGCATTCACCAGCGCCTGCCCGCCCGGCCCGTCGAGCACGATGTCGTCGCCGCTGGCGAGCCAGCTAAAGCGCAGGATCTGATGGCGCGCCAGGTCCGCCGGCTGCCGGAACCTCGGATGCCGCGCCAGGTAGTCCGGCGCGGCCACCAGCAGGCGCGGCGACACCGCGATACGGCGTGCCACCACATGCGGCGGCAGCGTGGCGCCCAGGCGCACCGCCACGTCGACCCCCGCTTCGACCAGATCGACGAAGCGGTCGTCGAACAGCAATTCCACCTCGACTTGCGGATAGCGCTGCTGGAACGCCAGCACCAGCGCGTTGAGCCGCAGCACGCCGAAGCTGGCGGGCGCGCTCACGCGCACGCGGCCCGCCGGCTGGCCGGTCTTGCCACGCGCATCGCTGACGGCCTCGCCGTATTCGTCCAGCACGCGCCGCGCGCGCTCGTAGAAGCGCCGCCCGGCCTCGGTCGGCAACAGGCTGGTGGTGCTGCGCGCCAGCAGCCGCACGCCCAGCTCGCGCTCCAGCGCAGCCACGATCTTGCTGACGGTCGGCTGCGTCGACCGCTGCTCGCGCGCCACCGCCGACAGGCTACCCAGCTCCACCGCGCGCACGAAAACCTGCATTGCCCGAATGGTGTCCATGCCGCTCCCTGTTTTCGATCATTCCTGATTGGAATGAGCAATATGCCATTTTGCCTGCTACCTGGCATGGGCGGAATAGCCTAACTTTGGCCCATGCCGGCAACGATGCCGGTCCATCTGACAGGACCTGTCCATGTTTTCCGATCTTAGTTTCATGCGCCGCGCCGCGGCAGTGACCCTTGCCGCCGCCCTCGCCAGCGGTGCAGCGCTCGCCAGCCCGTTGCAAGACCGTGCCTGGCTGACAAGCTGGATGGCCAGCCAGCAGCCGGTGTGGCAACCCGACGCCCTGCCGCTGCCTGCCGGTGTGCCCTCGGTACTGACGGACCAGACGGTGCGCCAGGTGGTGCGGCTGAGCGTGGGCGGACAACGGCTGCGCGTGGTGCTGTCGAACCCCTATGGCCGGCAACCGCTTGTGATCGGCGCAGCGCAGTTGGCCCCCCACGCCGGCGGCGGCCGCATCGACCTCGCTGGCAGCCGCGCCGTGACCTTCGGCGGCAGCGCGACGGTGACCATCCCGGCAGGCCAGTCGGTGGCAAGCGATGCCATCGCGCTCGATACGCCGGCCCTGGGAGAACTCGCGCTCAGCCTCTACCTGCCGCAGCGCACCGCGATCGAATCGTTCCATTGGGATGGCCGCCAGACCGCATGGCTGGCTGCGGGCAACGCGACCGCGCAGGCCATGCTGGCTGCGCCGCAGGCGTTCAGCGCGCGGGTCCTGCTGAGTGAGGTGCAGGTCGAAGCCCCGACGGATGCCGGCGCCGTAGTCGCGATCGGCGATTCGATCACCGAAGGCAACGGCTCCACGCCCGACGCCAACCGGCGCTGGCCGGACGTGCTGGCGCAGCGGCTGGCTGCCGACGGCGTGGCCGTGCTCAACGCCGGCATCTCCGGCGGCCGGTTGCTGCGCGACGGCATGGGCGTGTCCGCGCTGGCGCGGCTGGACCGCGATGTGCTGAGCCAGCCGCATATCCGCACCGTGATCGCCGCCATCGGCATCAACGATATCGCCTGGCCGGGCTCGACCTTCGCGCCGCACGACGCCGTGCCGCAGGCCGGCGAACTGATCGAGGGCTACCGGCGCCTGATCGCCCGCGCGCATGCGCGCGGCGTGCGCGTGATCGGCGCCACCATCACGCCGTTTGCCGGCGCGTTACGCGATACGCCGATCCGCGGCTATGACAGCGCGGGCAAGGAAGCCGTGCGGCTGGCGGTCAACCACTGGATCCGCCATGGCGGCGCGTTCGACGCGGTGGTGGATTTCGACGCGGCCGTGCGCGACCCTGCGCACACGCAGGCGCTGCTGCCGGCCTTCGACAGCGGCGACCACCTGCATCCCGGCGACGCCGGCTATCGCGCCATGGCGGCGCAGTTCGACCTGAGCCTGCCCGCGCTTGCCGGTCAGTCGCGCTCCGGCGCGCCCGGCGGGAACAGCGGGCGATAAGGCCGCGCCTCGTCCACCGCGCGCGCGAACGACGGCTGCGCCAGCAGCCGCTGGCGATAGGCACGCACGTTGCCGCATGACTGCGGAATCGGCTGCACCCAGTCCGCATAGAACAGCGATGGCGCAGCGGCGCAGTCCGCCAGCGTGAAGGCATCGCCCGCGGCCCATTGCCGCGCCGCCAGTTCGGTCTCCAGCCACGCATAGGCCGAGTCCAGCAGCTTGCGATACTCGGCCACGCCATAGGGATCGCGGTTCGCTGCGGGACGCAAGTAATCGGCCACGATACGCTGCATCGGCGTCATCACGTACTGGTCGAAGAAGCGATCGAGCAGGCGCACCTTCAGCGCGGCATCGGGCGACTCAGGCAGCCAGCGCACCGGGCCGCGGTGATGCTGGTCCAGGTATTCGATGATGATGCTGGACTCGAACACCGCGCGGCCGTCATCGACCAGCATCGGCATGCGCCGCAGCGGCCAGTGCCTGCCGAAGTCGTCCATGTGCTGCGCGTGGTCGGGCGACAGCATGCGGAATTCGAAAGGAATCGCGTTCTCGTACAACGCGACGAGAACCTTCTGGCAATAGGACGAAAACGGGTGCGCGTACAGCTCCATCGTGATCTCCGGTGGTGAACATCTCGGATAAGGCTGGGGCCCCGGCGAGCGGGGCTAGCGCTGCGCGGCGAAGCGATCGGTTGCGGCAAGCAGCTGGTCCATGATGCCCGGCTCGGTCCACGCATGGCCGGCGCCTTCGATCAGGTGGAACTGCGCCTGCGGCCATGCCTGGTGCAGCGCGTAGGCATAGCGCGCCGGGCACGGCATGTCATAGCGCCCGTGCACGATCACGCCGGGGATATCGGCCAGCTTGTGCGCGTCGCGCAGCAGCTGCCCCTCCTCCAGCCAGCAGCGGTGCGTGAAGTAGTGGTTCTCCAGCCGGGCGAAGGCCAGCGCAAAGTGCCCGTCGTCATGTTTGGCGCTGTTCCCTGCATCTGGCAGCAGCGTGATGGTCTCGCCTTCCCACACGCTCCAGGCGCGTGCCGCCTCTACCTGCTTGTCGCGGTCGAGGCCGGTCAGCAGCTTGCGGTAGGCCGCCATCATGTTGCCGCGCTCGGCCTCGGGCACCGGCGCCTGGAAGCGCGCCCACTTGTCGGGGAACATCTCGGACACGCCGTACTGGTAGTACCAGTCGAGCTCCGCCTGCGACACCGTGTAGATGCCGCGCAGCACCAACTCGCTCACGCGCCGCGGGTGCTTCTGCGCATAGGTCAGCGCCAGCGTCGAGCCCCACGAGCCGCCGAACACCAGCCAGCGCTCCACGCCCGCCAGCACGCGCAGCCGCTCGATATCGTCGACCAGGTGCCAGGTCGTGTTTGCCTCCAGCCCCGCATGCGGCGTAGAGCGCCCGCAGCCACGCTGGTCGAACAGCAGCACGTCGTAGCGCGCCGGATCGAACAGCCGCCGGTGGTCCGGCGCAATGCCGCCGCCGGGCCCGCCATGCAGGAACACCGCGGGCTTGGCGCCCGGCGTGCCCACGCGTTCGTAGTAGACGACATGCCCGTCGCCGACATCCAGCGTGCCGGTTTCATAGGGCTCGATTTCGGGGTAGAGGGTGCGCAAGGCGGGCATGGGCGGGTCTCCGAGAATGGGGTCACAGTGTACGCTTCGGAGATTGCCTTGCAGGGCCGTGCCGGCGCGCTACGATCCGCGTTGGCTTCCGATCAGCGGCAGTCCATCTCGTGCTGGGCCGCCAGAGCAAGAAACGCGGACCGCGTCATATGCCTGCTCTTTGCCGCGTCGTCGATGGCGTGCACCAGCCGCTCCGGCAGGCTGATGTTTACGCGCACTGCCTTGGTATTGACGCGGGACAGATCGATATCGATCAGCATCCAGACACCGCCTTGATAGTCGGGATCGTTTAACCATCGCTCTACGGCTGACGGCGCGGGAATGGCTTCGCCATCGGCGAAGTGCGCCTCAACGGCTTCCTGTGCATTGGCAGGAATGTCGGCCCACTCATCGGCTGCAGAAAAACAGCCGGGGAAGTCCGGAAACGAGACGCCGTGCGCGTGGGTTGCGTCGCCCGGCTCGATGTGAACGGGATATAGCATGGGGCGAATCGATAAGAATTTGTTAGCGGATGCGGGCCTGTTTTAGGATGCTGCGCACTGTGCCCAGGGGCAGGTCTTTTTTCGGATGCGGCACCGTGACTTTGCCGGGCTTGGATGGATGCTTGAACTGGTGGTGGGACCCCACGATATTCGTCAAGTACCAGCCGTCGGATGCCAGTTTCCTGATCAGATCCGCGCTCTTCATTGCGCAAATCTACACAATATCTCGTCTTGCGTCCAGCAGGCAAACTTGCATCTATACCAGTCCCGACTATTGGGCCGCGCTAACCCGCAAACACCCCCATCACCCAATCCCGCAGCAACCGCGTGGCCGCACGCTGCGCCGCCCGCTCGCTATAGACCAGGTCATAGCGAAAGCTCTCCAGCGCCAGTTCAAAAGGCCGCACCAGCGCGCCGGACGCCAGTTCCTCAGCCACCAGCGTCAGGCTGAGCAGGCCCACGCCCTGTCCGGCGATGGTGGCCTGCACGGCGTGGATCTCGTCGGTAAAGCGCAGGCCGGCCTGCGGATCGGCCACGTCGACGCCGGCCTGCGCCAGCCACCGGTGCCACACCGGCGCGCGCGCGTCATCGCGCGCGGTGGCGCCCCATTCGAAGTGGATCAGCGTGGCGTGCTCCAGGTCCTGCATGGATGCCAGTTTCAAGGCGGGGCTGCAAACCGGCGCAAAGCGGTCGCGGAACAGCGGCTCGACCACCAGGCCGGGATAGCTGCCGCTGCCGTAGCGGATCGCCGCGTCCGCATCGTGGTCCAGGTCGACGATCTGGTCCGAGGCATCGAGCCGCAAGGTCCAGTCGGGATGCGCGGCACGGAACTGCCCGGCAAGCGGCGCGAGCCGCCTGGCCATGAACGCCACCGTCGACGTCAGCGTCGCCACATGCGGGCGGCCGCTGCGCTGCACCGCCTGCACGGCGCGCTCCATGCCATCGAGGCCGTCCCGCACCGCGGGGAACAGCTGATGCCCGGCCGCCGTCAGCCGCACCTTGCGGGTCTGGCGCTCGAACAGACGCACGCCCAGGCTGTCTTCCAGCGCGCGGATCTGGTGGCTGATGGCCGTCGGCGTGACGTGCAGTTCGTCGGCGGCGTGCTTGAAGCTGGCGCGGCGGGCGGCGGCTTCGAAGGCGCGCAGGGCGCTGAGGGGAGGCAGTTTGCGCAAGGCGTCTCCATGAATGAATCCATCTCATGCATCGACTGAAAAGCGACCATTTGTCGCGGTCGATACCGGCTCCGATACTTGGCATACCGGCTGAGCTGGAAGACTATCAGCCGAAAACAAGGTGAATTTTACTAAATCATTACCGGAGTCCGCGATGCACCTGCAACAAGTCCACACCCAACCCGATCCCTATGCCCCCTACCTGCTGTCGCAAGCCATCCGGGCTGGCAACCTGCTGTTCGTATCCGGCCAGGCCGGGGTTGGCGACGACGGCGCCATCGTCGGCCGCGGCGACTTCGACGCGCAGGCGGAGCAGGCGTTCAGCAACCTCAGGCGTGCCCTGCAGGCGGGCGGCTCGGGGCTGGACCGCGTGGCCAAGGTCACGATCTTCCTGACGTCGATGGAATACTTCCCCAAGATCGTCGCGCTGCGCCGCAAGTGGTTTTCCGCCCCCTATCCGGCCGATACCATCGTCGAGGTCTCGGCCCTGTATTCGCCGGACGCGATGATCGAGATCGAAGCCATCGCGCTGACTGCGGAGGGTGCGCAATGACCACGCCCGCCGCCCCGTCGCTGTTCGATACGCCGGCGCTGAACGGCGTGCCGCTGCGCAACCGCCTGGTGGTGGCGCCGATGACGCGCATCAGCGCCACCGATAGCGGCGTCCCCACCGGGGCCATGCGCCGCTACTACGCGGGCTTTGCCCGCGGCGGCTTTGGCCTGATCGTCACCGAGGGCATCTATACCGACCGCGCCTATGCGCAGGGCTATGCCGGCCAGCCGGGGCTGACCGACGCGCTGCAGGCGCAGGGCTGGCACGGGATCGTGGACGCAGTCCACCAGGCCGGCGGGCGCATGGTCGCGCAGCTGATGCATGCGGGGGCGCTATCGCAGGCCAACCGCTTCCGCGACGATACAGTGGGGCCTTCGGCCGTGCAGCCCCGGGGCCGGCAGATGACTTTGTATGGCGGCACCGGCGCATACCGGATGCCGCGCGCGATGCACGAGGCAGAGATCCTGCAGGCCATCGACGGCTTTGCGCAAGCGGCGCGGCGGGCGCGCGAGGCCGGCTTCAACGGCGTGGAGATCCACGGCGCCAACGGCTACCTGCTCGACCAGTTCCTCAACGGCCATACCAACCAGCGCCAGGACGCCTGGGGCGGCGGCATCGCGCAGCGCATGCGCCTGCTGCTGGAAACGATCGGCGCGGTGCGCGCGGCGGTGGGGAGCGATGCCATCGTCGGCGTGCGCATCTCGCAGGCCAAGGTCAATGACTTCACCTACCAGTGGCCCGAAGGCCCGGATGGCGCTGCCGCGGTATTCGCAGCCATCGCGGCAAGCGGCGTCGACTACCTCCATGTCACCGAGCACGAAGCCTGGCAGCCAGCCTTTGGCGACGGCGACGCATCGCTGGTGCAGCACGCCCGGCGCGCGGCGCCGGGGCTGGCCATCGTCGCCAACGGCAGCCTCGCGGATCCGGTGCGCGCGGCCGGCATGCTGGCGCAGGGTGCGACGCTGGTCGCGCTCGGACGCGGGGCGTTGGCGAATCCGGACTGGCCGGCGCGGGTGCGCGCGGGAGAACCGGTGCGGCCGTTCGATGCCGCGGTGCTGGCACCGCTGGCCGGCATCAAGGACGCGGAACTGGCGCTGCGCGAAGCGCCGGCAGCGTTGGCGGGCTGACGCCTGACCGCCCTACCGCCCTGCGTGGTCCCGGCGCCAGTTGGCCGGCGCGGTGCCGAACTGCGCCGAGAACCAGCGCGTGAAGGCGCTGGCCGAGCCGTAGCCGAGCAGCTGCGACACGCGCAGCAGTGAGTAGCGCGGGTTCTCGACATAGCGCCGCGCCAGCTCGCGGCGCACGTCGTTGAGGATGCCCGTGAAGGTCTCGCCCGCGTCGTCGAGCTGGCGCTGCATGGTGCGCAGGCTCAGGCCCAGGCCCTCGGCCACGGCCTCGCACGTGGCGCGGCCCATCGGCAGCATCAGGTAGATGGCGGCGCGCACTTCGTGGCCGATGGATTGCGGGTTGGCGCGCGGCAGGGTATCGATGAACTGCTGCGCATAACGCGCCATGACGGGATCCGCGCCCGGGTTGGGCGCGTCGAGGTCGGCGGCGCGGCAGACGATGCCATTGCAGTCCGCATTGAACTCCAGCGGGCAGCCGAACAGCCGGCGATGGACGCGCAGGTCGGCCGGCGCCGCATGCGTGAAGCTCACCCCGATCGGCTGCCAGCGCGGCCCCAGCAGCAGCGCGCACATGCGGAACACGACACCGATGGCCAGCTCGGTGGCCTGCCGCGAGGGCGCGTCGCTCAGCACCTCCTGGCGGATCAGCACCGCGCTGCCGGCATCTTCGAGCAGCAGCGCCACCGAATCATTGACCAGGTGGCGATAGCGGATGGTGGTGGCCAGCGCGGCGCGCAGCGTGGGCTGCTGGCTGATCAGCAAGCTCATCACGCCAAAGTCCGACAGCTGGCGCGACTCCGCCATGCGCAGCCCGAACGTCTCGCAGTCCGAGGCGTGCGCGGCGGCTTCCAGCAGCGCCACGCAGGCGCCCAGCGGCACCCGCTGGTCGGGATCGCCCAGCCAGGCGCGGCGCAACCGCGCCTGGCGCAGCAGCGGCAGCGGGTCCAGGCCGAGGTCGCGCGATACCTCCAGGAAGTTGGTCAGTGCGGCGGCACGTATGAGCGTTTCCAAACCGGTCTTGCCTTGCGATGCGTTGGTCATGTCCTGCGCCGGGGGCGGGGAACCGACGGCCCGCCGCAGCAGGATCATAGGCCTCCTGGCATGAAATGCAAAGTCGCCGGTAGCCAATGCAAAGCCGCTCCGCGCCGCGCTCCCTACAGTAGCAGGCATGTGCAGCGCCCTCTGCACCAACGCACATTCCAAGGAGATCAGAATCATGGCAAATGTCGTCCGCATGTATGAGACCGGCGGCCCCGAAGTCTTGCGCTACGAACCGATGGAAGTCGGCGAGCCCGGGCCGGGGCAGGTCCGCATCCGCCACGTCGCGGTGGGCCTGAACTACGCCGATACCTATTTCCGCAACGGCACCTATCCCGTGCCGCTGCCCAGCGGCATGGGCGTGGAAGCCGCCGGCGTGGTGGTGTCCGTCGGCCCGGGCGTGACCAACGTGGTGCCGGGCGACCGCGTCACCTACACCGGCTTCGTCAACACGCTGGGCGCGTACAGCACCGAGCGCCTGGTACCCGCCGCGCCGCTGATCCGCCTGCCCGACAGCATCGCCTTCGAAACCGCGGCGGCGATGACCATGCGCGGGCTGACCTCGGCCTACCTGATGCGCCGCATCCATCCGTTCCAGGCGGGCGACACCATCCTGCTGCACGCGGCGGCGGGCGGAGTCGGGCTGATCGTGTCGCAGTGGGCCAGGCTGCTGGGCCTGACCGTGATCGGCACGGTGTCGACCGAGGCCAAGGCCGAGGTGGCGCGCGCGCATGGCTGCGACCACATCATCTACTACACCCGCGAGGATGTGGCCAAACGCGTGCGCGAGCTGACCGATGGCGTGGGCGTGGCGGTGGTGTTCGACAGCGTCGGCAAGACCACCTTCATGGGCTCGCTGGATTCGCTGCGCCGCCGCGGCACCATGGTGTGCGTGGGCACCGCCTCGGGCCCGGTGCCGCCGTTCGACCCGGCGCTGCTGGCGATGAAGGGCTCGCTGTTCCTGACCCGGCCCGCGCTGGCCGACTACATCGCCGATCCGGCGGAAAAGCAGGCACTGGCCGACGAAGTCTTCGGCCACGTCGCCGCGGGCCGCATCCACATCGGCATCAACCAGCGCTATGCGCTGGAAGACGCGGTCCAGGCGCACCAGGACCTGGAAGCGCGCCGCACCACCGGATCATCGATCTTCGTCATCTGAACTCAACAAAGAGGAGACAACCCATGCATGCGGAACCACTCACCTGCACCATCGGCGCCGAACTGAGCGGCGTCAGCCTGGCCGATGCCTCGCGCGACGCCGGGCTGTTCGCCGAAATCAAGGCACTGCTGCTGCAATACAAGGTCTTGTTCCTGCGCGACCAGGACATCACCCGCGCCGAACACGTTGCCTTTGCCCGCCGCTTCGGCGAACTGGAAGACCATCCCGTAGTGGGCAGCGACCCGGAACACCCGGGGCTGGTGCAGATCTACAAGTCGCCCGACAGCAAGGTCGAGCACTACGAGAATTCATTCCATTGCGACGCCACCTGGCGCCAGGCGCCGCCGATGGGCTGCGTGCTGCGCTGCGTGGAAACGCCGGCGGTCGGCGGCGACACCATCTGGGTCAACATGGGCGAAGCCTACCGGCGCCTGCCGCAGGACATCAAGGCGCGCATCGAAGGGCTGCGCGCCAAGCACAGCATCGAACACACCTTCGGCGCCAACATGGCGCCGGAGAAGCGCGCGGCGCTGGCGGCGCAATTCCCGATGGTCGAGCACCCGGTGGTGCGCACCCATCCGGAAACAGGCGAGAAGATCCTGTTCGTCAACGCCTTCACCTCGCACTTCGCCAACTACCACCGCGGCGACGTGATCCGCTTCGGCAAGGACTTCATGCCCGGCGCGGGAGACCTGCTGCACTACCTGTGCGCGCAGGCCGAGATCCCGGAGTACCAGGTGCGCTGGCGCTGGAAGAAGCACAGCGTGGCGATCTGGGACAACCGCTGCACGCAGCACTACGCGGTGCAGGACTATGCGCCCACGGTACGCAAGATGGAGCGTGCCGGCATCATCGGCGACGTGCCGTTCTGACGGAGGAAGACACACATGCAATCACACCTTGTGCCTGCGGCCCCGCAGGCCTATGCCTATCCCCTGCTGGTCCGGCAGCTGCTGCTCAATTCGCTGTCGCTGTACGGCGACCAGCAGATCACGTACCGCGGACAACTGCGCCACAGCTATCGCGAGTTCCGCCAGCGCGTTGGCCGGCTGGCTTCCGCGCTGGCTGCGCAGGGCGTGGCGCACGGCACCACCGTGGCGGTGATGGACTGGGACAGCCATCGCTACCTGGAGTGCTATTTCGGCGTGCCGATGATGGGCGCGACGCTGTTCACGGTCAACGTGCGGCTGTCGGCGCAGCAGATCCTGTACACGCTGAACGATTCCGGCGCCGAGGTGGTGCTGCTGCATCCGGACTTCCTGCCCGTGATGGAAGAGATCCGCGACCAGCTGACCAGCGTGCGCAGCTTTGTCCTGCTGGCCGACGGCCAGCAGGTGCCGCCGACATCGCTGCCATTCTGCGGCGAGTACGAGACGCTGCTGCGCACGGCCTCACCCGACTTCGACTTCCCCGAGTTCGACGAGAACACCCGCGCCGCCACCTTCTACACCACTGGCACCACCGGCGACCCCAAGGGCGTGTGCTACAGCCATCGCGACATCGTGCTGCATGCGCTGGCCTCGGCCACCAGCCTGTGCGCGCCGCGCGAAGGGCAGCGCCTGCACCGGGAAGACGTCTACATGCCGATCACGCCGATGTTCCACGTGCTGGCCTGGGGCATCCCCTATGTCGCGGTCATGCTCGGGCTGCGCATCGTGCTGCCCGGGCGCTACGCGCCGGATGTCCTGCTGCAGTTGCGCGAGACCGAGCGGGTCACGTTCTCGCACTGCGTGCCGACCTTGCTGCAGATGCTGCTGCAGGCAGCGCAGGCAAGCGGCCAGGACTTGTCGGGCTGGAAGCTCATCATCGGCGGCTCGGCGCTGCCGCCGGCGTTGTGCGAGGCCGCGCTCGGGCGCGGCATGGATGTGTTTGCCGGCTATGGCATGTCGGAGACCGGCCCCATCGTCGCGCTGGCGCAGTTGCCCCCGGGGCACGCCAATGCCGATCGCGAGACCGAGGTGCGCATGCGCTGCTCGACGGGCCGTCCCGTGGCGATGGTGGACTTCCGCCTGGTGGACGAGTCCATGCACGACGTGCCACGCGACGGCACGGCGCGCGGCGAGATCGTGCTGCGCGCGCCGTTCCTGACCCGCGCCTACCACGGCAAACCCGAGGCATCGGCCGAGCTGTGGGCAGGCGGCTACCTGCACACGCAGGACATCGCGGTGATGGGCGCCGACGGCTTCGTGCAGATCGTTGACCGGATCAAGGACGTGATCAAGACCGGCGGCGAGTGGGTTTCGTCGATCGAGGTCGAGGGCCTGGTCACGCAGGTGCCGGGCGTGCAGGAGTGCGCGGTCATCGGCGTGCCGGACGCCCGCTGGGGCGAGCGGCCGGTGGCATACGTGGTGCGCAAGCCTGGCGCCACCGTCACCGCGGAAGCGATTCGCGCGTCGCTGCTGGCGCGTGTCGAGGCTAACCGGCTCAGCAAGTATGCGGTGCCGGAATCCGAGCGCATCCTGTTTGTCGACGGGATCCCGAAGACCAGCGTCGGCAAGATCGACAAGAAGCGCTTGCGCAGCACCGGCGCCTGAGCCGGCAGCAGGAAGAAGAAAGGGCAGCCTCGGATGAGGCTGCCCTTTTGCGTTGCCGGGAACTGACTCAGGGCTGGATATTGAACGCCTTGACGATGCCGGCATTGCGCTCGAACTCCGCGCGCACTGATTCGCTCAGTTGCGGCAGGGGCTGCGCCGGCAGCGGCTCATAGCCGAGCGCCTCCATCCGGTCACGCACCTTGGCAGAAGCCGCAGCCTTGTAGGCAGCCGCGTGGATCTTCTCGGCCAGTTCGGGCGACAGCTTCGACGACGCAATCACGCCCACCCAGTTGCTGAACTCCATGTCGGGGTAACCCATTTCCGCGAAGGTCGGGACCTGCGGCAGCAGCGCCGAGCGGCTCTTCGATGCCACGGCATAGACCTGCACCTTGCCGGCGCGGATCATCGGCAACGAGGTCACCATGCCGTCGTACATCACCGCGATCTGGTTGCCCATCACCTGCGTCAGCGCCGGCGCCGAGCCGGCAAAGGGCACATGCTGCAGGTCCAGCCCGGCCTTCTGGTTCATGATCATGCCGGCGTAGTGCGAAGCGGTGCCGGCACTGTACGAGGCAAAGCTGAGCTTGCCCGGATTGGCCCGGGCGTAGCTGACCAGGCCCTTCAGGTCCTTGGCCGGCAGGCCAGGCGCGCCAATCATCACCATGCGCGAGCGCGCCACCGCGGCGACGGGCCTGACGTCTTTCAGCGGGTCGAACGGCTGTTTGAGCACATGCGGGATCTCGGTCAGCACATTGCTGGCGGTGACCATGATGGTCTGGCCATCGGCGGGCGCCGCCAGCATGGTGGTGATGGCGATGCCACCGCCCGCCCCGGGCTTGTTGTCGACCACCACGGGGTGGCCAAGGTCCGCGGACAGCTGGTCCGCCAGCAGCCGCGCGAGCACGTCCATGGTGCCGCCGGCCGGAGCCGGCACCAGCATGCGGACCGGCTTGCTGGTCCAGGCCATGGCAGAGGGCGCAGCCAGCGCGAGGCTGGCCGCCGCGGCGGCGATGCGCAGCAGGAAGGCGGGTCGGGTGGTCATGATGTCTCCGTTATCTAGTATGGCTGCTGCTTGCCCGGCGTGCCGGCACCTCGGCCAGGATTTGAGCGCGTTCGGCCTGGCTCATGCGCAGCCAGCGGCCGATTTCCAGCCGGGTCCGGCCGCAGCCTTGGCAATAGCGGTTGGCCAGGTCCATCCGGCAGATGTTGATGCAGGGATTGGCGAGGGCGTCGGGGTGATGCATCGGCGGCTCCGGGTGGCTGGCGCGGGCCGGCCGAGTGGCCGGCCCCGCCCACGGCCGTCAGGCGGCCGCGCGCAGCGGCAGGTTCTTCTGCCCCGACTTGCGGTTGGGGGCCATGCCGTTGGCCTGCAGCGTGGCCTCGGCGCTGTCGTACCAGGTGCCGATGCGGTAGATCTCGCGCGCTTCCTGGCCCGAGGCGATCTCGCGGCCCAGCTCGCGCGCCACGCGCACGCATTGCTCGATCTGCTGCACCGAGGTCATGCGCTTGCCGTGCTGGTCGATGATGGTGTCCTCGATGCCGCAGCGCGGATGCAGGCCCATCGCCATCGCCATCATGTTGAACGGCAGCACGTTCTTCAGCAGCGACTCGGCGGTCAGCGTGCAGCCGTCCGGGGCGCGGTGCACGAAGTTGAAGAAGTTGAACGGGTTGGGGCCGTCAAAGCCGCCGCCGATGCCGATCCAGGTCAGGTTCAGCGGACCGGTGTAGACGCCCGCGCGCACCAGCCGCTCGAGCGTTTCCAGCGCATGCATGCCGGTCAGCTGGAAATGCGGCTGGATGCCCGACGCCTGCAGCCGGCGCAGGTGTTCTTCCACCCAGCCCGGGCCGGCCGGCACCGTCATCTCGCGGTAGGCGGCCTGGTAGGCCGGGTGCTCCAGCGAAGTCCCCTTCAGGTACTCCGGATAGAGCAGCTCCATGATGTTCATCTGCGTGGTGTTGATGGCCACGGTGACCTGGTCGGGCTTGGGCTGCAGCTCCGCCAGCATGTGCCGGGTGTCGTCGGACAGCCACTTGGCCTCCTGGCCGTCATCCTCCGGCGCGAACGAGATCGAGCCGCCGACCTGGATGATCATGTCCGGCACCGCGGCGCGCACGCCGGCGATCAGCTCGTTGAACTTGGACAGGCGCTTGGAGCCCTTGCCGTCGAGTTCGCGCACATGCAGGTGCAGCACCGTGGCGCCGGCGTTGTAGCAATCGACCGCCTTCTGCACCTGTTCCTCCATGGTCACCGGGATGTCCTCGGGGAAGTCCTGCGGCATCCACTCGGGGCCATACGGGGCCACGGTGATCACCACCTTGTCCATGTTCTCGGGGTGCAGGGAATCGTCGAGGAATTGCATAGATCGCTCCGGTTGGTTGGTGACTGGAGTATCGGTCAACGGACCGCCGCGATTTGACGATCCGGGACAACCGATTTACATTTCGGGACACTCAGGGAAAGCCCGGAAGCCGCTGTCATGTCCTACTACCTGCGCAGTGCCAGCCTGACCAACTATGTCGAAGTCGCGCGTGCGCTGGGGCTGGACCCGTACCAGCAACTCAGGGCCGCGAAGATCAACCGCTCGGTGTTGCTCGACCCCGATATCCGCATCCCGGCGTCCTCGGTGGGCCGCTTGCTGGATGCGTCGGCGCGCGCCGCCGGGGCCGAGGATTTCGGCCTGCGCATGGCCGAGCTGCGCGAGTTCTCCAACCTCGGGCCGCTGGCCTTCGTGGTGCGCGAGGAACCGACGCTGCGCCGCGCCCTGGAGTCGATGGTCCGCTACATGGGTCTGCAGAATGAATCGTTGGCGATGCGCGTCGAAGACAGCGAAGACCTGGTAATGATCCGCCTGCAGGTCCTCAGCGAAGCGCCGGGCACGTTGCGGCAGGCGACCGACCTGGCGGTGGGCGTGATGTTCCGCATGCTGAAGCTGTTCCTGGGCCCATCGTGGCGGCCGCGCAGCATCTGCTTCACGCACCCGGCGCCGGCCAGCACGGCGACGTACGCGCGCGTGTTCGGCATGGCCGGCTCGTTCAACCAGGATTTCGACGGCATCGTCTGCCAGGCGGCGGACCTGGAAGCGCCCTTGCCGTCGTACGACCCGGTGATGGCGCAACAGGTGAAGCAATATCTCGGCACGCTGCTGGCGCAGTCGACCGCGGCCACCATGCCGGACATGGTGCGCAAGCTGGTGTACGCGCTGCTGCCGACCGGGCTGTGCTCGGTGGAGCGCGTGGCCCAGCATCTCAGCGTCGACCGCCGCACCGTGCACCGGCGCCTGGAGCAGGCGCACACCAGCTACTCCGACATCCTGGCCGAGGCCCGCGCCGACCTGGTGATCCGTTACCTGGAGAACCGCGAGCGGCCGCTTTCAGAAGTGGCGGCGCTGCTCGGCTTTTCGTCGCTGAGCGCGTTCTCGCGCTGGTTCAGCGCACGCTTCGGGCGCAGCGTGTCGGCTTGGCGGACGCAGTCCGGACAGTAAAAAAAGCCGCCTGCGCAACCACGGCGCGGCGGCCATAACGAGCCTCGTCAGGCCGCAAGGCCCGGATCAGAACTTGTGCCGGATCCCCAGCGCCACGCCCACCATGCTGCGTTGCCCGTTGGCCGCGGCATAGCTGTTGCCCAGCGACAGGCTGTTGGCATAGACCGTGGCCAGCGATTCCAGCATCAGCCCGGCATTGCGCGCATAAGCGGTGGACACGTACACGTCGGTGCGTTTCGAGAATGCATAGTTGGCGATAAAGGCCACCTGCCACGGATTGGCCACCTGCGTGTCGCCGAACAGGCTCCTGACGTTGTCGTAGTTGTATTCGAGCGTCAGCCCCACCGCCGGAGTGACTTGGTAGTTGGCGCCGATCCAGTAAAAGTCGTCGCGCTGGATCACCACGTCGGCGGCGTTCTTGTTCTGGCCCCAGCGATAGCCACCCATGATCTTGGCCGGGCCGAAGGTGTAGCTGGCGCCCACCACGGCCTTGCGCAGGGTGCCGTTGCTGGTGCCGATGGTCGGATTCCACTGGTCGTAGCCGACGGTGGCGCCGAAGGGTCCGGCGGCATACGCCAGCGAGGCGCCATAGGCGGTGTCGCGGCGGAACTGTCCCGGCACTTCGCCGTTGCCCCCGATCGGCGTGGCGACGCCGACCGTCTGAGGCAGCGCCAGCCCGACGCCGAACGACCAGTGCGCGCGCGCCGTCAGCGGGCCGAACTGGCCGGTGTACTTGACGGTGTTGTCCTCGCGGAAATTGGCGCCGGCCTGCAGCACCACCGGTTCGTATTGCGTGGCGTAGGCCGTGGGCGAGAAGTTCGCCAGGGCTTCGAAGATCGACGTGTACTGGCGGCCAAAGCTGAGCTGGCCCATGTTGGCCTGGCGCACGGCGACAAAGGCCTGGCGACCGAACAGGCGCCCGCCTTGCTGCAACGCGCCGTTGTCCACGCCGAAGCCGCTTTCCAGCACGAACGATGCCTGCCATCCGGAACCCAGGTCCTCCATGCCGCGCAGGCCCCAGCGCGAGCCGGACAGGCCGCCCGAGTCCATGCGGAACACCTTGTCGCCCGGCCCCCGGTTGAAGCCGTTCGCGGCGACCGGTACGGCGCCGACGCGGTTCACATATTCGACGTTGATGTCGGCCACGCCATACAGCGTGACCGTCGACTGCGCGGCCGCCGCCAGCGGGCACCCCAGTATCAGGGCCATGACGGTGTTTCTGGTTTTCATCTCTCTCCTCCTTGTTGGCCCGGCCTTGGTGGCCGGATGTTCTTGTCGTGACGCGTGCTGCGGCGCGCTCAGGCCTGCTGCGCGACCAGCGTGTCCAGTTCTGCCAGCAGGGCATGGGCGCGTGGCCAGGGACCGTAGCCGGCGGCCGGGTTGAGGTGTCCGACGTTGCCCAGGTCCACCAGCCCACTGCCCCACGCGGCGGCCATTTCAGTGACGCGCGCATGGCTCGCCAGCGGATCGTTGCGGCTGGCCGCCACCAGGCTGGGAAACGGCAACGGCGCCAGCGGCGTCGGCAGCCAGCCGGCTTGCGCCAGCGCTTGCTGCGCCGGATAGCCCGGCGGCAGCGGCTGCGTGAAGTCCGGCGGCGTCACCAGCAGCGCGCCGCGGATGGGGCGGCGGTGCAGCGCCGCCCAATGCACGGTGATCATCACGCCGGCGCTGTGCGCGACCAGCACCACCGGCCCGTCGATGTCCGCCAGGGCGGCATCGAGCGCGGCGACACGGGCAGTGCAGCTGAGCTTGTCGTGCTCCAGCGGCGGCACGCAGCGGGCGTCATGCCCTTGCGCCAGCAACTCGGCCTGCAGCAGGGTCTGCCAGTGCTCGGCGACGTGGTCGCGCAGGCCCGGCACCATCAGGATGGTGGGTGAGGGGTTAGCGGTCATGGTGGAATCAGAAAGGGTCAGGCAGGAACTTAGCGGGGCATGGGTTGGCCATCGAGGCGCCGCAGGTCCGCGGCATAGTGGCGGCGGCCGATACAGAACAGCAGCGTGGCGGCGGCGCCGGCCAGCGGAATCCATTGCAGCGCGCCGGTCAGGCCGATGCGGTCGGCCAGCACGCCGGTGAGGAACGGTCCCGGCGCCAGCCCCAGCAGGTTGTTGATAAGCGTCAGCGTGGCAAACGCGGTGGCGTGGATGGCAGGCCGGGTCAGGTTGGCCACCATCGCGCTGGCCGGGCCGGCGCAGCCGCCCACCACCAGCATGCCCGCCCCGATCAGCACCAGTTGCGCCGTGCCGGCGGGCAACCGGAACGCCGTCATCAGCAATACGCAGCAGACCAGGCTGTAGGCGATGGCCATGTGCCATTTGCGCCCGGGCGCGCGCCGCGCCACGCGGTCGGTCAGCGCGCCACAGACCACCATGCCGGCGCCCGCTACCAGCACCAGCAGCGCCGCCACCACACCAGCCCGGCCGGTTGCCATGCCGTACTCGCGTGCCAGGAAGCTCGGCAGCCACGCCAGCAGCGCGGCCATCACCAGCAGTTGCAAGGCGCTGCCGGCGCAGGCGCATAGCATCGAGGGCAGCGTCAGCAGTTCGCGCACGATCCGGCGCGGCGCCAGCTGGCGCGCCGTGGCCGCGTCGCTGTCGCCGTCCGCGCTGGCAGCGCCAAGGCGCTGCTGCAACCGGCGCAGCCGCTGCTCGCTGATCGTCAGCGCATAGCAGGCCACCATCGCCAGTCCGAACGCTGCCATGCCCGCAAAAGCCATGCGCCAGCCGAAATGCGCGGACAGAATGCCGCCCAGTCCCATGCCCAGCACCGAGCCGAACGCGCCGCCGGCGATGAACGCGGCGCTGAGGCTGGCGCGCAGGTGGCGCGGGAACACCGACACCACCACCGCGATGCCGACGCTGCCGTAGGCGGCCTCGCCGATGCCGACGCACAGCCGCGCCAGGAACATCTGGCCGAAACTGCCCGCCACAGCGCAGCCCAGCGTGGCCAGGCTCCACAGCGTCGCCATCAGGATCAGGCTGCGCACGCGGCCCCAGCGGTCGGCCAGCAGCGACAGCGGAATCGCCAGCACCCCCACCATCAGCGCCACCACTCCGCCGAGCGCTCCCAGTTCCGTATCCCCGAGCTGCCATTCGGCCTTCAGCAGCGGAAACACGGCATTGAGCACCTGGCGCGACATGTAGTCCGACAGCAGCAGCGCAAAGGTCAGCGCAAAGACCAGCCACGCATAGCGCGTTCCGGCGGCCGCGGGGGCGGCTGACGCGGGCGCGGCGGATGCGGCGGCAAGGGCAAGGCGGGATCTTGGCATCGGGTGTCTCCGGAAACCGGCCGGCGGTCTTCGCGCCGCCGTGCCTTCAGGGCCCGCGCGGAATGGCGGGCAAGCGCAGCCAGTATCTGGCGATCGGGACCGCGCGGTTTGATATTCCGGGACGTACGCTTGACATTACGGGACAGGTGGGGAAAACGCCGAGACGAAAAAAAACCGGCACCCGAAGGTGCCGGCTTGTGACTGTCGCGCTCCCAGGCGAGGGCGCCGCGGGCCTTAGTCTTCCAGCTTCGGCAGCGAAGCGCTGACCTGCGTCGACAGCAGGCCGGTCTTGGCATACGTCTGCAGCTTCTCGCGCGTATCGACGATATCCAGCGTGCGCATGGTCAGCTGGCCGATGCGGTCCAGCGGCGTGAACATCGACTCGCCCTTTTCCATGGTCAGCCGTTCCGGCTTGTAGGTCAGGTTGGGCGAAGTGGTGTTCAGGATCGAGTAGTCGTTGCCGCGGCGCAGTTCGATGGTGACCTCGCCAGTGATGGCGCCGGCCACCCAGCGCTGGGCGGTTTCGCGCAGCATGATGGCCTGCGGGTCGAACCAGCGGCCCTGGTACAGCAGGCGGCCCAGGCGGCGGCCGTTGTCGCGGTACTGCTCGATGGTGTCTTCGTTGTGGATGCCGGTGATCAGGCGCTCGTAGGCGATGAACAGCAGCGCCAGGCCCGGGGCTTCGTAGATGCCGCGGCTCTTGGCCTCGATGATGCGGTTCTCGATCTGGTCGCTCATGCCCAGGCCATGGCGGCCGCCGATGCGGTTGGCTTCCATGAACAGGTCGACGGCGTTGGCGAAGGTCTGGCCGTTCAGCGCGACCGGCTGGCCTTCCTCGAAACGCACCGTGACTTCCTCGCGCTTGACTTCGACGTCATCGCGCCAGAACTGCACGCCCATGATCGGCTGGACGATGCGGATGCCCGAATCCAGGTGCTCCAGGTCCTTGGCCTCGTGGGTGGCGCCCAGCATGTTGGAGTCGGTCGAATACGCCTTCTCGGCCGACATCTTGTAGTCGAAGCCGTTCTGGCGCATGAACTCGGACATTTCGGCGCGGCCGCCCAGTTCGTCGATGAACTGCTGGTCCAGCCACGGCTTGTAGATCTGCAGGCCGGGGTTGGTCAGCAGGCCGTAGCGGTAGAAGCGCTCGATGTCATTGCCCTTGAAGGTGCTGCCGTCGCCCCAGATGTTGACGCCGTCTTCCTTCATCGCGGCGACCAGCATGGTGCCGGTGACGGCGCGGCCGATCGGGGTGGTGTTGAAGTAGGTGATGCCGGCGGTGGAGATATGGAAGGCACCGCACTGCAGCGCGGCGATGCCCTCGGCCACCAGCTGCGCGCGGCAGTCGACCAGGCGGGCTTCCTCGGCGCCGTAGGCCTTGGCGCGGCGCGGGATGTCGTCGTAGTCGGGCTCGTCGGGCTGGCCCAGGTTGGCGGTATAGGCGTAGGGGACGGCGCCCTTCTGGCGCATCCAGAGGAGTGCCGCGCTGGTGTCAAGGCCGCCGGAGAAGGCGATACCGACGCGCTGGCCGGTAGGAATGTGCTGCAGGATGGTAGTCATCGCCAGAAATCAATGTGAATTTGTCGGCTCTTGGGCGGGCTTCCACTGCGTCGGCCGCAAGCGGTCGGGGGCGGCGGGAAGCACGGCGACGCGGCCGGCCGAGTCACGTGCCGAGTCAGTGCCAAACGCGAATTGTGACACGGCAGCGCCCACGCGCCAAACGCGGCGGCTGGCGGGGGCGCCGGCGCCACCCCGGCCGCGCCGGCCGCGGCCCGGCCATACCGTTCAAATCCGGCGAACGCGCCTTTCAAAACTCTCGACTGGTTCGGCCCGATACCCCTCCCTATACTGCGCCGCACTGTTATCGGAAAGCGGAGTCGTCATGCTGCATCGCGCCCTGGAAGGCGTCCGGGTCCTGGATTTGTCGCGCATCCTGGCCGGCCCCTGGTGCACCCAGAACCTGGCCGACCTGGGCGCCGAGGTGACCAAGGTCGAACACCCCGAACGCGGCGACGATACCCGCGGCTGGGGGCCGCCCTATCTCGACGCACCGGCCGGGGCCGAAGGCGACCCGCGCCTGTCGGGCTACTTCATCTGCTGCAACCGCGGCAAGCGTTCGCTCGCGATCGACTATGGCACGCCCGAAGGCGCGGCGCAGGTGCGAGAGCTGGCCCGCGATGCCGACGTGCTGGTCGAGAACTACAAGGTCGGCACGCTGCGTCGCTACGGACTGGACTACGACGCGCTCAAGGCGCTCAACCCGCGCCTGGTCTACCTGTCGATCACCGGCTTCGGCCAGAGCGGGCCGATGGCTGACAAGCCCGGCTACGACTATGTGTTCCAGGGCATGGGCGGGCTCATGAGCTACACCGGCCAGCCCGACGGCACGCCCGGCGCCGGCCCGCTGCGCACCGGGGTCGCGGTGGTCGACCTCAGCACGGGCATGTATGCCACCTCCGCGGTGCTGGCCGCGCTGTACCAGCGCCAGGCGACCGGCGTGGGCGCGCATCTGGACATCGCCCTGCTCGACGTCGCGGTGGCGATGAATGCCAACCAGGCCGCCAACTACCTGGTGTCGGGCCAGAACCCGCAGCGCAGCGGCAACGCCCATCCCAATTGCGCGCCGTATGAAGTGTTCCGCTGCGCCGATGGCCACCTGATCCTGGCGATCGGCAATGACAGCCAGTTCGCGCGCTTCTGCGCCGTGGCCGGCATGCCGGATCTTGCGCAGGACCCGCGCTACGCCACCAATTCCGCGCGCATCGAACACCTGGACGCCTTGCGCGCGCGGCTGACCGAACTCTTTCCCACCCGCACCCGTGCCGCCTGGACCGAGGCCTTCGACGCCGCCGGCGTGCCCTGGGGCCCGATCCACACCATGGACGAAGTCTTCGCCCATCCGCAGGTCAGGCACCGCAAGCTGATGCAGGTGGCCGAGCACCCCGTGATGGGGCGCGTGCCGATGGTGCGCAACCCGATGCTGGCCGGGCACGAAGCCCCGCCAGCACCGCCCCCGCTGCTGGGCGAACACAGCCCCCAGCGCTGACCGTACTGCGACGACATCTATAACCCCGACCCGGAGACATCCCGATGAAGCCAGCCCTTTTCGCCATGGCCCTGCTCGGCATTGCCAGCAGCGCGCACGCCGCCTATCCCGAGCGGCCGATCAAGCTGATCGTGCCCTACGCGGCCGGCGGCACCACCGACATCATCGCCCGCATCGTCGGCACCCGCCTGGGCCCGGTGCTGGGCCAGCCGGTGGTGATAGAAAACCGCCCCGGCGCCGGCGGCGCGGTCGGCAGCGCCTACGCGGGCAAGCAGCCGGCCGACGGCTACACGCTGGTAATGGAGGTGGAAAGCTCGCACGCGGTTAACCCCAACGTCTACCTGAAGACCGCCTACGACCCGGTCAAGGACTTCGCGCCGATCAGCAACCTGGCCGACGTGCCTAACGTACTGGTGGTCAATCCCGCCTTCCCGGCCACGGACCTGGCATCCTTCGTCAAGCAGCTCAAGTCCAACCCCGGCAAGTATTCGTTCGGCTCGTCCGGCAACGGCGGCCTGAGCCACATGAACGGCGAACTCTTCATGAATGCCACCGGCACGCGCATGCTGCACGTGCCCTACAAGGGGCTGGGCCCGGCGCTCAACGACGCGGTCGCAGGCCAGATACAGGTGGTGTTCGACAATATCCCGTCGTCGTCAGGGCTGATCCAGGGCGGCCGCCTGAAGCCGCTGGCGGTGGCCGCCAGGCAGCGCCTGAAGGTGCTGCCCAACGTGCCCACCTATGCCGAGGCTGGCCTGCCGGCGATGAACAACCCGTCGTGGTTCGGCCTGGGCGCGCCGGCGGGCACGCCCGCCGCCATCCTCGACCAGCTCAACGACGCGGTGCGCAAGGTGCTGGCCGAACCGGAGGTGGTCGCCGCCATCGAGAAACAGGGCGCGATCCCGGCACCGACCTCGCGCAAGGCCTTTGGCGACCTGATCCGTGGGCAGAACGCGCACTGGAAGCAGGTGGTCGAGGCCATCCACTTCACCAAGCTCCAGTAAGCCCAGAGGACCGACATGAGCACACTTCAGCAGGAACCGCATGCCGGCGTCGAGATCGACGCGCGCGGCATAGCCACCGTCACCATCCGCGAGGCAGGCTCGCTCAATATCCTGAGCACACCCGTGATCGCCTCGCTCACGCGCGCGATCGAAGCGCTGGGCGCCCATGACGCGCTGCGCGTGCTGGTGCTGCGCGGCACCGGCGACAAGGGTTTCATCGGCGGCGCCGACATCAAGGAAATGGCCGCGCTCGACCGCGCCAGCGCCGAGGCCTTTATCAGCGGCCTGCGCCGGTTGTGCGATGCGGTGCGCCACCTGCCGGTGCCGGTAATTGCGCGCATGCCGGGCTGGTGCCTGGGCGGCGGGCTGGAACTGGCGCTGGCGTGCGACCTCCGCATCGCCGCCGACACCGCGCAGCTGGGCATGCCGGAGGTGAAGGTCGGCATCCCGTCGGTGATCCATGCCGCGCTGATGCCGCGCCTGATCGGCAATGCGCGCACCGCGTGGATGCTGCTGACCGGCGAGATCTCCGACGCCGCCGAAGCGCTGCAGTGGGGGCTGGTCAGCCGCGTGGTGCCGCTGGCCGGGCTGGACCTGGAAGTCGAGCGCGTGGCCGCGCTGCTGGCGGGCTTTGGCCCGGTCGCGGTGCGCCAGCAGAAGCGCCTGCTGCGCGAGTGGGAAGACGCGCCGCTGGAGGTCTCGATCGGCAACAGCGTGAGCGAGTTCGGCAGCGCCTTCGACACCGGCGAGCCGCAGCAGCACATGGCCGCCTTCCTGAACCGCAAGCGCTGACGGGCTAAGCGTGGGACAGGCAGTTACGGCGCCGTGGCCGCCACGGCGCCGCCTTCGCGCGTGGCTACCACGCGCGGATCGTTGAGCAGGAACTGCGCAAAGGCCTCGGCAAACGCGGGCAGCTTGCCGTCGGCGCGCACGATCAGGTTCAGTTCGCGCAAGGCCCACGGCTCGGCCAGCCGCACCCCGGCCACGCGCGCCTCGCGCAGCGCCTGCGCCGCGACACTGCGCGGCACCAGCGCCACGCCGACGCCGGCCTCGGCGAGCGACAGCACCGCATCGAAGCTGTGCGCATGCAGGCGTACATTGGGGCCCTTGCCGGCGCGCTGCGCCATCTCGCGCAGGAACAGGAAGTTGCTGCTGGTGCGGCTCATGCAGACAAAGTCGAACGCCAGCGCCGCGCCAAAGCGCACCTCCGGCTCGCGCGCCAGCGGATGCTCCGCCGCCATCACCAGGATCAGCTCGTCGCGCGCGTAGCGCACCGAACGAACGCCGACCGCATCGTCGCCGGCGTGGGAATCTCCGGCCAGGATGCCGACATCGGCCTCGTGCGCGGCCACCGCGGCCAGGATAGCCTGGCTGGCACGTTCCTCCAGGTCGATATTCACATCCGGATTGGCCAGCAGGAAGCGGCTCACGCTGGGAATGATGAAGCCGTTGAGCGAACTGCTGTTGGCCAGCAGCCGGATATTGCCCTTCAGCCCGGCGGAGAAGCGCCCCACCTCGCCATGCATGCGCTCCACTCCCAACAGCAGTTCGCGCACATGGACCAGCAGGGTTTCGCCCGCCGGCGTCAGCTCCATGCCGCGCGCGGTGCGCACGAACAACGGCGTGCCCATGGCGTGCTCGAGGTTCTTCAGCCGGTAGCTTGCCGCCGATGCGGTGATGTGGGTGGCCGATGCGCCGCCCGACAGGCTTTGCGCATCGGCAATGGCCTGGAACAGGCGCAGGTCGGTCAGTTCGTAACGCAAGGCAACTCCATCTGGGCCGCGGCGGTCGAAACGGTGGCGATGGGCGGCGGTCTAGCGGGCCATTCTAGTGCACCGCCCTGCCGCCCTGCCCCCAGGGACCCATTGCGCATTCGATGTGGACGCCGTCCATTTTCTTTGCTAAGGTATTGTGGACGGCGTACACAAAGCCTGTGCGCCATTGCCGAGACCTGCGGCCCTACAGCCCCACAGGCCGCCCCTTCAAGGAGTTGTCATGCAAGTCCAGCCCTATCTGTTTTTCGAAGGCCGTTGCGATGAAGCGGTCGAGTTCTACAAGCAGACCCTTGGCGCCAAGGTCAACGCCCGCATGACCTTTGCCGACAACCCCGACGCCGGCAAGGGCGGCGAAGGCTGCCAGCCCGGCGCGGGCGCGCAGGACAAGGTCATGCACCTGGAATTCCAGGTCGGCGACAGCATCATCCTGGCCTCCGACGGGCAGTGTTCGAACCAGGTCGCCTTCCAGGGTTTCGGCCTGGCCATCACCTTTCCCGACAAGGCCGGGGTCGAGAAGGCCTTCAACGGCCTGAAGGAAGGCGGCCAGGTACTGATGCCGCTGGACAAGACCTTCTTTGCCGACCAGTTCGGCATGGTGGCCGACCGTTTCGGCATCATGTGGATGCTGCTGACCGCGCCAAAATAAGCCAGCGAGCAGGTTCCCGGCCGGCGGCGCGCTTCGGGCCACAGCCCGGCGATGGGTTTACAATGCGCGCCGCCCGCCGGAGAAACCTAGCCATGGACGATCGCATCAACGAACTCGAAATCAAGCTCGCCTTCCAGGAAGACCTGCTCGATACCCTGAACAGCACCGTGGCGCGCCAACAGCAGCAGATCGACCTGCTGCAGGAGCAGTTCCGCGCGCTGTACCAGCAGGTGCGCAGCGCCGCCACCACCGCGGCCGAAGCCGACCCCGCGCAGGAAATTCCCCCGCACTACTGAGCCGGACGGCGCGGCGCCTGGCATACCCGTGGCCGATGTGACGGAACGCCGCCCCTGCCGCGGCAGTCTGACAGGCTGATCCCATTTGCCGCGTCGCCCCATGGCGCGCCCGATCCGCCACATGCGCCTGAAACTCTCCCTGATGCTTGCCGCCGCCTGCATCGCCGCTCCGGCCGTTGCCGGCTACAACATCTGGACCGGCGAATACTCCCTGAGCCGCCAGGAACTGCAGACCGAACTCGACAAGCGCTTTCCCGCAACGCTGCGCTACGCCGAAGTCGTCAGCGTCCAGCTCAGCCATCCACGGCTAGTACTGGATGAAGCCAGCAACCGCATCACCACCCACGTCGACGCACGCCTGACCAACGCCCTGCTGCCTTCGCCCCCTGTCGACGGCAAGCTGGCCCTGAACAGTGGCATTCGCTATGACGCGACCCGGCGCGCGGTGCTGCTCGACAACCCCACCGTGCAGCAGGTCGAAGTCGCCGGCATGGGGCCTTATCGCGAACAGCTAAACGCCATCGGCGCCGTGGTCGCGCAGCAGCTGCTGAAGGACTATCCGATCTATACCTTCAAGCCGGAGGAACTGCGCGTGGGCGGCAAGGAGGTAGAACCGGGGGCGATCACGGTGGGCAAGGATGAGGTGCGGGTAGAGGTGAAGCAGCGGTAGGCGCGCCTTCGGGCAGCGCCTCTCCCCCTGCTCCACCTACCGCTTCATCAGCGCTTGGTGCCGCGGAACACCAACCCCAACCCCGCCAGCACCGCGCCCATCCCCGCCAGCGCCAGCGGCGCCATGCGGTTGCCCAGCAGCAGGTAATCCAGCGCCGCGGTGCCTGCCGGCACCAGGTAGAACAGGCTCGTCACGTTGACCAGGTTGCCGGCATGGATCAGGCGGTAGAACAGCAGCGTCGCGCCGATCGAAATCCCCAGCGCAAGCCACAGCAGCGGCGCGGCGAATGCCAGCGAGGCTTCGAACGCGAAGGGCTGGAACGGCAGGCACAGCAGGCAGGCCGCCAGGCTTGCGCCGTACTGCAGCGGCAGCACTTCGGCGGGCGCGCGCGGGCTGCGTTTCTGCAGGATGGCGCCAACCGTCATGCTGGCCAGCGAGGCCAGCGCGCACAGCACGCCCGCCGGCGACAGCCTGGCCAGCAGCAGGCTGTCGGCGACGACCATGGCCAGTCCGGCGAACGCCAGCGCCAGGCCGCCCAGGCGCGTGGCGCTGGCGCGGCCCTCGGTCAGCAGCAGCGTCAGCATCGGCTGCGCGCCCAGCACCGTGGCCAGCACGCCGGGCGTCATGCCGTGGTCCAGCGCCAGAAAGTAAAAGACCGCGTAGCCGCCGATCAGCAGCAGGCCCGCGCCGGCCGTGTGCAGCCGCTCGCCGCGCGGCGGCAGCAGGCGCCCGCGCGCCAGGCCGAGCGCGCCCAGCACGGCGCAAACCAAGGCAAAGCGCAGCGTCAGCAGGGCAAACGGGGTGGCGTGGTCGAGCGCCAGCCGCGCCGCGATGGCGCCGCTGCTCCATAGCAGCACGAACAGCGGCGTGGCCCAGAGGGCGGTGGATGTGGTGCGCGTGGTGAGCGCGTCGCGCGCGGCGTCGAAGCGCGCCGCGCAGTCTTCTTGGTTGGTCATGGCTTGTCATCTGTCGTCAGCTTGGCGGGCTCCGGCAACGCGCATCGGCATGCGGCCACGGCACGGCGACAGCGCGCACGGGCGTGCGGCGGCCGTGCGCGCGGGCGCACGAAGGCGGGATTACCGGAGACGAGAAGGGCTGGGGCGCGTGCCCGTCAGCCGCGCGGCGGCGGCGGGTGTGCACCGCCGCAGAACGGCGGCGGCGGCGCGACAGATGCGAACGCAGGCTGGCGACGCGGGCACGGCAACGCGCGGCCCGGAGGCGCGGCGATGACGGGGCGTTGGCGGTCTGCGGTCATGGTGGGAAGCGGAAGCCTTGAAGAAAGACCGAGCGGTGTCGATCAAATTGGTGTGGCGATGCTATGCCTGCACGGCGCTCGCGTCAACGGGATCCTGCGCCGTCCTGCTCCAGCCGCGACACCAGCGCCCGCAGCGCCGGTGCGCAGCCGGCCTCGACCTTCAGCGCCAGCATGGCGTCGGCACGCGTGGTGCCCAGGTTGAGCGCGGCCACCGGCTTGCCCATCTCGCCGGCCCAGACGCAGAAGCGGTAGCCCGAATAAACCATCAGCGACGACCCCACCACGAGCATCGCATCCGCTTCGGCCAGCGCTGCGCGCGCGGCATCGACACGCGCGCGCGGCACGGAGTCGCCGAAGAACACCACGTCAGGCTTGAGGATGCCGCCGCAATGGCTGCAATCGGGCACCTGGAACTGCGCGAACAGCGGCGATTCGAAATGCACGTCGCCATCGGCGGCGGGCGGCGCGATCACGTCGCGCAGCGCGGCGTTGCGGGACACCAGCCAGTCCTGCAGGCCGGCGCGGTCGTGGCTGGCGCCGCAGTCCAGGCAGATGGCGCTGGCCAGGCTGCCGTGCAGCTCGATCACGCCCTGGCTGCCGGCGCGCTGGTGCAGGCCGTCGACATTCTGCGTGACCAGCGCCGTCATCCGGCCCTGCGCGCCAAGCCGCGCCAGCGCGTGGTGGGCATCGTTGGGCCGTGCCTGCCCCGCCAGCGGCCAGCCGAGCATGCTGCGCGCCCAGTAGCGCTGACGCCCGGCATGCGAGCCGAGAAAGGCCTGCAGCGTGATGGGAGGCGAGCGTTGCCACTGGCCGCGTGCGTCGCGATAGCCGGGAATGCCGGAATCGGTGCTGATGCCGGCGCCGGTCAGCACGAACAGGCGCGGGTGGCGCTGCACGAAATCGAACAGCGTCGCCCCGGCTGCCGCCGCTACCTGCGATGGCTGCATCGTCAGGGCGCTCAACTGGCTTGATCCTCGGCATGGCGAGCGGCCTGGCGCGCCTCCCAGGCCCGCAGCGCCTCGCGGTAGCGGTCCAGCTCCTGGTAGTAGTAATCGAAGATGCAAGGATCGCAGCCGGAGCCGCAGCACTCGCCGTCGGCGGGCCGCTCGGGCGGCTCCGGGCGGGGATCGTCAGGGGTAAGCGTGGAACCGGTTACAGGGACTACAGGGGACACTTGAGACACTTGCGGATCGCGCGCGCGGCGCCATGGCAGACCAGCCCCCAGTATATTCCGGCGCGCCCGCCGGCGTCCGGCGGCCCCGCCGCCCCACCTGGCAGCGCCGGGAGCCGATCTGAATACTTCCGAGCCGCGTGTTGAATTGTTTTTGCGCACGGCGCGGCGCAGGGCCCGCACAACACGTTTTGCCGGAAGATAGCCGGACTTCCCCCACGGCAACCGGCCTGGTGGCGGATTGCGACCCTGATCGAGCCATGAAGGCAGTTCCACACCATTGCTTGCGCCGCGCCGGCATGATGCGCCTGGTTGCCGCCATCGCGCTGGGCGCCGGCACCGCGATGGCCGCGGAGCCCCCGGCGCCCGGCCACGACGCCGGCGCTGCCGCGGACCTTGCCGCCCCTGCAGGCGCGCCGCCCGCCGCGGCCGGACGCCCGCGCATCTGCCTGGTGTTGTCGGGCGGCGGCGCGCGCGGCGCCGCGCATATCGGCGTGCTCAAGGTGCTGGAGGCGATGCGTATCCCGGTCGACTGCATCGCCGGCACCAGCATGGGCTCGCTGGTCGGCGGCGCCTACGCTACCGGCATGGGGCCGGCTGAAATGGAACAGTTGGTCAGCGGCCTGAGCACCAACAAGCTGTTCAAGGAACGGCCGCCGCGCCAGGACCTGAGCGTGCGGCGCAAGCAGGACGACTTCACCAACCTGCTCACGCCGGAGATCGGCTTGCAGGCAAGTGGCGTGCTGCTGCCGAAGGGCGCGGTCTCCGGCGTGCAGCTGGAGACGGTGCTGCGCCAGCTGGCCAGGACCCCGGGCTACCGCGATTTCGACCGCTTGCCGATCCCGTACCGCGCGGTGGCGACGGACCTGGTGGCGGGCACGGCGGTGGTGTTCAGCGAGGGCGAGCTGGCCAACGTAATGCGCGCCAGCATGTCGGTGCCGGGGGCGGTGGCCCCGGCGGAATACGAGGGCCGGCTGCTGGTCGACGGCGGGCTGACCGACAACTTGCCGGTGGGCGTGGCGCGCAGCATGGGCGCCGATATCGTCATCGCGGTGAACCTGGGCACGCCGCTGATGAAGCGCGAGGCGCTGACCTCGGTGATCGGCGTGACCGGCCAGATGCTCAACATCCTGACCGAGCAGAACGTGCGCGCATCGCTGGCCTCGCTGCGGCCCACCGACGTGCTGATCGAGCCCGCGCTGGGCGATTTCTCCGCGATGGACTTCGACCACCTGCCGGCCACCATCCCGATCGGCGAGACCGCCGCGCGCAAGGTCGCCGACCGGCTCGCGCCGCTGGCGCTGCCGCCGGCGCAGTATGCCGAGCTGCGCGCGGCCCAGCAGGCGGTGCAGCCGCCCGACACCCGCCCTGTCGACGAGATCCGGCTGGCGCCGCTGCATCGCGTCAACCCCGACTATGCCACCGCGGTGATGCAGACCCGGCCGGGCGAGCCGATCGACCAGGCCGCGCTGGACCAGGACATGCGCCGCCTGTTCGGCACCGGCGACTTCGAGCACGTCAACTACGGCATCCTGGAAGAGCCCGGCAGGCGCGTGCTGACGGTCAATGCGGTGGAAAAATCGTGGGGCCCCGACTACCTGCGTTTCGGGCTGGGACTGAGTTCGGACTTCCGCGGCGACGCCTACTTCAACCTGGTGGGCAGCTACCGGCGCACCTGGCTCAATGCGCTGGGGGCGGAATGGCGCACCGACGCGCAGGTGGGCCAGACCTCGGCGCTGAGCAGCGAGTTCTACCAGCCGCTGGACACGCGCCAGTTCTTCTTCATCGCGCCGCGCATCGAGCTGGAGCGGCGCCCCGTCAATGTGTTCCAGGGCAGCACGCGCATCGCCACCTACGACGTGCGCCGCTTTGACTTCGCACTCGACGTTGGCAGCCAGTTCACCAAGTACGGGGAGCTGCGCGTCGGGGTCCAGACCGGCTCGGAGCACGCCACCCTGAGCACCGGCCCCGCGTCGCTGTCGCCGGGTCCGGGCAGCATCCGGCGCGGGGCCATCACCGGCCGGCTGTTCTTCGACCAGCTCGACAGCGTGGACTTCCCGCGCTTCGGCTATGCGGGCGGGGTGCGGATCTACGCCTCGCAACCCGGGCTCGGCGCCGACCGGTCCTATGTCAAGGCGCAGGCCGACGGCATCTATGCCCATTCATTCGGCGACCATACGCTCTCGTTTGGCTTCAAGGTCGGCGGCAATCCCGGCGGCAAGCCGCTGCCCAACTACGACCAGTTCCAGTGGGGCGGTTTCCTGCAGCAGTCCGGCTACGCGACCGGGCAGCTGATGGGCGGCAACCTGCAGTTTGCGCGGCTGGTGTACTACAACAAGCTGGCGCGGCAGACCCTGCTGCAGGGCGTCTACGCCGGCTTCTCGCTGGAGGCAGGCCGGGTGGGAGATCCGCTGGTGCCGGGCAGCCCGACCGGGTTGCTCAAGTCCGGCTCGCTGTTCCTGGCG
The DNA here is from genome assembly GCF_023952485.1 of Cupriavidus mimosae. Classification (NCBI taxonomy): domain Bacteria; kingdom Pseudomonadati; phylum Pseudomonadota; class Betaproteobacteria; order Burkholderiales; family Burkholderiaceae; genus Cupriavidus; species Cupriavidus mimosae. Next base: position 67,932 of record NZ_JALHRY010000016.1, on the reverse strand, counting down.
CTCGATAGCCCGCTCGGGCCGCTGTACCTGGCCTATGGCCGCGCGGCGGCCGGCACCTTCAGCTTCTACCTGTACCTGGGCAAACCGTTCTGATGCGGCACGGCAATGTGCGCCTGCCGTACCCCACCAAAGTTGTATGTAATGTCTTAATTCAAATGTCTATACTTTTCCTGTCACCAAGACCCCCTCTTGAATGACAACCTTCCCCGGTCGCCGCTTCCCCAGCGGCGACTTTTTTATGGGCGCGCGACCGACGAGGGCGCGCCTATAATCCCTGCCTTGGGCTGCACTTGCGGCCGCCTCCGCGCGTACTCTTCATGCAGATCGACTTCCAGCATTTCACGCCGTGGCTTTCGCTCGCCGGCGGGCTTGTCATCGGCCTCGCGGCGGCGCTGATGATCCTTGGCCTGGGCCGCATCGCCGGCATCAGCGGCATCGTCGGCGGCCTGCTGCGGCTGCCGCATGGCGACAGCGCATGGCGCGTCGCCTTTGTCATCGGCCTGCTGCTGTCGCCATGGCTGGCCACCGCCTTCGATGCCATGCCCGCGGCACGCATCGACGCGGGCTGGACCGAGGTGTTGGTAGCCGGGTTGCTGGTCGGCGTGGGCACGCGCTATGCCGGCGGCTGCACCAGCGGCCATGGCGTATGCGGCCTGTCGCGCGGTTCGGTGCGTTCGCTGGCGGCCACCGTGACCTTCATGGCGGCCGGCTTCCTGACGGTGCTCGTGCAGCGCCACGTGCTGGGGGGCTGAGCCATGGGCACGCTGCTGGCGTTGCTGGCCGGACTGGTGTTCGGCATCGGCCTGATCCTCTCCGGCATGGCCAACCCGGCCAAGGTGCTGGGCTTTCTCGACCTCGCGGGAATGTGGGACCCGTCGCTTGCCTTCGTCATGGCCGGCGCGATCGGGGTGGGCGTGGTGGCCTTTGTGCTGGCGCGCCGGCGCCAGCGCTCGTGGCTGGGGCTGCCGATGCAGTGGCCGGCGCTGGCCGCGGTCACGCCGCGCCTGCTGCTGGGCAGTGCCGCCTTCGGCGTGGGCTGGGGCCTGGCCGGCTTTTGCCCCGGCCCGGCGCTGGTCGCGCTGGGTGCCGGCTATGCCAAGGCGTGGGGCTTTGTCGCGGCGATGCTGGCGGGCATGGCGCTGTTCGAAGTGGCCGAAGCTCTGGCCGGGCGCCGCCAATGACGCGGCGCAGCATGCAAGCAGTACTGGCCCGCAGCGCCGGAGCGGTTTACCATTGCGCGATAATCGAACGACCGTAGACCACCCCAGCCTCCCATGGATGTCCTTCGCCCCATCGGTCTTGGCCATGCCCAGGCCGACACCGTCCGCGTTGCCCGGCCCCAGGCCGACCTGCTCGCCAGCTTTGCCGGCGATCCCAATTTCATGCTGTCGCTGGCGCGCGGGCTGACCGTGCTCGAAGCGTTTTCCGAGCGCAAGCGTCCGCTGACAATCTCGCAGGTGGCACAGCGCACCCAGCTGTCACGCGCTTCGGTGCGGCGCTGCCTGTATACGCTGGAGCAGCTGGGCTATGTCAGCCAGCAGGACGGGCAGTTCGCGCTGCGTCCGCGCGTGCTGCACCTGGGGCATGCGTATTTCTCGTCGACCTCGCTGGTGTCGCTGGCGCAGCCGATCCTGGACAACCTGAGCGCGCGCATCCACGAGACCTGCACGCTGGCGATCCTGGACGGCACCGACATCCTGTACCTGGTGCGCTCCGAGGTGCAGCGCGTGCTGAACTATTCGCTCGGCATGGGCAGCCGCCTGCCGGCCTATTGCACCTCGAACGGCCGGCTGCTGCTGGCGCACCAGCCCGCCACGGTGCTCGACGGCTTCTTCGAGCATGCCGAGCTGCGCCCGCGCACGCTGCAGACCAAGGTCTCGCGGCAGGAGCTGGAAGCCTGCTTCGAGCGTGCCCGCGAAGTGGACTATGTGATCGTCGATGAAGAGCTGGAGCCCGGCCTGCGCGCCATGGCCGTGCCGGTGCGCTCGGCCTCGGGCATCGTGCTGGCTGGGCTGAGCGTGAGCGTGCGCGCCGCGCGCGTCTCCGAAGCGGACATGATCACGCGGCTGCTGGCGCCGATGCGCGAAGCCGCCGCCGCGATCGGCCGGATGATCGGCTCCTGATCCTGACACTTGCTGTTTGCCGGGTTGCCGGCACCAGCGGCCACACGCCGGGCCGGCAGCCGTTGCGCCGGTGACTCCGTCTTCGCCGGGGCGGCGACTCAGCCGCGGTGCGCCAGTTCGAGCGCGAACACCAGCCGCTGCAGGAAGTTCTCCATGCGCCCGTCCGGATTGACGAAGGCGCAGCCGAAGTGGTGGATGGCGCTGTCGTCGTGGCCTACCAGCCAGTGGCCGACCACCTGCATGTCCACCTCCAGCTTGCCCAGCTCGCGGAAGTCCAGCCGGCACTTCGCCACCGTGGTCCCAACCGGCAGGTGGTCGGCGGTGACGGTCTTGGAGCGCAATCCCACGCCGGACAGCGACAGGTCGGCGATATCGAGGCCCAGCACGGCCTTGTCCGGCATCGGCATCTCGCAGCGGTAGCCCTTGGTCACCAGCGTGCGTGCGCGGAAATGGCGGCGGCGCTGGAAGTGATAGAGCTTTGCCGGAAACTCGACGACGAAGGCGGGACCGTCCTCATAGCGCGTGGCCGCCGGCTGGCCCACCACGAAGTTGACCGGCACGCCGCGCAGCAGCCCGGAGAACGCGTTCTCTTCGGAAGTCATCAGCGACATCCGTTCGGGCTCGGCATTGCACCAGTCGAACACGAAGGTGCGGTTGACCGGGTCGACATGCAGGATCGAGGTGACGAACTGATGCGCGGTGCGGGTGCGCACGCTCAGCATGCACTTCTGCCACGCCAGGTCGCGCAGCACCGTGCCGATCTGCGAGTTGTGGGTCAGGCGATAGCGGTCGTCTGCCGGGTCGGCTTCGGCGTCGACTTCGGCGTCGTGATCGGCGGGCCCGGGGGCGTCGTGCTGGTTCATAGGTTCACGCAACATCTGGAGGGGCTGGGAGCGACGGCGATGGCACAGCCGCGGACCAGCCGGAGCCCGTCGGCGGCACCGGCCTGCCGGCTGCGCGCCGCATGTTAAGCGCCTGCACCATTAGCCGGCAAGACCGATGATCTCACTTCGGCAAATCTGTGGCAGAACTTGAGGACAGACTTCCGGGGGGTAGCGCCTGGCGCGGCTTTCAGGCCTGCGGCGCCGGCGCGAGGGTGGCCTGCGCCGCTTCGCGCAGCCATGCGAGCAGGGCAAGCCGGCGCGTGTCGTGCTCGAACGGCGCCGGCGACAGCAGGTGGTAGGCCGAGCCATCGGCCGCAAAGCCGAACGGTGCGGCCAGCCGGCCGTCGGCGATCTCGTCGGCAGCCATCAGCTGCGAAGCCATGGCCCAGCCCAGGCCTGCCGCAGCGGCCTGCAGGCTCAGATAGAAGTGCTCGTACCAGGCGTCGCCGTGCAGGCCCAGGCGGCCCGCGTCATCGGGGCACGCCGCCTGCCAGCGCTGCCACGCCTCGGGCCGCGTGCGCGTGTGCAACCGCACCGGCGCCACCGCCGCATCCTCGGCGGCTTGAGGCCGGTACACCGGACCCACGCGTTCCTGCGCCACCTCGCGCGCATGCCAGCGCGCATCGAAGGCAAAGTCGTTGCGCCGCAGCGCCAGGTCGGCGCCGCTGCGCGCAAAGTCGATCGGCCCGCCCGCCGCCATCAGGTGCAGCGGAATGTCGGGATGGCGCGCGGCAAAGCGCGGCAGCCGCGGGATCAGCCAGCGCATGGCGATGGTCGGCTCGCACGACAGCACCAGGGCCCGCCCCGTCGGTTGCTTGCGGATGCGCGCGGCCGCCGCGGCCAGACCCTCCATCGACTGCGTCGCCGCCGCAAACAGTGAGCGCCCCGCCTCGGTCAGGAAGACGCCGCGGTTGCGCCGCTCGAACAGCGCCACGCCAAGCGTGTCCTCCAGCTGGCGGATCTGCCGGCTGACCGCGCCATGGGTCAGGTGCAGCTCCTGCGCCGCGCGCGCAAAGCTCTCATGGCGCGCCGCGGCCTCGAAGAATCGGATCCATCCCAGCCAGTGCATCGGTCAGTTTTTCTCACGGAATCGAGCGAGTATATATCGGTTGTGGGGGTGCATTCCGGCACGCAGAATTGGGTACGCTTTGGTCCCCACCAACCGGGACCGGCCCGAAAACACAACATATCCTGACGCAACATGCCCCCTCTCGCCGAATCCCTGGCGGTCGCCGCGGTGACCGTGCTGGCAGTAATCAGTCCCGGCCCGGACTTCGCCATGGTCACCCGCAACAGCTACCTGTACGGCCGCCGCGCCGGCTTGCTCGGTGCACTCGGCATCGCCCTGGGCGTGCAGGTGCATGTGCTCTATACGATGTTCGGAGTGTCGCTGCTGATGGCGCACGCGCATGGCGTGCTGACGGTGGTGAAGGCGCTGGGCGCCGTCTATCTGATTTGCATCGGCCTGCAGACGCTGCGCAAGCGCGACGCGCTGACGGTGGACCTGCACGGCGGCCGCGCGCTGGCCCCGCTGGCGGCGCTGCGCATGGGCTTCCTGACCAATGCGTTGAACCCCAAGACCACGCTGTTCGTCGTCAGCACTTACACCCAGGTGGTGGATGCCCACACCCCGGCTCCGGTGCAGTGGGCCTATGGCGGGTTCATGTCGGTGGCGCACCTGGCGTGGTTCAGCGTGGTGGCGTGGGTGTTCACCGCGCCGCCGCTGCGCGCGGCCATGCTGCGGCGCCAGCGGCTGCTGGACCGCGCCATCGGCTCGGCCCTGTGCGGACTGGGCGTGGCGCTGGGCTTCAGCAACCTGGCGTAGGGCTTTGCGCCGACAGCTGCCAGGCCTGGCGCAGCAGGTGTTGCGGGCCCTGCGGACCGAGCCGGCTTTCGAACAACACCAGCCGCGCGACGCGCCACGGCGCGCTGGCCAGGGTGCGGTGAGCATCGAGCCACGCGCGCAGCGCGCTCTCGGGCACGGTCGGCTTGCAGCGGGCCAGGGTCACGTGCGGATGGAAGCGCCGCCGCTCCGGCGGAAAGCCGGCGGCGTGCGCCAGGGCCTGCCCCACCTCGGCGTGCATGGCGCGCAGCGCGTCCAGTCCGGGACCGGGCGCGAGGCCGGCCCACAGCACCGATCCCGGGCCGCTGCGGAAGCGCCCGGTGCCGTACGCCTGCAGCGTGAACGCGGGGGTGCGCAGCATCGCGAGCTCGGCACCGAGTTTTTCGACGGCCTGTGCCGCCTCGCCCAGGCCTTCGCCGATGAAGTGCAGGGTCAGGTGGACCTGCGCCGGCGTGGCGGCGCGCACGCCGGGCGCGGCAGGAAGCGTCGACAACAGCCCCACCGCCTGTGCCGGCGGTACTTCCACCGCGATGAACAGCCGTGCCATCGCTGCGCGGCGGGCCTCAGCCCGTGGTGGCGGCGATGCCTTCGCGCCGCAGCAGGGCGCGCTTGCGCTCGATGCCGCCGGCATAGCCGGTCAGCGCGCCGGCGCTGCCCAGCACGCGATGACAGGGCACGATCACCGACAGCGGATTGCGGCCGACCGCGCCACCGACCGCGCGCGCATGCGTGGGCGGCAGCCCGAGCGTGCGCGCCAGTTCGCCGTACGAAGCGGTGGCGCCGCACGGGATCTCCAGCAGCGCCTGCCACACGCGCTGCTGGAACGGACTGCCGCCAAAGCGCAGCGGCACGGTAAAGGTGTCGCGGCGGCCGTCGAAATACTCGGCCAGCTCGGCGGCGGCGCGCTCCAGCACCGTGGCGTCGGCCGCAGGCACGTCGCGGCTGTCGGCAACGCCGGCGGGATGGTACTTCTGCCCCGCGAAGAAGACTCCGGTCAGGTGCCCGTCGCGCGCACGCAGCAGCACGGTGCCCAGCGGGCTGTCGATATGGCGATAACTGGTCATGGGAGGGTCTCCGGTTGCGCCGCGGCCGGCGGCGAGTCCTTCATCGCTTCGTAGCGATGCCACAGGTGGATCGCGGCGTAGGCCCGCCACGGCGCCCATTGCGCAGTGCGTTCGTGCATCGCGCGCACGGTGCTGACGCCCAGCACCTTGCGCAGCGCATAGTCGGTGCCGGGGAAGGCATCGGGCCAGCCCAGCGCGCGCATGGCGACATACTGCGCGGTCCAGTCGCCGATGCCGTCGATCTGGCGCAGCGCCGCCACCGCCTGCTCCGGCGCCGCATGCGGGTCGAGCCCCAGCGTGCCGTCGGCCACGCGGCAGGACAGGGCGTGCAGGGTGCGGGCCTTGCCCGGCGACACGCCGGCCTCGCGCAGCGCAGCGTCGGGCAATGCCGCCAGCGCGGCCGCGTTCGGGAAGGTATAGCGCAGGCCCTCCGGCGGCGCGCCGCCCAGCGCCTGCCCGGCGCGCTGGGCCAGCGCGGCCAGGATGCGTCGCGCCTGCACCACCGAAATCACCTGCCCGACCACGGCGCGCACCGCGATCTCGAAGCCGTCGACGCAGCCCGGCAGGCGCACGCCGGGCATCGTCTCGGCCAGTTCGCCCAGGTGGCGGTCCACCACGTCGGGGCGGCAGCCCAGGTCGCACAGCCGGCGCACCTTGCCCAGCGCTTGCGGAATCACGCGCGCCAGCGACGCCGACAACGTCACCCGCAGCACCAGCCGGCGCGGCACATGCTCGATTCGCACCCAGCCGAGGTGGGCGCTGCCGCCGGCTTCGACACGCAAGGTGCGCAGATAGGCGCCATCGCGGATGGCTTCGATGCCGTCGACCGCGCGCGTGGCCAGGAAGCGCAGCCATGCGTCCCAGGCAAAGGGCGGCCGGTAGCCGAGCTCGAATACCAGCCGGTCGGCCACGCCCTCAGCGGCACGCCGCCGCAACGCCAGCGGCGTCAGGCCGTAGCGGGTCTTCAGCACATCGTTGAAGCGGCGCACGCTGCCGAAGCCCGCCGCCAGCGCCACGTCCGTCACCGGCAGCGCGGTATCGGCCAGCAGCCGCTTGGCCAGCAGCAGCCGCTGGGTCTGCGCGTACTCCAGCACCGACACGCCGAACTGCGCGTCGAACAGCCGCCGCAGGTGGCGCTCGGTCACGCCGATGCGCGCCGCCAGCGCGGCCACGCTGCCGTCGGCCATGAAGCCCTCATCGATCAGCGTGGCGGCGGCCTGCGCCAGCCGGCCGGAAATATCGGCCAGGCCATGCCCCGGCGCCAGCTCCGGGCGGCAGCGCAGGCACGGGCGGAAGCCATGCTTCTCGGCCGCGGCGGCGCTTTCATAGAACGAGCAGTTCTCGCGCTTGGGGGTGCGTACCGCGCACACGGGGCGGCAATACACGCCGGTCGACGAGACGCCCACGAAGAATCGTCCGTCGAAGCGGCGGTCGTGCGAGGCCACGGCCTTGTAGCAGGTGTCGGGATCGAGGTTCATGACGGCATGCTACCGCCAGATGCCGGCGCGCATCCGCTGGTTTCGGACATTTCCCTCTGGCGCGCGCGGGTGGGTTGGGGCACAGTTGCCCTGCCCCTATCTTTCCCATCGGAGACCCCATGCGCCGCACCGCCCTGCACCTGTCACTGCTTGCCGCGCTGGCCTGCCCGCCAGCGCTGGCGCAGCCTTCGGCAGCGCCGGTACAGGCAGTGCAGGCGGTGCAGGTGGCGTCGGTCGAAGGCATTACCGAACACCGCCTGCCCAACGGCCTGCGCATCGTGCTGGCACCGGATGCCGCCAAGCCCACCACCACCGTCAACATCACCTACCTGGTCGGCAGCCGCCACGAAAACTACGGCGAGACCGGCATGGCCCACCTGCTCGAGCACCTGCTGTTCAAGGGCACGCCGTCGCTGCCGGGCAAGACCATCCCGGGCGAGTTCGCGCGGCGCGGCATGAGCGTCAACGGCACCACCGCGCAGGACCGTACCAACTACTTCGGGACCTTCACCGCGAGCGATGACAACCTCGACTGGGCGCTGCGCATGGAGGCCGACCGCATGGTGAACAGCGTGATCGCGCGCGCCGACCTCGACAGCGAGATGACGGTGGTGCGCAACGAGATGGAGATGGGCGAGAACAGCCCCGGGCGCATGCTGATGCAGCAGACCATGGCCGCCGCCTATCGCTGGCACAACTACGGCAAGGCCCCGATCGGCGCGCGCAGCGACGTGGAGAACGTCAGCCTCGACAACCTGCGCGCGTTCTACCGCCGCTATTACCAGCCCGACAACGCGGTGCTGGTGGTGGCGGGCAAGTTCGATCCCGCCGCCACGCTGGCGCGCATCGAACGCTATTTCGGACCGATTCCGCGCCCGCAACGCGTGCTGCCGCCGGAGCCCACGGTCGAGCCCGCGCAGGAAGGCGCGCGCGAACTGGTGGTGATGCGCCCGGGCGACACGCGCCTGGTGGCCGCGCAATACCATGTCAGCCCCGGCGCGCACCCCGACACCACCGCGCTGGCCCTGCTGACCATCATCCTGGGCGACACTCCCGGCGGACGGCTGTACAAGGCGCTGGTGGAGCGCGGCCAGGCTACGTCGATCGGCAGCGCGTTCTATGCGATGAAGGACCCCGGCGCGCTGCTGTTCATGGCACAGGCCTCGAAAGACCAGCCGCTCGCGGCCGCGCGCGCCGGCCTGATCACGCAGATCGAAGGCTTTGCCGAAGCGCCCGTGACCGAGGCCGAGCTGGAGCGCGCGCGCGTGCGCATGCGCAACGCCTACGAGCATTACATGAACGATCCCGGCGCGCTCGGGATTGCGCTGTCCGAGGCCATCGCCAAGGGCGACTGGCGCCTGTTCTTTCTCGCGCGCGACCGCATCGAGACCACCACGCTGGCCGACGTGCAGCGCGTGGCGCTGAACTACTTCCAGGCCTCGAACCGCACCCTGGGCGTGTTCCTACCCGCCGAGCAGCCGCAGCGCGCGCAGGTGCCGGCGGTGCCCGACATCGCGGCCATGGTCAATGGCTACCAGGGCCGGCCGGCGCTGGCCGCGGTGGCGGCATTCGATCCCAGTCCCGCCAACATCGAAGCCCATACCACGCGCCAGACGCTCGCCAACGGCATGCAGCTGGCCCTGCTGCCCAAGCCCGCACGCGGGGAAGTGGTACACGGCGTGCTGGTGCTGCGCATGGGCGATGCGCACAGCCTGCAAGGGCTGACCACGGTGGGCGCGCTCACCGCCGCGATGCTCCGCCGCGGCAGCGCCGGCATGGACCGTCAGCAGATCGCAGACCGCATCGAGGCCCTGCGCGCGCGCGTCGGCATCGCGGGCGGCCCGGAGCAGGTGACGGTCAGTTTCGAGACGCGCCGCGCGCACCTGCCGGAGGTGCTGGCGCTGTTACGCGACCTGCTGCGCGCGCCGACCTTCCCCGAGGTCGAGTTCGAGACCCTGCGCCAGACCAGCATCGCGGAGCTTGAAAGCGTGCAGCGCGAACCCGGCGTGCTGGCCGCCAATGCGCTGGGCCGGCACGGCGATCCCTACCCCGCGGGCGACCCGCGCCATGCGCGCACCATTGCCGAGAATATCGCCGACCTGCGCGCGGCCACGCTGGCGCAGGTGCGCGACTTCCATGCCCGCTTCTACGGCACGGGGCATGCGCAGCTGAGCCTGGTCGGCGATTTCGATGGCGCGGCTGCCTCGGCGCAGGCGGCAGCATTGTTTGGCGACTGGACCGCGCCGCAGCCGTTTGCGCGCGTCGACCGTCCGTTCGTGCCGATCCCGCCCGCCGAATTCACGCTGCCCACGCCCGGCAAGGCCAACGCCGTGTACCTGGCCACCGCCCCGATCGACCTGACCAACGATGCCCCCGACTATGCGCTGATGATGATTGCCAACCGCGTGCTGGGCGGCGCCAGCCTGCGCAGCCGGCTGGCGGACCGGCTGCGCCAGCGCGAGGGCGTGAGCTACGGCGCGAGCAGCTGGATGCAAGTGGGCGCCTTCGATCGCGCCGGCCGCTTCGGCGTGCGCGCGCAATATGCGCCGCAGAGCCTGCCGCGGGTGCAGCGCGCCGTCAGCGAGGAACTGGAGCGGCTGGTGCGCGACGGCATTACCGCGCAGGAACTGGCCGAGGCCGTCAGCGGCCTGCTGCAGCAGGGCATGGTGAGCCGCAGCAACGACGCCGCGCTCGCCGGCGCGCTGGCCAGCCAGCTCTACCTGGGCCGCACCATGACCTTTACCGCGGAACTCGAGCAACGGCTGCGCGACGCCACCCCTGAAGCCGTCAACGCCGCCATCCGCCGCTACATGCAGCCGGGCACGCTGTCACGCGCCTATGCCGGCGACTTCGCCGGCGCGGCGGCGCAGGGCGGCGCAACCGGCCAGGCCGCGGGCACGCCCGCCGGCACTGCGACCGGCTCAGGCGCCGGCGGCAACGAAGCCGGCAACAACGAAGGCGGCAACAGGCCACCCGCGCGCCTCTGACATGCGCCTGACATAGATCGGCAACCATACTCGCCGGGCGGTGGCGCCGTCCGCGAGCGCGGGCATTGCGGCGCCAGGCCCTTGCCCCGACCCCGGGTTGACTGTATATTCGTACAGTATAAGTCGATACAAGAGGTGTGGATGTCAATCGTGCGAGCTGGCAGCAAGGCAGAAGCGCTCAGGCTTCTGGCCTCCGAAGGCGTGCTGGCGCTTGAGCTGGACTACGAGACCGGATGGCAGGACGCCGTCGAACTCGGCAGGCTCGGAGAAAAGCGCGGTATCAAGGTGCAGTATCGCGGACAAGAAAGCATCGCCGTCCGTTCCCGCGAAGCCCTGATCGAAGGGCTGGCCAAACCCAAGGGCACATTCCGCCAACGCAATCTCTATTGCCAGTTCGATCTCGGCACGCTGGCGGACCATGAACTGCTCGACCTCGAGGCCAAGGCTACCCGGCTCGGGGACTATATTCTCGCCGGCCACCTGCTGCGCGAGGTCGATGGCGTGTGGCCGCAATAAGCGGCCCAAGCGCCCCTGGGGTCACCAGAAAACAAAGAAGCCGCCCCTGCAGGCGGCTTCCGTTACCTTGCGCCGGTCACGCCGGTCACGCCAATCACGCGGATCAATGCCATATCCGCGTCGCGTTGGCCCAGCGCGCCGCGCATGACTGCGCCACCGGCGCGTCGATGATGTCGTTGGCGGCATCGTCGGCCGGTGTCGCCGCGGCAGTCTCCAGCGCGGTGCGCCACAGCACCGCCGACACCAGCGTCTTGCACTGGCGGCGCTCGCCATGCGCCAGCGCCAGCAGGCGCTCGTAGCCGTCGATCACGATCAGGCGGTCGCCATGGCGCGGCTGCAGCGTAAGCGTGAACAGGTGGTCGCACTCGCACTGCATGCTACCGCCGCTGACCGCCACCACGATGGCACCGGGCAAGGCGATGCCGCTGCCGTGCACCTTGGTACGCAACCGCGCCAGGTGCGCCTGCACGCGCGGGTCCGGGGCGGCGCCGACGCTGGCCGCCATCTGTGCCGGCAGCGCGGAGAGCGCCATCAGCTCGGCCGGCGATACCGCCAGCGTGTACGCCTGCAGCGTGGGGCGATAGGTCGCCACCACCGCGCGCAGCCGGTGCGGCGCGCCGTCATCATGTCCTGCCTGCGGCGCACCGTCGCGCCCGCGATACTGCATCGTGTCCATGTCGACTCCTGCCACGCGGGCCGTTGGGGGTCAGTCGCGCAGCAGATGCTTGGCGATGATCATCTGCTGGATCTGCGTGGTGCCTTCGTACAGGCGCAGCAGGCGCACATCGCGATAGAAGCGTTCGGCCTTGTACTCGGCGATATAGCCGGCGCCGCCGTGGATCTGCACCGCGCGGTCCGCCACGCGGCCGACCATCTCGGTACAGAACATCTTGGTGCACGAAGCCAGCATGCTGACTTCCGGATCGCTCTTGCCGGCGGGCTTGGCATCATAGCGCTGGGCGCAGTCGCGCACCATCGACAGGCCCGCGTAGAGCTCGGCCTGGCTGTCGGCCAGCATCGCCTGGATCAGTTGGAAGTCGCCGATCGGGCGGCCAAACTGCTTGCGCTCCTTGGCATACGCCACGGCGTCGGTGATGAGCCGGTGCGCCATGCCGCAGGCCAGCGCCGACAAGTGCAGGCGGCCGCGGTCCAGCACCTTCATGGCGGTCTTGAAGCCCACCCCCGGCACGCCGCCGATGATGTTGGCGGCCGGCACGCGCACATTCTCGAGCACCACGTCGCAGGTCTTGGTGCCGCGCTGGCCCATCTTCTTGTCGGGCTTGCCCAGCGAGATACCCGGGGTGTCGGCCGGCACGATGAACGACGAGATGCCCCCGGCGCCCGGGCCGCCGGTGCGCGCCATCAGCGTGAAGGCGCCCGCGCGCGGCGCATTGGTGATGAAGCGCTTGGTGCCGTTGATAACGTAGTGGTCGCCGTCCAGTTCGGCCCTGGTCTGCAGCGAGGCCGCGTCGGAGCCGGCGTTGGGCTCGGTCAGCGCGAACGAGATGATCATCTCGCCGCTGGCGATGCGCGGCAGGTACTGCTGCTTCTGTTCCTCGGTGCCATCCATCAGGATGCCCTGCGAACCGATGCCGACGTTGGTGCCGAAGACCGAGCGGAAGGCGAACGCGGTATGGCCGAGGTCATAGACCACATCGCATTCCTGCGACATCGACAGGCCGATGCCGCCGTAGTTCTCGGGGATGGAAATGCCGAACAGCCCCATCTCCTTCATGTCGGCGACGATCTCGGCGGGCACGTCGTCGGTTTCCTCCAGCGTGTCTTCGGCGGGCTTCAGGCGCTCGTCGATGAAGCGCTGCACCGAGGCGCGCAGCAGGGCAAAGGATTCTTGGTCTAGGGCCATGGTGATTCTCCGGGTCAAGCCAGTACGTCAGTCTGGCCGCCTATGGTACGCCGGTGGCGCGATTTGACAATCCATTGGATCTTGGACAGAAGCGTCAATAAAATTTGACAATCAGCCGCCCCGACCTCTCAGCTAACGGAGAGCAGGCCGGCCATGCCGATGCCCAGCGCCGCCAGTGCGTCGCCGGCAATCAAGCCCCCGCCAAGCAGCGACGCGGTGTTCATGTCGCGCGGCAAGCCCTGCCCGCGCGTCCCGCGCGTGCCGACTACGGCGCCCACGCTGGCCAGCACACCGCCTGCCGCCATCCATGCCGCCGCCGTCAGGTTGACAAAACCGCCGAACGACGACGCATAAGGCGAGGGCAGGATCACGGCATCGAGCACGAAATCCGCCGCCTGCCCGCCTCGTCCGGAACGCGCAAAGCGCTGCCACGCAGGATGGCCGAGGATGGCGCGGCGCAACAGCGCCGTGGCCAGTCCGATCAGCAGTCCCGCTCCGACCGCCAGATACTGGCCGGTCCGGTCCTGCGACAAGCCATGGAGCACGCCCACGATCTTGTAGGTCATGGCCGAGGTCCAGCGCGCCGGCTGCTGGTCGGCCGGCAGGCGGGTCTGGTCCAGCGCCAGCACCGGATAGGCCTGCAGGAACAGGCGCGCCATCGCCACCGCGACCAGTGCACCGACCACGATGCCCGCCACCTGGTAGCCGAACTGCACCATGCGGTCGCTGCCCAGGCGCCAGCCGGTGGAGCGGTCCTGCTGCATGTCGCTGGCTTCGGCCGTGGCCACCAGCAGCACCGTGGCGGCGATCAGGCCGACCTGCGGCGCGCGCAGGCCCGCGGCCGCCATCAGGATCACCGACAGCACGAACGCCGACGAAATCGGGTTCTGGTCGACCATGCCGACCGAAATGCCGTTGACCAGCGCGAACACCAGCGCCATCAGCACGGCCATCACCTGGAAAGCCAGCGGCTGCCCGAACCACATCACGCCCGCCGCCACCGTGGCCGCGCCCCACAGCAGCGCCCAGGCCGCCACCCAGCCCATGCCCGGCCCGCGCCGCGGCGCGTGCGGTTGCCGCTGGCGCGCCCGCCAGCGCCGGCACGCCTGCACCAGCAACTGTGCCAGGTCGACCACGGCCGCGCCCAGGATCATGCCCAACGCCACCAGGAACGTGGCCTTGCGGTAAGGCTCGCCCGGCGCGAGCCAGCCGGCGGCGACAAACCACGGCGTCATGGCCCAACCCGCCAGCCCGCCCACCAGCGCGGCAACGCCCACGCGCGCGCCGACGATCATGCCGGCGCCGAAGGTGGCCGCGGACAGGTCCAGCGCCGCCAGCCACGGCACGCGCGCGGCCCCCAGCCCGCTCGCCAGCCCCAGCGCCATGCCGCCGCCGAGCCGCGCCACCGATCGCCGCAGCAGCGCGGGATCGGTCAGCGCGCGCAGGATGTTGGCCACCGCCAGCCCCGAGGGAAAGGTCAGCTGCATGCGGTCCACCAGCAACGGCGTGTACAGCATGCCCACGCCCACCCCGAACATGCCGATGCACAGCAGGTACAGCAGCAGTTGCCAGAGCGGCGGCTGCGCCATGCCCAGCCACGCCATCGCCTGCAGTACCACCGCCATGCCGCCCATGCCCGCCACCGACGCCGCCGCGGTCTGGATGTAGTTGGCGCCATGGCGGCCGGACGCGCCATAGCCTGCCGTCACCACCGAGCCCAGGATGCCCGCCAGGACCTGCCCGCCGACGAAAAAGCCCAGCGAGAAGTTCATGTACGCCGCGGCCACTCCGCCCAGCGGACCCAGCACCAGCATGCCGGCTGCGCCCAGCATCAGGTGGTATCGCCAGCTGCCCGGCGCTGGCAGCCAGGCCGCGCGAGGCGCGGCATCGGAGGGCAGGACGGGCATGGCGCGGCCCCTTCAGCGGAACAGTGTGCCTGCTGCGAAGCATAGGCGAAGGGCCCGGCCGCGGCGGGTGCTGGTTTGCGTTACCGCAGTGCCGGCGCGGGCCGGACGGGTTTACACTAGTTTCGTGCGCAACTATATCGCCGATATAGTTGCGCCCACAACTACTGCACACCATAGCCAGCCATGCCAGACCTGTACGCACCTCGCCTGCCGGTGCCGCCCGCACCCCCACCCGCTTCGTCCCGCCCCTGGCCGCAGCGCATCCCGGTGCTGATCGCCGGCGGCGGCCCGGTCGGCCTGACCCTGGCCGCACTGCTGGCGCGCCAGGGCATTGCCGCGCTGGTGGTGGAGGCCGACGACGGCTACTGCGCCGGCAGCCGCGCGATCTGCATGGCACGGCGCTCGCTGGAAATCCTGGGCTGGGCGGGGGCCGACCGGGCCACCGTCGCAACCGGCCTGCCCTGGGTCGGCGGACGCAGCTACTATCGCGACACGCAAGTGCTGCACTTCCAGATGCCGAGCGAGCCGGGCGAGCGCTTTGCGCCGATGGTCAATATCCAGCAGTACTACCTGGAGGCCTTCGCCCACGATGCCGCGCTGCGTGGCGCGTCGCCCGCCGAGGTGCGCTTCGGCGCGCGGCTGCGGACGCTGCGCCAGCACCCCGGCGGCGTGGTGGCCGAGATCGAGACTGGCGACGGCGCGGTGGAGGTCGATGCGCAATGGCTGGTGGCTTGCGACGGCGGACGCAGCATGGTGCGCGAGCAACTGGGCCTGCGCATGGAAGGCACGCAGTACGAAGGCCGCTACGTGATCGTCGATATCGTGCAGAAGACGCGGCGCGAGGTGGAGCGGCTGGCGTGGTTCGACCCGCCCTCCAATCCCGGATCGACCCTGCTGATGCACCGGCAGCCCGACGATGTCTGGCGCATCGACTACCAGATCCGCGACGACGAAGACCCGGACGAGGCAGTCAGGCCCGAGAACGTGCTGCCGCGCGTGCAGAGCCACCTCGACATGATCGGCGAGACCGAGCCGTGGCGGCCGCTGTGGATTTCGATGTACAACGCCAAGTGCCTGACCTTGCAGGACTACCGCCATGGCCGCGTGCTGTTCGCCGGCGACGCCGCCCACCTGGTGCCGATCTTCGGCGTGCGCGGGCTCAATTCGGGGCTGGACGATGCCGGCAACCTGGCCTGGAAGCTGGCCTGGGTGCTGCGCGGCCAGGCCGGCGACAGCCTGCTCGACACCTACTCCGCCGAGCGCCTGCACGCCACGCGCCAGAACCTTGCCTACGGCGCCAAGAGCACCGAGTTCATGGCGCCGCCCGACTTCGCCTTCAAGCTGATGCGCGAAGCCACGCTGCGGCTCGCGCCATCCGAGCCGGCCGTGCGCTCGCTGATCAATCCGCGGCAATCGGCGCCGATCGCCTATACCGGTTCGGCGCTGAACGGTCCCAGCGACTTCGGCGCCGACTGCCCGGGCGCGGCCCCAGGCATGCCGGCGCCGGAGATGCGCGTGCAAGGACCGGGCGGCATCCGGCATCTCACGCAATGCTTCGGGCAGCGCTTCACCTTGCTCTGGTTCCGGCATGCCAACCCGGCACTGCCGGAACCGCTGGCCGCGCTCGCGCAGGCGCATCCGCACGCCCTGCACGCGTACGAGGTGGTCACCGGCGCCGCTGCCGGCACCACCGCGCTGGCCGATGTCGATGGCCAGGCCAGCACCCGCTATGGCGCCCGCCCCGGCACGCTTTACCTGATCCGCCCCGATGGCTATGTGCTGGCACGCTGGCGCGACCCGTCATGGGAAGCCGTGCGCGCCACCCTCGCCCCCCTGCTGCAGACCGGAGCCCACCATGCGAGCTGAAGAACTCGACCAGGCCTATACCCGACTGTGCGAAGCCATGGGCCGCACCGGCGAGGCCCGCGCACCGCTGCTGCTGGCGATGGTGTGCCTGGGACTGATGAGCCGGCAGGAAGCGCTGGCGCCGGTGCTGGCGCTGATCGACGAAGCCGAGGCACGCAGCCGGCAAGCGGGCGACGGCCCTGCAATGCCGACGCCTGAAACGGAAACGCCATGAAGCCCCTGCCACGCCTCGAACAGTTCCTGACCTACCGCCTGCACCAGGTCAACAAGCTCAGCGAAAAGGACAGCGCCGCCGCCTACCTGGAGCAATGCGGGCTGTTGCTCAGCGAGGGGCGTTGCCTGGCGGCGATCGGGGCCTTCGCGCCGCTGTCGGTCAATGCCCTGGCGCAGCGCGCCAACCTGACCAAGGGGCAAGCCAGCCGCTCGGCGCAGGCGCTGGTGGCACGCGGGCTGGTCAGCAAGGAAGCCAGCGCGGCCGACGGGCGCGGCGTGGTGCTGTCGCTCACCGCGCAGGGCAAGCCGCTGTACCGGCAGGCGATCGCGATGATCGCCAGGCGCAATGACGAGATCTTCGGTTGCCTGAGCGAAGCCGAACAGGCGCTGCTGGGCAGCCTGCTCGACCGCCTGGTGGCGCACGCCGGCGAGCAGGAAGGGGAAGGCGCCGACGCCACCGACGCCTGAGTGGCTCAGCGGCGCAGGCTGTCTACCCGCGCGCTGGCGCCATCGCGGCGCGCGGCGTCGGCCATCTCGTTGCTGACCACGGTCTGGCCGATCGGCGCCAGCGCGATGCCGGCCAGCTTCAGGTGCTGAAGCGCGAACGGAATGCCGATGATGGTCACGAAGTTGGCGAGCGCCGCCATGACATGGCCGATGGCCAGCCACACACCGGCAACGACAAACCACAGCACATTGCCCACCAGCCCGAGCGCTCCGGTGCCGACATCGTCGCGCCCGGTCAGTTCGCGCCGGCTGATCGCCTGCTTGCCGAACGGAAAGAAGGTGAAGCTGCCGATCACGAAGCAGGCCTTGCCCCACGGAATGCCGATGATCGAGACAAAGGCCAGCAGCCCGGCCAGCCACCAGGCCAGGCCCATCACCACGCCGCCGAGGATGAACCAGAGGAAGTTGCCAATCGCGCGCATGCAGTCGTTGCACCAGTGAGGGAAGGAACACGCATGATACGCAATGGCGCCGCGCCGCCATGGCGCCAGAGGGCTTGCGCGGCAAAAGCGTACCCGTTTCTGCGTGCCGCGGCGGGGCCACGCAAAGCCATGCCGCGGCGCCTTCAGGCCCGCGATAACGCTTGATTTGGCTGCGTAACCAGTGCGCTCAGCCGCGTCACATCCCGCCCTGCGGGCGCAAAGCGTACCCGTTTCTGCGTGTCGGTCGATGGGCTGTCGCTTTTGGCAAGCCTTGCCCAGGGCAGAAGGCAAACTGGATTTGCGCTCCCGCTTCAGCCAGTTGCGCAACGGGCAGGCCGCAATGTTTGCTGACGCAGGCTAAGCCGGAAACACCACCCTGACCCGCAACCCTGGCCCGGCATCCTCTAGCACCACCCGCGCGCCATGCGACTGCGCGATCTCGGCGACGATGGCGAGCCCCAGGCCGCTGCCGCCGGTCGGCGCATCGGCCACGCGATAGAAGCGGTCGAACACGCGCGCGCGCTCATCGGCGGGAATTCCCGGTCCGTTGTCGCTGACCACCAGCTCCGCGCTGCGCCCGTCGGTGCCGCGCCGCACCGCCACGTCGATGCGCCCGCCGGCGGGGATATACGCCAGCGCGTTGTCCAGCAGGTTGGTCAACAGGATGCGCAAGGCATCGGCGTCGCCGCGTACCACGGCAGGCGCGGCGTCCGCGCTGCCATCCAGTCCCAGGTCGATGTCGCGATCGAGCGCGGCCTGCGCCATGTCCGCGACCACGCCGGCGGCCAGCTGATGCAGCTCCACCGGTTCGTGCGGGGGCACGGCCGCGCCCGGTTCCTGCCGCGCCAGCGTCAGCAGCTGGGTCACCAGGTGGGTCAGCCGCTCCAGCCCCTGGCGCAGCTTGGCGATGGCTTCGTCGCGCGCGGCGCCGTCGTCGGCCCGCTCGACCAGTTGTGCCTGCAGCTGCAGCGCGGTCAGCGGCGTGCGCAAGGCGTGCGCGGCGTCGGCGACGAAGGCGCGCTGGGTGTCGATGGCGTGCGAGAGCCGCGCCAGCAGCTGGTTCAGCGCGGCACTCAGCGGCGCGATCTCGTCGGGCATCGGGCGCACCGCCAGCGGCGCCAGCGCATTGGCGTCGCGCGCGCGCACCTCGGTGGCGATCTCGCGCAGCGGCCGCAGGCCGCGGCCTACCGCCATCCACACCAGCCAGCCCAGCAGCGGCAGCAACAGCAGCAGCGGCGCCACGGTGCGCAGGGCCATGCGCGCGGCCAGCGTGCGGCGCGCGCTCATCGGCTGCGCGATCTGCACCACGGTGGGCCCGAGCTGCATGCTGTACAGGCGCCATTCGCCCTGCTGCGTGGTCACGTTGGAAAACCCCAGCTCGGCGCGCGCGGGCAGCGCCGGATGCGCATGCGACAAGTAAAGGCTGCGCCCCGAGCCGTCCCAGATATGGATCACCACGTCTTCTTCGGCATGCGCCAGGTCGCCGGGCGCGCCGACGAAGGGCGGCGCCACCGGGTTGGCAAACTGGCTCGGCAGCGCCGCGGCCATCTGCTTCATCTGGTAGTCGAACAGTGCGTTGGCCTCCTGCCGCGCCTGTCCGTAGATCAGCGCGGTGGCGATGGCGATGCCGGCCACCAGCCCGGCCGCCAGCCACGCCAGCAGCGTTCGCTGGATCGAGCGCATCAGCCGCCCTCCCCGTCGCCATCCGCGGCCGCTTCGATGTCCAGGCGCGGCACCACATAGCCCACGCCGCGGATATTGCGGATCAGCGCCGCACCGAACTTCTTGCGCAGCGCGTGGATGTAGACCTCGACGGTATTGCTGCCGACTTCGTCGTCCCAGCCGTACAGCCGCTCCTGCAACTGCGGCACCGACCACACCTTGCCAGGGCGCGCCATCAGCGCCGACAGCAGCGCGAACTCGCGCGCTGACAACCGCACAGGTTCGCCGCGGCAGGTAGCTTCGCGCGTGGCGGGATTGAGCACGATGTCGCCATAGGTGACCAGCGGTTCAGCGCGCCCGGCGGCGCGGCGTGCCAGCGCGTGCATGCGCGCGGCCAGCTCCTGCAGGTCGAAGGGCTTGACCAGGTAATCATCGGCACCGGCATTGAGCCCGGCGACACGATCGGCGACGGCGTCGCGCGCGGTCAGGATCAGCACCGGCGTGGGCACGCCGCGCGCCCGCAGCGCGCGCAGCACCTCCAGGCCGGGGCGGCGCGGCAGCCCCAGGTCGAGCAGGATCAGGTCGTAGCACGCCTGGCCGTCCGCGGCGGTGCTGGCCGCGGCCAGGCCCGCCTCGCCGTCGCGCACCCAATCGACGGCAAAGGCTTCCTGGCGCAGCGCCAGCTTGACGCTCTCGCCGATCATGGCGTCGTCTTCGACCAGCAGCACGCGCATGGCTAACCGTTCCCGCCCGCGCCGCCAAGGCGTTCGGCCAGCGCCTGCGCCAGCCCCGCCAACGCCGGATGGCTGGCGGTAATGACATGGACCGGCACCGCCTCGAGCCAGCCGCGCATGCGGCCCTTGGCGACAAAGCGCTCGGCGAACGCCGAGTCCCGCAGCGCCGGCACGAAGCGCGGCAGGATGCCGCCGCCCAGATAAACGCCGCCCCGCGCACCGATCACCAGCGCGATATCGGCCGCGACCGAGCCCAGCAATCCGAAGAACACCGCCATGGCGCGCTGGCACAGCGGGTCGTTGCGCTCGAACGCGCCCGCGGTCACCTGCGCCGGCTGCAATGGCGCGAGCAAAAGCGTACCCGTTTCTGCGGCCAGCGCGGCATGGATATGCGACAGGCCGCTGCCGCTCAGCAGCCGCTCGGCCGAGACCCGGCCGAGGTTGCGATGGGCCGCGCGCCACGCGATCCATTCGTCGTCGGTGTCGGGCATCAGCTCGATATGGCCGCCCTCGCCGGCCAGCGCCACGGCCTGTCCGCCCGGCGCGGGCACCAGTCCGGAAACGCCCAGCCCGGTGCCGGGCCCGACCAGCGCCAGCGGCGCGGTGCGCACCGCGCTGCCGGCGCGCACCTGCGCCAGGCCGTTGGCGGGCAGGTGCGGCAAGGCCAGCGCCAGCGCGGTGAAGTCGTTGATGGCCATTAGCGTCTGCAGCCCCAGCGCGCGCCGCATGCCGTCGATCGAGAAGGTCCAGTTATGGTTGGTCAGCCGGACCTGGTCGCCGGTCACCGGATTGGCCAGGCCGATCGCCGCGTGGCGTGGCGTGGGCTGGCCGGCGCCAGCTAGCCCGTCGAGGTACTGGCGCAGCGCCGCCTCCAGCGACGGGAAGTCCGCCACCTTCAGCGCCGTCACCGGCCCGATCCGCATGGGCGCGGTCTCCAGCGCAAAGCGCACGTTGGTGCCGCCTACATCGCCGAGCAGGCGGGGGAAGTCAGCGGAGAAAGATGCGGTAGTGGCCATGGCAGCGGTTCTCGTTGCTCGCGCAAAGGGGGACTGGCGCGGCGGTCAGGTCTTGAACACGTCAAACCCGTGCCGGTGCCTCGACAGCACCAGGCTGACCGGCAATGACGGCGTGGGGCCCTGCAGCGCGCGCTCCAGCACCGCGGCCTTGGCCGCGCCGGAGACGGACAGGAACACGCGCTCGGCGGCCAGCAGCGCGGCCAGGTTCAGCGTGATGCGCGCATGCGGCGCCACCGACGGGTGGGTGATGGCGTAGCCCGGCTGCGGCTCGCTCAGCGCGCTCTGCAGTTCGGGCGCATCGGGAAACAGCGAGGCGGTATGGCCATCCTCGCCCATGCCCAGCACCACCACGTCGGGCTGGCGGAATGCGGCATTGGCGCGCGCCACCGCCTGCGCGGGCGCGGCGGCGTCCTGCGCATCGGCAATCAGCGGCACGAAGGCGGCACTGGCCGCGGCCTCGCGCAGCAGGTAGGTGCGCACCAGGGCGGCGTTGCTGTCGGCGTGGTCGGGCGGCACCACGCGTTCGTCGACCAGCGTGATGGTCACCGCGTCCCAGCGCACGTGCCGGTGGCGCAGCCGCTCGAACATCGCCACCGGCGAACGTCCGCCCGAGACCGCCAGCACCGCCCAGCCCTTGACGCGCACGGCCAGCTCCAGCGCATTGCCGATCGAGATCGCCAGGGCCTCGGCCTGGTCCATCGGCGTGGGATGTTCAAACAGGCGCATGGCGGCTTCCTTTGCAGTGGTGCGAGCCCATGGCTCAGGCTTCCTCGTGCCACAGGCCGCCGTCGCGCGACATCAGCGCCGACGACGCCGCCGGCCCCCAGGTGCCGGCGGTATAGGGCTTGGGCGGGACCGTGCTGGCTTCCCAGGTGTCGATGATCGGCTCGACCCAGCGCCACGCCTGCACCTGTTCGTCGCGGCGCACGAACAGGCCCAGCCGGCCGCGGATCACGTCCAGCAGCAGCCGTTCATAGGCGCCGGCGCGGCGCACCTTGAACGAGTTGGCGAAGTCCAGGTCGAGCGAGGTGGGCGTCAGTTCCAGCGTATCGCCGGGCTGCTTGACCAGGCAGTACAGGCGGATGCTTTCCTCGGGCTGCAGCTGGATCACCAGCCGGTTCTGCGGCGACTGCGTCAGCGGCCGCGGGAAGATCGCGTGCGGCACGTCGCGGAAGTGGATCACGATCTCGGCCACGCGCGACTGCATGCGCTTGCCGGTGCGCAGGTAGAACGGCACGCCTTCCCAGCGCCAGTTGGCGATCTCGGCCTTGATCGCGACAAAGGTCTCGGTACGGCTGTCTGCCGCGATGCCCTCTTCCTCCAGGTAGCCGGGCACCGGCTTGCCGCCGATCGCGCCGGAGCGGTACTGGCCGCGCACGGTCTTGTCGGCCACGTCCTGCGGCGTGATCGGCCTGAGCGCCTTCAGGATCTTGATCTTTTCGTCGCGGATGGCGTCTTCGCTGAGGCTCGCCGGGGGCTCCATCGCCACCATGCACAGCAGCTGCAGCAGGTGGTTCTGCACCATGTCGCGCAGCGCGCCGGTGCGGTCGTAGAAGTCGCCGCGCGTTTCCACGCCCAGTTCTTCGGCAATGGTGATCTGCACGTCCTGCACCCACTCGCGCCGCCACAGCGGCTCGAACAGCGCGTTGCCGAAGCGGATCGCCATCAGGTTCTGCACCGACTCCTTGCCGAGGTAATGGTCGATGCGGTAGATCTGCTCTTCGGCAAAGAACTTCGCCACCGCGGAGTTGATCGCCTCGTTCGATTCCAGGTCGTGGCCCAGGGGCTTTTCCAGCACGATGCGCACGTTGGGCGCGTGGCGCGTGTTCAGGCCGGTGCGCGCCAGCTGCTCGCAGATCGACACGAACAGGTGCGGCGCGGTGGCCAGATAGCACACCACCACCTCGGGCTTGCGCGACAGCACCTGGTCGGCCAGCGCATCGAAATGCGCGGGCACGCGTGCGTCGGCCTGCACGTAGATGATGCGTGCGCAAAACCTGTCCCATGACTCGGGCGGCGCATGGGCCAGCGCGGGCCGCACGCTCTGTTCCAGCGAGGCGATGTAGTCCGCGCTCGACATCGGCTGGCTGCCGGTGGCCAGGATGCGTGCGGCCGGATGCAGCAGCCCCGCGTGGTGCGCATCGAACAGGGACGGCAGCAGCTTGCGCCGCGCCAGGTCGCCGGTGCCGCCGAACAGCACCATGTCGAAATCAGGCATGCTCACCCTGCGCTCCTTGAGGATTCGAGTTGTCGCGGCCGGCGCCCGATGGCCGGCCGGGTAGCGGCCAGTTTACGTGAGTCGCTACGGCTTGGCGAGGCAAGCGTACCCATTTCTGCGTGGTTGGCGTAGGCCGCGGGCGGGCCATCAAGCACCCTCCGCCGTGCAGGCCCCGGCAAAGTACGCTAGGCTGAAAGCTCCCCCGCAGGAGAACCCCATGCCACGTCATCCAGTGCTCGAGCGGGTCACCGCCCGCATCGTCTCCCGCAGCACCGCCTCGCGCCAGGCGTATCTTGACCGCACCCGCGCCATGGCCGGGCACAAGGTCGAACGCGCGCAGCTTTCCTGTACCAACCTCGCCCACGCGGTAGCCGCCATGCCGGACGCCGCCAAGATCCGGCTGAAGGCCGACGAGCGGCCCAACCTGGCCATCGTCTCGGCCTACAACGACATGCTGTCCGCGCACCAGCCGCTGGCCGCGTTCCCGCAGTGGCTCAAGGAAGCCGCGCTCGACGCCGGCGGCACCGCGCAGTTTGCCGGCGGCACGCCGGCGATGTGCGACGGCGTCACGCAGGGCCAGGACGGCATGGACCTGTCGCTGTTCTCGCGCGACGTGATCGCGCTGGCCACCGCGGTGGCGCTGTCGCACCAGATGTTCGATGGCGCGCTGTACCTGGGCGTGTGCGACAAGATCGTGCCCGGCCTCGTGATGGGCGCGCTGTCCTTCGGCCATTTGCCCGCGGTGTTCGTGCCCGGCGGGCCGATGACCACCGGCATCAGCAACGACGAGAAGGCGCATACACGGCAGCTCTACGCCGAAGGCAAGATCGGTCGCAAGGAGCTGCTCGAGGCCGAGACCCGCTCCTACCACGGACCCGGCACCTGCACCTTCTACGGCACCGCCAACTCCAACCAGATGCTGATGGAAATGATGGGCCTGCATCTGCCGGGCACGGCCTTCGTCAATCCCAACACGCCGCTGCGCGAAGCGCTGACGCGCGAGGCCGCGCGCCAGGCGCTCAGGCTGGTGCACGGCGGCGAGCGCTATACGCCGGTGGCCGAGGTGCTGGACGAGCGCGCCTTCGTCAACGGCATCGTCGGGCTGCTGGCCACCGGCGGCTCCACCAACCATACGCTGCACCTGATCGCGATGGCGCGCGTGGCCGGCATCGTGCTGAGCTGGGACGATTTCGACGAACTGTCGGCGGTGGTGCCGCTGCTGGCGCGCGTGTACCCCAACGGCAAGGCCGACGTAAACCAGTTCCAGGCCGCCGGCGGGCTGGCGGTGGTAATCCGCGGCCTGCTCGCACTCGGTCTGCTGCATGACGACGTCACCACCGTCGTCGGCCAGGGCCTGCAGGACTACACGCGCGAGCCGGTGCTGCGCGACGGCAAGCTGACGTGGATCGACGGCCCGGCCGCGCCGCTCGATGACAGCATCGTGCGCGCCGCCGACGCGCCCTTTGCCCCGGACGGCGGCATCAAGCTGCTCGACGGCAGGCTCGGCCGCGCGGTCATCAAGACCTCCGCGGTCAAGCCCGAGCACCAGGTGGTGCAGGCCCCGGCGATCGTGTTCGAGCATCAGGACGATGTGCTGCACGCCTTCAAGCGCGGTGAACTGGAGCGCGACTTTATCGCGGTGCTGCCATGGCAGGGCCCCGCCTCGTGCGGCATGCCGGAGCTGCACAAGCTCACGCCCACGCTGACAGTGCTGCAGGACCGCGGCTTCCATGTCGCGCTGGTGACCGACGGACGCATGTCGGGCGCATCGGGCAAGGTCCCGGCCGCCATCCACGTCTGCCCGGAAGCGCTGCGCGGCGGCGCGATCGCGCGCGTGCGTAGCGGCGACATGATGCGCGTCGACGCCACCACCGGCACGCTCGACGTGCTGGTGCCAGACGACGAATGGCAGGCACGCACGCCGGCGCGCCCGGACCTGAGCGCCAATCGCCATGGCGTCGGCCGCGACCTGTTCGCGACCTTCCGCCGCCAGGTCAGCACGGCCGAAAGCGGGGCCTGCACGCTGTTTTCGGATGAGGGTGAGGCGCAGGACGCGCGCGGCTAGCCCGGCTGCCGCGCCGGCTGGCGCGTCGGCTGCTGCGGTGGCGTGCCGGCCGGCCGCGGCGCTGCCGCGGGCGCGCTGTCGGCCACCTTCACTGCCCCCGGTACCGACGACGCACCCGGCACGTGCAACTCCTGGATCGGCACCGCCAGCTTGCTGCCGGCCTGCTCCAGCACCTGCTTGATGCGCTCGTAGAAGGCGAAGCGCACGTTCCAGTAATCGTCGTTCGAGGTCCAGTAACGCACGTTCAGCGTGATGCCCTGCTGCGTGTAGTTGACCACCATGGTCTCGGGGGCGGGCTCGGCCAGCAGCCGCGGCTCGCGCGCCAGCATCGCGCGCAGCGCTTCCAGGCTGCGCTGCACGTCGCTGTCGAAGGTCACCGTGGCCTCGATGTCCGCGCGCCGCGTCGCGTTTTCGCTGTAGTTGGTGATGGCGCTGCCCCACAGCTTGCCGTTGGGCACCCGCAGGCAGACGCCATCGAAGGTGGTCAGCTCGGTCATGAAGAGCCCGGTCTCGCGCACGGTGCCGGCCACGCCCTGCGCGTCAATGTACTGGCCCACGCGGAACGGGCGCAGCAGCACCAGCATGATGCCGGCGGCAATGTTCTGCAGCGTGCCCTGCAGCGCCAGCCCGATCGCCAGGCCGGCGGCGCCCAGCATGGCGATGATGCTGGCGGTCTGCACGCCGAACTGCGACAGCACCAGCACGATGGTCAGCACGCGCACCATCCACTGCAGCGCATTGGCCAGCAGCGGGCGCATGGTGGCATCGACATGGGTGCGGCCCAGCGCAGCGCGCGCCGCAGTGCCGACGCGGCCCGACAGCCACCAGCCGATCATCAGGATCAGGATGGCCGCCAGGCAGTTCATGCCCTGGTTGATGCCGAAGCGGACCAGGTAGGACCAGCCCGCCTCCAGCTGGTTGGCATCGATGAAGTCGAGATTCATGGGAGCGGCTCCGTTTGCGGTTGTTGTCAGGGTTGTCGACGGTGCTGGCCCGGGGACGGCGATGCGTACCCGTTTCTGCGTGCCGTGGCCGCTCCGGACGGGCTTGCCGGAACGCCGGGGGCGAGGTTTTCGTTTGACAAATTAATGACCATTGAAAGCAAAATGTCAGACGATCACCGACAAAGCCGGAAGGACGGCACATAGAAGGGGACAAGCGAAGCGGTTGGGGGTTCCCGCGAGGGTGCGCACGAGCCGGCAGGCCCAGGCGACAGGCCTTGCGCTGCCAAGGCTGGCGCCGGACCGGCCGGTAGTGGGTGAAGGCTACGCGCCTGCGCGCCAGGCGCCGGGCGTTACGCCGAATTCCGCCTGGAAACGGCGACTCAGGTGGCTGGCCGAGGCAAATCCCGCGCGGGCGGCGACTTCGTGCAGCGGGCGGCGCGGATCGGCCAGCAGCCGTTGCGCCCGCGCCAGGCGGGTCTGCAGCACCCACGCATGCGGCGGCATGCCGAACGACACCCGGAACATGCGCGCGAAGTGAAATTCCGACAGTCCCGCCAGGGCCGCCAGTTCGCCCAGGGTCGGATTGCTTTCGGGATGGCTCTCGATCCAGTCGCGCACGATCCGCCGTGCCTGCGCGGACAAGCCGCCGCGCCAGTCGGTCGGGGCGGCGCGGCCGGCGTGGGTCAGCACCAGGTGGCTGAGCGCCTCGTGCGCCAGCGCATTGCCGGCCATGCGCGCCTCGGGCAAGCGCCAGTCGAGCGCGGCGAGCTGCTGGCTCAGGCCATGCAGGCGCGGATCGTCAGCAAAGGTCAGGTCGCGCAAGGCAACCGAGCGGGGCTCGCGGTCGAGCAGGCGCACGCAGTGCCAGGCCAGGGTTTCGGGACGGAAATACAGATGCAGGAAGCGCTGCGGGCCGCCGACATGCCAGCGTGACTCATGGTCGGCCGGCAACAGGCATAGCCTGCCCGGGGCACCCTTGTTGCCGGGCTGGTCGCGCCGGTAGGTGGCGTGGCCGCCCTGCAGGTAGACCGACATGGTGTGGTGGCCGGGCCGCGCATAGCCGGTGTTGTCGTTCCGGTTGCGCCACAGCGCCACGCCCACGCCATCGCCCAGTGCCGCGGCACGCTCCAGCGAGGCACGCGAGCCGCTGAGCGCGGCAAACACCGCGTGGCGCTGGAGCGGATCGGTCGGCAAGGTCATGTGGCGCAAGGCGTGGGGGGATGCGGGGGGGCGATGCGAGTGGCAACAATCGGGCACGACTTTCAGCGACGAAAGTTGGCGCGCGAAGGCCTCACTATACCGCCGTCAGCGCCACCGCCGCGCACGCAGAAACGGGTACGCCCCAGCCATCGCCATGCCGGCCTGCACGCGCCGCGCGGCTGGTTCACGCGGGATGTTCATGGAGCTTGTCGCGCGCCGCCAGCGCCGGGAACAAGCGCATCCACACGGCTACCACCAGCAGCGTGCCGACCCCGCCCAGGACCACCGCGCCCAGCGGGCCGAACAGCGCGGCGGTGACGCCGGACTCGAACTCGCCCAGCTGGTTGGAAGCGCCGATGAACACCGAATTGACGGCGCCGACGCGCCCGCGCATATCGTCGGGCGTATCGAGCTGGACCAGCGTGGAGCGCACCACCACGCTGATCATGTCCGAAGCGCCCAACACCACCAGCGCCGCCATCGACAGCGGCAGCCAGGTCGAGACCCCGAACACTACCGTGGCGACGCCGAACACCGCCACCGCGGCGAACATCACGCGTCCCGCGCGCCGGTTCAGCGGATGGCGCGCCAGCCACAGCGCCATCGCCAGCGCGCCGATGGCCGGAGACGAGCGCAGCAGTCCCAGCCCCCAGGGCCCGGTATGCAGGATGTCGCGCGCGTAGATCGGCAACAGCGCCGCGGCGCCGCCCAGCAAGACCGCGACCATGTCCAGCGAAATCGCGCCCAGCAGCACCGGGCGGCTGCGGATATAGGCGAAACCGGCAAAGACGGTGCGCACGCTGACCGGCGCGGTCAGCCGCTGCGCCGCCTGGCGCAGCGTGATGCCGCCCACCAGCAGCGCGGCGATCGCAAACAGCGTCGCGCTCAGCGTGTACACCACCCCCGGGCCGGCCACATAGGCGAAGCCGCCGATGGCCGGGCCGATGATGATGGCGGCCTGCCCCGCCGAGCTGGCCAGTGCCACCGCCCGCGGCAGCTGCCGCGGCGTGACCACGCTGGGCAGCAAGGCCTGCAGCGTCGGGTTCTCGAACGCGCGCGTGGCGCCGATCAGCGCGACGAAGACAAAGATGTGATGGCTGTCGATCCAGCCGCCCAGGCTGGCGGCGGCCATGCCGGCGGCCAGCAGCGCCTCGATCGACTGGCAGGTGCGCACGATGCGGCGCCGGTCGAAGCGGTCCGCCACATGGCCCGACATCAGGATCAGCACCACCGACGGCAGGAACTGCACCAGCCCGACCATGCCCAGCATCAGCGGGTCCCGCGTCAGGTCGTACATCTGCCAGCCCACCGCCACGGTGAAGATCTGGTAGCCGATGGTGGTGCAGAGCCGCGCGAACCAGTAGCGGCGAAAGACGGAATCACGGAAAACGCTGTCCGGCGCGGCGGCCGGAACGGTGGCAGGGGAAGACATGGACGGGGCGGGAAGGGAGCTGAGTTTGCGCGGCGAAGGGGTTTGCCATGCGCAAAGGGCAGATTCTAAAGCGTACGTTTAATTGCTGCATGCAAATGCCCACGCCTGCACACCAAATCCTCGAAATGTGTCGGATGGAGCGCGTGCTTTGCATCGTTGTCAGCACAATGATGCAGCGACGCGACACGCGCCAGCGTCGCAAGCATGGGCTTCTCGCTTTTGAGAATCACTCGCATTTATAATCGCCGCCCATTGGCGCGCCCGTCCGGACCACCGCTTCCGGCGCAGCGGGACGCGCCGCTCTCCCAGGAAACTCACCTTGCAGCCCGCTTTCCGTCTGACCGGGGGTGCCCTCGGCGCCGCCCTGCTATTTGCCCAGCTTGCCGCCATGCCGGCCCACGCCGCCGAACCGGCTTCCGCAACGCCCGCCACTGCCACCATCGCCAATACCGAAGCCACGCTGAACACGGTCACCGTGGTGGGCAACTGGCTGGAAAACGCCAACGAGGCCAAGGTGCTGGAGCATCCGGGCGCGCGTACCATCGTCGACCGCGAGACCTTCGCCGAAGCCGGTGCCAACAATGTGCGCGAAGTGCTGCGCCGCATTCCCGGGGTGCAGGTGCAGGAAAACAACGGCACCGGCGGCAGCGATGTCTCGCTGAACGTGGGCGTGCGCGGGCTGGCCTCGCGGCTGTCGCCGCGCTCGACCATCCTGATGGACGGCGTCCCGCTGGCGGTGGCGCCCTACGGCCAGCCTCAGCTGTCGATGGCGCCGCTGTCGCTGGGCAACCTCGAGACCATCGACGTGGTGCGCGGCGCGGGCTCGGTGCGCTACGGCCCGCAGAACGTGGGCGGCATCATCAACTTCGTGACGCGCCCGATCCCCACGACCTTCGCCGCCGATGCCTCGGTCTCGACCGACATCTACAGTCAAGGCGGCAACGTCAAGACCAACCCGACCGCATTCATCGGCGGCACCAACGAGCAGGGGCTGGGCGGGGCGCTGCTGTACTCGGGCATCCACGGCAATGGCTACCGCGCCAGCAACGACCACGTCAATATCGACGACCTGCTGCTCAAGGGCGCGTACCGGATCTCGAAGACCGATTCGCTGAGTGCCGCGTTCCACTACTACGAAGGCACGGCCGGCATGCCCGGCGGACTGACGCCGGCGCAGTACGCCGCCGATCCGTTCCAGTCGGTGCGACCGTTCGACAATTTCAGCGGCCGGCGCCACGACTTCAGCCTGAAATACAGCCACAACGACGCCGACCGCAAGTTCGAGGTGCTGACCTACTACACCGACAGCTTCCGCGGCAGCAATATCGAGCAGGAAGGCACCGGCGCGCAGGCCGGCCAGCGCCGCCTGACCGCGGCCCCGCGCAACTACCACACCTTTGCGATCGAGCCGCGCTACTCGCAGCTGTTCCGCGGCGACAGCATGAGCCACGAGGTCAGCGTCGGCTACCGCTTCCTGCGCGAAGCCAGCGACGAGCAGGCATCGCGCACCGCGTTCTATGTGCCGGGTTCGATCGATGCCACCACGCTGCCCTCGCCGGTCTACCAGTGGCGCACCGGCGGCACCACCGCCAATGCGGTCTATATCGACGACACCATCAACGTCGGCAACTGGACCATCACCCCAGGGCTGCGCTATGAGTTCATCCGCTCGTACGTGACCGACAACTTCAGCGGCGTGCGCCGCGACGTGTCTTCCAACGAGCCGCTGCCGTCGCTGGCGGTGATGTACCACGTGAGCGACCAGTGGAAGCTGTTCGCCAACGCCGGCGTGTCGTTCGGCCCGCTGCAGTATTTCCAGATCGCGCAGACTACCAATGGGCTGACGCCGGAAAAGGCCAAGACTTACGAGATCGGCACGCACTTCAACGCCAATGGCTGGGGTGGCGAGCTGACGCTGTTCAACATCGACTTCGACGACGAACTGCAGCTGCGCGGCGGCACTGGCGGCTCGCCCGAGGCATGGACCAATCTTGGCGCCACCACCCACCGCGGCGTGGAATCGTCGCTGCGCTATGACTTCGGCGCGCTCGACAAGTCGCTGATCGGCCTGTCGGCCTATGCCACCTACACCTACACCGAAGCCACCTACAACCAGGGCAACTTTGCCGGGCGCGACCTGCCGTTCTATTCGCGCCACGTGGCCACGGTGGGCATGCGCTACGCGCGCAACCGCTGGTCGTTCAATGTCGACGGCTTTGCGCAGTCCAAGCAGCATTCGCCGGGCGACCCGAGCACGTCGACCACCTACCAGACTGCAGAGAGCGCCAACGGCGCGCTGGGCGATATCCCGGGCTATGCGCTGATGAACCTGCGCGTGGGCTATGACTTCGGCAAGGCCGCGCAGAACCTGAAGCTGGCGGTGGGCGTGAAGAACGTGTTCGACAAGCGCTATTTCACGCGCTCGACCGACAACAATGCCGGCAAGTATGTGGGCATGCCGCGGACCTTCTATATCCAGGCGTCGCTGGCGTATTGAGGCGCTGCCAGCCCCATCACCGCACGCACAGCAAAACGGCTCGCCATGGCGAGCCGTTTTGCTGTGCACGAGTACGATGATCAGACGATCTCGCGCGTCTCCAGGAACTGCAGCTCCGGGAACCGTTCCTGCGTCAGCCGCAGGTTGACCATGCTCGGCGCCAGGTAGACATGGTCGCCGGCACCGTCCAGCGCCACGTTGTGCCCGGCCTTGGCGATCAGCTTCTCGATCTCCGCCGGCGTGCCCTTGAGCCAGCGCGCGGTGGCGCATTCATGCGATTCGAAGATGGCGTCGACGCCGTACTCATGCTCCAGCCGGTGCGCCACCACGTCGAACTGCAGGATACCCACGGCCCCCAGCACCAGGTCGTTGGACGCCAGCGGGCGGAACATCTGCGTGGCGCCCTCTTCCGCCAGCTGCTGCAGGCCCTTCTGCAGCTGCTTGACCTTGAGCGGGTTGTTCAGGCGCGCGCGGCGGAAGAACTCCGGCGCGAACGACGGGATGCCGGTGAACTTGAGCGGCTCGCCCTCGGTGAAGACATCGCCCAGGCGAATGGTGCCGTGGTTGGGCACGCCGATGATGTCGCCGGCATAGGCTTCTTCAGTGGTGTTGCGGTCCTGCGCCATGAAGGTGATGGCGTTGTTGATCGCAACGGTCTTGCCTGCCGAAACGTGCAGCAGCTTCATGCCGCGCTCGAAGCGGCCCGAGCACACCCGCACGAAGGCAATGCGGTCGCGGTGGCGCGGATCCATGTTGGCCTGGATCTTGAACACGAAGCCGGTGAACTTGGGCTCCTGCGGCTCGACCACGCGCGAATCCGTGTTGCGCGCCAGCGGCGGCGGCGACAGTTGGCACAGCGCATCCAGCAGCGACTGCACGCCGAAGTTGTTGATGGCCGAGCCAAAGTACACGGGCGTCTGCTTGCCGTTCAGGAAAGCCTCCTTGTCGAAGGTGTGCGAAGCTCCGCGCACCAGTTCGATTTCGATGCGCAGCTCTTCGGCCTGGCTGCCGAGGATGCGGTCCAGCTCCGGATTGTCCAGGCCGTCAAGGATCGCTGCCGTGCCCTTGTCGCCGTGCGGGTCGAACAGCTGCACCTTGTCGTCGATCAGGTGGTACACGCCGCGGAAGGCCTTGCCCATGCCGATCGGCCAGGTCATCGGCGCGCACTGGATCTGCAGCACGTCCTCGATTTCATCGAGCAGTTCGATCGGCGAGCGGCCCTCGCGGTCGAGCTTGTTGATGAAGGTCAGGATGGGGGTGTCGCGCAGCCGGCAGACGTTCAGCAGCTTGATGGTCTGCGCTTCCACGCCGTTGACCGAGTCGATCACCATCACCGCCGAGTCCACCGCCGTCAGCGTGCGGTAGGTGTCTTCGGAGAAGTCCTCGTGGCCCGGGGTGTCGAGCAGGTTGACGATGTTCTCCTGCGCCTTGCCGTCCGCGCTGTCGCGTCGGTAGGGGAACTGCATCACCGACGACGTCACCGAAATGCCGCGCTGCTTTTCCAGCTCCATCCAGTCCGAGGTGGCATGGCGGTCGGCCTTGCGCGCCCGCACTTCGCCTGCGACCTGGATCGCGCCGCCAAACCACAGCAGCTTTTCGGTCAGGGTGGTCTTGCCCGCGTCGGGGTGGGAGATGATGGCGAAGGTGCGACGACGCGCAATTTCAGGAACGAGCGAGCTCACGGCAGCGGAATCAGACTGGGAAATATTGGGATGGCCCGGCGGTGGCCGGAACCTGGACCGGCAGCGCCGCGGGCGGCCGCAGGGCCGGGCCCCGCGGGCACGCGAAGGGAATGGGGCGTTATTTTACCGGTTTGGGCGCCGCTACGGGATTTGCGTTGTCGCCGGCCGGCTCCCCCGCCCCGCTCCATGCCCGCTTCGGCGCGCTGCCGCTACTCGGCCAGCTTGTCCGCCGGCTTGCCGCGCAGGCTGCCGAACTGCAGCGCGTACTGGCGCGTGAGCTCGGCACCGAAGAAGAATATCTGTGCCGAGTAATACACCCACAGCATCAGCGCCACCACCGAGCCGGCTGCACCATAGGACGAGGCCACGGCGCTGTTGCCCAGGTACAGCCCGATCAGCCGCTTGCCGATCGAAAACAGCAGCGCGGTGATGACCGCGCCCATGGTGACGTCGCGCCAGGCGATGCGCGCATTGGGCAGCATCTTGAAGATCACGGCGAACAGCGCGGTCACCACCGCGAACGAAAACACCGAGGAGATGACTTCGGCCACCGGCGCAAACCACGACTGTGTCCACAACTGCCCCCAGATGCGCTCGACCACCGCCAGCCCGGCATTGACGATCAGCGACACCAGCAGCATGAAGGCCAGCACCAGCACCAGGCTGAACGACAGCAGGCGCGTGCGCAGCAACTGGCGCCAGCCGGCGGTGTCGGGCACCGGCACGTGCCAGATGTCGTCCAGGCTGCTTTTGAGCTCGGCAAAGGCGCTGGTGGCGCCGACGAACAGGATGCCGGTCGCGATCAGCGCGGCCATGCCGCTGCCGCCGGCGCGGTGCGTGGCGGCCAGGATGCTCTCGATGGCGGCGGCGCCCTGGTCGCCGACCAGCCCTTCGAGTTGCGTGAAGATCTCGCCGCGCGCCGCCTCGGCGCCGAAGAACAGGCCGGCGATCGAGATCACCAGCACCAGGATCGGCGCCAGCGAGAACAGCATGTAGAAGGACAGCGCCGCACCCTTGCTGGCGGCGCGGTGCGCGAACCACGAGGTGATCGCGGCGCCCACCACGCGCAGCGTGCGCGCACCGGTGTGGCGGTCGGGCAGCCAGTGCGGACGGTGCCGGCGCGGCGGTGGCACGCCTTCGGCGGCGGGCGAAGAGGAAGGTTCGGTCTTGTCAGTCACGGCCTGGAGCTGGCGCGATCCGGCGCGGGGACCGCGGATGGATTGCGCCTGCCCGCGCGGCGGGCGCTGCGTTCATCATACTGCGCATTGCGCCGCTTGCCCAAGGCGGGCCCTGGCGCGGCGCGCGGCAGGCGACCTGCTACAGTAAGACCAGGCATACCTGCCGGCGCATCCGTTGCCCGCGCGCCGGCGCAAGGAGGCACCCGTGACCTGCAACCTCCGCGCACGCCCGGCGGCCGTGCTGGCCATCCTCGCCGTGCTCGGCTGCGCCGGCTGCGAGCGCACCCAGCCCGGACCCAAGCCGATCTCCGGCACCGCATCGGGCGCCGTGCCCTCGGCAGCGCCTGCCGCGACACCGTCCAGCCCGGCCAATCCCTCTGGCACCTCGGGCCAGCCCCGCTGATTGCACGCGGGTTGTGCCACGCGCGTACCCGTTTCTGCGCGGCCATGCACCGCCCCGTCTTACTGGCGCGATGCACCGCGGTAACTCGCGTGCATGACTGATGTAAGGCCAGTTTCAATCGTGCAACGGCTGCGAGGCCGTGGCGCCACCCCTCGCGACGACGGCAAAGCGCCGGCCAGTGCGCGCCAGCGGACAGCAGCGCCATGCCTGCGCCGCCACGGCGCCAGCGCAACGCGTTGCAGTGGCGCAACCGATTGATCCAGCGCCGCCGCGCAGTGGCGACCAGTTACTGCGAACCGTCTCGCAAAGCCGCGTGGCACAAGCGTTTGCGGCCCTTGGCACACTTGTCGCTCTGGCTTGCCCAAGGCGCACAGTGCAGCCCCGCGCCAGTTCCGTCAAACCCGTCGTTGCGCGCTGGAGATCACCACATGCGTCATCCGCCTTCCCGCATGACGGCGCGCCGGCGCGCATACCGCCTGGCCGGTCCGCCGCCGTCAGAGATGGACCTGGTGTCGGCGCCGCTGCTGCCCTATCCGCGCGCGCGCGTGCAAGTCACGCGCAGCGCGCACGGCATGGCATGCGTGGCGATCCGCAGGCCGGCGCAGGCCAGTCCGGCCTGCCGCCGGCACGCGGGCAAGCGGCGCGCATGACAGGCCGACACAACAGGCGGCCACGCGAGCCAGCGTGACCGCGCGGATTAGTGTTCCGTCCCCCGGCGGGCACTTTTTTTCCACAGGGAGATGCCGACCATGAAAGCTGCAATGCTCGCCACGGCGCTGGCGATCGGCTCGGGCAGCGCGGCGGGCGCCAGCTACGCGTGGTTCGACCGCCCCGACGCGGACGACGCGAACAGCCACGCCGCGGTCAGTCATGACGTCTATGTGCGCGGCTTCGGCTGGGCGTGGGGAGAACTGCGGCTGGATCCGGGCACGACCGGCAGCGAAACGCTGGCGCCGCCCGCGCGGCACGCTCGCGATGGCCAGCGCCGCCGCGACATCGTGCCGTGGCCGGCCCAGGATGCCTGCGAGCTGCCGCGGCGGGCGCGCGGCAAAATCAGCATGAACCTCGCCACCGTGCCCGCACAGGCGACCGGCGGCAGGTTCGCGGACGGAATCGCGGACGGGAAGTGGGCCACGAGGCCCCCGCGGGTAGTGCGCTGACGTGCCGGCCGGCACGGGGAAAGGCGGAACCGGCGAGCGGACGTCGCCGGTTCCCCTTTCCCGCTGGCGCCTGTAAGGGCCGAAGGACCGGCCATAGAGCAAGCGCCGCGCGACCGATGTCCTGGTTCCCTGTCCGCCCTTGTGAGCTATTCCCCCGCCGAGGCGTGGCTCTCCACACGGATGTTGTGCTTGTGCATGAGCCGGTACAGGGTCACGCGCGACACGTTGAGCTCGCGCGCGGCCGGCACCACGTGGAAGCCGTGGCTGGCCATCACGGTGCGGATCGCTTCGCGCTCGGCTTCTTCGCGGATCGCATCGAGGGTCTTGCGCGGCAGCTCGGCGCCGTTGTGCAGTTGCAGGTCTTCGGCGGTGATCTTGCGGTTGTCGGTCATCACGATGGCGCGGCGCACGCGGTTGATCAGTTCGCGCACATTGCCTGGCCAGGCGTACTGCATCATCGCCTGCGTCGCGCAGGCGGAGAACCCGCGGATACGCCGGTGCGCCTCATGGCCGTGCTCGGCCAGCACCGCGTTGGCCAGCAGCAGGATGTCCTCGCCGCGCTCGCGCAGCGCCGGGATGGACAGCGTCAGCACGCACAGCCGGTGGAACAGGTCCGAACGGAAGCGCCCGTCGCCCTGCGCCGCCACCAGGTCCACGTGCGTGGCCGAGATGATGCGCAGGTTCAGCGGGATCGACTGGTGGCCGCCCAGCCGCGTGATCGTGCCCTGCTGCAGGAAGCGCAGCAGCGCTACCTGGCTTTCCAGCGGCAGGTCGCCGATTTCGTCGAGAAACAGCGTGCCGCCCTCGGCCTGTTCGATCCAGCCGATCTTGCGCTGGTTGGCCCCGGTAAACGCGCCCTTTTCATAGCCGAACAGTTCTGACTGCACCAGGTGCGAGGGAATGGCGCCGCAGTTGATAGCGATGAACGGGCCCTTGCGCCGGCTCGAGGCATCGTGGATCGCCTGCGCAGCCAGCTCCTTGCCGGTGCCGGACTCCCCCGAGATAAATACCGGCGCCTCGTTGTGCGCCACCTTGGCGAGCGAGCGGAACATCGCCCGCATCGCCGCGCATTCGCCGATCATGGTGCCGCGCGACGCGGTTTCCTGCGGACGCGTGCCGTGCAGCGACGCCATGCCGCGCGCATGCCGCAGCGTGTACAGCAACTCCGGCATCGAGAACGGCAGGCGCACGTAGTCGACGCAATAGTCGCGGATCATCCGCCGTACGCGCTCGTCGGCCAGCATCGTATCGGAGGTGATCGCCACCCAGGTGATATGCAGGTGCTGCAGGGCCTGTTCCAGCTGCGCGAACTCGGCCTCGCTGTAGTCGGACTGCAGGTCGATCACGCCGGCCGCGGGCGGGCAGGCGCGCACCGCGCGCTCGGCATCGCGAACCTGCGCGACGCGGCGGATTTCCCATTCCGTGCCGATCACGGACGGGTCGAAACCAAAATCTTCATGACGCGACACGACCACGAGCTGTGCAGTGCGTGACGCCTTGCACAGTCGGTCCATCACGATCTCCCGGACGTTAGGCTTGTTCTTGGTGCCGGCACCCGTGGCCGCCGTGGCGGCGCGCGTCCGAGGCGGACGGTGGGGCTGAACTGGCTGCGGGCATGCGCCCGCGGTCGACGTCGGTGTCACGAGCTGGACAGACTGCGGGTGGATTCATCAGGCGCGGCAAGGTAATCCGCGCCCGGCTGGAGCTGCTCGCGGATGCGCCGCCGCACGGCCTCCTTCTCGCGCATCAACTCCACGCGAGGCGCCTGCGGCGACTGGCCGGAGTACTGGTAGTAGAGCGTCTTGTAGGTCAGCTGGCTCAGGATCCATTCCTGCAGCAGCGTGCGCTGACGCGCCAGTTCCCCTTGCAGCAAGCGATGGCGACGCAGCAGGTTGGATACCGCCGCACGCGCGCTGTCACTGAGTCCGCTGTCTTCGGCAAGCAGGGCGGCGACATCCGCGGTGGCCGCTTCCACCGCGGCCAGTTTGGCGGGCACTTCACCTGCGGCTTCCCCCACGGCAGCCCAGGCTTGATGCATAGATCGGATGGAGCGGTGACTGGACTCCCTGACAGGCCCGATGGCGGGTCGCCGGATCTCTCCTGCGGTCATGATTATCCCCGTTGAACAACATCCCCCGGCACTGCACGTCTACGTTTACCACTTCTTCGGTCTTGGAATTTTCTTGTCTGCGTGGCGCGCATGTTGTCCGCACGCTCCCGGATTGTGGGCGGCGCCGTCATTGACATTGACGGTCTCTGTCCCGAAAGCACCGCCGCCCTGGCGCATTGCGCCGACGCGCTTTCGGTCTGGCTCCGGCACCCTGCCGCATACACCGGAGTCAAGAAGGGGCGCTTGCCGCGCCCCTCTTTGCCACGCCTATAGTTCAGTGCATTTGCAGCGGTTTGTCCAGCCCCGTGTGGGTGACTTACAGCCAATCTCATCCTTTGGTATGAGCCCTCGCGCACACTCGCGAACGCGCCGGCAACAGCACGCCAGAGCGCGCTTTCGCGCGCAGATGGCGCAACCATACTACGCAGAAACGGGTACGCTTCGACACCCCACCGCGGCAGGGACATGTGCCAGTGCGTGGTGGCAGCGGCCATGGCGGCCGGCACGCAGAATCGGGTACGCTTGCGCCGGCCACGCGCTATCGTTCGCCCGCAGAAACGGGTACGCGACCGTCGGCGGGGAAGCGCGACGCCGGCCGGCAAGGGACAAAAAAAGAGCGGCCCTTGGGCCGCCCTGCTATCGGGTGCTGCCGCGATCCGTGCGCGTCAGTGTCCCGGGAGGTAATAGAACTTGAAGATAAACACGGCGGCAATGACCCATACCATCACCGGCACGCTGCGTGCGCGCCCGGTCAGCAGCTTGAGCGCCGCATAGCTGATAAAGCCGAACGCCACGCCGTTGGCGACGGAATAGGTGAAGGGCATGCCCAGCGCCGTCATCACCGCGGGCACCACCTCGGTGACGTCGTTCCAGTCGATTTCCAGCAGTTCACGCAACATCAGGCACGACACGTACAGCAGCGCCGGCGCGGTGGCATAGGCAGGCACCGTTCCCGCCAGCGGCGCGATAAACAGTGCCGCGAGAAACAGCACGGCCACCGTCACCGCGGTGAGGCCGGTACGTCCGCCGGCCTGCACGCCCGACGCGCTTTCGATATAGGCCGTGGTGGACGACGTGCCCAGGAACGAGCCCGCCATGATGGCGGTGCTGTCGGCCATCAGCGCCTTGTTGAGCCGGTCCATCTTGCCGGCCTTGAGCAGGCCCGCGCGGTTGGCCACGCCCATCAGCGTGCCGGTCGCATCGAACAGTTCCACCAGGAAGAACACCAGCACCACGTTGATGATGCCGATCGACAGGGCCGCGGTGATATCGAGCTTGAACAGCGTCGGGCTCAGCGACGGCGGCGCGGAAAAGACACCGTGGAAGGTGTTGCCGGCAAAGGCGAAACTCAGCAGCGTGGTGAGCAGGATGCCGATCAGGATGGCCCCCTTCACGCGCAGGTGGTCCAGCGCCACGATCACGAAGAAGCCGACGATCGCGAGCACCGCCGAAGGCTGGTGCAGGTCACCGATGGTGACCAGCGTGGCCGGGCTCGCGGTGACGATGCCGGCGTTCTTCAGCGCAACGATGGCCAGGAACAAGCCGATGCCCGCGGTAATCGCCACGCGGATGGAATGCGGAATGCCGTTGACGATCATCTCGCGCACGCGGAACAGCGTCACCAGCAGGAACAGGCAGCCGGAGATAAAGACCGCGCCCAGCGCCGCTTCCCACGGGAAACCCATGCCCTTGACCACCGTGTACGCAAAATACGCGTTCAGGCCCATGCCGGGCGCCATCGCAATCGGATAGTTGGCGTAGAAGCCCATGATCAGCGTGCCGATCGCCGCGGCCACGCAGGTGGCGACGAACACCGCGTCCTTGGGCATGCCCGCATCGCCGAGGATGGAGGGATTGACGAAGATGATGTACGCCATCGTCAGGAACGTGGTGATGCCGG
Organism: Cupriavidus mimosae; assembly: GCF_023952485.1. Lineage (NCBI taxonomy): Bacteria > Pseudomonadati > Pseudomonadota > Betaproteobacteria > Burkholderiales > Burkholderiaceae > Cupriavidus > Cupriavidus mimosae. The sequence continues at coordinate 28,057 of NZ_JALHRY010000016.1, read as the reverse complement.
CCAGGATCTCGGTACGGACATCGGTATGGTGCTCGCGCAGCCTGAATACCCGCTCGAGCAGCGAGGGCGCGGCGTGGGGCGCGGCAGGGGTGGATGTGCCCGGCTTGGAAGCGGGATCCGGCATCGACATGAATGGTCTCCTGGTGTCTTATCGTGTCCGCGGCAAGCGGGGGCCCGTGGTCAGTCCAGGTGCCGGGCGGACTGGCCCGCCGGCCGCGCATGCCCTGAACGGGCAAGCGAACTCTGTACCGCCCGGACCGGCGCCGACACGGCGGGCACGAATAGGCAACATGCAAAAGGCGTGATGATCCCACGACGCGCACGGGCCGGGCCAGCCCCGATGCCCGCGCGGCCAGGGTGAGCCATGCGGATCGCCCCCAACTTGACGATGGCGGCATTCCCCCGTATAAACGCGCCTAGATTCAAGCGACGAGGCAACAGTTCATTCGTTAGCCACCGTCTGGTACTTCGGTTGTCCATGGTGTCCTTTCCTTGAGTTCCCCGTGTCGGATGACGTGTTCGTCATGCGATCTATTTTTGTCCTTTTTCTGGAAAGCAATCATGCAAACCGGTATCGTCAAGTGGTTCAACGACGCCAAGGGCTTCGGCTTCATCAAGCCGGACGCAGGTGGTGACGATCTCTTCGCTCACTTCTCGGAAATCCGCTCCGAGGGCTTCAAGTCGCTGCAGGAAAACCAGCGCGTGCAGTTCGAAGTCAAGAATGGCCCGAAGGGCCTGCAGGCCGCGAACATCACCCCGCTGTAAGCATTGGCCGCCCCGGCGCACCTGGTGTGCGCCGCACAGCGTAAGAACCCCGCCCATGGCGGGGTTTTTTGTTTTCTGTCGCAGCGTCACGGCGCGTCCTAGTTTCCCTCCTCCCTTTTCCCCTCTTTCTCGTCTCTTCGCGCTCCCCGCCCTGATCAGAAGCCGCTCGTCAACGCCGCGACCCCGCGACGCAGAAACGGGTACGGAATGTTGCAGCGCAGGGCGACAGGCCCCGGGCCATTCGCACGCAGAAACGGGTACGTGCTGCCACACAGCCCATTCGTTCGGCCTAACAGCCACGCAGAAACGGGTACGCATTGACCCGTCGCTTCGTCCTGCGCCTCCGATGGGGCGCAGAAACGGGTACGCAGCAAAAATTTTTTGTGCCCTCGTCTGGGCTGCCCAACCGCCTCCAGGCCCGATCTATCCACATCCCCGGCGCCGGCCAGCCGGCGCAGAAACGGGTACGCCCCGTGTTGCGACGCAGAACCCGGCCCCTGCTCCTTCCCCCTGGCTTCTCTTCGCAGAAACAGGTACGGGAGTGCGCCGATCGGCCCGCATGCGCCTTCGCAGAAACGGGTACGCACCGGCGCAGCATTGGCATGGGGCAACTTGCGGATGCCAGGTTTCCCTCCAATAGCGTCGCAGAAACGGGTACGCAGTGGCGAGACCTCGCCTGATCACGTATACGTTGGGTGTGAGTACTAGCTTTTTATATGCTGCCCATGTATAATGGAAACTTGGTGAAAGTTCCGTTTGCACCCCAGGCGGAATCGACGCAGAAATGGGTACGCCCTGCTGTGCCGCCCTCATCATCGGGACACGCAGAAACAGGTACGCCGAAGGGAGAAGCCAGGCGCGAGGCTCCGGTCGCAGAAATGGGTACGCCGCAGAAACGGGTACGCTGCGGCGTCCTGATGGCGCAGATCTGAGGCCGGCGCAGAAACGGGTACGCTTTGACCAGGGTTTTCGCAGAATTGGGTACGCGGGCGCCGCTCAACGCGCCAGTTGTGCACTGGCGCGCGAACTTGTTTCTGCGGGGATAACCGCCTGTCGGCGCAGTTATCCACCGGTTTTGGGCGGGAACCGGCGATCCTGCGCGCCTGGCAGTCAGTGATCTCGCAGAATTGGGTACGCTTTACGGGGTCCTGGCTGTGGAGAAGCCTGTGGGAGACGGCGGTTATCCCCGCAGAATCCGGTTCGCGCCGCCCGCAGATACAGGTTCGGGTGGCCGCAGATACGGGTTCGGCCCTTCGCTGAATCGGGTACGGATCGCCGCAGAATCGGGTTCGCGGGGCGGTGATTTTCGCTTACGAATCAACGGGCTTGGCTTCACGTATACGGTTTACAAGTAGTTAACCCGTATCGGTATCGTTTACTGGTAGCTGATGGCTGGCGAACCGTGGACAACCCTGCCGGGTTGCCCACCGTCCGCCACCATGCGACCAGCCATTAGATCCTCCCGGCTGGCAAGAACCCCGTGAGCAATGCGGTTGCTTGTGTACCTGTTTCTGCGTGACAAGCTTTGCGGCTTCGAGTACAAAGGCGGGTAATCCGAAGCAAGCCACTATGCCCATCAAACGCTCCCCGGCCGCCACGGGGGATCGAAGCGTCCTCGACCTGGACGCCGAACCCTCCCGCATCATTGTTCCCGGCAACGAGAACAACCTGGTTCCGTCCGAGAAATTCCAGCGCCTGTTCGACGAAGCGCAGGCCATGGAGCGCGAAGACGCCTGGCAAAGCGGCGAGGTCGGCTTCCTCAGCCGCGCCAGCGTCCAGGTCACGTTGCCATATCGCGCGCCCAAGGGCGCGCCGCCGGTCTGGACCCGCACCAGCGGCAATATCTCGCTGATGATCCAGCCGGGCTATTTCACGCAGCAACGCTCCGAGCGCGCCGCCAACGGCCGCCAGAAGCTGGTGTCGGAGACAGTGTCGCTGGGATACCCGTATGGTTCCTATCCGCGCCTGATGCTGGCCTGGATCGGCAAGGAGATCATGGCGAAGAAGAAGCGCGGCGAATTCACCGGAACGGTGGAAGACCGGCGTATCTCGCTTGGCAATTCGCTGTCGGAGTTCATGTACAACCTCGGCATCCCGATGGCCACCGGGGGCAAGCGCGGCACCATGACGCTGGTACGCCAGCAGATGATCCGCCTGTTTTCGGCGACCATCGCCATCGTGCAGAACAAGTCGACGCCGAGCCAGAACCAGAATCCCAACCACGAACCGCTGTCGATCGATCGCGTGGGCTACCTGCTGGCCGACCAGCTGTCGACCTGGTGGGACCCGATGCAGCCCGGCCAGGGCTCGATGTTCGAGAGCTTCGTGGTGCTGTCGGAGCCGTTCTTCAACGAGTTGGTCAACCGGCCGGTGCCGGTGGACATGCGCGCGCTGAAGGCGCTCAAGCAGTCGCCGTTCGCGCTCGACGTCTACTCGTGGCTGACCTACCGGTTCTTCACGATCCAGCGCCGCACCGAGATCCCCTGGGAAGCGCTGCAGATGCAATTTGGCACGGAAACCGAAAGCGAACGCAAGTTCCGCGCGCTGTTCCGCAAGGCTTTGAAAGATGTGCTGGTGGTCTACCCCGGTGCCAAGGTGGACGCGGATTCGTCCAAGGCGCTGATCCTGCAGCCGTCGCGTACCAGCGTGCGCAAGCTGGGCTGATATCGGCCCCGGGCAGAACGGCCCGGACGCAAAAAAGGCAAGCGCGAAACGCTTGCCTTTTTTGTTGTCCGCTGCGAACGCGTCGCGGCGGGTGAGAGCTCAGCCGAGGCTGGATCAGGCCGGCTTGATTGCCGAAGCCTGCAGGCCCTTCGGGCCTTGCTTGACTTCAAACGTCACGCGCTGCCCGTCCTTCAGGGTCTTGAAGCCCGAGCCCTGGATTTCCGAGAAGTGCGCGAACAGATCTGCACCGCCGTCGTCCGGGGTAATGAAGCCAAAGCCCTTGGTCTCGTTGAACCACTTGACCGTACCGGTTGCCATAGGAATTTCCTTTTCGAAGCAAGTTCTTGTACACAACGCAAACAACCGTTCAAGCACGTTGAGTTCTCGTAGATACCGAACGGAAGCCGACGAGGTGACACGACTTGACTCGACTGTAGCGCGCATCATAACCACTTTGGATTACGGTGTCATGTGCGGCGTAATGCGCACTACAGATACTTTAGGCACATTACGGTCCGATTTTCAAGCAATTTTACCGACTTGCGCGATTTCCCCGGTCTTAAGGACAATTCGACCGCATCAGCCTTGAAATACTTTTTTTGTTAAATTGGAAAACGGTTGATACGTCACCTGGTTTTGGCTACAGTTGCGCCTTAAGAATCAACCGCGCTTTCAGCGCTGAAAGAGAGGTCGCAGTGCCAGCCAAAATCATTACGGTCTTCAACCAGAAAGGCGGTTGCGGCAAGACGACGGTCAGCATGCACCTTGCCGGCACGCTAGGCTTGCGCGGTGCGCGCTCGATGCTGGTCGACATGGACGAGCAAGGCACCGCCACCCGATGGGCGGCGCAGGCCAGTGACGAGCGGCCGTTCCCGGCCTCGGTCATCGGGCTGGCGCCATCCGGCGGCGCCATGCACCGCGAGGTTCGCAAATTCGTCCAGGATTATGACTACATCGTTGTGGATTGCCCGCCGGCGGTTCATTCGGCGGCGCCATCCAGCGCGTTGCTGATCTCCGACCTCGCCATCATTCCCGTCGTGCCTTCCCCGCCCGACCTGTGGGCCGCGGTGGCCGCCAAGACGCTGGCCCAGCACGCGCAGGTACAAAATGAATCGCTGCTGATCCGGGTCATGGCCAATATGGTCCAGCGCCGGGTGTCGATTGCACGCCAGGCGATTGAGATTCTTGGCGACGATGGCGACGTCCCGCTGTTGAATTCGATGATCGGCTCGCGTTCGGCGTTCCGCGAATGCCAGGCGATCGGCTGCACGGTCCACGGCGTGGCCGGCGCGCGCGAGGCGGTGCAGGAGGTCGACATGATGGTCGATGAAGTGTTGTCTTTGATTGAGCAATAGGCATGGCTACCAAACTAAAGAGCCTGAAGGCCGGCATGCTCGCCGGCATGGCGGCCGAGAAGAGCCGGAACGATACGATGGACCGCTTCGCAAGGGCGGAAGCGGCAATTTCCCAGCATCCCAACGGCCTGCTGCAGGGCAGGGGGGGTGCCGAAACATTGCCCGGTTTCAGCGCTGAAAGTCTCGACGACGTCGCCGCGGGCCGGCAGTTGATCCGGATCCCGCTGGCGCTGCTGCATGACAACCCGCTGAACGCGCGTCGCATCTACGATCCTGCCGTGGTGCAGGAGCGCGCCGCGTCGATCGCCACACACGGCCAGAAGACGCCCGGCCTGGCGGCGCCGGATCCGGCGCGCCCGGGCCACTACATCCTGATCGACGGCCATTACCGCAAGCGAGCCCTGGCATCCGCCGGCAAGCTCGAAATGGAATGTTTTGTCGAGAACGACCTGAGCGACCTGGATTTCTACCGGCTGTCGTTCATGCTGAACGAGCAGCGCTCGGACCAGTCCGCGCTCGACAATGCCATCGCCTGGCGCCAGCTGCTCGATGAAGGCAAGGTCCAGAAGGAAGAAGAAATCTGCGAGCTGACCGGCATCTCCGCGGGCACCGTGAACAAGACCCTCGCCTTGCTGCGCCTGCCGGAATCGGTGCTGGGCGTGATGCGCGAATGCCCGAGCGCGATCGGCATTGCCGCCGGCTATGAACTGACGCTGTACTTCAAGCTGGCGGGCGAGGAGCGGACCCGCGAACTGGCGGGGCGGATCATCCACGACGGGCTGTCCAGCCGCGAGGTCGAGGCGATCCGCAAGCAGGCGCAGGAAGGCAAGGCGCGCAAGGTCAAGGAGATCAGCCGCCAGTACAAGATCCGCACCGACAGCGGCCAACTGCTCGGCACCATCAAGGAATGGGATTCCGGACGCGTGATGCTGGACGTGCAACTGACCGACCGCAGCGCGCGCGAGGCCCTGGTTGAAGCCCTGAAGTCTCGCTTCGGACTTGACAAGACGTTGCTTTGAAACTCTGAATCGAACAGCCGCCAGTTCGGCTCCGCGGTGACGCGGGTGCCGACATGCCAGGCGGGGCAATATGCGGGGGCAGTGGCGACACTGCCCCCCATTGTTTTCAGGCCATCAGATCCCGTGGCGAACGTGCCGCGAATGCCGGATCACAGCGCTTGCGATAGCGCTCGAGCATGGCCGCCAGCAAGGCATGCAGGCCGCGCACCGAATACCCGCCCAGTGGTTGTGCCGCGCGCTTGCGGCGGGCACGCCCGGTGGGCGGCGCCGTCGCGGGGCCGATCAGGCATGCGTCTTCCATGCCTGGACCCTCCCATTGCAGATTGCGGTCCTGCCAGTGGCGCGCCAGCGCCGTCCGTGTCGCGGGCGCAAGGCCGCGACACGGGCAGGGCGCGTTCCCGTGATTGCCGCAGGTGGATGATTCGATGGCCATGCCGTCTGTGGCCCCGGCCAGGGACAGCGATCGCAGCGTCGCCGCTGACAACTGATCCAGGCTGAGCTGACGCTCGCGCAGCAGCAGGATGGCGGCGCGCGCGGCGCGGTAGCGCTGGCCGTCGCGGGCCTCGGCTTGCGATGTCAGCCATGCCAGGAAGGCAGCGACGCTGTCTTCCGGCAGCGCAGCGCGGGCGGTCGGCGTAACCGCCGCCGCGTCCGGCGCCGTCGCCATTTCGATCTGCGCCGGCCAGCGCGCCGCGCAAGGGTAGCCGTTATCGTGCATCCATCGGAACAACGCGGCCAGCACGCGCAGGCTGTGGCGCTGGCTGGCCGGGCTCAGCGCGCCGGTCAGCGGCCGCCATGCGGCCTGGTGGCGCGGCGCACGGGGTCCGCACCAGCGGCTGGCGGGTTCCGGGCTGGCCAGGAACGCCAGGTAGTGCTGGCGGTCGTCCAGGTCCAGTTGCGACAGCCCCTTGCTGCGCTCCAGCGCCGCCCACAGCAACAGCCGCTCCGCCTCCTTGCGATACGCGGCAAAGGTGCTGCCCTGGCCGTCGGTGGCATGACGCAGCCACGCCTTTACCACCGTTACGCCGTGGCTGTACGGGCAGGCGTGACCGGTGCCGAAAGCCGCTGCCGGCGCCTCGCTCAACCACTCCAGCGGCAACGGCTGGCGCAGGGCGGGACCCAGCGCCGCCGGTTGCAGCGGCGCGCGGTTGCCGACGTGCGCGTGCAGCAGCGGCGCGCCATCCGCCCCCTTGAAGACCGAGCGATGCTCGCCGAGCCAGCGGTTGATGGCAGTGCCGGCGAGCGCGCCAATGCGCGGCACGGCTCGCCACCAGGCGGTACCGCGTTGATTGGCCAGAGCAAAAAGAGCTTTAAGAGTCACAATATCGGCATTGCGCAGCCGCCGCGCCAGGGCCGGAGCAAACCACAGTTCCACACTATGCTGGGCCTGCGGAGCCGCCGTGCCCAGTCTTTCCAGTTCGCCGAGTGCATCCACCCGACGATCCATGCCGCGGTTCGACCTCCCGGGGCCGGCCAGCAGCAGGTCGGCCAGGTCCGCGCGGCCGTGCAGGTGCGCAAGCTGGACCATGCGGTCGCGCAAGGCCAGCAGGATGCGCAGCGCCGACTCGGCGCCGGCGTCATCGTCGTCTGTGTCGTCGGAGAGGTAGCGGGGCACTACCATCGCCGCCGGCATGCCCTGGACATAGGCGCGCACGGCGGCGAACTCGCGTCGGGTGAGGCTGACAGAGGGCGCGGCAGGAATCATCGGCAGCTTGCGCAGTATCGCTAACTTATTGATTTATAAGACACCCGGGCAGAGGCTGAAATCGTCCGACCCGAAATGCATAGCAAAAGGCAATGCCGATAATTTTATGCGCGATGACGCAGGATGCACAGGCCCGCGGGTAAGGTTTGGTCCGTATGCTGCAATCAGCCCGCAGCGGACCTGGCGGGCAGCGGCGCAAAGCGCCGGTTGGGGATTACCCGCTGCAGCGCACCATTACCTTGCATTCGCGGGGCACGTTTCATATGCTGCAGCTCAGGAGTTATAAATACTTAGATCAGACTTCAGCCGAATCTAAGGCTCTTGCAACATAAGCGTTTCACACGCAAACCGGGGCGATCCGGTATCTCCAGGGTGAGAACGACCCGCAGCCAGACGGGAAGGCTGCACGGCGGCCCCGGAGCCATGGCGGATCGTATGGAGGTGCAACCGCAGGATAGCGGGGCACGTCCGACAAGCAGGCACGGATTTTCGCGGGGTTCGTGCTTGCCGCAATAATAAGAGAGCGGCCATGGCCACCATCCTCTTGATCGAGCCTCACCCCCTCCTGCGCCTGGGTCTGCGCCACCTGCTGGCCCAAGCACACCTCGACGGCGACCTGCTGGACATCGATCCGCTGGCGCCCATCGATTCCGATCTGTGGCTCAACGATGCCGACCTGATGGTCTATGGATTGCCGGCGGACCAGGCCAGCGGCTGGTCCCTGCTCGAGCAGTTGTGCCAGCGGCTGCGGCCACAGCGGGTGCTGGTCCTCAGCGAGCAGGCGATGCCCGCGCTGCCCGAGGCCGGACTGCCGGAGCCGGTGCGCGGCTGCGTGCCCAAGCATTGCAGCGCCGACGCGCTGGATGCGGCGGTGCGGCTGGTGCTGGCCGGTGGCGAGTGCTTCCCGGCGTCGACCCAGCCATTGCCGGGCCGGCACGCCGGCACGGAACCCGTCGCGGCGCACCTGGCGCCGGCGGCCCCCGGCGATGCCCGGGTGGTGGCGCTGCGTCCCGGCTTGGACGCCGCCGGCCACGACAGCGCGGCGCCGGTGGCGCAACGCCAGTTCGCCGCGCACGCCACCGCGTACGAAACGCCATCGGCCGGCGCGCACCTGCTCAACATCACCGAGCGCCAGTACGAAGTGCTGGCATTGCTGGCACGCGGCTATCCGATCAAGACCGTCAGCCGCATGCTGAATATCTCGATCGCCACCGCCAAGACGCATGCCTGCACCCTGTATCAGCGTCTCCATGTGCGCAACAAGGGCGAAGCGGTCTACGTGGCCCTGCAAAGGGGTGCCACGCTCAACTGGGCGGGACCGGACCCGGCGGCAGCGCCCGCGCGTATGCCGGCGCCGGTAGGCCAGGCGGCTTGAGCCGGTTGCGCGCGCCTCATCCTTCTGCTGCGCGATGCTCCGCCAAAAGCATGAGGCAGGGGTGGCAGCGGCTTGCTACTTTCTGAGGGAAGACATCCGCACAGACCGACGCCGGCGGTTGGCGCTGGTGCGATGCCTTCCCCGCCGGGCCGCCCGCAGCCCGGCTCCGACCGCGCGGCCGCTGCCATGGCCGCCCGGGTTGCCGCCGGACCGAGTCAATGCCGACCTACCTGATCGCCCACAATGAAATGATGTGCCGGGTGCTGGCACGACGCCTGCACGCGCTCGACCTGCCCCGGCCGATAAACTGCCGCACACCGCAATGGCTGCAAGCCTCGGCGCACGCCCCGTCATCGGCTGCGCCGGCGCGGACTGCAACGCAGGACCTTCAGGCCGTCCCGGGCCACACGCCCACGCATGCCGCCGCGCCGCTGCCGCCGGATCCCGCGGATATTGCCGTGATCGATTGCAGCGGCCTCGAAGGCGACCCCCGCGCATGGCTGGACCAGTTGCACGCGCGCCTGGCGCCGCGGCGCTGGCTGGTGTTGTCGGATCGCCTCGACCCCGCGCTGATCCTGCATGCGGCGCTGCTCGGTGCCAGCGGCTGCCTCGCGTTGCCCGCGGCGATGGACCTGGTGTGCGCGGCCACCGCGCTGGTGTGGGCCGGCGGCCAGTGTTTCCCGCGCATGGCGCTGTCGCTGGGCGGGGTGCGTGCTCCCGCTCCCTCCCTCCTTTGTGCGATCCCTCCTACAACCACCGGATGAGGGCGCAATATCGCTGATGGCCTATGCTTGATTCGCCCGGAGGCAGAAGCTGGCCCTCATTTGCAGGCTGGCCGTCCCGGGAAGAAGGGGGTCGTATGGAGGCCGGACTGGAGTTCCTCGTCGTGCGCGGCTTTGCGGTGCGCGAGGGTCGGGGAAAGTGGGCGTGCTGCTTCGAGATCAGGCTCGCCGCCCATCGTGAGGAAGGTTGCGGCGCGGATGGCGCTGCCGGCAGCGATGAGCCGCTGCTGTACAGGGGGGAACTGCACGGGCGCCAGTTCGATTGCGAGCTGGCCGCCGCCGATGCCGCACGCGCGGCCGGCGAGCGCGAAGCCTTGCTGCGCGTGGAGAGCCTCAAGGCACTGATCATCGCGCAGCATCGGCACCGCGTGCCGCCGTCAGTGGTGAGCTGAACCTGCAGGCACGCGCAGCTGTTGTGCAGCGGCACCCGGCGCGAGCGCCCGGTGCCGCTGTGCGTTTGTGCGGGTCGTATCGGGTTGGCCGCATCGGTGGGCCGCACTGATGTGCCGCGTTGTGTGGGCCGCATTGTTTGGGCCGCATTGTTTGGGCCGCATGATCTCGCCGTTGCCGCCGCCATCTCGACCATGCCTTCCGGGCCGGAAAAAAAAGAAGCCCGCCGACCGGGGGACCATGCGGGCTTTGAAAACGCTGCCCCGGTGATGCAAGGGCAGCGATCCCGATTGAACATATCGAATTGCGCAAAGACTCTCTATCCACCAGACGGCCAATGCAGTCATGCACTCTCAACCTGTCTGCACCCTTACCAGCGCAGTCCGGGCCCGCGCGGCGCGCGCGTGTGGCCCTGGACCAAGCGGCCGATGCCGCCGCGCGCGACGCGGTGGTACGCTGCGCCACCAGACCCTGACGCTTGCTGCTTGCGCCCGCCCATGAGCCATTGGCATCTCGTTTCCCTGTTCGGCGAATCCGCGTACCTGCTGCCGTGCGCCGTGTTCCTGGCGTTGTGGCTGTACTGGCGCGGCGTGCCAGGCAGCGCGCGCCACTGGGTGCTGGCGTTCGCCGCGGCCGCGCTGCTGGTGCTGGCGTCCAAGCTCGCGTTCATGGGCTGGGGCATCGGCAGTGCGGCGCTGAACTTCACCGGCTTCTCCGGCCACGCGATGATGGCGGCGTCGGTGCTGCCGGTGCTGCTCTACCTGGCGGTGCCGGCCGCGTGGCGGCGCCTGGGCTGGCTGGCGGCGGCGGCAGGCGTGGTCCTGGCGTTGCTGGTAGGGGTGTCGCGGCTGGCGCTGCATGCGCACTCGGTGTCGGAGGTGGCGGGCGGCCTGGGCGTGGGCCTGTGCGTGAGCCTGCCGTTCATCTTGCGGCGCACCACGCCGCACGGACCGCTGGCGATGGTGCTGGCAAGCGTGGTGCTGGCCACCGCGCTGGTGATGCCGATGACCGGCACCGTGGGCGCCTCGCACGCGCTGATCCAGCAGCTTGCCATGCTGCTGTCCGGGCGCGACCGCCCCTTCCAGCGCGGCGAATGGGCCATGCACGGGCGCGCGCCCGGGTACGCCAAGATGCACGCCGCGACGCGCACCGGGCCGCGCTGATTTCCCCGGCCACGGCCTGTGTGCGCCCGCCAACAGACGCTGGCGGGCGGCTCGGCAACCATCGCTGCATCGAGCATTGCATTCGCGGTGGGCAGCCATGGCATCCAGTTCGACTTTCGCGGCAGAGCGCCACACGGCGCTGCACCTGTTGTACCGGCTGGCCGACGCGGTGCTGGTCGGCGCTTGCGGGGTGATGATGGGTACGCTGTACTTTCCGGAGGGCATCCGCGGGGCCGCGCCGGTGCACGGCTTTCTTGCCGCGCTGTGTTCGATCGGGGTGCTGGCGGTGTTTCCCGCCTTCGGCATCTATGAATCGTGGCGCGGCCGCAGCCGTGCGGCGCTGGTGCTGCGCCTGCTGGCGGCGTGGACCACGGTATTCATCGTCGGGCTGATGACGGCGTTCCTGATGCACCAGATCGCTGCGGTGTCGCGGGTCTGGTCGCTGGGCTGGTTCGGTTCCAGCCTGCTGGCGCTGGCGGGAGTGCGCGCCCTCATGTTCCGCATGTTGGGCAATGTGCGCGAGCAGGGCATCAACGCCAAGCGCGTGGTGATCTTCGGCTACGGGCCGCTGGGGCGCGAGATGTACCTGCGCGTGGACCAGATCCGCGCCGCCGGCTACCGCGTGGTCGGCATCTACCATGAGGAGCCGATCGCTGTGCCCCACGGCGTGGTTTCGCTGCGCACAATGGAAGAGGTCAACCTGTTCGTGCGCAGCCAGGCCGTCAGGGAGATCTGGCTCACGTTGCCGATGGTGGCATGCCGCGACCTGTACGACGTGGTGAGGCAGTTCCGCAACGAGCTGATCGACATCCGCTGGATCCCCGACGTGATGTCGGTTGAGCTGCTCGGCCACCGCTTCAGCGAGTTCCTCGGCCTGCCCGTGATCGACCTGAACAGTCCACCGGTGTCGGGTATCACCGGCCTGCTCAAGGCCAGCTTCGATCGCGCCTTTGCCCTGGCCGCGCTGATCGGGCTGGCGCCGCTGCTGCTGGTGGTGGCGGCGCTGGTGAAACTGTCGTCGCCCGGGCCGGTGCTGTTCCGCCAGCGGCGGCTGGGCATGGACGGGCGCCCGTTCGATGTCTTCAAGTTCCGCACCATGCGCCAGCACGCCGACGTGGGCGTGACGCAGGCGGTACGCGGCGATGCGCGCGTGACGCGGGTCGGTGCCTTCCTGCGCCGCACCAGCCTGGACGAACTGCCGCAGTTCTTCAATGTGCTGCGCGGCGAGATGTCGGTGGTCGGCCCGCGCCCCCATGCGATGGAGCACAACGAGCTCTACAAGGAGCTGATCGACCGCTACATGCTGCGGCACCGGGTCAAGCCGGGCATCACCGGCTGGGCCCAGATCAACGGCCTGCGCGGCCAGACCGATACCGTCGAGAAGATGCGCCGGCGTATCGAGTTCGACATCTACTACATCCAGCACTGGTCGTTCCAGCTCGACCTGCAGATCATCCTGCGCACCGCGCTGCACGGCTGGACTGGCGCCAGTGCGTATTGAGGGGGCAGCTGCGGCGGTGCCGGGGGGCGCACGGATTGGTGCGCAAACGTACCGAAGCCGCAGCCGGTTAAGCGTGCAATAGGCCGCACCCATAAAAACCGGAGGTGTTCCATGAAAGCAACCATCCGCAGCATCCTGGGCGAAGTTGCCCGGCTCGATGTGCCGCTCGCCGACCTGGCAGACAGCGATGACCTGTATGCCGCCGGCCTGTCGTCGCTGGCCACCGTGCACGTGATGCTCGCGCTCGAGAACGCTTTCGACATCGAGATCCCGGACCAGATGCTGACGCGCCAGCTGTTCCGCAGCATCGATTCCCTGGCCACCGCGGTCGAGCAGATCCGGCGTCAGCAGGAGGCGGCATGACCCCCGTGGCCAAGGTGGCACTGGCGCATTCCAGCGCGGGCGCCGTGTGCGCGCGCGCCGAGGCGCTGCTCGCGGCCGCCCAGGCCGCCGCCGCGGTTGCACAGGCCCATGCCGACGCCGTCGACCGCGACGCGCGCTTTCCGCAGGAAGCCTTCGACAGTTTGCGCGAACACGGCCTGATCGGCGCCATGGTGCCGGCCGCGCAAGGCGGTGCCGGGGCCTCGCTGGCGACGGTGGCGGCAATCTGCCGCGTGCTCGGCGCGGCGTGCGCGTCGACCGGGATGGTCTACGCCATGCATCAGATCCAGGTGGCCTGCGTGCTCGAACACGGCACCACCAGCTCCTGGCACCAGGGCCTGCTCGCACGCATTGCCGCCGAGCAGCTGCTGCTGGCTTCGGCCACGTCCGAGGAAGCCATCGGCGGCGCGCTGCGCAGCAGCGGCTGCGCGCTCAACGTCGACGGCGAGCGCTTTCACCTGCTCAAGATGGCGCCGACGATTTCGTATGGCGCCCATGCCGACGGCATCCTGATCACGTCGCGCCGCCATGCCGACGCCGGGCCATCAGACCAGGTGCTGGTGTGCGCGCTGAAGCCGGACTATACGCTGCAAAGCCTGAACACGTGGGACACGCTGGGCATGCGCGGCACCTGCAGCAATGGCTTCCGGCTCGAGGCCACCGGCGCGCTGGCGCAGGTGCTGCCGGTGCCGTTCGGCGAGATCGCCGACGCCACCATGACGCCGGTGTCGCACATCCTGTGGAGTGCGCTGTGGCTCGGCATCTGCAGCGATGCGGTGGCGCGCGCCAAGACCTACTTCCAGGGGCAGGCGCGCGCGCGGCCCGGCGCGCTGCCGCCGTCGGCGGCGCGCGTGGCCGAAGCGGTCAGCCTGCTGCAGTTGATCGAAGGACGCCTGGAACTGGCACTGGAGCAGCAGCGCCGGCGCCATGCAGAGCCGCCGGTGGCGAGCGCGTTCGCGCTGGCTGCGGGCATGAACGGGCTCAAGACCGCGGTGTCCACGCTGGCGCTGGAGGCGGTGCAGCAGGCCATGCTGGTGTGCGGCATGGCGGGCTACAAGCACGGCACGCCGTTCAGCCTGGGCCGCCACTTGCGCGATCTGTGGTCGGCGCCGCTGATGATCAACAACGATCGCATCCTGACCAACACGGCCAATCTGTTGCTGGCCGATCGTTCCTGAGGGAGATCGCATGGACCTCCATATCCTGACCGACGGCAGCGCCCAGGGTGGCGCCGCGGCCGAGCCGAGCGGCGCGACGAAGCGCGGCAAGCCGGCGCCGCGCGCATCCGGCCCCACGTTCCTCGAGCAGCTGGTGGCCGAGGGCCTGATGATCCCGACCGGCGTGCCCGGCCTGTATGGTCGCAACACCATCTTCGAATCGATCTGCGAAGGCATGAACAACGTCATGACGCAGCTGGGGCGCGGCCTCGGCGCGGAAACGCTGCACTTCCCGCCGGCCATGGGCCAGGCGGATTTCGAGACCAGCGGCTACATGAAGAGCTTTCCCCAGCTGGCGGGCACCGTCCACAGCTTCTGCGGCGACGACAAGGGCCACCGCCGCCTGCTGGCGCGGCTGGAGGACAAGGACGACTGGACCGACCAGCAGCAGCCGACCGGCGTGGTGCTGACCCCGGCGGCGTGCTATCCGGTCTACCCGGTGATCGCGCGGCGCGGCCCGCTGCCCGAGGACGGCAAGGTGGTCGACGTGATGTCGTACTGCTTCCGCCATGAGTCCTCGCTCGAGCCGACCCGCATGCAGCTGTTCCGTCAGCGCGAGTATGTCTGCCTGGGTACGCCGCAACGCATCGCCGCGTTCCGCGAGCAGTGGCTCGAGCGCGTGCCGGAGCTGGGCACGGCGCTGCAGCTGCCGGTGGAGATCGACGTCGCCAACGATCCGTTCTTCGGGCGCGGCGGCAAGCTCGTCGCCGAAAGCCAGCGCGAGCTCAGGCTCAAGTTCGAGCTGCTGATCCCCATCAACGACGGCGCGCCGCCCTCGGCGTGCATGAGCTTCAACTACCACATGGACCACTTCGGCCATATGTGGGACCTGCGCAGCGCGGACGGCGCCACTGCGCACACGGGCTGTGTCGGCATCGGCGTCGAGCGCATGGCGCTGGCGCTGCTGCGCCACCACGGGCTGGATCCGGCACGCTGGCCCCAACCCGTCCGCGACACGCTGTGGGGGGGATAAATGTACGGCGACGGCAGGGCCAGGGTTCGCGCAGGCCGCTCCACCTGGCATGGCGGCAATCCGGTCTGGTCCCATGCGAACCAGCAGATCGACCTGTGGGTCGAGCTGCTGCAGGGCTGGGACCTGGAACCCATTGCCGCGCTGCCGTTCACCGTGGCGCAGGACTTCGAGGGCGACCAGTTCACGTTCTCGGCCTTCCCCGCCAATGACCTCGAACGCCTCTACGGCATCGTCACGCACGAGTTGTCGCTGTATGACCGGCTCGAGGCGCATGTGGCCACCCAGACCGCGCGCGGCAACGTGGTGCTGCTGGAAGTCGACAACTACCAGCTGCCGCAGCCGGCCGGCACCTATCGCCGCCAGCATATGCGCTCGTGCATCGGCATCGACGTGCTGGTGCCCGAGGCGGCCGCCGTCGGCTACTTCCATGGCGATGGCTACCACACCGCCAGCGGCGAGGACTATGCCGCCATCTTCCGCCCGGCGACCGTGGGCTACGGCGAGGTGGCTGCGTTTCCGCATGCGTCGGTGGCACGGCGGCGCTTCGCCGCGCTGACCGATGCCGCACTGATGCGGACTTCGCTGGAGCTGCTGCGCCATCACCTGTCGCGCCGTCCGCAGCACAACCCGATCAGCGTGTTCCGCATGGCGTTCCCGGGCCATCTCGAACACCTGATGGCGCGCGGCGAGCCCAACTTCCAGGTCTACGCGGCCAGCGTGCTGCGCCAGCTGGGCGTCAATTTCGAGCTGCTCGGCCGCTACCTGCGTTGGCTGGTGCTGCACGGGCACTCGCTGCCCGATTGCATCGGCGAGGCCTGCTACACCATGGCCTCCGAAGCCATGGTGATGCAGTTCCGGCTGATGCGCGCGGTGATCAGCCGCAAGTCTGATCCCTGCCAGGACTGCCTGGACCAGCTCGAGCAGGCCTACCAGGGCACGGTGCCGGCGCTGGCCTCGCACTTCGGCGCGAGCGTGGCATGAGCGCGCGCGACCCGGCGGCACTGGCGCCAGGCCAGTCCGCGGGAATGCCCGGCGCCAACGCCGCCGCCACATCCGTTGCAACCGCCTCGACCGACCTGGCGCTTGCTCCCGGCGTGGCGGTGGGCCCGTGCGCCCTCGCCGGCGAATGGTGCTGGCTGGAAACGCTCGCGGGTGCGGCGCAGGGGCCCGCAGAGCTGGCACCCGATGCGCCATGGCTGCCCGCGCCGGTGCCCGGCACCGTGGCCGCGGCCATGCGTGCGGCGGGCCGCTGGGACGACAGCGCGCCGCCGCCGCTGCACCGGCATGACTACTGGTACCGCGTGCGTTTTGCCGGCAGCGGCGCGCGCACGCTGCGCTGCAATGGCCTGGCGACGCTGGCCGAGGTATGGCTCAACGGGGAGCTGGTGCTGACCACGCGCCATATGTTCGCCGCCCACCAGGTGTCGGTGCAGCTGGCCGGCGACAACACGCTGCACCTGTGCTTCCGCGCCTTGCATCCGTGGCTGCGCACGCAGCGCGGCCACAGCCGCTGGAAGCCGCGCATGATCGTGCCGCCGACGCTGCGCGCGGTCCGCACCACGCTGCTGGGCCATATGCCGGGCTGGTGTCCGCCGGTCCATGCGGTCGGTCCATGGCGCAGCATCGAGCTGCTCGATCCGGCCAGCGCCGATCCGCTGCACGGCGTGCGCGCCGAGGCCAGCACGCAGCTGGACGGCACCGACGGCATCATCGCGCTGGCGCTGCATTTCCCCGGTCCGGCGCCGGCGCAGGCGCGCTGGCTCGCAGCGCATGGTGGCAGCGAAGTCTGGGGCAGCCTGGCGCGCACGTCGGAGCATGTGCTGGCCGGCACGTTGCGCGTGCCGCATGCCCGCCGGTGGTGGCCGCATACGCATGGCGAGCCCGCGCTGTACCGGGTCGAGGCGCGCCTTGGCAAGCAGGCGCTGCATTGCGCGCAGGTGGGCTTTCGCACCGTCGAGCAAGACCGCGACGGCGAGCCCGGCGCCTTTGCGCTGCGTGTCAACGGCGAGCGCATCTTCTGCCGCGGTGCCTGCGTGTCCAGCCATGACCTGCCCGGACTGGCCGACAGCGACGAGGCCGTAGGCCGCTGGCTGCGGCTGGCGCGCGACGCGGGCATGAACATGGTGCGGGTCGGCGGCGTCACCTGCTACCCCGGCGAGGCTTTCTACCGCACCTGCGACGCGCTGGGCCTGCTGGTGTGGCAGGATTTCATGTTCGCCAATTTCGACTACGGCGCGGACCTGCAAGCGTCGCGCGGCCTGATGGACGATGCCGCGCGCGAAGTCGGCCAGTGGCTGCAGTCGACGCGCGCGCATCCGGCCATCGCGGTGCTGTGCGGCGGCAGCGAAGCCGAGCAGCAGGCGGCCATGCTGGGCACGCCGCGCGGCGACTGGCGCCAGCCGCTGTTCGACGAGCTCATTCCCGGCCTGGTGGCCCGGCACCGTGCCGACGTGGTCTATGTGCGCAACTCGCCCAGCGCAGGCGCGTGGCCGTTCCAGCCCGACACCGGCGTCACCCATTACTACGGCGTGGGCGCCTACCAGCGACCGCTGGCGGATGCGCGGCTGGCCAGCGTGCGCTTTGCTGCCGAATGCCTGGCCTTTGCCAACGTGCCGTGCGCGCGCACGCTGCGCGAACACGGCCTGAACCAGCCGCTGCACGATCCGCGCTGGAAGGCGCGGGTGCCGCGCGATGCCGGTGCGGCGTGGGACTTCGAGGATATCCGCGACTTCTACCTGCGCGCGCTGTACCGGGTCGATCCGCCGCGCCTGCGCTATGAGCGCCCGGCGCGCTACCTGGCGCTGTCGCGCGCGGTGGTGGCCGAGCTCATGACCGAGGTCTTCAGCGAGTGGCGCCGCGTGGGTTCGACCTGCGCCGGCGGGCTGGTGTGGATGTTGCAGGACTTGCTGCCCGGGGCCGGCTGGGGCATCGTCGACGCATGCGGCCGCCCCAAGTCACCCTGGCATGCCCTGCGCGCGGTGTGGCAGCCGCTGCAGGTGCTGCTGACCGACGAGGGCCTGAACGGCCTGCATGTGCATGTCATCAATGAAACCGCGCAGCCCCGCACGGTGCGTCTGACGCTGCGATGCCTGCGCGACGGCGAGGCGGTGGCGGCCCAGGCGCAACAGGTGCTGACGCTGCATCCGCGCGAGTCGTGCCGGATCGCGGCGGCGGCGATGCTCGACCGGTTCTTCGATTTCACCTACGCCTACCGGTTCGGGCCGCCCGCCCACGACGTGGTGCTGGCCACGCTGCATGCCGATGACGACAGCGCCGGCGCGCCGCTGAGCCAGGCGGTCTATCTGCCTGACCGCAGCGCGGCCGCGCTGGCGGCGCCGGAACTGCGTGGCAGCGTCGAATGCGTGCAGGGCCAGTGGTGGCTGCACGTCGGCACGCGCCGCTTTGCGCGCTGGGTGCATATCGAGGACCATGCTTTCCTGCCGGAGCAGGACTGGTTCCACCTGGGTCCCGGTGAAACGCGGCGCATCCGCCTGATGCATGAGAGCGGCCCGGCCGCGCCGGCCGGCGCCATCCCTTCGGGCGAGATCTACGCCATCAACGCCGACCGGCCCGCCAGCTACGACGCTTCGGCCGCATAGGACGTACAGGCCCCCCAGCCGCCACCGCCGGCCGCTTCCGCCGTTGTCATGACTGGCCTGGCAGCATGTCGTCGCCCGGCCGATGCCGACATGCCAGCGCCCCGGTACTTGCATTCGCCGCCAGCCGCGGGCGCCACGTCGGCCTGCTACCAACCAACCAAAGGATGAACGAGTACCAACCGTCTGCCTACTGTCGCTTCAGTGCGCCATAGCACTTAATACAGTCAAACGACGAGGCAGGCACACAGCGCACCGCAGGGCTTGCGCGTCGGGACGGAAAGCGGATCGCGGCCGTCATCGGTCAGTCATACGCGGTGCCAACAAGTCGGTAAGCATCAGTCACGGGTGGAGCGGTACAGCCAGGCTTTGCACCACGCAACCAGTGCGCGCGCGGCGGCCCAGTGCCGGTCCCGGGTCAACGGGGAGAATCAGCATGATCACGCAACGGTCGGACCTGCATGTCAATCATCTGCTCAATGCCCTGCCGCGGCAGGAATGGGAAACGCTGTCGCGCCACTTTGAACTGGTCCGGCTGCGTGCCGGCGAACTGCTGACTGACACCAGCCAGCGCATCGTCCATGTGTATTTCCCGACTACGTCGGTGGTGTCGCTGCTGTCGCTGCTCGAGGACGGCGCCACGGTCGAGTTCGCCGCGGTCGGCAATGAAGGCCTGGTCGGCATTCCGGTGGTGACGGGCGGCGATACCATGCCCAGCCGCGTCGAAGTGCGCAGCCCGGGCTTCGCCTACCGCATTCCCGCGCGCGCGCTGCGCGCCGAGCTGTCCTATCTGCCGACCCTGCAGCGCGTCACGCTGCTGTATGTGCAGGCGGTGCTGACGCAGATCGCGCAGACCGCGGCATGCAACCGCCACCACTCGCTCAACAAGCAACTGTGCCGCTGGCTGCTGCTGGCGCGCGACCGCATGAACTCCAACGAGCTGGTCATCACCCAGCAGGTCATCGCCAATATGCTGGGCGTGCGCCGCGAAGGCGTTACCGAAGCGGCCGGCAAGCTGGAAAACCTGGGGCTGATCCACCACAGCCGCGGCCATATCACCATCCTCGATCATTGCGGGCTCGAGAAGCATTCCTGCGAATGCTACAAGCTGGTCAAGCGCGAGTACGACCGCCTGTTGCCCGCGCTGGCCCACGCCTGAAGCGCCACGGGCGCGCGCCACGGCAGGGGCCGCGCGCCCGCGGCAACGTTGGCGGCGCTTGCCGTTGGCGTCAGGCGCAGGCCGGCCGTGCGGGATCGGCGGCGCCAAACGACGACAGCAGGCCGGCGATGACGGTTTCATAAGCGGACTCCATGGTGTCCAGGCACTCGCTGCAGCGGTCCGGACGGCCGCGCGCGGTGGCCCGGGCCAGGCGGAACTGCAGCACCTTGCTTTCCGCAGCGATGGTGTGGGCCGCCCGCGCGACGCGCGCGGGCACATCGTAACCATGCTCGCCGAACCAAGCGAGGCAGTGATGCAGCATCTCGAAGTTCGCCCCCAGCTGGCGCGGCAGGTTGAAGCCGTAGTGCTGGAAGTAGGCATCGCCGCGCGCGAGGATCACTGCGACGTGCTGGTCGAAGTCGGCGCGCCAGCGCGTGACCGGGTTCAGCGCGGGACGGCGGCCCAGGTGGTGGCGCATCAGCGCCGCGGCGGCATCGGCCGCGGCCGCACCCCGCAGCGGCGCGCGCACGCGCTTGGCGTATTCGGCGTACGGGAACAGGATGTTGCCGTCGCGCAGCTCGGGCGTCAGCCGCAGCAGGCCGCGGTAGTCGTCGTCGGCGGCGGTGTGGTAGCCGAGGCTGTGGTAGTAGGACAGCCGCTGCGCACCGGGGTCGATCCGGTCGATGGCGACGGTGGTCTTCACGTGCGCCTGGCGGTAGGCGGTGGCGCGCGTGTCCGGAAGGTAGTAGCTGTCCATCTCGACCAGCACGGTATGGCCGCGCCCGACCTGTTCGACCAGGTGGGCCTGCAGCGTGTCGTAGACCGCCATCTCCTGCACCACCGTGCCGTACAGCAGCTCGAGGTCCGCCGGCGGGTACTTGAAGAAGGTGAAATGGTCGCCCTCGTAGTCCTGCGCCACGGTGAACGCCAGCGCCGCGCGCGGGTCGAGCCCCCAGCCATACAGCAGCTCGATCCACAGGTCCATGTAGCAATTGCTCTCCTGCCAGACCGAGGCTTGATCGTGCAGCCAGCGCTGCACCGGCCTGGCCACGTGGCACGGCAACTGGCGCGTGTAGTGGTAGCCGCCGCGGTCGGTGGCCGTGGTTGCCGTGGTCGCTGCCATGGGCGCGATCGTTGCCGTCATTGCCGTCGTTGCCACCGCCCGCTCCATGTCGTTCCTCCGCAGTGCGCGCATGGCGCCGGGCCGCGATCGCAGGCGCTGCGCCTGCACGGCCCACTGTATTGCAACGCCGGCGGCCGTGGCTATCGGTGCGTTCTCCAACAGAGCGCGCGCGATCGCAGGCCACTGCGGCACGCGTGCGCGCGGCCTGCCGCGGCGGCGCAAGTAGCGTGTGCGGAATCGAACAGATTGCGCCAGGACGCCTGCCTAGACTGGCTGGCATCCCCGTCATGGCGGTCAGGGACCGCTGCCGGGCGTACCCGTTTCTGCGAGACCGTCGCGGTGGTCGCGCAGGGCCGGGCACAACGCGCGGGACGCTTGGAACAGCCGACACGCCAGGAGGCATGATGCGAATTCGGACCCGGGAAGAGAACCAGACGCCGCCGCCGGTCAACGGCGAAATCCATGCAGCGCTGCAAGGGCTGGGCGACAGGGCGGCGCATCGCGCCGCGTTGCCGGTGGTGCAGCCCGTGATCCTTGCCGGCGGCGCCGGTACGCGCCTGTGGCCGCTGTCGCGCGAGCAGTTCCCCAAGCAATTGCTGAACCTGATTGCCGAAGACACGCTGCTGGAAGCCACGGCCAACCGCCTCGCCGGCGTGGCCGCGCTGGCGGGCCGCCCCGACGGCATGGAAGCGGCGCAGATCGTGGTCTGCGGCGAAGAACACCGCTTCATGATCACCGACATGATGAAGCGCGCCGGCAAGCCGGCGCGCGTGTTGTCCGAGCCGTGCGGGCGCAATACCGCGCCGGCGCTGACGGTGGCCGCGCTGCACGCGCTGGCGGCCGCGGGCGAGGGTGGCGATGCAGTGCTGGTGGTGACGCCGGCCGACCACAGCGTGGCCGACGTCGCGTCGTTCCGCGAGGCCATCGCCACCGCGATCCAGCACGCGGACCACGGTGCCATCGTCACGCTGGGCGTGAAGCCGGTGGCGCCCGAGACCGGCTTCGGATACATCCGCGCGGCCGGCGGCGCCGACCAGGGCGCCTTCATGCTGGACCGCTTCGTCGAGAAGCCGCACCTGGAGCTGGCCAAGCACTATGTCGAGTCGGGCGAGTTCTGGTGGAACAGCGGCATCTTCGTGGTGCGCGCCTCGGTGTGGCTGCGCGCGGTGGCCGAGCTGCAGCCCGAGATGGCGCGTCAGTGCCGCGCCGCCTACGCGGCGAGCGAACACGCCGCCTGCGCCGGCGAGGTGCTGTGCCTGGGCAAGGAAGCGTTCCACGCCTGCCCGTCCGACTCGATCGACTACGCCGTGATGGAGAAGCTCGAGACCCTGCCGGATATCGCCGGCATGCTGGTGCCGCTGGATGCGGGCTGGTCCGACGTGGGCTCGTGGGCGGCGATCTGGGATATCGCACCCAAGGACGCCAGCGGCAATGCCGGTCGCGGACGCGTGCTGTTCGACGGCGCGAGCTCGTGCCTGGCCCATTCCGAAGGCCGCCTGATCGCGTGCGTCGGGGTGCAGGACGTGGTGGTGGTGGAAACCGCCGATGCGGTGCTGGTGGTGGACAAGGCCCACGTGCAGGACGTGAAGAACATCGTCCAGCGCATCCGCTCCGAGCATGGCAACGAGGTGGTGAACCACCGCAAGGTGCGCCGGCCCTGGGGCTGCTATGACTCGATCGACCGCGGCGACCGCTTCCAGGTCAAGCGCATCGTGGTCGAGCCCGGCGCCAGCCTGTCGCTGCAGATGCATTACCACCGCGCCGAGCACTGGGTGGTGGTGCGCGGCACCGCGCGCGTGACCTGCGGCGACAACATCAGCATTCTTTCGGAAAACCAGTCGACCTATATCCCCATCGGCACCCTGCACCGGCTCGAGAACCCGGGCAAGACGCCGCTGGAGATCATCGAGGTGCAGTCGGGCGCCTACCTGGGCGAAGACGACATCGTGAGGTTCGAAGACAACTACGGGCGCAAATAAGGGGTCGGCGGCCAGTGCGTGCGCCCGGGCGCCGGCAGGCGCGCGGGCACGCACCGGTTGCTGCGTGATTGGAGTGAGGCAGCGTGTGGCGGGAGAGAAGTCGTGAGCAGAATGTCATTTGCCGGAGCCGTACCGGTACCCGACCAGGTGTCGCCGCGCAGCGGCGCCAACGCGCGCGTGCTGCTGGACCACGCAGGCTGGATCCTTGCCGCCGGGCTGACCGGCGCGGCCCTTGCCTGGCTGGCGTGGCTGTCCACCCCTGACCTCTATCGCGCCAAGTCGCTGGTGCAGCTGCAGACCCGCGACGCCGCCGGCCGCATGGCCACGCCGCAGCTCGACCTGGGCCTGCTTAAGAGCCGTGCCGTGGTCGGCCCGGTGGTCGAGCGCCTGCATCTGGACATCGAGATCCAGCCGGTGCGCGCGCCGCTGCTGGGCAGCCTGGTCAACCATTTCGCCGAGCCCGGCAAGCTGCGCGGGCCGTGGCCGGCGGAGCTGGGCTATGCGTGGGGCGGCGAGCGGGTCGCGGTGGAGCGCCTGAACGTGCCGGCGCGCCTGCTCAACGTGCCGCTGACGCTGGAGATCCTGCCCGACAACGGCTTCCGGCTGAGCGGGCCGGATGCCCAGCTCGAGGGCCGCGCGGGCCAGGTTGCGGAGGCAGGCGGCATCTCGATGCTGGTGGGCCGGATCGAGGCGCGCCCGGGCACGCGCTTCCTGGTCACGCGGCGCGACCTGACGCTGACGGTCGATGCCGTCACGCGCGAACTGCGTGTCGACAGCGAATCGAGCGACGCCACCACGCTGCGCATCAGCTGGCAGAACCGCGACCCGGCCACCGCGGCCGCGCTGGTCAACGGCATCGCCGATTCCTATATCAAGGGCCAGGCCGAGCAGCGCCAGGACGACACCGCCGCAACGCTGGCCTTCCTGTCGGGCGAACTGCCGCGGGTGAAGGCCGAGCTGGAGCGCGCCGAAAGCGCGCTCACGCGTTACCGCTCGCGCTCGGGCTCGCTCGCGCCGAGCCAGGACGTGCAGTCCTACCTGAACGGCAGCATGGAATACCAGCGCCAGATCGCGCTGCTGCGGCTGGAGCGCACCAAGCTGCTGCAGCGCTTCACCACCGAAGCCAACGAGGTCCGCACCGTCGACAGCCAGATCCAGCAACTTACGCGCGAGCGCCAGGAGATGGACGCGCGCATGCAGAACCTGTCGGCGTCCGAGCGAGAATCGGTGGCGCTGACGCGCGACGTCAAGGTGGCCGAAGACATGTACATGACACTGCGCAACAAGGTCGAGCAGCTGTCGCTGGCGCAACTCGACCGTACCGGGCAGGTGCGCATCGTCGACAACGCGCTCACGCCGACCGTGCCGGTCGGCCTGGGGCCATGGACGCCGGCGGCCGGCGGCGGCATGCTGGGCATGCTGCTGGCGGCGGGGGCGCTGACGCTGCGCCAGCGCGTGCGGCCCACCGTGGC
Organism: Cupriavidus mimosae; assembly: GCF_023952485.1. Classification (NCBI taxonomy): domain Bacteria; kingdom Pseudomonadati; phylum Pseudomonadota; class Betaproteobacteria; order Burkholderiales; family Burkholderiaceae; genus Cupriavidus; species Cupriavidus mimosae. The sequence continues at coordinate 3,438 of NZ_JALHRY010000016.1, read as the reverse complement.
CACCGCCAATGACGCCGAGGACAAGCTCGGCATCACCATGCTGGGCGACATTGCCTTTAGCCGCGAACAAGCCGCGCTCGAGCGCATGGTCTCGGCCAAGGCTTTGCTGGGCGTGGCCGCGGGCTACGCCGCACCGCCGTCGGCGCGCCTGGAGCGGCCGCGGCCGTCGAGCGCGGTGATCGACGTGTCCGCGCTGGAGGATGATGACAGCGCCGAGCGGATGCTGCGGCTGGGCCTGCACGACCAGTTCCTGCTGGCGCGCAACGCGCCGCACTCGCTGGCGGTGGAAGGGCTGCGCAATATCCGCGCCGCGGTGCATTTCGCGCTGCGCAGCGCGCCCGACCATGTCATCGCCGTCACCAGCCCGGCCCCGGGCGCGGGCAAGACCTTTGCGTCGGTGAACCTGGCCGTGCTGTTCGCCGAAGCCGGCCAGCGCGTGCTGCTGATCGACGCCGACCTGCGTCGCGGCCGCGTGGCGAGCTGGTTCGACCAGCCCGCCGAATCCGGCCTGGCCGAACTGCTGACCGGGCACGTGCCGCTGTCCGCCGCGGTGCGGCCCACGGTAGTCAACGGCCTGTCCATCCTGCCGGCGGGTTTGCCGCCATCGAATCCCTCCGAACTGCTGATGCGCCCGGGCATGGCCGAGGCGCTGCGCCAGTGCGCCGCCCGCTTCGACCTGGTGCTGATCGACACGCCGCCGGTGCTGGCGGTGGCCGATGCCAGCCTGGTCGCGAACCTGGCCGGTTCGACCCTGGTGGTGCTGCGTGCCGACGCTACGCTGCCCGGCCAGGTCGATGAGACGCTCAAGCGCCTGCAACGGGCCGATGCGCGCCTGCTGGGCGGCATCCTCAACTGTGTGATCGCCAAGCGCAGCAACCGGGCCGAGTTCAACAGCGTCAATCCTTACCTCGGCATGCCGGCGACCGCGCCGATCTCGCGCCGGATCGGGCAGGCGCTGCACCGCGAAGAGAGAAAAGAATAAGGGGGCGCGGAAGCGGTTAGCGCGGCCTGAGCGTACCCGTTTCTGCGTGCAAATGCGGGTCTGGCTCCACCGGCTCGGCGGCTGGCCATCCGCTCGCCAGGAGGCGACATGAGGCGGCTTATGTTTGAAGGCTGTGCCGGCTGGCTGCACGAGGCACAAGGAAAGACCGGGGTAGTACTGTGCGCGCCGCTGGGGCACGAGGCCATGTGGTCGCACCGGGCATGGCGGCATCTCGCCGACGATCTGGCCGCGGCCGGCATGCCGGTGCTGCGCTTCGACTATCCCTGCACCGGCGATTCCGCCGGCGCCTGCGAGGCCGCGCATTTCCTCGGCCGCGCCGCCTCCAGCATCGTGGCCGCGGCCGCGCAGCTGCGTGCGCTGGCCGGCGTGGAGCGCATCGTGCTGTGCGGGCTGCGCGCCGGCGCCAGCCTCGCGGTGCAGGCCGCCGAGGCGATGCGCTCGCACCCGGCATGGCAGGGCGGGGCTGCCGCGCTGGTGCTGCTCGCGCCCGTGGTCAATGGCCGCGCCTACCTGCGCGAGCTGCGCGCGCTGCACCTGAACTGGCTCAACAGCGTCGGACCGACCGAAACCCCGCCATCGCCGCCGGCCGGCGCGCTCGACGTGCTGGCCTTCCGCTTCGGCGCCGACACCGTGCGCGACCTCGAGGCACTGCGGCTCGACCGCGGCGCCAACTGCCCCGCGCCACGCGTGCTGGTGCTCGACCCCTGGCCGGGCTCCGCCTCCGCGGCCGGCGCGCTCGCGCAGTACTACACCGACGGCGGCGCGAAGGTCGATACGGCCGCGTTTGCCGACTACGCCGACATGATGCAATCGGCCGAGTTTGCCGGGGTGCCAGCGCAGACGTGGCGGCAACTGGTGCAGTGGCTGGCGCCGATAGCGGCTGCGGCGGCCGCGTCGGCCGCGTCGGCCGCACTGCCGGCGGCGCGGTGGCACCTGCCCGGCGCGGCGGGCACGGCGTCGCTGCGCGTGGAGGTCGATGGCGTGGTCGAAGAGTCGGTCTGGCTCGGCGCGCGGCGCCAGTTCGGCATCCTGTGCATGCCGCGCGACGCGGCGCCCGCGCCGGTCGCGGTGATCTTTCCGAATACCGGCGGCAATCACCATGTCGGCGATGGCCGCGTGTTCGTGACGCTGTCGCGCCGGCTGGCAAGGCTGGGCGTGGTGTCGCTGCGACTGGACGTGTCAGCGCTCGGCGACAGCCCGCGCGCGCGACGCAGCATGAGCATTTCCGCGATCTACTCGTCCGGGCCGCGCGTGGACGTGGGCGCCGCGGTGGACTGGATGCGTGCGCGCGGTTTCCGCTGCATCGTGCTGGCCGGGGTGTGCTCCGGCGCCTTCCTCAGCCTGCACGCCGCCCTGGCCAACTCCGGCGTGAATGGCCTGGTGCTGGCCAACCTGGTGAAATTCCGCTGGGACCGCGCCGATGACCGGAGCGTGGGCAAGGGCGCGCGATCGTGGCAGGGCTGGCTCTCGGCGGCGCGCCGTGGCGGCAACTGGCAGCGGATGCTGCAGGGGCATGTGCGGATCGGCCCGCTCGCCGCGGCCATGGCGCGCCATGCGTACCGGAACGCCAGCGAGCGCGTAACTTTCCGCTTGACGCGGCTGCGCGGTGGCGAAGATCTGGCGTCAGCCACGGCTTACGCGCGGGCCGCGATGCGCAGCCTGAATGAGCGTGGGGTACGGACCGACATGCTGTACGGGTCGGACGACATGGGGCTCGAAGAGGCCCAGCTGCGTTTTGGCAGGGACCTGGAGGCGCTGGCGGCGTTCACGCATATCACTGTGCACAGGCATGGGTGTATGGACCATGCGTTGTTCCTGGCGGAGGGGAGGCAGGTTTTTTGTGACCAGGTCGTCAAGCATGTGGTGGGCATGATGGATGCGATGGAGGCGGTGGGAGAGGGGTTGCCGCAGGGGGCTAAGGTGTGTTGAGGGGTTTTCGATTGGTCGCTGTTGGTGACATGCTGTTGGCTGTTGAACCGCGTGGTTCCGCCCTGCTGGGCGGGTCACTTTTTGGCCGAGCGCCAAAAAGTAACCAAAAAGCGCGTTTACTGCCCTGCGGGCGGCATGCTTATCGTAGGGTGCCCGGGGGTTTTCGTACGGGCTGGGCTTCCTCGCATAGCGGGACTGCCTGCCGCGGGGGGCACCACCGTGGGTGGGGCGTTGGAATGATGGTTGAACGAGCCCAGAGCGCGGAGTGGCCCCTGCTGCTGGCTTTGTCGTAGGAACGCCTTCGGCTGCGCTGCGCGCCGGCCCTATCGCGGAGCTTCCGTAAGCCACGTGCAACCGGCGTAATCCATCTGCAGGCGTCCCGGGTTGATGTTGGCGGCTGGCCTACACACACCACGGGAATCGGAATCACATGCGCGCACCGCATGGGCCAAGCGAGCGCAGCGATGCAGTGCCAGGGCCCACACCGCGCGATAGGGCCGGCGCGA
>NZ_JALHRY010000015.1:0-144908 GCF_023952485.1 Cupriavidus mimosae | reverse complement strand
TGCGAGCCAGCCGAAACTGGCAGGAATGCGCCGCTTTCGGCGCTTCTCACCGGAGGCGACGCTACTTATAGAATGGTCGTTCCGGCCCGCGGGGCCGTTCTTTGATGAGATGGGGACGTTCGATGACTATCCAAGCGACATGGAAGCCAAGCCAGGGCAACAGCATCTGCCAACTGACCAACGGCACTGCCGAGTGGCAAGCCGATCTCGACGCTTCCGCCGGCGGCGACACCCACTACCCGAATCCGCATGACTTGCTGGACTCCGCCCTCGCCGCCTGCACGACGCTGACTTTGCAGCTGTATGCGAAGCGCAAGGGCTACGCGGTCACTGACGTCCGGGTTTCGGTCGGTCATGAGGAAGCCAACGGCACCTATACGATGCAGCGCGAGGTCAATGTCAGCGGCGACCTGTCGCCCCAGATCATCGAAGACCTGCTGCGTGTCGCCAATCGTTGTCCGGTGCACAAGACCTTGTCCGGCCAGTTCTCGATCCAGACCTCGATGGCATGACGCGGCTAACCCCGTTCACGGATGGGTTGTCACAGCAAATGAGAATCGTTAGCATTTGAGTTCTCGGGTTCTGACACCACCTGAGTCAGCAAATGGGTTGGCCGGACACGGCATCGTGTCCGGCTTTTTTCTTTTGCGGGATGCCGTGTCACGGCCATGACCGCCAGCCGCAATACGCTACGCCGCGATCCGCCCCGTTGACGCCACGCCCATGTGCTGTGTTGGCTGGCCCACCAAGTTCCATCCGGGAAGTGGTCAAAACGGCACTGCCGACACACTCTGTGCCGCATCGCCGGCTTACCATGGCGAAAAGCAAAAACAATAAAAACGCTTAAATAACGAAGCGAGCGGGGGGATGCCTTGACCAACTTCATTGAAGCCTATTGCGCGCAGATACGGCTGGCGGGCGCCGGCGGCGTGATCGCGAAACCCGTCGTGGTGGCGCGGGACAGCAGCTACGCCATGCACTACGTACCGTGCGAATACCTGAATCCGCAGGCAGCGCTGGTGCTGGTCAGCACCACGCCGGGCCATGCGCATGTGCGGCTGGCCGCGGCGGTGACCGAGGAACTGCTGCACACCCATGCGCCGGGGCGCGTGATCCAGCGCGAGAACAAGCGGCGCGTCGAACTGGGCGGCAAGCTGGTGCGGCCCAACCTGATCCGCATGCTCGACCACTTCCGCGTGCCCGAACTGGTCGGGCTGCCGCATGCCGCCGCCTTGTGGAACGATGGCTTCGAGCGCCTGCAGCCGCTCGCGCTGTTGCCGCATGCCACCACGCGGCGCGGGCTGGCATTCGACGGCCCGCTGGAAGAACTGCTCGACGCGCCGATGCTGCGCGACGTATTCGAGACGCAGTTCCTCGGCGCCGTGCGGCAGATGCGCACCGACGCGCTATACATCGCATTGGGCCGCACCGCCTGGGCCGCGCTGCAGCACGCGGTCACACGCCGGTTGCTGGCGCGCCGCCAGTTGCTGGGAATGATGCCGGTGCCGGCGCGCGCGGGCAGCATGGTGCGTTACTTCCTGCGAGAGATCGCCGCCAGTGCCTTGTCGGCCAAGGATCCGGTTCGGCATCGCGTGGACTGGCTCGATGCCGCTCACCACGAATTGGAAGCGAATGTTCGCAAACAGCGCGCCTCGGTCCGACCAGAGCCGCCTCCCGCCTACCTGATCGCGTAAGCGGACGCTCGCCTTCGTACTTGTGATTCATAGACCCCACGGAAGAGGGGTCTTGTGAGGCCGGTTTGCGTCGATAACGTCTCTTGAGGAATTTGACACTCCTCGCATTCCCGATTTGCGGCCCCTCGCGGGCCGCGATTTTTTTGTGGTGGTCAGATCAAACAGGGTCCACGGCGCTCGGGCACACGGTTTGCGTTCGGTCCCACGTCTCGTATTCCGCTGATCCACCATGACGACCACCCATGCGTTGCCCCTTGCCTTGTGTGCCACCCTGCTGCTGGCCCCGCTTTCAGCGCCGGCGCAAAGCGGCAAGCCTGGACTTGTTCTTTCCGACCGCAAGCCGGGCGGCGCGCTCCCGACAGACTGGAAAAATTTACCGGTCGCCGAAGGCAAGGCCAGGACCGAGTACCAATTGGTGGCGGAGGACGGCAGGACGGTGCTGCTGGCACAAGCCAATGGCTCGGCGTCCGCGCTGATGCATGCGGGCGATGTGGACCTGTCGCGGACGCCCGTGGTGGCCTGGCGCTGGAAGGCAGACGGCGCGATACCGGGCGCCGACAACCGCGACGGCGCGCGCGAGGACGCGCCGGCGCGGCTGGTGTTCTTCTTCGACGGCGACACCAGCAGGCTTTCGCTGGGCGACCGCGCCGCGATGCAACTGGCCAGGACCGTGGCGGGCGAGGAACTGCCCTATGCCACGCTGATGTACGTGTGGTCGACCAGCGCCGCGCCCGGCAGCGTCATCCCCAACCCGCATACCGGCCGCGTGCAAATGATCGTGGTATCCGGCGCCGACGATGCCGGCAAATGGCAGACCCTGCGGCGCAATCTGGCGCGGGACTATGAACGCGTATTCCACGAGCCGCCCGGACCGCTCAAGGCCTACGGCATCATGACCGACACCGACAATACCCGTGCCTCTGCCCGCGCCTGGTACGGCGACATCCGCTTCCTGCCAGGCGGCGCGGCAAAGGATTAGGCCGGGGCGGGATGCTGGCCGAGGCTCCACCGCAGCGCATCCGAGACCTCTGCCATCAGCACCACATCGTCCTGCGCGGCATGCCCGCTGGCCACACGCGCCTCGCGCACGCTGACCACCTTGCCCGCGTCATAACGCCGCTCGCTGCCGATGGCCGCCTCGAAGGCATTGGCGCGGGCGTTGATCTGCTCCGGGTCGGCGCTGACCAGCAGCACCGCATGGGCCAGCACCAGGTGGCGCTGGCCGTCGGCCGCCTGCATCGCCGCTGGCGCACGCCGCCAGTACTGGGCCGTGCCGGCGATCTTGCGGGCGGCTTCGGGCGGGCCCCAGGCGAGGTTGTAGCGGCCGTCGCAAAAGGAGCCGGCCACCGCTTGCCAGTGCGTCTCGATACCAAGTACTCGCAGCGCGCCGCCGATCACCGCGCACAGGTGCAGGTAGACCGCGTCGCTGAGCGCGCCTGGCGGCTGGCCGACGGCGTAAGCCAGGCTCAGGTTGAGGATGCCGGTCCCCTGCGGCACCAGCCCGCCGCCGGACATGCGCAGAAACACGGGACAACCTTGCTGCGCAAAATCGGCGCGCGCGGTCTCCAGCGCCGCGTGGCGCAGGTAGGTGCGCGGCACCACCAGCGACTGCGGCGCCTCCCACAACCGTGCCACCTGCCGGCCCTGCGCAGCGAGTTCGAGCAGCGCCAGTTCTTCCTGCAGCGGGTCGCTGCCGGCGTGGGCGGGGGCGGCGGGATCGACAAGTTCAAACGGCATCGGTTGGGAACTGCCCCGGGAGTGGCAATGCGCCGAGTCTAGCAACCCTAGGCGTTGAGCGCATCGAAATACGCCAGCGCCTTGGCCGCGTACATCGCGCCGGGGCCGCCACCCATCTCGATATTGACGGCCAGCACTTCGGCCAGTTGCTCGCGGCTCGCGCGATGGCGCAGTGCCTGGCTGGTGTGGAACAGCACGCAATCGTCGCAGCCCTTCTGCACGGCGAGTGCGACCGCCACCAGTTCCTTGAGTTCGGCAGGCAGGCTGCCCTGTTGCGTGGCGGCCTTCATCACGCCCTGGAAGGCGCTCATCGTGCCGGGCTGGGCCTGGCCGAGCGCGCCGAATTGCTTGTTGATCTCCGCCAGGCGGGTCTTCAGGTCTGTGGTCATGTGGAAGTGTCCTTTGGTAAATCGGCCCCGGGGCCGCCTGGACGGCGCATGGTGGCGCCGTCCGCGGGCGGCATCAGCCGGCCAGGTGGGTCTTCAGCAGCGCGTTGAAGTCGTTGGCCTTCTCCATCTGGCTCATATGGCCGGCATCGGCAAAGACCTTGACAGTAGCGTCGGGCGGCGCCGCCTCGGCATGCGCCGCCGGGATGATGCGGTCCTGGCCGCCCCACACCACCAGCACGCGCTTGCCGCTGTCGGCCAGGCGCTGGCCCGGTTGCTCGCTCTGCCGGCCGCCGCCGAACAGGCCCTGACCGAGCGCGGTCAGGGCCTCGTCGACCCCATCCAGCCGCTTGTAGCGCAACAGGTCATCCAGCATCTGCCGGCTGACCAGCCCCGGATCGGCGAACAGCAGCTCGACCACGGGCTTGAGTTCGCGCCGCGACTGCGCCTTGACGAAGCCATCGGTATAGTCGCTGTTGACGGCCTCGCCGAAGCCCACCGGCGACACCAGCGCCACCGACAGCACCCGCTGCGGCGCATCCATCGCCAGTTGCGCGGCCACGCCGCCGCCCATCGAATGGCCGACCACATGCGCCGCCTCGATCCCGGCCTCGTCCATGAAGCGCGCTACAAAGCCGGCCATCTGCGCCAGCGTCGTGCCCGCGAGCCGCGGCGACGACTGTCCGTGGCCGGGCAGGTCGAGCGCCACCACGGTGTACGCGTCGGCCAGGGGCTCGAGGTTGAACAGCCAGTTGTCCAGGTCTCCGCCAAAGCCGTGGATGAAGAGCACGGCCTGGGCGCCGTCGCCCTTGCGGGCATAGCGGACCCGGATGCCGTCGACCTCGGCAAACTGGTACGCGCTGGCGGCATCCTCGTCGCCGCCATCGTCCGCCGGCGTTTCATACGCCGCGACGTATTCATCGATCTGCGCATCGCTCACCTCCGCAGGGGCCAGCACGCCAAGCAGCGCCTTCACCGGCAGCACGTCGCCGGCCTGCGCCACCTTGCGGCGCAGCGTGCCGGCGTCGGGCGCCTCCACCGCATTGGCGATCTTGTCGGTTTCCACATCGAGGATCGGCATGCCCACGGTAATCTCGGTGCCTTCGTCGACCAGCCAGGCATTGACCGTGCCCTCCTTCATCGACAGGCCCCATTTGGGCATCACGATCGGGGTGATTGCATCCGTTGCCATCAGTGCTTGCCTCCCTTCACGGTCTTGCGCGCGGCATTGACGATCTGTGCCGCGCTGGGGATATACAGGTCTTCCAGCGTGGGCGAGAACGGCACCGGCGTATGCGGCGGGCACACCATCTCGATGCCGGCCTTGAGCGCGCCGAAGGCCTGCTGCGCGACCTGCGCGGAGATATCGGTGGCGATATTGCAGCGCGGGCTGGCTTCATCCACCACGACCAGGCGCCCGGTGTTCTCTACCGACTCCAGCACCGTATCCATGTCCAGCGGCGAGAGCGTGCGCAGGTCGACGATCTCGGCCTCGATACCCTCCTTCGCCAGCGTCGCCGCCGCTTCCAGCGCCCGATGCACCATCAGACCGTAGGTGACGATCGTCACGTCCTTGCCATCGCGCACGATATTGGCCTCGCCGAACGGGATGGCATAGGCGCCTTCCGGCACATCGCCTTCCAGGCCATAGAGGTTCTTGTGCTCGCAGAAGATCACCGGGTCGTTGTCGCGGATCGCCTGGATCAGCAGGCCCTTGGTGTCGTACGGCGTGGACGGGCACACCACCTTCAGGCCGGGGATATGCGTGAACAGCGGCGTCAGCATCTGGCTGTGCTGCGCGGCGGCGCGAAAGCCCGCGCCGACCATGGCGCGGATCACCACCGGGGTCTCGGCCTTGCCGCCGAACATGTAGCGGAACTTGGCGGCCTGGTTGAAGATCTGGTCGAAGCAAACGCCCATGAAGTCGATAAACATCAGTTCCGCGATCGGGCGCATGCCGCACGCCGCGGCGCCGATGGCGGCGCCCACGTAGGCCGATTCGGACAGCGGCGTGTCCAGCAGCCGGTCGCCATGCTTGGCATACAGGCCCTTGGTCACGCCCAGCACACCACCCCAGGCGTCCTTCTCCCCATCCGCGCCGGCGCCGCCGACAATGTCCTCGCCCAGCATGATGACGCTGGGGTCGCGGGTCATTTCCTGGTCGATCGCCTCGTTGATCGCCAGCTTGATGCTCAGTTTGCGAGCCATGTCTGTCTCCTGATAATTGGTTTGCGCGCGGCGGATCAGTAGCTGACGTAGACGTCGGTCAGCAGGTCTTCCGGGCCCGGCTGGGGCGCCGCCTTGGCTTCCTGCACGGCGTGCTCGATCAATGCGGCGACTTCGCGGTCGATCGCGTCCAGCTCTTCGCGCGCGATCACGCCGGCCTGCGTCACGGTGCGGCCGAACAGCTTCAGGCAATCCTTGTTGGCGCGGATGTCGTCGAGTTCGCCGGCAGCGCGGTAGGTCTGCGCATCGCCTTCGAAGTGGCCGTAGAAGCGGACCATCTTGCATTCGAGCAGCGACGGCCCGCCGCCCTCGCGGGCGCGGCGGATGACTTCGCCGGCGGCTTCGTGGACCGCGAAGAAATCGGTGCCGTCGACGGTCACGCCCGGGATGCCGAAGCCCGCCGCACGGTCGACATAGCTGTCGACCGCCGTGCCATAGTCGCGCGAGGTCGATTCGGCGTAGCCGTTATTCTCGATCACGAAGATCACCGGCAGGTTCCACACCGCGGCCAGGTTCAGGCTTTCCAGGAAGGTGCCCTGGTTGGAAGCGCCGTCGCCGCAGAAGGTAATGCCGACTTCGCCCTTGCCGCGGAACCTGGCCGCCAGCGCGGCGCCGCAGATCAGCGGTGCGCCCGCGCCCAGGATGCCGTTGGCACCCATCATGCCCTTGGACAGGTCGGCGATATGCATCGAGCCACCCTTGCCATTGCACGAGCCGCCCTTCTTGCCGTAGATCTCCTTCATCATCGCCACCGGGTCGACGCCCTTGGCAATGCAGTGCCCATGGCCGCGGTGCGTGCTGGCGATGCGGTCGCCGTCGTGCAGGTGATGCAGGATGCCGACGCCCGCGGCTTCCTCGCCGGCGTACAGGTGGACGAAGCCCGGGATGTCGCCGCGCGCGAAGTCCACGTGCAGGCGTTCCTCGAAATCGCGGATGGTGCGCATCTTGCGGTACACCGTCAGCAGCGTCTCCTTGTCGAGCGGCAGCGCGCCGCGGGGTTGCGCCGGATCTTGCGAAGCTCTGGCTGTCATCTCTGTCTCCTTCGTTTTCAGGTGTTGCACTTCAAGAAAATCGGTGGGTGCGCGGCCCGGCGTGCTCAGGCCAGGGCGTGCTGTGGCACGCTGCGCATCAAGTGATGGCGCGCCGCGTGGCGCATGCACGCGGCGACGTCGATGCTGCGGAACGCGTGGTCGTGCAGCGTGACGGTGACTTCGTCGTCCGGGCCGAAGGTCAGCTCGCGCTCGCCGTCCAGCGCGACGACGCCGCTGCGCTGGCGCACGCGATGGGGGCGGCCGTGCGCCAGCCGCTGCCAGCCGGCAATGGGCACGGTGCACATCAGGCCGGGCGCAATCGGCGCGCTCAGTTCGAATTCGCCCGCGCCCGGCGCGGCCAGTTCGATTGCAAGGCCGCCCTCTTCACGCCGACCCACCGGCTCGAGCAAGCCGGCGATGGCGGACAGGCCGATCGCCTCGGGATCGGCAAACGACGCGTAGACCGCGGCCAGCGTGTCGGTCTTCCACAGCGCGCGCGCACCGATGAAGTGTTCGTGCGAGATCACCGCATCGACCAGCGCGATATCGCGGCGGAAGTTGCCATTACCGTCGCGGATGACGATGTCCAGGCGCTTGTTGGAAGCCAGCGCCTGGCTGGCGGGAATGCGGCCGGTGGCATAGAGGCCGGTGGCAAGCCCGGTGACGGTGGGTTCGCGCATCTCGGGGTAGGCATTGTTGGTGCCGGTCGACAGTCCCGCGATCGGCACCGCGCCGCATTCGCGCACCACGGCGCGGTGGGTGCCGTCGCCGCCCAGCACGATGATGGCGGCGACGCCCGCATCGGCCATGCAGCGCGCGGCATGCAGCGTGTCGTCGACGCGCGAGGCCACCGGCATGTCGAGATACGCGACTTCGGGCAGGCTCGAGTCCGGGCCCTGGCGATGCGCCAGGTGCCGCGCCAGCATGACGCGCAGGCCCTCGCGATCGGGCATCATCAGCACGCGCCGCACGCCGCACGATGACAGCGCGGCCAGCAGCCGCAGCACGATATTGACGCGGTCAGCCAGCTGCAGGCTGTTGGCGTTGGCGATCACGCGGCGGATGTCGCGCGCGGAAACCGGATTGGCGATGATGCCGACCAGCGGCGCATCGGCGAACCTTGGCTGCCCCATTGCCTGTCTCCTGTGTTGTCGTTGTGGTGACAGGCGACTTTGCAATGGCTGTGCCAGTGGCCGGATGGCATTGCGATGGCACAAGGCGGGCGCTTGCGGGGCCCTGGCTTCAGGGATAACCCGCAGAAATCGCCGCCGCTTGCGCCAGGCGAGCGGCCTGGGTGGCCGTCAGGGCGAGACAGGTGTCACAGTACAGGTGTACGGAGTGGACACGCGTAACGTCTCTTCACCGGCGTCGCCGCACGCGCCTGGCGAAAGCCGACGGAAAGAGAAGTCAGGAAGACGAGAAGGCGCGAACGCCCTCGCAGAAACGGGTACGGTGGCGTGATGCTACGACTGCTCGCCGCCGTCGCGCCGGTTAGGCGACTGGATGCCGTAGCGCTCCATGCGCCGGTACAGCGTCATGCGGCTGATGCCGATCTGGCGCGCGACCGCGCTCAGGTTCCAGCCCGAGGCGCGCAGGTACTGCATCAGCAGCATGCCCTCGGGGGGCAGCTGGTGCGGGTCGAACGGGGCGGCGGTGTCGTGGTCCGGGGCGCGATCGACCGGTGCCGGCTCGGCCGCTACGGCAGCCGGTTCAGCGGCGCCGGTCACAGCCTCGGGCAGGTCGTGCACGTCGATATAGCCGCCGCTGCAGACCGCGCGCGCGTACTCCAGCACGTTGCGCAGTTCGCGCAGGTTGCCCGGCCAGCGGTGGCGGCGCAGCCGCTCGCTCGCGGCCGGTGACAACGTCACCGGGTCGCCGGTGCCCTCCTGCAGCAGCTTGCGCACCAGCCAGTCCAGGTCGGTGCGCGCGCGCAGCGGCGGCAACTCGAAGCGCGCGCCGTTCAGGCGGTAGTAAAGGTCCTCGCGGAAGCGGCCTTCGGCCACCAGCTGTTCCAGGCGATGGTGCGTGGCCGAAATCACGCGCAGGCGTACCGGCACCGGGCGGGCGGCGCCCACCGGCAGCACCTCGCCTTCGGCCAGCACGCGCAGCAGGCGCGACTGCAGCTCGCGCGGCATGTCGCCGATCTCGTCCAGGAACAGCGTGCCGCCGTCGGCCTCCTGAATCAGCCCGCGCTTGCCGCGCGAGCCGGCGCCCGAAAAGCTGTTGGGCAGGTGGCCGAACAGCTCGCTCTCGATCAGCGTCTCGGGAATCGCCGCGCAGTTCACCGCGACGAAGGGTCCGGCACGGCGCGCGCTGGCCTGGTGCAGCGCCTTGGCGAAGAACTCCTTGCCGCTGCCGGTTTCGCCCTGGATCAGCAGGTGGATCGGTGAATCGACCAGACGCGCGGCGCGCTCCAGCTGCTGCGCCAGCGCGGCGTCGCCGCCGCTGAGCGCCGCCAGCGGCGCCGGCATCGCCACCTGCGCCGGTGCCGCTGGAGCTTGCCAGCCCAGCGCGGGCGGCATCACGCTCAGGTACAGCAGGCCGCCGCTGCGGTTGAGCGCGACCAGGCGCTGCTCGCTGGGACGCGAGTAGACATAGCGGCCCAGCTCTTCCAGCCGGGCGTCGAACAAGGTCTCGAACGGCTGCCCGAGCACGGTGGCGCCGGGCATGCCGCTCAGTTCGGTCTCCAGCATCAGGCGGGCACGATGGTTGTGGCCGACGATGCGGCCGGCATCGTCGAGCGCCAGCAGGTATTCCGGGTTGACGTCGACGAACTCGGGCGCGACGTTCAGCTTCAGGATCCAGTCGCGCCGGTGCGCCCGCAGGAAATTGGCGTTTTCGATATGCGCCGCGTAGATGCGCACCATCTGCAGCGCCAGCCCCTGGCTGTCCTTGGCTTGCGGCGAGACCAGCGCCGAGATGTCGAGGATGGCGTGCAGCTTGCCATGCGTGTCGAACAGCGGCGCCGCGGTGCAGGTCAGCGGGATATGGGTGGCATCGAAATGGTCGGCCTGGTGCACGGTCAGCGCCTGCCCGGTGACCAGCGCGGTGCCGACCGCGCAGGTGCCGGCGCCACTCTCGCTCCATTCCGCGCCAAGGTAGAGGCCGGCGTGGCGCAGCGCGGCATCGGTGTGGGTGTCGCCGATATAGTCGACCGTAACGCCCTGGGCATCGGTCAGCAGCACCACGTAGCCCAGCGCCGCCACCTGGGCGTGCAGGCTCTGCAAGCCGTGGCGGGCAATCCGGGCGAAATCGTCGATGCGCTCCTGGTGTTCGCGCAGGCGCGTCTGCGGCAGGATGCGCGCCTCCTGCATGCGTGAGGGATCGAGCCCGTACTGGTGCACGCAGCGCCGCCATGAATTCTGGATGATCGCGTCATGCGCGATGCGCTCCGCGAGCAGGGCTGGCGGGGATAGGTAGGCGGTGGCCTGGACCACCGTCTCGATGTGCTCGCGTTGCCGCAGGTCCATCGCTGTCTCCTGTCGTCGCTGCCCTCGACCCCGGGATTTTGCTTGGGGACGGTGGATCGGGCGGACTATGCGGGCGCGTGCCTGGCTGGCCACGCCTCTGTCTGGTGTCGGCCTTCTAATGTATCCGAGCGCCTCGGCGCTTTGCAAACCAGAACCGGCAGGAAATGAAAGACAGCGGCCGGCGCACGCCGCAAGTGCGGCGTGCGTCATACCGAACAGCTCAGAGCGCGGCGTTGGCCTTGAGGCTGCGCGCGGCAGCCGCGGCGATCTCGAACGATCGCCGCCGCGCCTGGTGGTCGTAGATCTGGCCGGCGATCATCAGCTCGTCCGGCTGCAGGTCATCGGCAAAGCGCTGCATGCCGGCACGCACGGCATCCGGGTCGCCCACCACCGAGCAGGCCAGCGAGCGCCGGATATGGTCGGCCTCGCTCTCGTTCCAGAGCGCTTCGATATCGTCGACCGGCGGACGCAGCTGCCCCGGCGTGCCGCGCACCAGCGCCAGGAACTGCTGCTGCAGCGAGCTGAACAGCCGGCGCGCCTCATCGCCGGTATCGGCCGCGAACACATTGAGGCCCAGCATCACATAGGGCCGGTCGAGCGTTTCCGACGGGCGGAAGGTGCGCCGGTACAGGTCCAGCGCCTGGCGCATGAAACCCGGCGCAAAGTGCGAGGCGAAGGCGAACGGCAGCCCCATCGCCGCGGCCAGCTGCGCGCTGAACAGGCTCGAGCCCAGCAGCCAGATCGGCACCTTCAGGCCGGCCCCGGGCACCGCGCGCAGGCGCTGGCCCGGGCGCACGTCGTCGAAGTAGGCCTGCAGCTCTTCCACGTCCTGCGGGAAGGTGTCGGCGCTGTCGCTGGCCAGATGGCGGCGCAGGGCGCGCGCGGTGGCCTGGTCGGTGCCGGGCGCGCGGCCCAGGCCCAGGTCGATGCGGCCCGGATAGAGCGAGGCCAGCGTGCCGAACTGCTCGGCGATCACCAGCGGCGAATGGTTGGGCAGCATCACGCCGCCGGAGCCCACGCGGATGCGCTGCGTGCCGTTGGCGACATAGCCGATCAGCACCGCGGTGGCGGCGCTGGCGATGCCGGGCATGTTGTGGTGCTCGGCCAGCCAGTAGCGGTGGTAGCCCAGCTGCTCGGCATGGCGCGCCAGGTCAAGCGAGTTGCGCATGGCCTGGCCGGCATCGCTGCCTTGCGGGATGGGAGCGAGGTCGAGCACCGAATAGGCGATGCCGTTGCCGGCGGGGAGAGAGTCGCGGTTCATGTCGTGGTCGGGCGGGCGGTGCACGCCACACGGGCGCCGCCCGCTGCAATGCGGATGGTTCGCTATGGTAGTGAGGCTGCGCGGATCGTGCTGGCGGCGGCTTTGCGGCCCTGCGGGCGGCGTGGGTATCGCCGGGCGCGGTGGGGCCACAGCGGGGGCGCAAGGATTGAGCCGCGCGCCGCTTGCCCTTACCATTCAGCCCGATGCGAAGGAACGATCGATGACTCTCAAGACACTGGACGGCGCGCTGGCCCTGCTGACCCACTTCACCGTGCGCCAGCCCACCTGGGGCGTGCGCGAGCTGGCCAAGCACAGCGGCGTGCATTACGCCGTAGTGCACCGCGTGCTGGCCACCTTTGCCGCCAACGGCTTCCTGGTGCAGGACGCGGCCACCGGCAAGTATTCGCTGGGGCTGCGGCTGTTCGAGCTGGGGCAGGTGGTGCGCAAGAGCTTCTCGCCCGACGAGATCGTGCGCCCGGTGTTGGAAAAGCTGGCCGCGCAAAGCGGCGAGACCGTGTTCCTGTCGTGGCTCGATGGCCATGAAGGCCTGTGCGTGGGGCTGGTACACAGCCAGCACCAGCTGCGCTTTTCGATCGAGCTGGGCGAGCGCTTCCCGCTCTATGCCGGCGCGCACGCCAAGGCCATGCTGGCGTTCCAGGACAAGGCCTTCCGCGACGAGGTGTACCGCCAGGGCGTGGCGCGCATGGGTCCGCATACCGCGCTGGAACGGGAGCGCATCGAGCAGCAGCTGGCCGAAGTGCGCGAACGCGGCTGGGCGCATACGCGCGAAGAAGCCGCGGCCAGCGTCGCCGGACTGGCCCTGCCGCTATGGTCGCGCGACCGCAGTGCGGTGGTGGGTTCGGTCGCCATCGCCGGGCCGCAGCAGCGGCTTGACGACGCCGCCGTGCCGCGGCTGCTGGAGGCGCTGCGCGATGCCAGCGGCCGGCTGGAAGACGTGATCGGCTTCGTGCGCTGAGGCCAGCTCGGCGCGCGCTCAGGCCAGCAGCGCCTTGCCCACGTCGCCGCCCAGCACGCGCTTGCCAAGTGCATGCCCCAGGGCCCGGTAGCTTTCCCATTGCGCCTCGTCGAAGAACTGGTCGCCGGTGCCCTCGTGCGGGAAGGCCGGGTGCGTGGTGCCATAGTGCCGCACGTCGGCCGGCGCCCATGACACCAGCCGCGGCTTGATCAGCACGATGCGGCAGACGCGCGCGCGCGGCGCCGCGCAGGCCGGGTCGGTGCGGAACACGTCGAGCAGCACCGCGCATTTGTCGGCGGCGCCGGCGCTGGCCGGCTGACCCGGCACGAAATCGTCCGGCATGCCGAAGACTCGGCTCAGCACCGGATGCGTGGTGGCGGCCTCGGTATCGACGACGATCTCGAGGCCATGGTCGATGCGCGCCAGGCGGATCAGGTTGGCAAGGTCGCCGAAGCGATAGTCGGGATCGGCCCCGCAGTCGCACAGCACGATCAGCGCGACGTCCCGGCCCGGACGCAGCAGCTCGTAGACGCCGGTGTTGTCGAAATGACCGCCGTCCGACAGGTACTGCCAGCCGCGTCGCGTGCCGTGGAAGCGCCCGCTCAGTTCGCATCCCAGGTAATACTGCGTGCGGAAGATGCCGGCGGCCAGCCACGGATGCGTGGCGCGTTCGGGATGGCGGCCGCGCTCGCCCTCGCGCCCGCCGCGACGCGCGTAGCGGGCCGGGAACGACGGCCACCATGTACCCAGCCGCAGGTTGGCCAGTCCGAGCAGCAGCGATGTGCCCAGCGTGGTGGCCCGGCCCAGGCCGGTGGACACCGCCGCGCCCGAGATCGCGATCCAGTCACCCACCGTCAGCGCTTGCGCCAGCTTGCCCGACGAGGGCCATGACAGATCCGGGCAGCACTGCCAGCCATCGACGGTGAAGCGCGCATGGGCGTCCGGCGCGATCGCGCTTGCCGCGCCCCGCTGCGGCAGGCCAGCACCGGGTGCCAGGCACAGCGGCTTGCCCTTGCGGTCGCGCTGGACCAGCTGCTCGGCCGGATCGACGGTCAGGTTCAGCGTCACGTTGATCAGGTGCAGCGGCGCCAGCACGTGCGGATCGTAGTAGGCATTGAGGCTGAGCTGGTCGCCGGGCACCGGCTCGGCCACGCTGAAGCGCGCGCGCCGGCGCCGGTCCGCCGCCGGATCGGGATCGGGCGCGGCAAAGCGCTCGCCATTGGACGCGCCCAGGTAAGCGCGCGTGAGGCGCGCCGCGTAGAAGGGTTGCAGCGTGGACAGGTTCAGGAAGCCGGTGAAGCGGCCGGCGACCAGCGCCAGGACCAGTGCCACGGCCGTCAGCGTAGCCAGCGCCGGCCCGGTGTAGGCGGTGCCATACACCAGCCAGTCGACCGGCTCGCGGCCATTCCAGCGCACCCACAGCACCAGCCACGACCACAATACGTACAGCAGCAGCGCCAGCACCGCGGCGGCCGCCCCGGCCAGCAGCGAGACCGGCAGGCGCGCCCACAGTGCGCGCCAGGCAGAGCCGGCGCTGCCCTTGCGGCCTGCCTCGAGCCAGCGCGCGCCGTAGCGCACCAGCCAGACCAGCACGCCCAGAGCGCTCGCGGGCAGCGCCACGCCCCACGGATGGCCGGCAGCCTGGGCATACAGGTAAGTGGTGCGCGCCACGGTATCGGCCACGCCCAGTGCCGCCAGCCACAGCGTCAGCGTGACCGCCGTGCGCAGCGCACGCGTGGCCCGCACGCGATAGCCGGACACCGTGCGCGGCTCGCCCTGCAGCATTACCAGGCAGGCCAGCACGCCAAGCCAGGTCAGCACGCCCAGCGCGGCAAAGAGTTGCGCAGGCAGCGGCCGCGCGCCGATCCGTTCCGACCAGTAC
Source organism: Cupriavidus mimosae (assembly GCF_023952485.1). Taxonomy (NCBI): domain Bacteria; kingdom Pseudomonadati; phylum Pseudomonadota; class Betaproteobacteria; order Burkholderiales; family Burkholderiaceae; genus Cupriavidus; species Cupriavidus mimosae. Next base: position 130,245 of record NZ_JALHRY010000015.1, on the reverse strand, counting down.
GCGGCGGCGAGCAACAGCAGTCCCAGCAGCGTGGCCAACATCGGCGCGGGGCTGAAGAAGCGCCCTGGCGCCTGCGGCTCGCTGGCGCGCGCATAGACCAGCCAGTACGCCAGGCCGGGCGGCACCGCGCCGAGCACCACTGTCACCAGCGGGAGCCACAGCAGCGGGCTCCACCAGATCGCGCATTGGCCCTGGTTGAAGGCCTGCCGCGCATCGTGGAGCAGGTCCATCTCATAGCGTCCGAACCCGTACCAGGCGCCCGCCGCGCCGTGCAGCAGCAGCGTCAGCAGCGACAGCAACACCAGCAGCGCGCTGCCGATCACGTAGTGCATCGCCAGCCAGTTGCGCGCCACCAGCGCGGCGGCATACAGGTTGTCGCCCGCGCCGGTGGGCGACAAGTAGCGGCCGTTCTCGCGCAGCCACGCGACCGCGCCGCGGCCAGGGTCGGCAGCGTAGGACACCGAGGTGTGGATGCGGCCCGGCGGCTCGCATTGCAGCGTGTGGTAGGCGTCGGCGGCGGCCTGGACCGGGCCGGTGCCGCGGCGCAGGCGACCGGGCACGAACAGGCTGACGAAGAAAGCGCCGAGGTAGCCGCCGCCGCTGACGGTCGACAGGTAATCGAACTGGGCCAGCAGCGAAGCCAGCCCGGGCACGGTCTGCGCCGCGGCGGCCGCGCTCGCCGCAGGCGTCTGGGGCGCGCCGGGCGGGGTCGCCGCGGTCGTGTTTGCCGGCATCTCGGTGCCGGCCAGTGCCTGCATCACGCCCAGGCAGAAGGTGGCGCTGCGGATGCCGCCGCCGGACAACGCCAGCGCCCAGTTGCGCTGGCCCTCATGCGTGCGCGGCGCGATGCCGAGCAGGCGGCGGCGGTGCGCGATGCGGGCCGCTTCGTCGCCGTAACCGTGGTCTTCCGCAGCCATGGGTGCCTCCCGTAGCAGTCGGCCTGCGCCAAGTATAGGCAAGGGCGCATGGGTCGATATTCGCCCCGATCCGGGAGACGACTGCGCGTTAACCCTGATTGTTGCAGGTGACAGCGAGGCCTAGCATTTCTCTGTATCAGAGACGTTGTCTCTTATATAGAGACACAAGTAATTCGAAGTTTCGCTCGGCAATGCTCAAGACCCTGGACGGCGCGCTGGCGCTGTTGACCCACTTCACCGTGCGCCAGCCCAACTGGGGCGTGCGCGAGCTGGCCCGCCACAGCGGCGTGCACCATGCCGTGGTGCACCGCGTGCTGGCGACGTTCGCCGCCAACGGCTTCCTGGTGCAGGACGCGCAGGCACGCTACGCGCTCGGGCTGCGCTGGTTCGAGCTGGGCCAGGTCACGCGCAAGACGTTTTCACCGGCCGAGGTGGTGCAGCCCGCGCTCGAGGCACTGGCGCGGGAATGCGGTGAAACCGTGTTCCTGTCGTGGCTGGACGGTGACCACGGCTTGTGCACGGACATCGCGCACAGCCAGCACCAGTTGCGCTTTTCGATCGAGGTGGGCCAACGCTTCGACCTCGGCGCGGGCGCGCATGCCAAGGCCATGCTGGCGTTCCAGCCGGAGGCGTTCCGGCGCCGGCTTTGCGGCGACGCGCCCGGGCTGGCAGCGCGGCTGGCGCAGATCCGCGCCGACGGCTGGGCCTATACCTGCGAGGAATCCGCCGCCACGGTGGCCGGGCTGGCGCTGCCGCTGTTCCACCGCGACAGCCAGGCGGTGGTGGGGTCGCTGGCCATCGCCGGTCCGCTGCAGCGGCTGACGCCGGAGGCGGCGCCGCGCTGGCTGCAGGCGCTGCGCACGGCGCGCACCACCATCGGCCCGGTGGCCGGTTTCATGCGCTGAGCGCGCGCCAGGCATCACACACAACAGACAAAACCAGACAACACTACGGGGAGCGGTGGAAGACATGACCATGCCAACACAACTGAACGCGCCGATGACGGCGCAGCCCGCGACTCGGACGCGCTTCATGGAGCCCTTGCTGCTGCTGGTCTCCGTGGCGCTGTCCGTGTTCGGTGCCATGATCGGGATGCAGCTGATCGTGTCGCTGGGCATCTCGGCCAACACCTCGATCATCGGCGCGCTGATCGCGATCGTGTTCTCGCGCATCCCGCTCGAGATCACGCGGCGCTTCCGCGTGCTGGAGCGGCAGAACCTGGTGCAGACCGCGATCTCGTCGGCCACCTTCGGCGCCGCCAACTCGCTGATGATCCCGATCGGCGTGCCGTATGCGATGGGCATGCCCGAGCTGGCCACGCCGATGCTGATCGGCGCGGTGATCGCCATGTTCGTCGACGGTGCGATGCTGTACTTCCTGTTCGGCAGCAAGATCTTCCCGGCCACCGGCACCTGGCCGGCCGGCATCGCCCCACCGCCGAAGCCATCTGGGCCGGCGACCGCGGCGGGCGCAAGGCGGCCTTCCTGGGACTGGGCATCGCCGTGGGCGTGGGCGGCGCATGGCTGGGCGTGCCGATGTCCGCGTTCGGCGCGGCTTTCCTGGGCAACCTGGCGGCACTGACCATGTTCGGCATCGGCCTGCTGGTGCGCGGCTATTCCGTGGCGCTGACCGGCATCGACATCGCCAAGGCCTATATCCCCCACGGGCTGATGATCGGCGCGGGCATCGTCGCGCTGTTCCAGGTGGCCCATGAAATCCGCCGTGCGCGCCACGCCCCGGCGGCCGACGCGCGCACCATCGAAGTTCCGGCCGCGCGCGCCAGCCGCATCCTGTCGGGCGGCTTCCTGATCTACCTGGCGATCGCGCTGCTGATCTCGGTGCTGGCCGGCCATATCTCGGACATGTCGCTGGGCATGCTGGTGCTGTTCGTGCTGTACGCGGCCTTTGCCGCCTACGTGCACGAGCTGATCGTCGGCATCGCGGCGATGCATTCGGGCTGGTTCCCGGCCTTCGCGGTGGCGCTGATCACGCTGACCATCGGCATCCTGATCGGCTTCCCGCCGACCGCGCTGGCGGTGCTGGTGGGCTTTTCGGCCGCCACCGGCCCGGCCTTCGCCGACATGGGCTATGACCTCAAGACCGGCTACCTGCTGCGCGGCGAAGGCCGCGACATGGAGGCCGAGCTGGCCGGGCGCAAGCAGCAGTTCCTGGCCGCGATGATCGGCTTCGCGGTGGCCGCGGTGGTGGTGCTGGTGTTCCACGGCAGCTTTTTCGCGCAGGGCCTGATCCCGCCGGTGGACCGCGTCTACGCGGCCTCGATCAAGGCGGGCTCGTCGGCCGAGATCGCGCGCAACCTGATGATCTGGGCCGTTCCCGGCGCCCTGCTGCAGTGGCTCGGCGGCTCGAAGCGCCAGCTCGGCATCCTGCTCTCGACCGGCATGCTGATCGCCTCGCCGCTGGCGGGCTGGGCGGTGCTGGCGGGCCTGGCGATCCGCTTCGTGCTGCAGCGCCTGCGCGGCGACAAGCATGTGGCCGAGATGAGCGCCTTCGCCGGCGGCGTGATCGCGGGCGATGCCCTGTTCAGCTTCTTCGGATCGGTCACCAAGCTGAAGAAGTAAGCCCTACCTGCGGGCGCACGCGCTGCGCCCCTCTGTCATTTCCCGAGACGTTCCATGGATATCCAGGCAATCCGCGCCGACACCCCGCTGACGGCGTCCACCATCTATCTCGACACCGCCGCGGCGTCGATCCCGCCCGACGCCGTGCTCGAGACCGTGCGCAGCTACCTGCTCGACACCGGCCATGTCGGCATCTATCTGCCGGCATTCCGCAAAGAGACCTATGCCCGCGTCGAAGCCGTGCGCGCCAGGCTGGCCGGATGGCTGAACTGCGCGGCCGACGAGCTTGCCTTCACCAAGAACGCGACCGAGAGCATTTCGATCGTCGCGCGCGGCATCGCCTGGCAAGCCGGCGATGAAGTGCTGGTGGCCGACACCGAGATGCTGAGCAACCTGCTGCCGTGGCGCCGGCTGGAGCAAGCGCACGGCATCGTGGTGAAGATGGTGCCGGCCAATGCAGAAGGGCTGCTGTCGCCCGGGGCCTTCGCGGCCGCCATCACCCCGCGCACGCGCCTGCTGACCTTCTCGCACCTGCCCAATTCCACCGGCGCGGTGCAGCCCGCCGCGCAGATCTGCGCGGTGGCGCGCCGGCACGGCGTGCTGTCGCTGGTCAACGGTGCGCAGAGCGTGGGCATGCTGCGCTCGGACGTGGCCGAACTCGGCTGCGATTTCCTCGCCGGCTGCGGCCGCAAGGCGCTGCGCGCGACCGAGGGCTCAGGCTTCCTGTACGTGCGCCGCGAGCTGATCGCGCAGGTCGAGCCGATGCTGGTGGGCTGGTGGAACGGCGCCTATGACCGCGCCACCGGCGCACTGTCGCTGGTGCCGGGCGCGAAGCGCTTCGAAGCGGGCTGCCCGATCGTGCCGGCCATCCTGGGCCTGGGCACCGCCATCGACTACGCCGCCGCGCTCGGCATCGACGCCATCGAAGCGCGCGTGCGCGACCTGACGGAATACGCGGTGGCGAAGCTGTCGTCGATCCCCGGCTTCGAGCTGTACGGCCCGGCCGACGTCGCGCACCGCATCGGCATCGTGCCGTTCAACGTGCGCGGCATCGACCCGGCCCGCATCGTCGCCGCGCTGGAAGCGCAGCAATGCATCATCGAAGCCGGCAATTTCATGGCCGACGCCATCCTGGCGCGCTACGGCGTGTCGACCATGGCACGCATATCGCTGCACTACTTCAACACGCATGACGAGATCGACCGCGTCGCCGCGCTGGTGCGCGCGGCGATCGCCTGACCCGACTCCTGAACCGACGGAAACGCAAGACATGACCCAACGCATCCTCCTGATGAGCAGCTCGCGCAAGGACAAGCTCGGCTACCTCGAGCACGCCGGCGAGCAGATCCACACGCTGCTGAAGCATGAGCCGCGCAAGGTGCTGTTCGTGCCGTTCGCCGGCGTGACCTTCAGCTTCGATACCTACGAAGGCATGGTCAGGCCGGTGTTCGAAAAGCTCGGCTACGCGCTGGAATCGATCCATCACAGCGCCGATCCGCTGCGCGCTGTGCAGCAGGCCGAGGCCATCGCGGTCGGCGGCGGCAATACCTTCGCGCTGCTCAAGCGCCTGTATGACGCCGGCATCGTCGAGGCCATCCGCGCCAGGGTGCGCGCCGGCACGCCGTACGTGGGCTGGAGCGCCGGCAGCAACGTCGCCTGCCCGACCATCCGCACCACCAACGACATGCCGATCGTGCAGCCGCCGTCGCTGCGCGCGCTGGGACTGGTGCCGTTCCAGATCAACCCGCACTTCATCAGCGGCAAGCCCGCCGGGCACAACGGCGAAAGCCGCGAAGAGCGGCTCGCGGAGTTCCTGCACATCAATGCGCCGGAGCAGGTGTTTGCGCTGCCGGAAGGCTCGGCGCTGTATTCCGATGGCACCACCGGCCTGGTGCTGGGCGAGCGCAATGCGCTGTGGTTCCCTGCCGAGGGCAAGGTGGAGACGATTCGCGAGGGCGAGGCGTTCGCGTTATCGCAGATCACCGGGCCGGCGGGCATGCAGGACTGGCCGGGCTTTGCCGTTTGAGCAACGCATTAAACGCCGAAGCACAAACGGTTGTCTCCCCTCTCCCTCTGGGAGAGGGGCGGGGGAGAGGGCAGCGTTGCCACGAAGTGAAGCGTCACCGTAACTGCATGCGCCTGCCCTCTCCCCCAACCCCTCTCCCGCAAGCGGGAGAGGGGAGCGAACCAGCGGGATGCATGCGTGACTAGCAACTAGCCATTTCAAGGCCCACCCGGCCACAGCCAATACAAACAAAACCAGCCCCGCGGGCCGCGTTGCGCCGCCCGCGCGGCCCCCTTTTGCCTTCTGGAGGAGAAAACAATATGAGCCCAGCCCTTTGCCATGCCGCGCGCCTGACCTTGCCACTGATGCTGGCCCTGCCCGCCACCACCATGGCCCAATCCGGCGTCACGCTGTACGGCGTCATCGATACCGCGCTGACCTACCAGACCCACTCAAACCCCGCCGGCGACGCGCAGGTCGGCCTGCAGCAGGGCGGCGAAGGCTTCCTGTCCGGCAGCCGCTTCGGCCTGAAGGGCGTCGAGGACCTGGGCGGCGGCGTGAAGGCGGGCTTTGTGCTGGAGAACGGGCTGCTGGCCGATACCGGCCGGCTCGACCAGCAAGGCCAGCTGTTCGGCCGCCAGGCGTACGTGAAGATCGGCAACCGCTGGGGCGAGCTGGCTCTGGGCCGGCAGTACACCACCGCCAACACCATGCTGTACTACGTCGATCCGCTTGGCGTGGGCGCGGCGCCGTCCAATGCTTGGATGGTCTACCTGACCGGCCAGCGCTACGACAACGCCGTCAGCTATACCGGCAATTTCGGCCCGGTGTCGGTGATCGCGGAATACGCGCTGGGCGAGACCGCGGGCAACACCCGCGCGATGTCGTCGGTGTCTTTCGGCGTCAAGTACGCGGCCGGCCCGATCACCGCGGTCGGCGACTTCCAGCAGACCCGCGACAGCCAGAGCCGCAACGCCAACATCTACCTGGCGGGCCTGAAGGCCGCGCTCGGCCGCGCCAGCCTGTTCGCCAACTACATCCACAGCGACCGCGACGCGGGCTTCGACTCGTCGAAGGGCGGCACCGATACGGCCACCATCACCAGCATGTCGACCGCGGCCACGCCGACCAACCGGGCGGCGATCAGCTCGGTGTTCGGCGGCAGCCGTCACGACGACTTCTTCACGCTGGGCGCGAGCTACGCCGTGACCGGCAACGTCACCCTGACCGGCAGCGTGATGCACAACCGCACCCGCGCCGACAGCTTCAGCGGCAACCGCACCACCGCGTATGCGGTGGCCGGCTACGCCTTCAGCAAGCGCACCGACGCCTACCTGGCGCTGGCCTATGACCGCGTCCACGGCGACTGGTCGGGCCTGTTCGGCAACAACACCACCAGCTGGACCGGCGGCAGCGGCACGCCGCTGGACGGGCGCGACACGCAGACCACGGTGATGGTCGGCCTGCGCCATCAGTTCTGATCGATTTGTAGACCGCCCGGTCCGCGCCGCGCGGCCCGGGCAAACTTTGGAGAAAGCCATGGCCCTGCAGCAGACGCTGGTCATCCACGAAGCCCTGGACAGCCCGCACGCCAACGGCGCGCTCGTCAGCGAACTGTTCGCGCCCTACGCCAACGCCGGCGTGTCGGTGCAAGTCACCACGGTCCACAACGCGCCGCCCGAGAACACGGCCAACACCACCGACTTCATCACCATCGTGATCCCGGGCAGCGCCGGCAAGCGCGGCGGCGGCAAGGCGCCGACGCTGGGCGTGATCGGCCGCAACGGCGCCATCGGCGCGCGTCCGGAACTGGTGGGTCTGGTGTCCGATGCCGATGGCCCGATCGGCTGCCTGGCGGTGGCGCTCAAGCTGGCGCAGATGAAGGCGCGCGGCGACCACGTGCCCGGCGACGTGATCGTGACCACCCACCTGTCGACCAATGTCTCGATGGTGCCGCACGACCCGGTGCCGTTCATGGGCATGCCGGTGTCGTCCGACACCATGAACGACTACCAGGTGCTGCCGGAAATGGATGCGATCCTGTCGATCGATGCGTCCAAGGGCAACAGCATCGTCAAGCACCGCGGCTTTGCGATCTCGCCCACGGCGATGCAGGGCTATATCCTGCGCGTGGCGCCGGATCTGGTGGCGACCATGGAGTCGACCACCGGCTGCCCGGCGGTGACCTTCCCGATCTCGCTGCAGGACATCACGCCGTACCACAACGGCCTGTACCACTTCAACAGCATCATGCAGCCGCACGTGGCCACGCCGGCGCCGGTGGTGGGCGTGGCGGTGACGGCGCAGTCGGTGGTGTCGGGCAGCGCGACCTCGGCCAACCACGAGATCGACATCGCCGAGGCGGTGCGCTTCTGCGTCGAAGTGTCCAAGCGCTTCGGCGCCGGCAAGTGCCAGTTCTTCAATGCCGCCGAATGGGAGAAGATCCGCGCGATCTACCCCGACCTGTCGGTGTTCCAGACCGCCGGCCCGCGCTGAGCCCCGCGGCTCAGCGTGCCGTCGCCTGACCCGAGCCGGGATGGGTGACGGCGGGCGGCACGGTGGCGCCGTGCCGCCGCTTCCATTCGTCGAAGCCGCCGGCCAGCGCCCAGGTCCTGGGATAGCCGGCCACGCGCAGGCGTTCGGCCAGCAGCGCCGCGGACATCTCGTTAGGGCAGGCGCAATAGACCACGATGTCGGCCTCGGCGGGCGCCACGCCGAGCGCGTCGAGGCTGTCGAGCGCGCCCTGCATGTCGAGCACCATCGAGCCGGGAATGCGCTCCATCGGCACGTCGCCATGGGCGCGCACGTCGATCACGACCGGCAGCGCGCCAGCCAGCCGGCGCGATTCCAGCTCATCCACGCTCATGCGCGGCACGCGCTTCGTGATGCGCAGCAACCGCAGCCGGCGCCACGAGCGCCATGCCAGGAATACCAGGAAGGCCCCCGCCACCGCCACCAGCGCCATATGGCCGTAGGTGCTGAAGCCCTCCAGGATCGCATCGATGAAATCGCTGAACACTACGCCGATCAGCAGGCCGCTGCCGGCCCACACCAGCGCGCCGATCGCGTCGTAGAACAGGAATACCGGCAGCGGCGTGCCGGTCATGCCGGCCATCGCGGTCGACAGCGCGCCGGCCCCCGGCAGCAGCTTGGCGACCACCAGCGAGCGCGGCCCCACGCGCAGGTACAGCGACTGGGTCTGGCGGATGCAGGAGTCGGGCGAGATCGAGACCTTGCAGATGGTGCGCAGCATCGGTTGCCCCAGCCGGCGCCCGGCGAAGTACCAGCCGGTGTCGGCAATCAGGCAGGCGACGATGACCGCGGCCAGCACCGCGCCGATCGACGGCCCGGTCTCCTGCACGCCCAGCGCGCCGGCGACGAACAGCATCGGATAAGCCGGCACCGGCAGGCCGGCCTGCTCGACCAGTACGTTCAGGAACACCAGCATCAGCCCGTGGTTTTCCAGCAAGGCCTGTAACTCTCCCACCGCGCTCTCCCCCTTTGGTTCAGGACGCCAGTGTGCCAGCCCCCGGATCGCCGTGGCGCGCAACCTTGCACGGCCAGGCTTGAATTGGAGCGGATCGCCCGGCATGTGACTTACGTTGTCCTACAACATCACTCGCCGGCGCACACCGAATGGTCCTGCGTGCCCATAGCTACAGCACGACGCGGGAACCGCATGCGCGCTCCCGGTTAACCCGGGGTAGCGGTCTGGCCTATTGCCTTCGCTCCTTTGTTGTCGTACGATGACTGATAACTCGACTGACCTGCCAGTGTTGCAGTTCAGCCGCTTCTGCCACCCCGGGCCATCGGCCCGCCCTGGATTGCCGCAATGCTCGCACCGAACGAACTCAAGCAAATCGTCTCCGAAGGCCTGCTGTCCTTCCCCATCACCGACTTCGACGCCCAGGGCGACTTCGCGCCGAAGTCCTACGCCGCGCGCCTGGAATGGCTGGCCCCCTACGGCGCCACCGCGCTGTTCGCGGCCGGCGGCACCGGCGAGTTCTTCTCGCTGACGCCGCAGGACTACTCGGCCGTAGTCGACACCGCGGTGCGTACCTGCGCCGGCAAGGTGCCGATCCTGGCCGGCGCCGGCGGCCCGACCCGCACTGCCATCGCCTACGCGCAGGAAGCCCAGCGCCTGGGCGCCGCCGGCGTGCTGCTGCTGCCGCACTACCTGACCGAGGCCAGCCAGGACGGCATTGCCGCCCACGTGGAAGAAGTCTGCAAGGCGGTCGATATCGGCGTGATCGTCTACAACCGCGCCAATTCGAAACTCAACGCCGACCAGCTGGCCCGCCTGGCCGGGCGCTGCCCCAACCTGATCGGCTTCAAGGATGGCGTGGGCGACATCGAAGCGATGGTCAGCATCCGCCGCAAGCTGGGCGACCGCTTCTCCTACCTGGGCGGCCTGCCCACCGCCGAGGTCTATGCCGCGGCCTACAAGGCGCTGGGCGTGCCGGTGTATTCGTCGGCGGTGTTCAACTTCATCCCGAAGACGGCGATGGACTTCTACCGCGCCATCGCCGCGGACGACCACGACACCGTGGGCCGCCTGATCGACGACTTCTTCCTGCCCTACCTGGCCATCCGCAACCGCAAGGCCGGCTATGCGGTGAGCATCGTCAAGGCGGGCGCGCGCCTGGTGGGCCGCGACGGCGGTCCCGTGCGCGCACCGCTGACCGACCTGACCGAAGAGGAGATGGAGATGCTGGACGCGCTGATCAACCAGGTCGGCCCGCAATAACCCGGCACGCGGAGGGCCAGCGCGCCGTCCGCGTCTTGCATTCCGACCAGGCCGGCCGCGGGGCGCATGCCCTCCGGCCGGTTTCCCCGTTCCAAACGCTGACAAGGATCCTTCCATGCAAATCACCGGCGACATGCTGATCGGCGCGCAAGCCGTGCGCGGCACCGAAGCGACGCTGCAGGCGATCAATCCCGCCACCGGCGCGGCCATCGGCCCTGACTTCCACGGTGGCGGCGAGGCCGAGGTCGAGCGCGCCTGCGCGCTGGCCGAAGCCGCCTTCGACACTTACCGCAACACCACGCCCGAACAGCGCGCGGCCTTCCTCGAGGCCATCGCCACGGGCATCGAAGCGCTTGGCGACACGCTGGTCGAGCGTGCCCACCTGGAAAGCGCGCTGCCCATCGCGCGGCTGCAGGGCGAGCGCGGCCGCACCGCCGGCCAGCTGCGCCTGTTCGCCACGGTGCTGCGCGAGGGGCGCTGGCAGCAAGCCACTTTCGACGCCGCGCTGCCCGAGCGCACCCCGCCGCGCCCGGACCTGCGCATGCAGCGCATCGCCATCGGCCCGGTTGCCGTATTCGGCGCCAGCAACTTCCCGCTGGCCTTCTCCGTGGCCGGCGGCGACACCGCCGCGGCGCTGGCCGCGGGCTGCCCGGTGGTGGTCAAGGCGCATCCGGCGCACCTGGGCACCTCTGAGCTGGTCGGGCGCGTGATCCAGCAAGCGGTGCGCGACGCCGGCCTGCCCGAGGGCGTGTTCTCGCTGCTGGTGGGCGCGGGCAATGCCATCGGCACGGCGCTGGTGTCGCATCCGGCGATCCAGGCGGTCGGCTTTACCGGCTCGCGCGCCGGCGGCATGGCGTTGATGCGTGCCGCCAACGCGCGCCCGCAGCCGATTCCGGTGTACGCCGAAATGAGCAGCATCAACCCGGTGTTCCTGCTGCCCGCGGCGCTCGACGCGCGCGGCGAGGAAATCGGCCGCCAGCTGGTCGAGTCGCTGGTGCTCGGGGTCGGCCAGTTCTGCACCAACCCCGGACTGGTGATCGGCATCGAAGGCCCTGCCCTCGACAAGTTCCGCGCGGCGGCACTGGGCGCGCTGCAAGGCAAGCCGGCGGCCACGATGCTGACGCCCGGCATCCATGCCGCGTATCAGCAGGGCGTGGCCCAGCTGGCATCGCTCGACGGTCTCCAGCGGATCGGCAATGGCGTGGACGCCAGCGGCACCAACCAGGCCCGGCCGGAGATGTTCGAAACCACCGCCGCGCAGTTCCTGGCGGACCACCGCATGCAGGCCGAAGTCTTCGGACCGTCGACGGTGCTGGTGGTGTGCCGCGACATGGACGAGATGCTGACCGTGGCGCGCCAGCTCGAAGGCCAGCTGACCGCCACGATGCAACTCGACGACGCCCACCACTCCGCCGCGCAGCGCCTGCTGCCGGTGCTGGAACGCAAGGCCGGGCGCGTGCTATGCAACGGCTACCCCACCGGCGTCGAGGTGGCGTACGCGATGGTGCACGGCGGGCCGTTCCCGGCGACGTCCGATGTGCGTACGACTTCGGTGGGTGCTACGGCGATCGACCGGTTCCTGCGGCCGGTTTGCTATCAGAACCTGCCGCAGGGGCTGCTGCCGGCGGCGTTGCGGAAATAACGGAAGGCGGTGAGATACGGCCCCGCCTGGTGCGGGGCTTTTTTGTTTTTGGGCCGCCCGCAAAGGCAGTGTGGACGCCTCATGCTTGGCACACGCCCGCCCTCTCCCCCGCCCCTCTCCCGCAAGCGGGAGAGGGGAGCAAACCCACGCCTTTCTAGCCCCGAAAAAAACGGCCCGCATTCCCATGCGAGCCGTCCTTTGCCAACCACCTCCATCAAGCCTCCAGCTTGATCCCCGCCTGCTTCACCACCCCCGCCCAGCGCGATTGTTCGGCGACGAAGAACTTGCCGGTTTCCCCCGGCGTCATCGTTACCACTTCGGCGCCCTGCGCTACCAGCTGGGCGCGCAGGTCCGGCGCGCGGATGATGCGGATCAGCTCGGCGCTGATGCGCGCCACCATCGCGTCGGGCATGCTGGCCGGGGCCATCACGCCCTGCCAGGTGCCCGACTCGAAGTTAGGCACACCCTGCTCGGCAATGGTCGGCACGTTCTGCAGTAGCGGCATGCGCGTGCGCTTGGATTGGGCGATCAGCTTGAGCTTGCCCGACTGCACATGCGGCAGCGTGGCCAGCATGCCGTTCATCAGCACCTGGGCGCTGCCGCCGACGGTGTCGGCAATGGCCTGCGAGCCGCCCTTGTACGGCACGTATTGCCACTTGGCGCCGGTGGCCTGCTCCACCGCCACGCCGGCCAGGTGCGGCGCGCTGCCGATGGCGGTCACGGCGAAGTTGAGCTGGCTGCGCTGCGACAGCGCCACCAGTTCCTTCACGTTGCTCACCTGCACCGACGGATGCACCACCAGCAGGTGCGGCGAATACGCCAGCATCGACACCGGCTTCAGGTCCCTGGCGATATTGAAGGTCAGCTTGGTGTAGACCGACGGGCTGATGGCCAGCGCGCCGATATCGCACAGCAGCAGCGTGTGGTTGTCGGTGGCCTGCGCGACCAGCGCCGCGCCGACGTTGCCGTTGGCGCCGGGGCGGTTGTCGACCACCACCGACTGGCCCAGCGCCTCGCCCAGCTGCTTGCTGATCAGGCGCGCGATGATATCCGACGAGCCGCCGGCGGTGTACGGCACCACCAGGCGGATCGGGCGGGTGGGCCAGTCCGCGGCGTGCGCGGCCGGCGACAGGCCGGCGAGCGGCCCCGCGGCGAGCCCGGCGGCCAGGGCGGAGGATTGCTTGAGGAAGTTGCGGCGTCCGTAAGTCATGCTGAGGTCTCCTGTCGGGGGGCGCGCGCCGGCGCGGCACGATCGACGTGCCGCGCCGGCGCGGTCGGTGCTTTGGTATCGGGTTCTTATGCGGGGGCGATCAGTCGAGCGTGATCTTGCCCTTCTCGATCACGGTCTTCCAGCGCTGCAGCTCCTGCGCCTCGAACTGGTTGAACTGCTCGGGGGTGTTGGCCACCACCTCGAAGCCGCTCTCGGAGAGCTTCTGGCGCATCTTCGGGTCGTTCAGCGACGACACCAGCGCGCCGTGCAGGCGGCTCTTGATTTCCGGCGGCAGGCCACGCGGCGCGGCCACGCCCTGCCACGAGTAGACCTCGACATCCTTGATGCCAGCCTCGGCCATGGTGGGCACATTGGGCAGCACCGGCGAGCGCTTGTCGGAAGTCACCGCCATCGCCTTGAGCTTGCCGGCACGGATGTGCTGCAGCACGGCGTTGACGTTCTGGAACGACACGTCCACCTGTCCGGCCAGCAGGTCGGAAATGGCCGGGCCACCGCCCTTGTAAGGGACATGCAGGCCGTCGGTGGCGCTCTTCTGCCAGAACAGCGCCGCGGTCAGGTGGTCGGACGAGCCGGCGCCGGACGAGGCGAAGCTGACCTTGCCCGGGTTCTTCTTCATGTACGCCACCAGTTCCGCCAGCGTGTTGGCCGGGAACTGCGGGTTGGCCACCAGCACGTTGGGCGCGCGCACCGCCACGGTCAGCAGGTCGAAGTCCTTGGCCGGGTCATAGGCCAGGTTCTTCTGCAGGAACGGGTTGACCGCATAGACGCCGATCGATGCCACCATCATGGTGTAGCCGTCAGCCGGCGCGCGCTTGACGTAGGTGGCACCGATGGCGCCGGTCGCGCCAGGGCGGTTGTCGATCACGAACGGCTGGCCCAGCTTTTCATTGAGCGGCACCGTCAGCATGCGCGCGATGGCGTCGCTGGAGCCGCCCGGCGGGAACGGCACCACCACCGATACCGGACGTTGCGGCCAGTCCTGTGCCGCGGCGCCGGCCGGGCTGATGAAGCTCAGCGCCGCGACCGCGGCGACCGAGCCGAGCGCGAAGGCGCGCAGCCAGTGAGGCAGGCGCGGCGCGCCCTGGGGTTGGAAGGTGTACATGGTTGTCTCCTGCAGTGTCTTGATGAAAAAGGCCAGCCGCCCCGATGGCCGGCACTGGCCGTTGGCGTCGTCGCCGGCGGCGCGTCAGCGCACCATGCACGGCGCCTTGTTGTTGAACTTCCAGCCGGGGATCAGGAACTGCATCGCCGCGGCATCGTCGCGCGCGCCCAGGCCCTTGCGCTGGTACAGCTCGTGCGCGCGCGCCAGCGCATCCAGGTCGAGCTCGACGCCCAGCCCCGGGGTCTTGGGCACCTGCACCAGCCCGCCTTCGATCTTCAGCGGGTTGCGGGTCAGGTGTTCGCCGTCCTGCCAGATCCAGTGGGTGTCGATCGCGGTGACGCGCCCGGGCGCGGCTGCCGCCACGTGCGTAAACATCGCCAGCGAGATATCGAAGTGGTTGTTCGAGTGCGAGCCCCAGGTCAGGCCCCATTCGGCGCACATCTGTGCCACCCGCACCGAGCCCTGCATGGTCCAGAAATGCGGGTCGGCCAGCGGGATGTCGACCGACTGCAGCCGCACCGCATGGCCCATCTGGCGCCAGTCGGTGGCGATCATATTGGTGGCGGTGGGCAGGCCGGTGGCGGTGCGGAATTCGGCCATGATCTCGCGCCCCGAGTAGCCGTCTTCGGCGCCGCACGGGTCTTCGGCATAGGCCAGCACGCCGCGCTTGTCGCGGCACAGGCGCACGGCGTCGGCCAGCGACCAGGCGCCGTTGGGATCGAGCGTGATGCGCGCCCTGGGGAAGCGCTCGGCCAGCGCCAGGATCGCTTCCATCTCTTCGTCGCCGCGCAGCACGCCGCCCTTGAGCTTGAAGTCATTGAAGCCGTAGCGCTCATACGCCGCTTCGGCCAGGCGCACCACGGCCTCGGGCGTCATTGCCACTTCATTGCGCAGGCGGAACCACGCATTGTCCGCGTCCGGCTCGGTGCGGTAGTCCAGCGTGGTGCGCTGGCGCTCGCCGATATAGAACAAATAGCCCAGCATCTCGACGGCGTCGCGCTGCTGGCCTTCGCCCAGCAGCGCGGCCACCGGCACTTCCAGGTGCTGGCCGAGCAGGTCGAGCAGCGCCGCCTCCAGCGCCGTGACGGCGTGGATGGTGATGCGCAGGTCGAAGGTCTGCAGGCCGCGGCCGCCGGCATCGCGGCCGGCAAAGGCCGCGCGCACGCGGTTCAGCACGGCCTGGTACTGGCCGATGGGCTGGCCCACCAGCAGCGGGCGCGCGTCTTCCAGGGTCTGGCGGATGCCTTCGCCGCCCGGTACTTCGCCCACGCCGGTATGGCCGGCGCTGTCGCGCACGATCACGATATTGCGCGTGAAGTACGGGCCATGGGCGCCGGACAGGTTCATCAGCATGCTGTCATGCCCGGCAACGGGCACCACGGTCAGCTCGGTCACGACGGGCGTATGGGCGGACCCCAAGGGGGCGGCGGTAAGGGTCATCTCGGGAGTGTCTCCGGCATTGCCCGGGCGTACGATTCTTCACCCGGGGCCTGTGTTGCGTATGTTATCTGTCATCGTATGACTGATAACCCAGTATAATGAGGCGATCTCGGGCCGGTCAAGTCCGGGAAACCCCGCCCATATCCCTAGCCAGCGACTAGCAGCACCATGCCGAACGCCCAGCCTCTCGCCCCGACTCCGAGCCTCTCCAGTCCCGCTCCGTTGCGCCGCCGCGGCCGCACGCTAGCCGAGGAAGTCGTACAAGCCCTTGGCGAAGAGATCCGCCAGGGCCAGCTCAAGCCTGGCGACAAGCTACCCACCGAATCCGAGATCATGGCCACCATGGGCGTGAGCCGCACCGTGGTGCGCGAAGCGCTGTCGCGGCTGCAGGCCAGCGGCCTGGTGGAGACCCGCCACGGCATCGGCACCTTCGTGCTGGAACGCGCGGCCGAGGCGCCGTCGCCGTTCCGCATCGGGCCGGATGCGCTGGGCACGGCCATGGACGTGATGGCGATGCTGGAATTTCGCGTCAGCGTGGAAGCGGAAGCGGCCGGCCTGGCGGCCGCGCGCCGCACCGAGGCGCAACTGGCGGCGATGCGCCAGGCGCTGGACGAGCTCAAGCATGGCGCCGGCGAGGGCAATGACGCGGTGGAAAGCGACTTCGCCTTCCACCTGGCCATCGCGCGCGCCACCGGCAACCGCTATTTCACCGACCTCATGGGCCACCTGGGTACCATGGTGATCCCGCGCAGCCGGCTGCAAGTCAGCACCCCCGAGCGCCTGCAGTACCTGGAGCGGGTCAGCATCGAGCACGAGAACATCTACGACGCGATCGAGCGCCGCGACCCCGACGCCGCCAAAGCCGCCATGCGCATGCACCTGACCAACAGCCGCGAGCGGCTGCGCAAGGCGTCCGGTTCGGCTGCCCCGCAAGGCTGAGGCGAGACGCGCATGCGGCGGGCATGCGCCGGCAGGTCATACGATGTCTAATGAATAATGGAGGCGGCGTGCCGCGCTAGGGCGTCAGCCGGCAGCGGCGCGCGAAGTCGACCAGTTCGACCAGCGACGACACCTGCAGCTTGTTCATGATGCGGGCCTTGTAGCTGCTGACGGTCTTGTTGCTGATAAAGAGGCTCTCGCTGATGGCCTTGTACGACATGCCGCGCGCCAGCATCTGCAGCACCACCAGTTCCTTGTCGGACAGCCGCCGCAGCATCTCGTCGTCGGCCGACATCGACTGGCGCGGAGCGCCGCCGCGGCCCAGCACCGGGAACACTGTATAGCCCGCCAGCACGGCCTCGACCGCGCGCAGGATTTCCTTGATGTCCTGGGTCTTGCTGACGAAGCCCTGCGCGCCCGCCTGCCACGAACGGCTGACGAACACGGCCGGGTCCAGCGCCGTCACCACCAGGATGCGCACCTGCGGATGGATCGCGCGCAGGCGCGGCGCCACGTCGAGCCCGCTCGAGCGCGGGATGTCGAGGTCGAGCAGCACCAGGTCCGGCATGCGGGCGCGCACCATTTCGATGGCGCATTGCCCGTTGTCCGCCTCGATCACCTCGTCGACGCCAAGCAGTTGCGACAGATGGTGCCGAAGCACCAGCCGCATCGCCGGATGGTCGTCAACGATCAGGATGGTTGTCATGCGCGGGGTCCAGGTTCTAGGCAGGCATCGGCGGAGGCAACATCCCGATGCTGGAACGGGCTGGCAGGAACGGCGCATGCCGGTGCGCGATGCCACGCCAGTATAGGGAGCCGCAGGCGCGCACAGGATGGGAGGAATCCGCTTCGGTTGCAGCGAAAATCCTAGGCCCGCCTCAGACGCGCGGGATCGTGCGCGGGCCGCCCCGAAGCGCGTGTCCCTGCCCGCGGCAGGGGCAACGGGGAGCGGCCAGTGGTGCTACTCTATTCGGGCGTGTTTCATCCATGGAGAACACTGTGCCCCGCAAGACCCCCATCGAGCGCTACCGCAATATCGGCATCAGCGCGCATATCGACGCCGGCAAGACCACGACGACCGAGCGCATCCTGTTCTACACGGGCGTCAACCACAAGCTGGGCGAAGTGCACGATGGCGCGGCCACCATGGACTGGATGGAGCAGGAGCAGGAGCGCGGCATCACCATCACCTCGGCCGCCACCACCGCCTTCTGGAAAGGCATGGCCGGCAACTATCCCGAGCACCGCATCAACATCATCGATACGCCGGGGCACGTCGACTTCACCATCGAAGTCGAGCGCTCCATGCGCGTGCTGGACGGTGCCTGCATGGTCTACGACGCCGTCGGCGGCGTGCAGCCGCAATCCGAAACCGTCTGGCGCCAGGCCAACAAGTACGCAGTGCCGCGCATTGCGTTCGTCAACAAGATGGACCGCATCGGCGCCGACTTCTTCCGCGTGCAGGCGCAGATCGCCGAGCGCCTGCGCGGCCGCGCCGTGCCGATCCAGATTCCACTGGGCGCCGAGGACCACTTCCTGGGCGTGGTCGACCTGGTCAAGATGAAGGCCATCGTCTGGGACGACGCCAGCCAGGGCGTGCGCTTCGAGTACCAGGACATTCCCGCCGAACTGCTCGCCACCGCGCAGGAATGGCGCGACAAGATGGTCGAGGCCGCCGCCGAGGCCGACGAAGCGCTGCTGAACCAGTACCTGTCGGGCGAGCCGCTGAGCGAGGCGCAGATCAAGCAGGGCCTGCGCAAGCGCACCATCGCCAACGAAATCGTGCCGATGCTATGCGGCAGCGCCTTCAAGAACAAAGGCGTGCAGAGCATGCTTGACGCGGTGATCGACTACCTGCCGTCGCCCGCCGACGTGCCGGCCATCCTCGGCCACACCGAGGACGATCGCGAAGCGGAGCGCCACCCCAGCGACGACGAGCCGTTCGCCGCGCTGGCGTTCAAGATCATGACCGATCCCTTTGTCGGCCAGCTGATCTTCTTCCGCGTGTACTCCGGCGTGGTCAACTCCGGCGACAGCGTCTACAACCCGCTCAAGGGCAAGCGCGAGCGCCTGGGCCGCATCCTGCAGATGCACGCCAACGTGCGCCAGGAGATCAAGGAAGTGCGCGCCGGCGACATCGCCGCGGCGGTGGGCCTGAAGGAGGCCACCACCGGCGACACGCTGTGCGACCCCGACAAGGTCATCATCCTGGAGCGCATGAGCTTTCCCGAGCCGGTGATCTCGCAGGCGGTGGAACCGAAGACCAAGGCCGACCAGGAGAAGATGGGCATCGCGCTGAACCGGCTGGCGCAGGAAGACCCGTCGTTCCGCGTGACCACGGACGAGGAGTCCGGGCAGACCATCATCTCCGGCATGGGCGAGCTGCACCTGGAAATCCTGGTCGACCGCATGCGGCGCGAATTCGGCGTCGAGGCCTCGGTCGGCAAGCCGCAGGTGGCGTACCGCGAAACCATCCGCCTGCCGGCGCGCGACGTCGAGGGCAAGTTCATCAAGCAGTCGGGCGGGCGCGGCCAGTACGGCCACGTGGTGCTGAACCTGGAGCCGATGCCGCATGGCGGCGGCTACGAGTTCGTCGACGCGATCAAGGGCGGGGTGGTGCCGCGCGAGTTCATCCCCGCGGTCGACAAGGGCATCCGCGAGACCATGCAGTCGGGCGTGCTGGCCGGTTACCCGGTGGTCGACATCAAGGCCACGCTGGTATTCGGCTCTTACCACGACGTCGACTCGAACGAAAACGCGTTCCGCATGGCCGGCTCGATGGCGTTCAAGGAAGGCATGCGCCGCGCCCGGCCGACGCTGCTGGAGCCGATGATGGCGGTCGAGGTGGAAACACCGGAGGAATTCACCGGCAACGTGATGGGCGATCTGTCGTCACGCCGCGGCATGGTGCACGGCATGGAAGACATCGCCGGCGGCGGTGGCAAGATCGTGCGCGCCGAAGTGCCGCTGGCGACCATGTTCGGCTACTCCACCACGCTGCGCTCGCTGACGCAGGGACGCGCGACCTTCACCATGGAGTTCAAGCACTACGCCGAGGCGCCCGCCAATGTGGCGGAAGCGGTGATCTCGGCGAAGCGGGTGGGCTGAGGCGTCCGCCCCCGGCCGGTGTGTCGCGAGCGACTTCGTTGACGCGCCGGCGCCCTGTCCCCAGCCTCCTCCCGGATGCGGGAGAGGGAGCACACCAGTGGCCTGTTGCAGGCCCGCAACCAGCGCTGGACAAAGCACTTTTCAAGGGCACTGACCCAGTGCGGGTAAACTAACGCCCTGTTCGCCGCGCCGGGGACGACCCGGCATGCGCCTTCCAAGCCCGATCGGCCATGGCCGAAAAACGCTTGCCGAAGCGGGCGCCGGCGAACCCGCTCAATGGCCTTCGGGCCGCTCCCGTGGCGCCGGCAAGCGGCGCTGCCCAAGGCTTGCCCGGCAATACTGCCGGCATTCGCCGCCCCTCCAGGCATCGTCGCCCGCTTCGACCCTCGCCCGGGCCGCGCATCCGTTGCGCCTGGCCCGATGACGACCCGCGTGCCCCGCGCGGGACTGGAACCCGCAGGCCATCGGCCTGACGGATCCGCCGGCACGCCACCGCGCCGGCCGGATCCGGCCCTCCGGAGGACCCTCCATGAAGAAGACAGCCAGCCACTGGCTGCCGGCGGCCGGGCTGTTGCCCGTCGCTGCCCTTACCACCGCCCTCATCGCGGGGCGCGCCCATGCGGAGCCGGGCGTCACCGTATATGGCATCGTCAGCACGGCCGTGCGCTATACCTCGAACCTCGATGGCCATCACCACGACCAGGCGGCGCTGGTCTCCGGCGGCATGGTCGGCAGCCGCTTCGGCCTGAAGGGCGACGAAGACCTGGGCGGCGGCCAGCATGCCGTCTTCCAGCTCGAGGCCGGCATCGGCAGCGACGACGGCCGCGCCGGCTACCAGGCGCTGTTCGGCCGCCAGGCCTATGCCGGCCTCGCTGGCGACTGGGGCAGCCTGACCTTCGGGCGCCAGTACAACGCGCTGAACAATATCGGCTGGGCCTTCAATCCGCTGGACCAGGGCTGGGGCAATTTCTGGTCCGATCCGATCTACCTCGGCGGCGACATCTTCTTCCAGGACTATCGCATCGACCACAGCGTGGTCTACAAGAAGAGCGCCGGGCCGCTGACGCTGCAACTGGACTACGGCGCCGGCGGGCAAGCCGGCAGCCTGGCGCGCGGCGCCACGCTGGGCGGCGGGCTGATGCTGCAGCAGGGCGCGCTGGCGCTGGGCGCGGCCTATGACCAGCGCCGCAGCGACGACGGCGGCCACACCGTCCGCAACTACGCCGTGGGCGGCTCGTACGCATCCGGCAAGGCCACCTTCTACGTGGGCCACATGGGCCGGCGCGAATCGGCGCGGCACCATGACGCCGGCGGCGCGCGCTTCAGCATCGCCTTCGCCGGGCTGGGCTACCAGCTCACGCCCGCGCTGCATCTGTCCGGCGCCTACTACCGCTACTGGCAGCGCGGCAACGTGACCACGCAGTTCCTGCAGGTGCCGGTGCTGCTGGGCAGCGGCAATGCCGACAGCGTCGCGGTGGTGGCCGACTACGCCCTGTCCCGGCGCACCAGCCTGTACCTGGAAGCCGACGTGGTGCGCGCGCGCGGCGGCGCGGTCGGCCGCGAGACCGAGTACTGGGCCGGCACGCCCGCCACCGGCGTGGCGCGCAGCACGCGCGTGGGCGTGATGCTTGGCATGCGGCACCACTTCTGAAGCGGCTGCCGGATCCCCGCGCGGGCGCCCGTGCGAATGCGTTGTTTTTGCAAGCCACGCGAAAGAATTACCTCCGCCAGGGGCGCCAGCGGGCGCCGCCGCGGGGCGATCCACGTGGAAACCACGCCAAAGCGGCGCAGGCATGGTCATTGCGCACGCCAAGCATTCCACCGTCTCGCGACAAGGAGCACAGCATGCAAACCCAACCTCCCAGCAGTCAAGGCGCAGCCATCGTCGGTTCCGGCGTGGGCGAAGGCCCGGGCCCGGAAGTGATGGCGGCTTCCAGCCTGGATGGCACCAAGGCCTATTCGTCCGACGGCGAGCATGTCGGCAAGATCTCCGAGATCATGCTGGACGTGCCGCATGGACGCATTGCCTATGCGGTGCTGACCACCGGCGGCTTCCTCGGCATGGGCGACACGCTGCACGCCATCCCCTGGAACGCACTGGTCATGGATACTGACGAAAAGTGCTTCCGGATCGCCGTGACGGCGGACCGGATCAAGTCCGCGCCGGGCTTCAACAAGGACAGCTGGCCGAGCATGGCCGACCCGCAGTGGGGCAAGTCGCTGCACGAATACTACGGGCGCGACCCGTACTGGGTCTCTCCGCCGCTGTAAGGCGATTGCAGCACGCTGCGAACCAGGGCCGCGAGTGCGCCGCGACAGGCGCCTCGCGGCCCGCTTGCATTGCACGGCCAGGCTAGGCACAGTCTGCCAGGACGCGCGGGCCGGACGCCGGCACCACGTGCCCCCAGAGACGACCATGAAGACACCCGCCGCCAGCATGACGCCCTTGCCATCTCCGCCGCCCCCGGCCGAAACCGCAACTGCCGGCGCCAGCGCGGCGCCCGTCCCGCCCGGCGACATGCCCGGCTTTCTGGCCGGCGGCGGCGAGATGGGGACGCTGATGCGCGCCTTCGCCTGGGACTCCACCCCGCTCGGGCCGCCGCAAGGCTGGCCGCACAGCCTCAAGACCGCGATCCGCATCATGCTGACCTCGCGCCAGCCGATCTGGATCGGCTGGGGCGATGCCTTGCACTTCTTCTACAACGACGCCTACAAATCGATCATCGGCGGCAAGCACCCCGGCGCGCTGGGGCAGCCCACGTCGGTGGTGTGGCGCGAGATCTGGCCCGAGATCGCCCCGCTGCTGGCCACCGCGATGACCGGCAGCGAAGGTACCTTCGTCGAGCAGAAGCTGCTGATCATGGAGCGCAACGGCTACCCGGAGGAGACCTACTACACCTTTTCCTACAGCCCGGTGCCCGACGACCACGGCGGCACCGGCGGCATCATCTGCGCCAATAGCGACGACACCGAACGCGTGCTGGCCGAGCGCCAGCTGAACGTGCTGCGCGACGTGGCGGCAACGGCCAGCGAGGCACGCGCGTGGCGCGATGCGTGCGAGCGCGCCATGGCGGCGCTGTCGTCGGACCCGCGCGACATCGTGTTCGCGCTGCTGTACATCGCCGAGCCCGGCGCGCGCGCGCTGCAGCGCGCCGGCGCCATCGGCATCGATGACGGCCACCCGGGCGCGCCGGCGCAGATCGCGCTGGACGCGCAGTGGCCGTGGCCCGTGGCCGAAGTGCTGGCGCAGCAGCGCCCGGTGCTGCTGGACGGCCTGGCCGAGCGCTTCGCCGTGCCGCTGCCGGGCGGCGCCTGGGGCGCGCCGCCGTCACGCGCGGCCGTGATCGAGGTGGCGCCCTCGGGCAGCGCGTCGCATCGCGGCGTGCTGGTGGTCGGCCTGAATCCGTTCCGCCTGTTCGACCAGCGCTACCGCAGCTTCCTGACGCTGGCCGCGGGGCAGATCGGCGCGGCCATGCACTCGGCGCTGGCCTATGAGGCGGAGCGCAAGCGCGCCGAGGCGCTGGCCGAGATCGACCGCGCCAAGACGGCCTTCTTCTCCAACATCAGCCATGAGTTCCGCACGCCGCTGACGCTGATGCTGGGCCCGCTCGAGGAACTGGTGCGCCGCGCCGGTCCCGGCGAGGACCGCGCCATGCTGGAGATGACGCATCGCAACGGGCTGCGCCTGCTCAAGCTGGTCAACGCACTGCTGGATTTCTCGCGGATCGAGTCCGGCCGCGTGACGATGCGGCGCCAGCCCACCGACGTGGCCGCGCTGACGGCGGACCTGGCCTCGCTGTTCCGGGCGAGCGTGGAAGCGGCCGGCATCACGCTGCGGGTCGACTGCCCGCCGTTATGCCCGCCGCTCGCGCACGCCGTCGCCGTGGACCGCGACATGTGGGAGACCATCGTGCTGAACCTGGTCTCCAACGCCTTCAAGTTCACCTTCGCCGGCACCATCACCGTGGCGGTCGCGCCGCAGGGCGACGACGCCGTGGCACTGACCGTGCGCGACACCGGCATCGGCATCCCGGCGGCGGAACTGCCGCGCATCTTCGAGCGCTTCCATCGCGTCGAAGGTGCGCAGGGCCGGAGCATCGAAGGCAGCGGCATCGGCCTGGCGCTGGTGCAGGAGCTGGTGCGGCTGCACGGCGGCACGATCGACGTGCAGAGCGTGCCGGGCGAGGGCACCTGCTTCACCGTGCGCCTGCCGGCCGCCATGGATGCGGTCACTGACGCGGCAACGCAAGCTGAGGCCGCCCCCCTGGCCAGGGGCGTGCAGGCGCGCGCCTATGTCGAAACCGCGCTGCGCTGGCCGCGGGCGGAAATGGCACCGCCGCCAACGCCGGTGGCAGCGGACGATCTTCCCTTGCTTTCCGCGCAAGTCTCGGCCGCAGCCGGCGATGCGGCAAATGGCAGCGCCCTGGTGCTGGTGGCGGACGACAACGACGACCTGCGCGACTACATGCGCCGCCTGCTGGGCGCCGCTGGCCATCGCGTCGCCGTGGCCGCCGACGGCGAAGCGGCGCTGGCGCTGGCGCGCGTGCACGCGCCGGCACTGGTGGTGTCGGACGTGATGATGCCGCGCCTGGACGGCTTTGGCCTGGTGCGCGCGCTGCGCGCCGATGCCGCGCTGAGCGACACGCCGGTGCTGCTGCTGTCCGCCCGCGCCGGCGAGGAGGCACGCGTGAGCGGCCTGGGCAGCGGCGCCGACGACTACCTGGTCAAGCCCTTCTCCGCGCGCGAGCTGCTGGCGCGCGTGGCCAGCAACCTGCGCCTGTCGGCACTGCGCCGGGCCACCGAGCACCGCCTGCAGGAACTCAACGCCTCGCTGGAGCGCCGCGTCGCGCAGGCCGTGGCCGACCATGACCGGCTGTGGGAGCTGAGCGAAGACCTGCTGATCGTGGCGCGCTTCGATGGCTGCCTGCAGCGGGTCAGTCCGGCGTGGACGCGCACGCTCGGCCACGCGCCGCAGCAGGTGCTGGGACGCGCTTACTTGTCGTTCATCTACCCCGACGACCTCGCCGGCGCCAGCGCGCAGCTCGACGCCCTGCGCCACGATGGTGTGCCGGTGCGCTTTGAATGCCGGCAGCAGCGCGCGGACGGCGCACTGCGCTGGCTGGCCTGGACCCTGTCGGTCGATCCGGCCAACGGCCATATCCACGGCGTGGGCCGCGACGTCACCGGCGACCGCGAAGCGCAGGCCGCGCTGCGCCACGCCGACGAGGCCCTGCGCACGGCGCAGAAGATGGAGGCGATCGGCAACCTGACCGGCGGCGTCGCGCATGATTTCAACAACCTGCTGCAGGTGATCGGCGGCAACCTGCAGTTGCTGACGCGCGACCTTGCCAGCGATGACCGCGCCGGGCCGCGCCTGCGCAACGCGCTGGCCGGCGTCGCGCGCGGCGCCAAGCTGGCATCGCAGCTGCTGGCGTTCGGGCGGCGCCAGCCGCTGGCGCCGCGGGTGGTCAACCTGGGCCGGCTGGTGCGCACGCTGGACGACATGCTGCGCCGGGCCCTGGGCGACGGCATCGAGGTCGAAACCGTGGTCGCGCCCGACCTGTGGAACACGCTGGTCGATCCGTTCCAGGTCGAGAACGCGCTGCTGAACCTGGCGATCAACGCGCGCGACGCCATGCACGGGCACGGGCGCCTGACCCTCGCGGCGCGCAATGCGCGGCCGGGCGAAGCCACCAGCGAAGCCGCCAACAAAGCCGCGCCAGCCGCGCCGATGCAGTATGTGCTGCTGTCGGTCACCGACACCGGCGTGGGCATGCCGCCCGAGGTGCAGGAACGCGTGTTCGAGCCCTTCTTCACCACCAAGCCCGAGGGCCAGGGCACCGGACTGGGCCTGAGCATGGTGTATGGCTTTATCCGCCAGTCCGACGGACACGTGAAGATCGCCAGCGAGCCGGGGCGCGGCACCACGGTCACGCTGTTCCTGCCGCGCGTGCTTGAGGATGAGGACCCGGATATCGAACTGGACGCGGGCGCGGCGCGCGGCGGCAGCGAGACCGTGCTGGTGGTGGAAGACGACGAGGACGTGCGCGCCACGGTGGTCGAGATGCTCGCCAGCCTGGGCTACCACGTGCTGCGCGCGCGCGACGCGCACAGCGCGCTGGCCATCGTCGAGCGCGGCGTGCCGGTGGACCTGCTGTTCAGCGACGTGGTGATGCCCGGCCCGCTGCGCAGCACGGAGCTGGCGCGCAAGCTGCGCGAACGGATGCCGGACGTGGGCGTGCTGTTCACCTCGGGCTATGCCGACAGCGTCATCGTGCATGACGGACGCCTCGATGCCGGCATCGAACTGCTCAGCAAGCCCTACACCCATGAGGCGCTGGCACGCAAGGTGCGCCACGTGCTGGCAAATCGCAGCCAGCGCGCCGCGACGGCCGCGGTGGGCCAGCACCTGGCGCCAGTCGGGCACGCGCCGGACGCCGCGCCGCTACGCGTGCTGTGCGTGGACGACGACGCGCTGGTACGCGCCGGCACCGCGGAAGTGCTGCGTGCCTATGGCATGCACGCGCTGGAAGCGGACAGTGAGAGCGCGGCGCTCGCCGTGCTGGCTGGCAACGCGGTCGACGTGCTGGTGACCGACGTCGCGCTGGCCGGGGATTCCGGCGTGGACCTGGCGCTGGCGGCACGCGCGCGCCAAGCGGGGCTGGGCGTGGTGTTCGCCACCGGCTACGCGCTGGAGCTGACGCCGGCACAGCACGCCGCGCTGGGCGCGGTGGCGGTGCTGCGCAAGCCCTATCCGCCGCAGACGCTGCTCGAAGTCCTGCGCGATGTCGTCGGCGAGATCCGGGGCGATGCCGCGCGGGCCGAAGCCCCCGGCCGGCCACAGCCGGCAAGCTGAACACGCCGCGGCGCCAGCGCCAGGCGCCGCCGCTCAGCCGGCAAGCCGCCAGGCGGCGCCGGCCAGCCCGACGAGCGCCACGCCGGGCACCAGGCGCTGCACCACGCGCGGCGCGTAGGACAGGCCCAGCGCCACGGCGATGGCACTGGCCGTCAGCGTGCCCACCCACGACACCGTGCCCATCGGCCCGCCCTGCGCGGCGATATGCAGTCCCCACGCCAGTGCCAGCGCCATCGCGCCCTGCAGGCGCAAGCGCGCCACCGCGCCGCGCGACGGCACGCTGCCGCGGCCATGGATATCGGCATGATGGCGCTCGAGCGACAGCGCCAGCGCGGCAAACCCGGCCAGCGACAGCGCGAACCCGGCCAGCGCGTTCATGCGGCCTCCTGCGTGGTGGCGGCGACGTTGCGCGGCCGCGATGCCACGCGTGCGCCCCCGGCTTGCCGGCGGCCCGTGATCCAGGCCGCGGCGCCAAGCGCCAGGCCCAGCGCCAGCGACACCAGGTCGAAGCCGGCCACGGCCGCCGGACCATGCCCCTGCAGCAGGGTCACGCCCAGGTGCGAGCCGGTGGTCAGCGCATTGAGCAGCGGGAGGGTGCCGAACAATGCCGCGCCCGCCCACAGCTGTGCGCGCCACATGGCGCGCGTGGGCCGGCACAGCGCCAGCAGCGCGCACGCGGCCCAGGCCATGAAGAACCAGCGGATCTCGGCCTCGGGCCGCTGCGCCATTGCCACCGGCAACAGCCGGTTGGCCCAGAAATAGCTGGCAAAGGCCACCGGCAGGCCGGCGATGGCGCCGATATTGAGCGCCTCGACCAGGCGCAGCCCGAACCCGGGCCGGCCCCGCGCCGCGATGGCCCTGGCCTGCTGCTGGCGCGTGCGCACCGCCCACAGGATGGCGCCGGTGGCGACCATGGCGCAGCCCGCCAGCCCGCACAGGAAGAACAGCGCGCGCAGGCCGGGGGGTGCAAAGCTGGCGATATGCAGGCCAGTCATGACGCTGCGCGTCAGTTCGGCGGCGGACTTGTCTTCGGCATACGCTCCCAGCAGCGCGCCGCTGGCACCCGCAAATTCGAGCGCGAGCGGATCGTGCGAGAGCGTATCGGGCTCGGCGCGGGAGAGGGTCACGGTCGCGTTGGCATCGCCCGGCAGGTTGACCACGATGCGACGCACCTGCCCGCCCTGCCACGCGCGCCCGGCCTGCGCCATCATGTCCGGCACGCTTGCCAGCGGCGCGGCTGTGCCGGCGGCCTTGGGCGGCAGCGGGCGCAGCCTGGTCTGCGCCTGGAATGCGCGCAGATCGCCGCCGTATGCCGCCTCGACGCCCCACTGCATGTACATGAACAGCAGCGTGACCAGCCCGGTGTAGGTGATCATCAGGTGGAACGGCAGCGGCAGCACCGCCAGCGCGTTGTGCGCATCGAGCCAGGAGCGCTGGCCCTTGCCGCGCCGGAACGTAAAGAAGTCGGCAAAGATGCGGCGGTGGGTGATTACGCCGCTGACGATCGCCACCAGCATGAACATGGCGCAAAAGCCGGCGATCCAGCGCGCCCACTTGGCCGGCATGTAATGCAGGTCGAAGTGCAGCCGGTAGAGGAACTCGCCGCCGCGGGTCTCGCGCGCGGCCTGCAGCGGCACGCCGGTGGCCGGATCGAGCAGGCGCGCGTCGAAGCGGCGCGGCTTGCCGTCGGCATCGCGCGGCGCCTGCCCCGGCTTGTAGGTCCACCGCACATTGACCGCGTCGCGCCGCGCATCGGGCAGCGTGATGATCCAGCGCGCGGCATCGGGCGCCTGATGCTCCAGATAGCGCAACGCGTTCTGTGCCATCTGCGCGGCCGGAACCTGCGCGGCCTCGGCAGGTGCGGTGCGATGCAGCTCCGGCCGCATCCACAGCGAAATCTCTTCCTTGTAGTAGCTGGCGGTGCCGCCGCAGAACATCAGGAACAACACCCAGCACACCAGCAGGCCGCTCCAGGTGTGGAGCCATGCCATCGACTGCCTGAATCCCGCGCGCATCACGCCCCCCGTCCGAGCGCCAGCATTGCCGACAGCAACGCGGCCGGCAGCGCCATGCCCGCCCATGCACGCCAGGCGCTACGCGCCGCAAACACCCAGACCGCCGCGCCGGCATAGATGGCGAACGACAGCAGCGTCGCCGTGGTCACGGCATCGTGCCGCGCCATCGGCAGATAGCGCGCCAGCACCGCGGTGGCCAGCGCGGCCAGCCCATAGCCGCCGGCAATGGCGGCAACGGCGCGCACGCCCACGCCCGCGCGATAGCGCCACCCGCTAGCCTGCAGCGCCTTGCTCACGCCGGCACCCGCAGCGCCACATATGCGGCGGCATTTTCAGCGCGAGCGGCGTGGCTGAGAGGACAAAGATGGCAAGCGGCAAAGGAAGCGGCGGGCATAGAGGGCAAAGGAAGCGGCGGGCATAGAGCGATGCGGGCAGGAAACGACCACAAATGATAACAATTCGCATTTCCAACCTCAAGGCAATCCCTGCCCGCCGCCTGGACAGAGCCGCGATTCGTTTTTCAATTTTTTTGAACAACAATGACAATGAATGTCGGCAGAAAGCATCACGGCGTTCGCTATAGTTCTGCTCATGGCTGCGCGACACAAACACACAGCGCCGCTACCACAATCAACAATTTTGAATCATTTTTAGGAGAACATCATGTCGAACGCCAAGCTCGAAGTCCTGACCCCGCGCAACAGCCAGTTGATCATCATCGACCATCAGCCGCAGATGGCCTTCGGGGTTCAGTCGATGGACCGCCAGACCATGAAGAACAACGTGATCGGGCTGGCCAAGGCGGCCCGGGTGTTCGACGTGCCGACCACCATCACCACCGTCGAGAGCGATTCGTTCTCCGGCTACACCTACCCGGAGTTGCTGGATGTGTTTCCCGGCAAGCAGACCCTCGAGCGCACCTCGATGAATTCGTGGGACGACCAGAAGGTGCGCGACGCACTGCAAGCCGCCGGGCGCAAGAAGGTGGTGGTGGCCGGACTGTGGACCGAAGTCTGCAACACCACCTTCGCGCTGAGCGCGATGCTGGAAGGCGACTACGAGATCTACATGGTTGCCGACGCCTCGGGCGGCACCAGCAAGGAAGCGCACGACTACGCCATGCAGCGCATGATCCAGGCCGGCGTGGTGCCGGTGACGTGGCAGCAGGTCCTGCTGGAGTGGCAGCGCGACTGGAAGAACCGCGACACCTATGACGCCGTCACCGGCATCGCCAAGGAACATTCGGGCGCCTACGGCATGGGCATCGACTACGCCTACACCATGGTGCACAAGGTCGCGCAACGCACCGCCACGCCGCACGCATCGATCGCCCCGGTGCACGCACCGGTGATCGAGCGCTGATCCACGCAGCCAGCATCTGACGGAGACCACACCATGAAGCCAAGCCGAAGCCTCGCCCATGGCGCGCTGCTGCTCGGATGCTGGCTGGCCATCGGCACCTCGAGCCTGGCCGCCGCGGCCATCGTCGCGCAGACGCTGGCCTGAGCGGCGGTACGCAGCCGGCAAGACGCCGCAGCCGCGGCCGGGCTAGCGCCGTTGCGCGAACATCGACATATGCCGGCCGATATGGTCGAGCAGTTCCAGCGCTGCCGCGGGCAGGGGCCGCCCGGCCTTCACCAGCAGCCGGGCCTGGGTGCCTGAAAACAAGGGATGGTCCAAAGGCACCACCGCCAGCGTGCCCGCCGCGATCTCGCGATACGCGGCGAATTCCCCGATCAGCGTCATGTACTGGTCGTAGGCGACGAACTGCTTCAGCGCGGTCAGCGAGTTGCTGACCAGCGTCGCGCGGATCGAAATGTTCTCGGCGAACTCGACCATGCGCAAGGCATGGCCGACGCCGAACGATGCCGGCATCATGGCCAGCGGATAGGCCTGCAGGTCGGCGACACTGGCCGCGCCGCCGCGCAGCGCCAGCGGGTGGTCAGGCCTGACCAGCAGCACCACCGGCTGCGACGCGCTCGCGCGGTATTCGATGCGCGGGTGCGGCGGCGGATTGTAGGCCAGGCCGATATGCGCGCGGCTTTCCGCCACTTCCTCCAGCACGCCATCGACCGCAAGGATGTCCATGCGGATATCCAGGCGCGGATAGCGCGCACAGAACCGCGCCAGCACTTCGTTGACGAGCAGGTCGACGTAGCCCTCACTCAGGACCAGCCTGACCTCGCCTTGCTGCAACCCCTGCAGCGCGTGCAGCTGGTCTTCCAGCTTCTCCTGGTGCGAACGGTAGCCGCGCCAGAATTCCACCAGGTGCGCCGCCGCGGCGGTGGGCCGCAGCCCGCGTGGCTCGCGCTCGAACAGCAGCGCGCCCAGTTCTTCCTCCAGCAGCCGGATCTGCCGCGTGATCACCGAGGGCGAGGTGTTCAGGCTGTCCGCCGCGCCGCGGATGGTGCCGTGCGCCAGCACTTCACGGAAGTATCGCAGCCGCTGCTGATTGATCTCTCGCATGTCGAACGCCTGTTCCTCCGTTTTTCCGCAGCGGTAACGATACCCGAACGCGCCTCGCCTTGCTTGCCATGCGCAGCGTGGGCCACCTGGACCGGTGCGTTGCCCGGAACAGAACGAAGTGTGGCCCGAGTTGCTGTTTGCCAGCCCGCCCGCGGCTGCCACGATTCAGTCCACGAGGGACACGACCAGGCCCCACCGAGCCCACCGGGCCGCAACCACACCGGAGACAACGAGCATGCTAGCCATCCCTACCGCGGGCGCCATGGACGGCGCTTCCAGCCTTTACAGCCGGATCAACTGGCGCCTGTTGCCCTTCCTGCTGGTGTGCTACCTGTTCGCCTATCTGGACCGGGTCAATGTCGGCTTTGCCAAGCTGCAGATGCAAAGCGACATGGGCTTTTCCGACGCGGCCTACGGCGTGGGCGCCGGCATCTTCTTCGTGGGCTATGTGCTGTTCGAACTGCCGAGCAACCTGATGCTGCCGCGGGTCGGGGCCCGCAAGACCTTCAGCCGGATCCTGGTGCTGTGGGGGCTTACCTCGGCCTGCATGGTGTTCGTGCGGGACGTGCCGACGTTCTACGCGTTGCGCTTCCTGCTCGGCGTGTTCGAGGCCGGCTTCGCGCCCGGCATGATCTATTACCTGTCGTGCTGGTACGGCCCGCAACGCATGGCGCGCGCCATCGCCATCGTGTTCCTGGCGGGACCGATCGGCGGCATCGTCGGCGGACCGGCGTCGGCATGGCTGATGACCGCGCTGGCGGGCCATGGCGGCCTGGCGGGCTGGCAATGGATGTTCCTGGTCGAGGGCCTGCCTTGCGTGCTGCTCGGCATGCTGGCGCTGTCGCTGGTGCCGGACCGCCCGGCGCAGGCGAGCTGGCTCAGCGACGCCGAACGGCGCCTGCTGGAAGCCGAACTGGGGCCGGTCGCCGCGCACAAGCATGGCTTCGGCGCCGTGGCCCGCGACCCGCGCGTCTATGTGCTGGCGCTGGCCTACTTCTGCATCATCGCGGCGATCTACGCCATCAGCTTCTGGCTGCCGACCATGATCAAGGCGCAGGGCGTGGACGATACCGTGCGGCTCGGCTGGTACGCGGCCATTCCATACGTGGCGGCAGCGTTCGGCATGTACTACATGGGCCGCAAGTCCGACCGCTCGGGCGAGCGGCGCCTGCACTGCGCGCTGCCGGCACTGGCGGCAGCCATGCTGCTGGCGGCCTCGGTGCTGGCGGATGGCAACCTGGTGGCGACGCTGGTGCTGCTGACGCTCGCCACCATGGGACTGTGGATGGCGTACACCGTGTTCTGGGCCATGCCGGCCGAATACATCCAGGGCCCGGCGGCGGCGGGCGGCATTGCGCTGATCAACACCATCGGCCTGTCGGGCGGCTTCTGGGGACCGGCCACCATCGGCTGGACCAAGACCGCCACCGGCAACCTCCATCTCGGCATGCTGATGATGGCCGCGCTGCCGCTGCTGGCCGCCATCATCATCCTGTGCAACAAGCTGCCCGCGCGCCGCTGATGCGGCATCGCGACGCCGTGATCCCGACCATCACTCACCAAGGAGCTTCCCGTGCAACTTCATCTTTCAACCTGGGCGGAGATCGAGCAATACCTGGCCCGCAGCCGTACCATCGTGATCCCCATCGGCTCGAACGAACAACATGGCCCGACCGGGCTGCTCGGCACCGACTGGTTGTGCCCGCAAATCATTGCAGGCGAGGCGGAGCAGCAGGACGATATCCTGGTGGCGCCGACCTTCAATATCGGCATGGCGCAGCATCACCTGGCATTCGCCGGGACGATTTCGCTGCGTCCGTCGACCTTCATCGCCGCGATCGGGGACTGGGTACGCTCGCTGGCAGGGCATGGCTTCGAGAAGCTGTTGTTCCTGAATGGCCATGGCGGCAACGTTGCCTCGATCGATGCGGCCTTCTCCGAACTCTACGCCGAAGCCAGCTTCGCCCGGCGCCGCGCCGGCTTTGCGCTGAAGCTGTGCAACTGGTGGGACTTGCCTGGCGTGGGCGAACTGGCGCGCGACCAGTTCCCGACCGGCCATGGCTCGCACGCCACGCCTTCCGAAATCGCGATCACCCAGTGGGCCTTTCCGGATGCGCGCAAGCATGCCGACTATGCACCACGGATCGCGCCCACCGGCCCGATACGCGAGGCGCTGGACTTCCGCGCGCGCTATCCGGACGGCCGCATCGGCTCGGACCCCGGACTGGCAACGGCCGAGAAAGGCGCTGCGCTGGTCCGGCTGGCGGCGCAGAGCCTGGTCCGGGAACTGGACGCGTTCGGCCGCGAACCGATGCCGGACTGAGGTCGCGGGCAGGCTTATGGGGGCTGCGGGCCGGGACTGGTTACGTCATGTATCAAGTCCTGTTCCCGCCGATGACTTTATCGCGTGCCGGCGAGCCCATAGAGTCTGCCATGTGAGCCATGACACCTTTGGATTGGGAGCCACCATGTCGGTCCAGCAACGACTCGCAGCGCGCGGCCTGGCGCTGCCGCAACCGCCTCAACCTCTGGGCAGTTATACCGCGGTCAGCCAGGCCGGGGACCTGCTGTTTATTTCCGGGCAGTTGCCGCTGCAGGACGGCAAGGTGATCTGGCAGGGCCAGGTCGGCAAGGACCTGAGCGTCGACGAAGGCAGGCGTGCCGCCGAACTGGCCGCGCTCAATGTGCTGGCGCAGATCGACGCGCATCTGGGCGGCTTTGCGCGGCTCGATCACCTCGTGCGGGTCGACGGCCACATTGCCAGCGCACCCGGCTGGTTCGCACAACCGGCGGTGCTCGACGCGGCGTCGGACCTGTTCCGCGACGTGCTGGGCGACAAGGCCGGCCACGCGCGCACGATCTCTTCGCACTTCCAGCAGCCGGGCAACGCAGCCGTGATCCTGGTGGTCATCGCCCAGCTCCGGCCGGCATGAGCCGAACTGCTACGCCGAGAATTTTTCGAGCAGGAAGTCAACGAAGACCCGGACCCGGCGCGTGACATGGCGCGCGGACGGGTATAGCAGCACGAACGGGCGCGCGCTGCCGCCGTATTCGCGCAGCACTTCCACCAGCGTGCCGTCGCGCAGGTCCTGTTCCACCACGAAGCGATAGGTCTGGAACAGGCCGGCGCCGGCGCGCACCAGCGTGGCGCCGCCAAGAATATCCTCCGACGCCGTGTACGAGCCGGTCGTGACGATATCGGTTTCCGTGCCGTCGACCCGGAGGGTCCAGGGAATCCTGCGTCCGCTGCTGGGACGCTCGAACTGGATGCATTCATGCCGCAGCAGATCTTCCGGCGTTTGCGGCGTGCCGGCCTGCCGCAGGTATGCGGGCGCCGCCACCACCACCAGCTCGGCGTCTTCGAGCTTGCGCGCGATCAGGTTCGAATCATCCGGCGCGCGTCCGCGCACGCACAGGTCATAGGTGTCATCGGCGAAATCCACATTGCGGTTGCTGATGTGCACATCGATCTGGACCTCCGGGTACCGGGCCCGGAATGCCGGCAGCACCGGCAACACGCGATAGTGGGCATACGGCGTCGGCAGGCTGATGCGCAGCCGCCCCGCCGGGGTCGCGTGCTGGCCGCCGATCTGCCGTTCGGCATCGACCAGCTGCGCCAGCGCGGCGCGGCTCTGCTCGAAGTACAGGCGGCCTTCGTCGGTCAGGCGGATCTGCCGCGTGGTGCGCACGAACAGCCGCACGCCCAGCCGCTCTTCCAGCCGCTGCACGGTACGGCTGACCGCGGGCGGCGTCACGCCGGCGGCGACCGCGGCCGCGGTAAAGCTGCCCAGTTCCGCGGCCAGGCAAAACAGTTCGATGCTGCCCAGCTGGAGGTCATCGAATTGGCGTTTCATTGCTTCCCCCTGCTGGTGACGGACCTGGTTCGGTATCCGGGGCAGTCGCCATCATAGGTTCACGCCCCGCCGAAGTCGACTGACGCGCCCGTGCATTAGTACGCGCCGCGCATAACTGTTTGTGCGGCCGGTGCCTTCGAAAGCCCGACCCGAGCCTCTAGATTGGAACCCATCGGCGCCGCGGGCCCGATCGGCACGCTAGCCGGACCAACCTACATCGAGGTGAAAACATGAGTGCAGCACAGAAAGTCGTCGTCATCACAGGCGCATCGCAAGGCATCGGCGCGGAACTGGTCAAGGCCTTCCGCGAACGCGGCCATCGCGTCGTCGCCACGGCGCGCAGCATCCGCCCGTCCGACGACCAGGACCTCCTGGCCGTCGCCGGAGACCTCGCCGACCCGGCCACCGCACGCCGCGTCATCGCCGAGGGCGTGGCCAGGTTCGGCCGGATCGATACGCTCGTCAACAACGCCGGCATCTTCGTCGCCAGGCCGTTCACCAGCTATACCGGCGCGGACTACGCAGCGGTCACCGGCATCAACCTGGCGGGCTTTTTCCATATCACGCAACTGGCCATCGCCGAGATGGAGAAACAGCGCAGCGGCCACGTGGTCAGCATCACCACCAGCCTGGTCGACCATGCGCTCAGCGGGGTGCCATCGGTGCTGGCGTCGCTGACCAAGGGCGGCCTCAATGCTGCCACCCGCTCGCTGGCGATTGAATACGCCCGCACCGGCATCCGCGCCAACGCCGTCTCGCCCGGCATCATCAAGTCGCCGATGCATGCGCCCGAGACCCACGCGGCCCTGGGCGCGCTGCACCCGATGGGCCATATGGGCGAGATGCGCGATATCGTCGACGCCGTGCTGTACCTGGATTCGGCGCCATTCGTGACCGGCGAGATCCTGCACGTCGACGGCGGGCAGAGCGCCGGCCATTGACCACGCGGCATGCGACCGCGGCAGCCCAGGGCTGCCGCGGTCATGACATGCAGGATGGGGGCTGCCTCGCGATGAGGCAGCCCCTTGCTTCAGACCAGCCGGGTCTCGACGTGGATGTTGCCGCGCAGCGCCTTGGAGTAAGGGCAGGTCTGGTGCGCGGTATCGACCAGTGCCTGCGCCAGCTCGCGCTCGATGCCGGGAATGCTGACATTGAGCCGGGCCTGCAGCAGGTAGGCGTCGCCGGCCATGCCCAGGTCAACCTCGGCATCGACCGACAGGTCCGACGGCAGCTTGACCTGCCGCTTGCCGGCGGCCAGCCCGATCGCGCCGATAAAGCATGCCGACCAGCCTGCTGCCAGCAATTGCTCCGGGTTGGTGCCGGCGCCGGGCGATCCGGGTCGTGACAGCTGCAGGTTGAGGCGGCCGTCATCGCTGCGCGCCTCGCCGTCGCGGCCGCCCGCGGTGATGTGGACCTTGCCGGTGTACAGCACTTTCTCGATACGGGTCATGTCTGGTTCCTGTTGGGTGGTGTTGGTGGTGATAAAGCTGGCCGGCGCGCCGGCCGGCACGGCTCAGGCGTAGGCGCCGTCGAGGTACGGATCGACGCTGCGCGCCGGGTCCGCCGACACGCCGCTGCGATCGAGCCCGGCCACGGAGCGGGCACCGTCGGTGTAGGGATCGACGTTGCGCGCACCGTCACTGAACGGATCGACGCTGCGGGCGCCGTCGCTGTACGGGCTGCGCGGCTCCTGCACCGAGCGCGCGCCTTCGCTGTACGGGTCGCGGGCGTCCACCGCGCTGCGGGCACCGTCGGTGAACGGGTCGCGGGCGCCGGCGGCCGAGAAGCTGGCGGCCTGGGCGCCGGCAGCGGCGGCGGCGAGGGCGAGGGCGAGGACAAAGCGGCGGGCGATTTGGGTAGTCATGATCGGTTTCCTTAAGTTCACGTTGAGGGTTGAGCGGGCCGGCTTTCGCTTTCGGGGTATCCGACGCCGCGGCCACGGAACGTATTTAAGGTGACCGGTGTATCGGCCATGTAGCCGATGCGGGCCGCCTTTGTCAGCCGCCGTGTCGAGCCGCCGGCAGGATACAAAGCGGTACAAAGTGGTGGCTTGGCGCGCGACCGTCGCCGCCGCTAAGTGGCTGCCGCGCCCTCATCGGCACCCAGGCCGAGGCGCCCTGCCTCCTCGCGCAGCGCGCGCACAAACGCGTGCACGACCTCGCCCGCCCCGCCCTGGCGCCATACCGCGCCCACCGGCCCGAACGATTCGGCGTCGGCCACCGGCAGTACGCACAGCAGACCCAGCGCTTCGAGGTGACGCGCCATCGCGCCGGAACAGACCCCGATGTAATCGGTGCCGCGCAGCACCGACTCCAGCGTCAGCACGGAACCGGTTTCCACGCGCGGCTGCAGCCCGGCAGCGCCGCGTTCCAGCAGCACCGTGTCGAGCCGGGTCCGCATCAGCGTTTCGCGCGGCGGCATCGCCCACGGAAAATCGAACAGGTCGCGCCAGGCGATGCGCTGGCGGCCTGCCAGCGGATGATGCCGTGCCACCACCACGCCGATGCCATCCTCGAACAGCACCTCGTGCGCCAGGTGGGGGCCATAGGCGCGCGCGTCGATGGAGCCGACGATGACGTCGTAGTCGCGCCGCTCGAGGCGCTCCAGCAAGGTATTGAAGACGCCTTCCGTGACCGCGATCTGCACGTTGGGCTGCGCCTGCTGGAAGCTGACGATGGCGCGCGGCACCAGGTGCGCCACGCCGGCAAAAACGCTGCCCACATGCAGCCGCGCCACCGCGCCCTTGGCAATCGAGCCCAGTTCTTCATGTGCGCGCGACACCTCGCCCAGCACGCGGACCGCCAGCTTGCGCACCGCGTCGCCGGCGGGCGTGAGCTGCAGCCGCCGCCCGCGCACCAGCAGCCGCGCGCCGGCGAGCGCTTCCATCTCGCCCAGCCAGTGCGACATCGCCGATTGCGTCATGTGCAGCCGCTGCGCCGCCGCGGACAGCGTCCCGGCGTCCAGCAGGATCAGGAAGGATTCGAGATGCCGCATGCGCAGCCGGCGCGCCCAGGCCACGCTATCCGCAGGTTCAGTCATGAGTGTTTACTAATATATCTATCGGAACAATTCACTGGCGCTCATGGTAAGCCAATTCAATAATGCGCAGGAGTTCCCGGGCCTTCTCAGCTTCCTCACATTGTTCTCAGGCTTTATACCTATGAAGAAACTCTCAGTTGTTTCGCACCTGGCCGTGGCGGCAATCGCCCTGGGCCTGGCTCTGCCCGCCTGGAGCTGCGGCGAGGCGGGCTCGAACCGGCCCATCCGCCTGGTGGTGTCCCAGCAAGCCGGCGGCAGCACCGACACCATCGCGCGCATGTGGGCCGAGCATGCGGGCAAGGAACTCGGCACCACGGTGGTGGTGGAGAACAAGCCCGGCGCCGGCGGCGTCATTGCCGCCAAGTCGGTGCTGGCGCAACCGGCGGACGGCTGCACGCTGTTCCTGGCGGGCGTGTCGCAGATGGTGCTGAACAAGTTCGCCTACGCGCCGCTGGCCTATTCGCCCGAGAAGGATTTCACACCGGTCGCGACGCTGACCAACGTGCCGTTCGTGCTGGTGGCCAATCCGCAGAGCGGGCTGCGCACGCTGGACAACCTCAGCGAAGCGGCGCGCGCCAAGCCCGGTGCGATCAATTTCGCCTCGTCGGGACTTGGCAATTCGACCCACCTCGTGGTCGAGATGCTGCTCAAGCAGCGCGGCCTGCGCATGACCCACGTCCCCTACAAGGGTGAGCCCGACGGTGTGATCGCCACGGTCTCGGGTGAAACGCAGGTGATGGCGCCGGTGCTCAGCACCGCCTTGCCGCAGATTCGCGCCGGCAAGCTGGTGCCGCTGGTGGTGTTCGCCGCCAAACGCGTGCCGGACCTGCCCGAGGTGCCGGCAGCGCCGGAAATCGGGCTGAAGGGCTTCGAGGACATCGGCTGGTCGGGCATCGCCGCCAAGGCCGGCACTCCCGCGGAACCGATCCGGCGCATGCATGCGGCCACGCAGAAATTCCTCTCGGATCCCACGGTGGTGGACAAGCTCCGCGCGATGCAGGTCACGCCGATGCCAGGCCCGGTCGGCAAGCTGGCCGAGCTGACCGCGCGCGACACGGTGAAGTGGAAGGACGCCATCGGCGACCTGAACCTGCGCGCCAATTGAAGCCCACCCGACACCAGATCCAGAGGTAACAATGAAAAAAGGCATGGTCGTCTGCCCGCAGCCCGAAGCGGCGGAAGCAGGCATCGAAATCCTGCGGGCCGGCGGCAATGCGGCGGACGCCGCGGTCGCCTGCGCGTTTGCCCAGACCGTGGTCGATCCGCTGATGTGCGGCATCGCCGGGTTCGGCACTGCCGCGGTGTATATGCCGTCGCACCAGGCGCACGAGTACATCGACTTCCACGCCACCGCGCCGGCGCGCGCCACGCCGGACATGTGGGCCGACAAGCTGGAAGGCGAGGCCCGCGACGGCTTCGGCTTCTTCGTCAAGGACCGGCTCAACGACATCGGCTACCAGTCGGTCGCCACGCCGGGCACGCTGCGCGGCCTGGAGGCGATTCACCGCGGCTATGGCAGGCTGCCCTGGCGGGAAGTCATCGCGCCGGCGATCCGCTGGGCGCGCCAGGGCTATTTCGTGCGGCCGGGGATGTATGCGTTCTGGATCGACGAGGGCACGCTGGGCCGCGCCAGCAACCGCGAACGCCTGGCGTACAGCGCCGATGGCCGGCGCCTCTATTGCCGTGAAGACGGCTCGCCCAGGACCATCGGCACGCCGCTGCGCAATCCGGATTTCGGCGACACGCTCGAGCAGATCGCGCGCGACGGCGCGGACGCGTTCTATCTGCACGATATCGCCGGGCGCATCGTCGCCGACATGGAGGCCAACGGCGGGCTGCTGTCGCGCGCGGACCTGGCGGGCTACCGGGTCGAGCGCACGGCGCCGCTGGCCGGCACCTATCGCGACCGCACCATTACCACCAACCAGCCGCCGGGCGGCGGCGTGATGCTGATCGAGATGCTGAACATCCTCGAGCGCTTCGACCTGGCCCGGATCGGCCACAACACCGCGGAATACCTGCGCATTGTCTGCGAGGCGATGAAGGCAGCCACGCGCGACAAGGATCTGCACGTCGGCGATCCGGCCTTTGTCGAGGTGCCGCTGGCGCGCCTGCTCGACAAGGCCTATGCCCGCGAGCTTGCCGCGGGCATCGTTGCCGGCGACAGGATCGACATTGCCCGCGTCAATCCCGGCCATGTGGTGCCGCGCGATACCACGCATCTGTCGGTGGTCGATGGCGAGGGCAACTGCATTGCGCTGACGCATTCGCTGGCGATGCCGTCGGGGGTCATGACGCCGGGCCTCGGCTTTCTGCACAACGGCTGCATGGGCGTGTTCGATCCGCGCCCGGGCCGCGCGGGCAGCATCGCGCCGGGCAAGCGGCGCTTCACCTCGTCGTGCCCTTCGATTGTGTTCCGCGACGGCAAGCCGGAGATCGTGCTTGGCGCACCGGGCGGCACCCAGATCGCCATGGGCGTGCTGCAGGCCATCCTGAACGTGGTCGACTTCGGCATGGCAATGCAGCCCGCCGTGTCGGCGCCACGCTTCTCGTCGACCAGCAATGCCATCGACGTATGCAACCGGATTCCGCGCTATCTCACCGCGGAACTGGAAGCGCAAGGCTATGAGGTGATTCGCAATCCGTACAACTACACCATTGCCTGGGTGCACGCGATCCGACTGGCAAACGGCGAGCTCGATGGCGGCGCGGACCCCGGGCGCGACGGGGTGGCGCTGGAGACGGCGATCGCCTGAGCGGGTGTCACAAGAAGGGAAATCGCGCCTGCCGAAAATTTTCCTTGTAATGAGATCGATTCCCATTTACTATTCGATCACTGCCTGCCGCACGGTGTACCGAAACAAGCACCGGATGGCGCGGGCAGACCGGCCAGACTGCACCTCGCGGCACGCGACGGCACCTCAGCCTGGCAGGCAGGACAGATTTCCGGATGCCGCCCCCGCGGCCTTCGATACCGACTTTTGTGGGGACCGCTCCGTCACGCGGAGCGTTTGGTAGTAGCCAGTCTCCGGAAGATCGGGAAAGCAACCAGACCCCGCTTTCCCGATCGCGTCTTCCGGCGGCAAGCCAGGCCACCTTTTTATTCCGCGCGCCGTGCAGGCACGTCGCGCCGCCAGGGACGAGGGCCGCCAGCGCCCGGCCGGCCCTGGCGCTTCCCGCCTGAAATTCCGCCAAGCCACTGACGCCGTGCCCGTGCGGCGCCAGGCCGGGCGCCGCCCTGACTGCGGGGCGCCAGCCGCAGCATGCCTATGCCATCCGCCATGTCATCCGAGAGCACCAACCCGATCCATCTCAAGCGCGCCGGCCTGAAGGCGACGTCGCCGCGGATGCGCATCCTCGAAGTGTTCCGCACCAGCGCCAGGCGCCACCTGAGCGCCGAAGATGTCTACCGCATCCTGCTGACCCAGGATGAGGATGCCGGGCTGTCGACGGTCTACCGCGTGCTCAACCAGCTGGTGCAGGCCGATATCCTGCTGCGCCACAGCTTCGAGTCGGATCACGCCGTATTTGAACTGAACGAAGGCGGTCACCACGACCACCTGATCTGCGTGGCGTGCGGCCGCGTGGAGGAGTTCCGCGACGAGCGCATCGAGCAGCGCCAGCGCCAGGTCGCCGCCGACAACGCCTTTGAGCTGCGCGAGCATATGCTGGTGCTGTATGGCGTGTGCCCGCAATGCCGCGCGGGCGCCGCCGACGCGGAGCGCATGCCGGAACTGCCGGCCGGCGCCTGAGCCCGCCGCATGCCGAGCGCCTGACGGAGCCATCCATGGAGCGCCTGACCAAACCCCTGTCCGAACTGAAGCACCTGATCAACCTGTGCCTGCGCCAGGAGCCCGGCTGCCACGACTGCCAGCTGCGCGCGGTGTGCGTGCACCGCCCCGACCACACCGGCTGCAACTGGAGCGCCGAGGTCGATTTCCCCGAACGCAGCGAAGCCGACGCCGTGCGCCACTGGCGCCAGGCACGCCGCGTGGTGACGATGGTGCGCGCGCAGTACAACGTGGGCACCGCGGCACCGGCCTGAACCGGCCGCCGCGGTCAGACATCGAGCTGTGCTGCCGTGATGCCGAGCGCTGCGGCAATCCGCGTTTTTCTTATCTGGCCCGCGTCAACGTTCAACGCCAGCTGCGGCGGTATGGCTGCTGCCCGTTTGCCGGGCAGCCCCCGGCCGCAATACCAGCCACACCGCCATGCCGATCAGCGCGCCGCCGGCGGCATGCGCCCACGACAGCGCCTCGCCCAGGAACAGCGCGCCCCAGACCATGCCGAACGGCGGGATCAGGAAGGTGACGGTCAGCGAGCGCACCGGGCCCAGGTCGGCGATCAGCCGGTAATACAGGATGTAGGCCAGTGCCGTGCACAGCGTGCCCAAGCCGAGCATGGCCGCCCAGACGCCAGCGCCGGCGTCCGGCAGCGTGTTGTGGCGCCACAGCGCCGCGGCGCAGAAAGGCAGCAGGAAGGCGCCAGCGCCGACCAGGCTGCCGGCGGCGACCAGCCGGCTGTCGAGCCCGCCCCGCTGCGTGATCCAGCGCCGCGCGAGAAAGCCCGAAAGCCCGTAGCAGGCGGTGGCGAACAGGCAGGCCAGCGCGCCCAGCAGCAACTCTGAGGAAAAGGCGACCGGCCCGGTGCGCGTCAGCAGCGCAACCCCCGCCACCCCGAGCACCACCCCCATCGCTTTCGCGCGCGTCAGCGGTTCGGAGAAGGCGATGGCGCCGATCACCACGCCCATGAGCGGGGTCATGGCGTTGAACACCGCCGAGTAACCGGCCGGCAGCCACAGCGCCGCCACGGCGTACATGGCGAACGGAATGCCCGAGTTGACCACGCCCAGCGCCAGCACTGCCGGCCATTTGCCCTGCATGTCCCAGCGCAGGCCGAGTAGCGGCAGGCACGCCGCCAGCGTCAGCGCGCCGATCAGCACGCGCACGAAGGCCGTCGGCAGCGGCCCCAGCACCGGCGCGCCAATGCGGATGAAGAGGAAGCTGCCGCCCCAGAGGGCGGCCAGGGCCAGCAAGCGAAGCAGGTCGAGGGGTTTCATCGGTCGGGCGGGGCGCGCCCCGCCGGCAGGATCAGCGATGTCGCATTGAACGCCGGTGCGGGACCGCCCGCAAGCCGGATTCGGACCTGTGGCCCGGCAGGCGCCGCGCGGGGCGCCTGCCGGGCCATGGGATGGCGGCACGTTCGC
Source organism: Cupriavidus mimosae (assembly GCF_023952485.1). Classification (NCBI taxonomy): domain Bacteria; kingdom Pseudomonadati; phylum Pseudomonadota; class Betaproteobacteria; order Burkholderiales; family Burkholderiaceae; genus Cupriavidus; species Cupriavidus mimosae. The sequence goes on along the minus strand of NZ_JALHRY010000015.1, from coordinate 87,099 downwards.
AGATTTACGCGGAAATTGAGAGACTTTTACGCCACAATGTCACGTAAATACGTCACTTTCTTACCGGGAGCTTTCATCCGCTCCCCTCGCAGGAGGGGGCGCGTCGCTGGCGCGTGACAATCTGCATTAGATTAAATTAAAATCTGGTCTGCGCCAGAGTTAATTGACCCCTCCGACGCATTCCCGACAAGCCGCCAGGCCCCCTGGCGGCTTCTTTTTTTGATCCGGTAAAATGCGCGCTGCCCGGCGCGCCGGCACGCGACATCCCCGCTGGCCGCCCCGTCCTGCCGCGCCGCAGGCATCACCCTGCCCGCATCCTGCGTCAACCGGCGCGGCGCCAGTCGCGTTGCCAATCCACATGAAACGACAGTTCCTGGGCTTGCTGGCCCGCGTCTACGTCCTGCAATTTGCGCTGGAAGTCCCCGCCACGGTGGCCATGCTGGCCGACATGCTGCTGGAATATGGCTTCCAGGTCGATATCGGCTCGGTGCGTCCGCTGCTGCGGGCGTTGCAAATGGAAGGCTACCTGGAAAGCGTGCTGCGCGACGGCATCGGCCGGGTCTACCTGCTGACCGAACGCGGCCGCGAAGAACTGCAAGCCAGCCGCCAGCGCATCGACGAACTCTACCGCCGCCTGCACGCCGGCCTGCCCGCGACCGACGACGCTCAACGCCGGGCCTGAGCCCGGCCTGCCGGCGGCCGCGGCGCCGACAGCGTACCCGTTTCTGCGGGCTGCTTTGGCGTCGGAGCGGCGCCCGGACCAGCCGTCTTACTTCTTCTCCGCCTTCCCTTCGTAGCGCTTGTTCCATTCGGCCAGGATGCGGTCGCGGTTATCGCTGGCCCAGCGGAAGTCGTTTCTGATCAGGCGCTTCTCGTAATCCGCCGGCAGCAGCGCGTCGGGCCTGGCGATGCCGGGCACGGCCAGCACCGCGAAGTTCTTTTCATACAGCGCCATGGCCTCGCGCGACGCCGAGAAGTCGGCCAGCTTGCGCGCGGCATCCAGATGCTTCGTGCCCTTGACGATGGCGGTCGCCTCGATGTCCCAGCCCAGGCCTTCGCTGGGCAGCACGATATCGATCGGCGCGCCTTCCTTCTTCGACTTCATGGCGCGGTACTCGAACGCAATGCCGATCGGGAACTCGCCCTGCGCGGCCATCTTGCACGGCTTGGAACCCGAGTGCGTGTACAGGCCGATGTTCTTGTGCAGGGCGTCCATGTACTGCCAGCCCTTCTGCTCGCCCATCATCTGCAGCCATGCGCTGACGTCGAGGAAGCCCGTGCCCGACGAGGCCGGATGCGGCATCACCACCTTGCCGGCATAGACCGGCTTGGTCAGGTCGGCCCACGAGGTGGGCCTGGGCAGGCCCTGCTTCTGCGCCTCGACCGTGTTGAAGCAGATCGCCGCGCCCCACACATCCATGCCCACCCATGCCGGCGGGTTGGCCGGGCTGCGGTACCTGGCATCGATCGCGGCCAGGTTCTTCGGCGCGTACGGGTCGAGCATGCCTTCCTTGTCGAGGATCGCCAGGCTGGAGCCGGCCAGTCCCCACACCGCGTCGGCGCGCGGCGCGGCCTTTTCGGCCAGCAGCTTGGCGGTGACGATGCCGGTGGAGTCGCGCACCCACTTGATCTCGATCTCGGGATGCACCTTCTCGAACGCGGCCTTGTAGGCGGCGATCTGGTCGGCTTCGAGCGCGGTGTAGACGGACAGCACCGTGGCCGCGGCGGCGTGGCCGGCCAGCAGCGGCAGCGTGGCGGCGGCCACGGTTGCAATGGCCGCGGAAAGGCGGGTGATGCGGGACATGGTTTCCTCCTTTGGAATCGGTCAGTGTGTTGCGCAAGTCAGCGGGATGACAAAACGGGTGCGGCTCAGCCGGCGCGCCAGCGCTGCGCGCGACGCAGCCAGCCGCCCGCGAGCGCGTGCAGCAACAGCGCGGCCAGCACGGCGGTGAGCAGGATCAGCGTCGACATCGCCGCGGCAGGCGCGGTATCGCCGGCATCGTCCATGTTCAGGACCGAGATCGCGGCCAGCACGGTGTCGGGGCTGTACAGGAAGATCACCGCCGAGACCGTGGTCATCGACGACACGAACAGGTAGCGGAAGATGTCGAGCAGCGCCGGCAGGCACACCGGCACGGTCACGCGCCAGCACGTCAGCAGCGGCGCCACGCCCAGCGACAGCGCGGCGGCCTCGAACTCCTGGTCGAGCTGGCGCAGCGCGGCGGCAGCGGTGAGGTGGCCGGTGGTGTAGCAATGCGCGACATTGCACACCACCAGCAGCGCCATGGTGCCGTACAGCGCATGCAGCGGATTGCCGGGCGCGTTGAAGAAGAACACATAACCCAGCCCCAGCACCAGGCCCGGCACCGCCATCGGCAGCAGAAAGCCCGCGCGCAACACGCCATGCAGCCAGGCCGGCCCGCGCGTGCGCAAGGTCAGCCAGGTGCCGAGGAAGATCGCCACGGTGCCTGCCAGCGCGGTCAGTACCGACAGCTTCAGGCTGTTGCGGTAGGCCAGCCAGCCGCCACCATCCATGTTGTCGAAGTCGTAGTGCGCCAGCGTCAGGCTCAGGTTGTACGGCCACAGCTTGACCAGCGACGCCCACACCGCGGTGGCGACCACCGCCAGCAGCGCGGCGCTGACGACCAGCACCAGCAGCAGGCACGCGCCGTCGCGGCCGCGCTCCGGCGCCGGCACGTACACCTGCGCGCGGCTGCCAAGCTGCATGCGCTGGCGCCGCTGCAGCGCCATGTCCACGGCGAAGGTCAGCAGCGCGGGCGCCAGCAGCAGCATGCCGATCAGCGCGCCGCGGTCGAACTGCTGCTGCCCTACCACGGCCTTGTACGCCTCGAGCGCCAGCACCGGGTAGCCGCCTCCCACCACCTTGGGCACGCCGAAGTCCGTGATCACCAGCGTCAGCACCAGGCACGCCGCGGCGAACAGGCCCTGGCGCGCGCCCGGCAGCGTCACGGTGCGGAAGCTGCGCCACGGCCCGGCGCCCATGGCGCGCGCCGCTTCATAGAGGCGCGCATCGGCCAGCGACAGCGTCGCCACCAGCACCATCAGCGCATGCGGGAAGGTGTAGAAGGCCTCGCCCAGCACGATGCCCCAGAAGCCGTAGATGCCGCCCGGGCCGAACACCTCGCGGAAGATGCCCTGGTTGCCGAACAGATAGACCAGCGCGATCGCCGGCAGCAGCGACGGAGCGAACAGCGGCAGCAGCGCAATGCCGCGCCACAGCGGCCGCAGCGCGATGCAGGAACGCTGCAGCGCGTAGGCAAAGCCGAACGCCAGCGGCACCACCAGCGCCACCACCGTCAGCGACACGGCCACGCTGCGCCCGAGCATCGGCAGGAAGTTGGGGCCGGATACCAGCGCCGCCATGCGCGCGCCCAGCACCCACTGGCCCGCGCCATCGAACCAGGCCTGGCGGAACAGCGCCAGCAGCGGCAGCAGCAGGCCGACGGCGAGCCCGGCCAGCCAGAGCCACTTCATCGCGGCCGGGGCGCCGTGCGCCAGCCGCGCGCCCAGGCCGGTGCCGCGCCGATGCGACGCCGGTGCCTGCGCCGGCAACGCGGCGGTGGCGGCGCGCATCATGCGAACACCCGCAGCGCTGGCGCCGGCAGGGCGATCCAGAACTTGTGGCCACCCGCCTGCGGCAGCCTGTGCCGCGCCTCGCGCGCAACGTCGGCAATCAGGGGCAGGCCAGGCAGGCGGTCGGCCTCCAGCGCCAGCCGGTAGCGGTTGCCCAGGTAGGTCTGGTCGACCACGCGCGCCAGCAGACGGTTGGGCTCGGCGGGGTCCGGGTCCAGCCGCACCGCTTCCGGACGGCAGCACAGCCGGCCGGCGCCGGCCACCGGCAGCGGCGCGTCGACCAGCAACTCGACCGCCTGGCCGCCCTCGCCGATGGTGAAGCGCCCGGCCGGCCCGCTGTGCCCGGGCAGCCAGTTGGCCTGCCCGACAAAGCCGGCGACGAAGGCTGACGCCGGCTGCTCGTAGATCTCGGCGGGCGTGCCCGCCTGCACGATGCGCCCGCCATCCATCACGGCGATGCGGTCGGCCATGGTCATGGCCTCTTCCTGGTCGTGGGTGACCATCACGGTGGTGATGTTCAGGCGGCGCTGCAGCTGGCGCAGCTCGGCGCGCAGGTGCTCGCGCACGCGCGCGTCGAGCGCCGACATCGGCTCATCCAGCAGCAGCAGCGAAGGCGCCGGCGCCAGCGCGCGGGCCATCGCCACGCGCTGCTGCTGGCCGCCAGAGAGCTGCCCCGGGAACTTGCGCTCGCTGCCCGCCAGGCCGACCAGGTCGAGCATCTCGGCCACGCGCGCGTTGCGGTGCGTGCGTCCCATGCCGCGCCCGTGCAGGCCGTAGGCAACGTTCTGCGCCACGGTCAGGTTGGGAAACAGCGCGTAGGACTGGAACAGGATGCCGTAGTCGCGCGCCTGCGGCGGCAGGCAGGTCAGCTCGCGCGCGCCGGCGTGGATGCGGCCGGCGTCCTCTCGCTCCAGGCCGGCGATGATGCGCAGCAGCGTGGTCTTGCCGCAGCCGGACGGGCCCAGCAGGCACAGCAGCTCGCCCTGCCCGACCGACAGCGACACGCCGTCCAGTGCGAGGAAGCCGCCGGAGCCGCCAAAGCGCTTGCTGACCTGCTCCACGGCCAGGAATGCCCTGCCCTGCGTTGGCTTGCCTGCCTGCATCACCGAATCTCCCTGCATCTCGATCGAATTGGCCGCCAGCATAGGCAGCGCAGATGCCAGCCATATGGCAGATCGGCAAAGGTTTTCGATGGAGGTATCGGGGGATTTGGGATGCGGCGCAGGCGCGCTCAGGCCTGTTGAGTTGTGGACGCCGGGGGGATCTCGGCCGTATCCGGCACTGCCAGCGGCGTGCGCAGCACCTCGCGCAGCGCCTGCTGCGGCACGCCCTGGCTGAACAGGAAGCCCTGCAGCCCGTCGCATCCCTGCGCGCGCAGGAAGGCAAACTGCGCCGCGGTCTCCACCCCTTCGGCGATCACCTTGAGATGCAGCTGGTGCCCCAGCGCGATGATGGCCGCGGCCACGGCCTGGTCATGGCCGGGCGTGTCCACGCCGTCGACGAAGGACTTGTCGATCTTGAGCCGGCTGATCGGCAGACGGGTCAGGTAATTGAGCCCCGAGTAGCCGGTGCCGAAGTCGTCGATCGACAGCCCCACGCCCAGTTCGCGCAGGCGGCGGAAGGTTTCGATGGTGGTCTCGCCGCCATCGACCAGGATGCCCTCGGTGACTTCGATCACCAGCCCCTGCGGCGGCAGGCCGGCCTGCTGCAGGCAGCGCGCCACGGTGTCGGGAAAGTCGGCCTGGCGCAGCTGCAGCGGCGAGATATTGACCGCCACTTCTAGCTCGCGGCCCAGTTCCTCGCGCAAGGCCTGGATCTCGCGGCAGGCGGTGGCCAGGGCCCATTCGCCCAGCGGCACCACCAGGCCGCTCTGTTCGGCAATGGGGATGAACTCGGCCGGCTGCATTGCGCCGCGCTCGGCGGTCTCCCAGGTGATCAGCGCCTCGACCGCGGGAATGGTCAGCGTGGCGGTATCGACGATCGGCTGGTAGCGCAGCCGGAATTCGTTGCCGGCCAGCGCGCGCCGCAGCAGGCCTTCGATGGTGAAGCGCGTCAGCGAGGCCTCGGCCATCGCGCTGGCAAAGCGGCACAGGCGCGCGCGCCCGCCCTGCTTGGCGGCGTAGACCGCCGAGTCGGCGGACTTGAGCAGCTCGGTCAGCGTGTCGCCGTCGTCGGGGAAGACCGCCATGCCGATCGACGGCGTCACGCGCAGGCGCTGGCCGCCGGCCACCAGTTCTTCATTGACGCGCGCCTGGATCTTGGCGGCGATCAGCTCGGCTTCGCTGTCGTGGCGCAGGCCGGCCAGCACCACGCCGAACTCGTCGCCGCCCATGCGCGCCACCAGGTCGCCCTGGCGCACCGTGCCCTTGATGCGGTCGGCCATGGTGCGCAGCACGTCGTCGCCCACCGGGTGGCCGAGCGAATCGTTGATGCGCTTGAAGTGGTCCAGGTCGAGCAGCAGCAGCGCGACGCGCTCGCCGCGGGTGCGCGCGTGCAGCAGCAAGGCCTGCGCGCGCTCGCTCAGTTCGGCGCGGTTGGGCAGGCCGGTCAGCGGATCGTGCAGCGCCAGGTGCCGGATGTACTCGTCCACGCGCAGGCGCTCGGTCAGGTCATGGCCGAGCGCCTGGTAGCCGGTCGGCGCGGCGCTTGCAGTCATCGGCAGCGCCGACACCGCCAGCCGCACCGGCATGCGCGAGCCGCCCTTGCGCACCCAGGTCCATTCGCGTTCATCGGTCAGCCCCAGCCGCGGCTTGGCCAGCAGCGCGGGCAGGCCCGGCGGCACCGGCGCGCCCAGCTCGGCGCTGAGCGCGCGCGCGTGGTCGGCCAGTTCGGCGGCGACATGCAGGCCGGTCATGGGCATGTGGCCGACCAGCTCGGCGCTGCTGTACCACAGCATGCGCTGGCCGGCCGCGTTGATGCCGGTGATCAGGCCGTGCTCGTCGAAGGTGATGACGCAGAAGGCGGCATGGTCGAGCAGGCCGGCATAGCGCGCCGCCTGCACCGCGGCGGCATCCTGTGCGCGCCGCGCGGGCGCGAGGTCGGTGACCGCCCACAGCCGGTGCGGCGCGACGCCGTCGCCAGCGGGCAGGCGCGCGACGCTGACGCGCAGCGCGAAGCTGTCGCCGTCGGCACGCACGCCGGCCAGTTCGCGGTGGGTCGCGGAACCCGCGGCGGCGTCGGCGGGCACCACCCCGGCGGCGCCGGGAATCAGCGCGTCCAGGCTGCGTCCGGCCAGGCGCCTGGCATCGGTGCCCAGCAATTGCCCGGCGCGCTCGCTGGCGCGCACCACCACGCCCTGCGCATCGGTCACGACAAAGCCGTCGGCGGACTGCGCCAGGCAGGCCTGCAGCATGGCGCTGTCGTCTTCCCAGGCGTGCACGGCCCGCGCCTCGCGCTGGCGCGCGGCGCGGCCCTGGCGCGCCAGCGCATGGGTCAGCCAGGCCAGCAGCAGCGTCGCCAGCGCACCCGCGGCCGGGACCAGCAAGGCGGGCCGCGGGCCATGCGCGGCTTCGAAAGCCGGACGGGTAGCGGCGCGCAGCGTCCAGCTGCGGCCACCGTAGTGGAACTGGCGCTCGCCCCGCAGCTGCGGGGCACTGCCGTCCTCGCGCAGCTCGCCTTCGGTGGGACCGCCCGACAGCAGCGCGCCGGCAGCGGCGGGGCCGCCTTCGTGCAGCGACAGCTCGAGTTCGTTCGACGCCGAGGCCCCGACCGCGCGCATCAGGTCGCCCAAACGCAGCGACAGGTAGACGTAGCCGAGCACGGCTTCGCGCCGCTGCGCCACCGTGCCGACCGGAGCACCGCCGCCATAGACCGGCAGGAACACCAGCGCGCCGCGCTGGCGCGCCGCGGCCCCGGTGGCTTCGACTTCGCCGATCGGATCCAGGCCGGCGCTCAGGCGCGGCTCGCCGCTGTCGCGCGCGGCTTCGAGCGCGGCCCGGCGGGTGGGCTCGGACAGCATGTCGAAACCGGCGATGCGCATGCTGCGCCCGTCCAGCGGATCGATGTAGAGGATGGGCGCGTACAGCTCCCGCGCGCCGGCGGGATGGACGCTGTAATCGGCAAGGCCGTCGGCGCGGGCGGCCTGCACCAGTTGCGGCACCTGCCGTGGCGTGGCGAGCGGCGCATAGCCGATGGCCTGGGTGCCGGCCGGCAGGTCGTCGCGCTGCGCGGTATAGAGGTAGTTGCGCCATTGCGCGCGCGAGCTGCCGGGATTGGCCGTCATCACCGCGGCCACGCCGCGCAGCAGCCGTTCGTTCTCCAGCATGCGCTCGCGCAGCGCGCTGCCGGCCTGCGCCAGCAGCGCATCGAAGTGCTGCTGCGCGGCGCGGCGCTCGAGCCGGTCGGCCTGCAGCCATGCCCCCGCCGTCAGCAGCGCGCCGCCGGCCGCGACCAGCAATGACAACAGGGCGGGAGAAAGCGAAGTCAGTCTCATGGTCGGTGGGTTCCGGCATGCGGCAGGGGCACCGCCCCTGCGCAGGCATGCCGCCACGCGGCCGGCCTTCGCCTTAGCGGGGGACTATACCGTGGCGCAGGCAGCGCGCACAGCCCCGCCGCGGCATGGCAAGCGGTGCGGGTGAAATGCCCGATACCCCACCAAGGCAGGGGTATGGTAGGGTTGCACCCGAGACTCGACCTGCAGTTTGCGACAAGCCTGCGCCGTTCCTCGCTGGCCTTGCGCCCCCACTGCACCCGACATGCCCGTTTACACGCCCACGCTGAAAGCGCGCATAGCGATCATCACCACCGTGCTGGCCGCGGTATTCGGCACCGGCATCGTACTGATCGCCCTGTATGACGCGCACAGCGATCTGCACGATGCGCTCGAAGGCCAGCAGGATTCCGTGGTCAAGCTGACCGCCAACCAGCTCGACACGGCCATGAACGACCGTATCCAGTTGCTGGCGCACCAGGCCGACCAGCTCGGCGGCCTGCTCGCGCAGGCGCACGGCGCGCAGGCTGCCGCGGCGCGGCAGCGCACGCTGCAGGCGCTGTCCGCCGCGATCCCGGTGCCGGCGGCGTTCAACGCGCTGCTGGTCGCCGACCAGCACGGCAATGTCCTCAGCGACCAGGGCGACGGCGCCGCAGTCAGCGACCGCGCCTACTTCCGCGAGGCCGCGCGCACCCTGGCCCCGGTGGTGTCGCCGCCGATCCGCTCGCGCACCAGCGGCCAGATGGGCGTGCTGGTGGCGGTGCCGGTGCTGTCGCCGCAGCGCGGCTTCCTGGGTCTGGTGGGCGGATGGCTGGACCTGTCCAGCGCCAACTTCCTGGTCGACATCCTGCACAACCGGCTCGGCACCACCGGCTACTACTGCCTGGTCTCGGCCGGGCGCGAGCCGGTCTACGTGCGCCATCCCGATCCCTCCCAGGCACGCCAGCCGGCCCGGCCCGTGGCCGATACCTGCGGCGAGGACGACAGCCCCGCGCCGCTGGAATTCCTGACGCCGGCGCGGCCGGTGATCGCGCGCTACCTGATGTCGAGCACCGGCTGGGAACTGGTGGCATTGCTGCCGGCGCGCGAAGCCTACGCGCCGCTGCGACAGATGCAGCAGCGCTTTCTCGGCATGGCGGGGGTGGCGATGGCAGGGGTGGCGCTGCTGATCTGGCTAGCGGTGCGGCGCCAGCTGATGCCGCTGTCGCGCCTGCACCGGGTGGTGCTGGCGAGCGCCAACGACCTGTCCGCATTCGAGCGGCTGCCCACGCGCCAGCAGCGCGACGAGATCGGCGACCTGACGCGCGCCTTCATCAAGCTGATGCGCGACGTGCGCGAGCGCCGCCAGGCGCTGGACCGCAGCGAGCGGCGGCTGCGCGCGGTGACCGACACGTTGCCGTCGCTGCTGGCCTTTGTCGATACCGAAGCGCGCTATGTGTTCAACAACCTGGCCTATGAGCGCGTGTTCGGCCTGAAGCCCGAAGAACTGCGCGGCAAGGCCATGCGGGAGGTACTCGGCGAAGCCCGCTTCGCGCGCGTGCGGCCGTTCCTGGAGCGCGCGCTGGCCGGCAGCGCGGTGACCTTCGAAACCGAGGACGAGAGTCCCGACTACCACTGCATGGAAACCAGCCTGCGTCCGGAATGGAGCCCCGACGGCCGCGAAGTGGTGGGCGTGCATGTCCACGTGCAGGACATCACCCAGCGCAAGCTCGAAACCCAGCGCCTGGCGCGCATGTCGCGCACCGACCACCTGACGCAGCTGCTCAACCGCAGCGCCTTCGAAGGCCAGCTGCACGCGGCCATGGCGCGCAGCCGCGAGCAGGGCACGCTGATGGCGCTGCTGTATCTGGACATGGACCGCTTCAAGGCGGTCAACGATATCCACGGGCACGCCGCCGGCGACCTGCTGTTGCAAGACTTTGCCCGGCGCGTGCGCCACTGCGTGCGCGACACCGATACCGTGGCCCGCCTGGGCGGCGACGAGTTCGCCGTGGTGCTGGAAGAACTGCCCCGGCCCGCGGCGGCACGCCGCGTGGCGCAGGCGATCCTGCAGGCGATGGATGTCCCGTTCAGCTTCGAGGGCGTGCGCGCCGACGTCGACGTCAGCATCGGCTTGGCGCTGTACCGCGGCGGCCCGGCGCAGGACCACGAGCTGATGCGGCTCGCGGACGTGCTGCTATACCGCGCCAAGGGCGCGGGCCGCGGCCGCTACGAGATCGGCCCGCCCGAGCTGGCGGATGAACCCAGCCCGCAGCACGCGGGCCCGTCCGCGGCTCAGTGAAGCGTGCCGGCGGGCTTGTCCGGCACCGCGCCGGCCGCGCCCTCGGGCTCGAACGGCACGTGGCGGCCGTCGCTGGACTGGTAGCCGAGCTGGGCGTCGGCGCCAAGCATCTTTTCCCAGGCGATCATGGCCTGGGCGACGGCCTCGGGCGCGCCCTTGAACACCACCACGTCGTTGCCGCAGCTGGGGCATTCGCCGCCGAACACCGCGTCGATGCCGGGCAGGCCCGGCACGTCGAGCGCGTCGAACTGCGCAAACGCGGTCTTGCAGTGCCCGCACACCAGTTGGGCGGGGCGCAAGGCCTCGATCTTTGCGCGTGCCTGTGCCGCACGCTCCTCGGGAGTTCCCCGCCGTTTTGCCTCGCCCATGATGTTCCTTCCTTCCCGTGCTGCCGGTGTGTGTGTTTGCAGCGGCCGGCCGCTCTGGCCGGTGCCGTGCCTGTTAGATGCGCAATGCGGGCCGGTGGTGCCCCGGACCGTGGCCAGGTGACGGCCGCGATGCCTGCGGGCCGGCGCCTGCCGTCCGCGCCTACCCGGCATTGTAACCAGCGCGGCGCTGCAAATACCGGGCCGACAGGAAGCGGCAGCGCCTGCTATTGTGGATAACGATGCCCCGTGCGGGCGCGGATGCGCCGCCTGCCGCACCGCGGGCATGCCGGTTCCATCCACCTACCCCGAAGGAGGACGTTCCATGATCCGACCCACCGTGCAGGAAAACGCCGCCCGCTACGCCGACTGCATTGCCGCCTGCAATGCCGCGGCGGCGGCCGCCCTCAAGTGCGCGGCCGCCTGCCTGGAAGAACAGGACGTGCGCAAGATGGCGCGCTGCATTGCGCTGGACATGGATTGCGCCGGCATCGCCCAGCTGGCCGCGTCCTACATGCTGCGCAACAGCGAGTTCGCGCCGCTGGTGTGCGAGGACTGCGCCGAGGTCTGCAAGTGGTGCAAGGAGGAATGCGAGCGCCATGATGCCGAGCACTGCCAGGAATGCGCGCGCGCCTGCGCCGCCTGCATGGAGCAGTGCCTGAAAATGACCGCGTAGCGCGGGCGCGCTCGGGCGCCGCCTGGCTCAGTCGCCGCCGGGCGCCTGCCCCGGCGGCGAATCCGCCAGCGCGGCGAAGGCATCGATCAGCCGCGCGCCGCGCCGCTCGCGCAGGCAATACAGGTATTCGTGCAGGCACGGCGCGGCATCGGTGAAGCCCAGCACGCGCAGGTCAGGATGGCTCGGCACCTCATGCCGGGCGATCACCGAAACCCCGAGGTTGCGGATCACCGCTTCGCGGATCGATTCCCGGCTGCCGATTTCCATCTGCGCCGCCGGGCTGACGCGCGCCTGCGCCAGCATGTCCTCGGTGGCGATGCGCGTGGTCGACCCCAGCTCGCGCATCAGCAGCCGACAGCCCGCCAGCGCGCTCACCGGCACTTCGGTATGCCCGGCCAGCGCATGGGTGCGGTGCACCACCAGCATCAGTGGGTCCACCCCCAGCAGCATGCGCGACAGGCGCGCATCGTCGACGCGCTGCGACGAGGTGGCGAGGTCGACGCGGTATTCCTGCAGCGCCTCCAGCACCTCCCGCGAGTTGCCGGTGACCACGCTCACGTCGATGGCCGGGAACCGCTCGCTGAAGCGGCGGATCAGTTCCAGCACGTAGTAAGGCGCGGTGGCGCCCACGCGCAGGCTGCCGGTGCGCAGGTCGCCAGAATGGCGCAGGAAGAAATCGATCTCGGTTTCCTGCTGCACCAGCGCCTCGACCCGGGGCAGCAGTGCCAGACCGGCGTCGGACAGCGCCAGCCGGCGCCCGCCGCGATGGAACAGCTCGACCCCGTAGGCCTCTTCCAGCGCGCGGATCTGCGCGGTGATGGTGGGCTGCGACAGGCCCAGGCGCTTGGCCGCCTGCGTGACGCTGCCGATGCGGGCCACCATGAAGAAGGATTTGAGCTGGGCGATGAGCATGCGGCGGAAGTTGTCGCGATAGCCGGCAAGACAGCGGGGCGCGGGCACCCGCCTTGGCGAAGCGGTATTCTAATGGACCGCACCATGCCCTCCGGCCCAGCCGTCCGCCGCCTTGCCAAGGAGCCAGCCCATGCCAGACCCGTCCACCGCCGCCACCCGCATCGAAAAAGACAGCCTGGGCGACGTGCCCGTGCCCGCCGACCACTTGTGGGGGGCGCAGACCGAACGCTCGCGCCAGAACTTCCGCATCGGCACCGAGAAAATGCCGCCCGCGCTGATCGAGGCCTTTGCCATCCTGAAGCTGTGCGCGGCGCGCGCCAACGGCGAACTGGGCGTGCTGCGGCCCGAACTGGCGCATGCCATCGAGCAGGCCGCCGCCGAGGTCATCGAAGGCCGCTGGCCTGACGAGTTCCCGCTGTCGGTCTGGCAGACCGGCTCGGGCACGCAGACCAACATGAACCTGAACGAGGTCATCGCCAACCGCGCCATCCAGTTGCTGGGCGGCGAGGTCGGCAGCAAGACCCCGGTGCACCCCAACGACCACGTCAACGCCAGCCAGTCGTCCAACGACAGCTTCCCCACCGCGATGCACATCGCCGCCACGCGCGCGATCCAGCAGGAACTGCTGCCCGCACTGGAACAGTTGCAGCAGACTTTCGCGCGCAAGGTCGAAGCCTTTGCCGATATCGTCAAGGTGGGCCGCACCCACCTGCAGGACGCGGTGCCGCTGACGCTGGGGCAGGAATTCTCCGGCTACATGGCGCAGGTGGCCGATGCCCAGTCGCGCCTGCAGCAGGCCATGCTGCGGGCGATGCCGGTGGCGCAGGGCGGCACCGCGGTCGGCACCGGCCTGAACGCGCCGCACGGCTTTGCCGCCGCCTTTGCGCGCGCGCTGGCCGACTACACCGGCCTGCCGTTCGAGCCCGCGCCTAACCGCTATGCGCTGCAGGCCGCGCACGACGCGCTGGCCGACCTGTCGGGCGCGCTCAACACCACCGCCTCGTCATTCCTGAAGATCGCGCGCGATTTCATGCTGCTGGGCTCGGGCCCGCGCGCCGGCTTTGCCGAGCTGGTGCTGCCGGCCAACGAGCCGGGCTCGTCGATCATGCCGGGCAAGGTCAACCCGACCCAGGCCGAGGCGCTGGCGATGGTGTGCTGCCGCGTGATCGGCAACCACACCACGGTGACGCTGGCGAACGGACTGGGCACGCTCGAGCTGAACGCCTACAAGCCGGTGATCATCTACAGCCTGCTGCAATCGGTGAGCCTGCTGGCAGGCGCGGCGTCGAGCTTCGCCGAGCATATGGTCGAGGGGGTCGAGGCCGACCGCGCACGCATCGCCGAACTGCTGGAGCGCTCGCTGATGCCGGTGACCGCGCTCAATCCGCATATCGGCTACGACCGCGCCGCGGAAATCGCCAAGCTCGCGGTCAAGCGCAACCTGTCGCTGCGCGAGGCCGCGATCGCCTCGGGGCATGTCACCGAGGCGCAGTTTGCCGAGTGGATCGATTTGAAGGGGATGACGCGCGAGGTGTAGCGCGCGAGGGGACACAACCGGGACGCCCGGCGCGGTTCCGCGCCGGGGTGGGCCGGCCTTAGCCGACGAAGGCCTTTTCCAGCACGAAATGGCCGGGGTGGCTCATATTGCCTTCGGCAAAGCCGCGCGCTTCCAGGATGGCGCGCACGTCCTTCAGCATATCCGGGCTGCCGCACAGCATGATGCGGTCGTTCTCGGTCGAGAACGGCGCCACGCCCAGGCGCTCGAACAGCTCGCCGGAGGCGATCAGGTCGGTGATGCGGCCGCGGTTGTCGAACTCTTCGCGGGTCACGGTCGGGAAGTACACCAGCTTCTCGCGCACCAGCTCGCCCAGGTGCTCGTGCTGCGGCAGGTGTTCCTGGATCAGTTCGCGGTAGGCCAGCTCTTCGACGAAGCGGCAGGTATGGGTCAGCACCACCCTGTCGTAGCGCTCGTAGACGTCGGGATCGCGGATGATCGACAGGAACGGCGCCAGGCCAGTGCCGGTGGCCAGCAGCCACAGGGTCTTGCCGGGCAGCAGGTTGTCCACCAGCAGCGTGCCGGTCGGCTTCTTGCCGACGTAGATCTGGTCGCCCTCGCGCAGATGCTGCAGGCGCGAGGTCAGCGGGCCGTCGGGCACCTTGATGCTGAAGAATTCCAGCGTCTCTTCGTAGTTGGCGCTGGCGATGCTGTAGGCGCGCAGCAGCGGGCGGCCATTCACTTCCAGGCCGACCATCGCGAACTGGCCGTTTTCAAAGCGGAAACCGGGGTCGCGCGTGCAGGTGAAGCTGAAAAGGGTGTCGGTCCAGTGATGGACGGAAAGGATGGATTGCTGGTTCAGATTGCTCATGGCAAGACGCGGAATACAGCGCAACGGCGCGCCAAAAAAACGGCTGGGAAGGAAGCGATCTTAACGCAAGCCCCGGCTCGGCGCAGGCGGAGCCTGCAACGCCAGCAAGGGATTAGCGCCAATCCGGCGCGCGTGAGACGAAGCCATCACGTCCGGGATTGTTGATCGGTTTTGGCTAATCCTTTTTTCCGGAGGGCATTTATCCAGGAAGCGCCAACATCCATCATGCAGCCATCCCCAACCCGACCAGGAAACTGCCATGACCTCCGTTCCCGCTACTTCCCGCCGTGCCGCGCTCGTCACCGGCGCCTCCCGCGGCATTGGCCGCGCCATTGCCTTGCGGCTGGCCGCCGACGGCTTTGACGTAGCCATCGGCTATGCCGGCAACGCGGCCCGCGCCGAAGAGACCGTCGCCGCGGCACGATCGGCCGGCGCCAACGCGATCGCCGTCCAGGGCGACGTGGCGCAGGCGCCGGACGTGGCGCGCCTGTTCGATGCCGCGCAACACGCCTTCGGCCGGCTCGACGTGGTGGTCAACAGCGCCGGCATCATGACGCTGAAGCCGGTGGCGCCGGCCGGCGTCGACGCCTTCGACCAGACCATCGCCACCAACCTGCGCGGCGCCTTCCTGGTGCTGGGCGAGGCCGCCGCGCGGCTGGGCCAGGGCGGACGGATCATCGCGCTGTCGACCAGCGTGATTGCGCGCGCCTTCCCAGGCTACGGGCCGTATATCGCGGCCAAGGCGGGCGTCGAAGGGCTGGTGCGGGTGCTGGCCAACGAACTGCGCGGCCGCGGCATCACTGTCAACGCGGTGGCGCCGGGCCCGGTCGCGACCGACCTGTTCTTCGACGGCAAGTCAGAGGAGCAGGTGGCGCAGCTGGCAAAACTGGCGCCGCTGGAGCGGCTCGGCACGCCCGACGACATCGCCGCGGCGGTGGCCTTCCTGGCGGGGCCGGACGGTGCGTGGGTCAATGCACAGGTGCTGCGCGCCAATGGCGGCTATGCCTGAAGCGACGTCCCGGCTTCACCCGCCGGGCGTGAGCGCGCCGGACAGTTCGCAGCGCTGGCGCGCCAGCGCTTCGCGCGAATAGCCATGGCGCACGCGCAGCTGGTGTTCGACGGCGTCGGCCTGGTCCAGGCACGCGAACACCAGGTCGTCCTTGACGCGTTGCGACACGCCCTTCAGGCGCGGCGCCTCGTACGCAACCTGGCGCGCGCGGCAGCGCAGGAACAGCAGGGTTTCCTGGGAGGCGATGATGAGCTGGTCATGCTCGATCCGCTTGCAGTCGACCAGATCCTGGGCGGAGGCGCTGGCGCCGGCAAAGAACAAAGGCAGGCACAGCCATCGGCGCAACGAGCGGTGCATGGCAAACGGGGGCGCAGTAGGCCAGTTGAGGGTCCGGCTCGAATCATTGCCCAGACCCGCGCACAGTGCAAGCCGCAGTGCGCGCAACATCGCATTGCGGCGCGCGGCGGCGCCGGCGTGGCAGTATACGGGGGCCTGTCACCGCCCGCCGTCTTGCTCTGATCATCCCCATGGACCTGAACGCCCTGCGCCTGTTCGTCGACATCGTCGACGCCGGCAACCTGAGCGCGGCCGCGCGCAAGCTCAAGATGACGCGCGCCAATGTCAGCTACCGGCTCAAGGCGCTGGAAGAAGAGCTGGGCGTGCAGCTGCTGCGCCGGACCACGCGCCACGTCGAGCCGACGCCGGTCGGCGCCGGGCTGTACGAGCACGGCCGCAATATCCTGGGCGAGGTCGCGGCGGCCAATGCGCTGATCAGCAACATGGGCAAGAGCCTGCAGGGCCATGTGCGGCTGTCGGTGCCCACCGGGCTGGGCCATTCGCTGCTGTCGCCGCTGCTGGTGCGGTTCAAGCAGCGCTACCCGGACATTACGCTGGATGTCGTGTTCGACAACCGCGTGCACAACCTGGTGTCCGAGGACGTGGAAGTGGCGCTGCGCATCATCTCGACGCCGCCCGATTCGGTGGTCGCCACCGAGATCGGCGCGGTCGACTGGATCGTCTGCGCCGCGCCCGCGTATCTTGCCGGCCACCCGGCGCCGCAGGCACTGGCGGGGCTGCAGTCGCATGCCATCGTGTGCGCGTCGCCGGTGGGGCAGAAGCTCAAGGCATCGGGCTCGCGCGCAGGCGGCAACGATGGCGAGGTGCGCGAACAAGTGGTGCTCGAGCCCACGCTCAGCTCGGAGAATTTCGCCTTCCTGAAAGAGGCGGTGCTGGCCGGCCTGGGCGTCGGCATCTTCCCGATCTATGCGATCGGCGCGGAACTGGACAGCGGCGCACTGGTGCCGCTGCTGTCCGACTACCGCATCAGCGTGTTCGGCAGCAAGCTCTACATGCTGACCATGCCCAACCGTTACCAGACCCTGGCCACGCGCTACCTGCTGAATTTCCTGAAGACCGAACTGCAGGCGGTGTGGCCGCGGCTGCACCGCTAGCAACAGGCCATCGCCATGGCGCCGGGGCACTATATTAGGAGCACAAGGATAACCGTCGGCGCATCCGGAACCTAGGAGCAACCATGGCCCTGGCTAGTACGCTCGCAAACTGCCTGAGCAGCAAGAACACCCGCTACGACATCATCCGCCACCCCTACACCCTGAGCAGCATGGCCACGGCAGAGGCCGCGCACGTGCCCGGGGACCGGCTGGCCAAGACGCTGTTGCTGGAGGATGAACGCGGCTATGTCGCCGCTGTGATCCCTTCGAGCCATCACCTGCAGATGGCCGCCATCTGCGAACAGACCGGGCGCGACCTGGTGCTGGCGCACGAGGACGAGATCCGCGAGATATTCAAGGATTGCGACCTCGGTGCGATTCCGCCGGTGGCGATGGCATACGGCATGACAACTTATGTGGACGACAGCCTGATGCAGCAGCCCGAAGTGTATTTCGAGGGCGGCGACCACCAGGACCTGGTGCACATGAGTGGCGACCAGTTCAAGCAACTGATGTCGGATGCGGGGCATGGGCAATTCTCGCGCCGCATGATGTAAGCGGTGCGACGGCAACGGCCAACACGCGGGTCGCGGCCCGCGCGGTGGCCGTTTTGCTGTTTCAGCGGATCTGTGGCGAGGCCTCGCCGCCTGCGGACAACGCCGCCGCGCTGTCGTCCTTCAGGTCCACGCCTGAGCGCCCGAGCGCCGCCGCGCCGCAAAGCAGAAACACCAGCCGGTCGGCGGCCTGTGCGTAGGACAGCCCCTCCGGGCGCACGTTAGAGATGCAGTTGCGCTCGGCATCGGTGCGGCCGACGCGCGGTGCATGGGTCAGGTAGATGCCGAGGCTGTCGGGCGAACTCAGCCCGGGCCGCTCGCCGATCAGCATCACCACCTGGCGCGCGCCCAGGCGCTCGCCGATCTCGTCGCCCAGCGCCACGCGCGACTGCTCGGCCACCACCACGGGACCGATCTGCCAGTCCGGCGGCAGGCGCTCGCGCGCCGCCTGAAGCAGCGGCAGCGCATGGCGCTGCGTGGCCAGCGCGGACAGGCCGTCGGCAATCACGAATACCACATCAGGCGCCTGCTGCGGCCGCGCCGCGTCCAGCCGCTTACGGCTGACGTCGTCGAGACGACGGCCCAGGTCGGGGCGGCGCAGGTAGTGTTCGCGGTCCGGCGCCGCGCTGTGCACTGCCACGTGCGCCAGCCCGGCCGCATCCAGCGCCGCGGTGACCGCGCCCACCTCCAGCGCCAGGTGCACCGCATCGCGCGCCTGCGCGTGGGCCAGGCCGAACGCCAGCACGGCGTCGGTGGGCTGGCTGTGGCCGGTGCGGCCCAGCGCGATGCGCGCGCGCGTGAAGCGGCGCAGCCGTTGCCACGGGTCGGCTTCGGCCGCCACCGCGGGGTCGGGGTCCGGCATGGCGGGAGCCTGGTGTTCGGAGGTCATCGCGGCTCCTTACAAGCTGTGGGCCATCTGCAGCAGCGGCTGGCGCGCCGCGGGCTCCAGCAGCCGGCCGGCGCCGTCGGCAATGCCCATGCGCTGCAGCCAGGCCTCGAATTCCGGCGCCGGGCGCAGCCCCAGCACTTCGCGCAGGTACAGCGCGTCGTGGAACGAGGTGCTCTGGTAGTTGAGCATGATGTCGTCGGCACCAGGCACGCCCATGATGAAGTTGATGCCGGCCACGCCGAACAGCGTCAGCAGCGTATCCATGTCGTCCTGGTCGGCCTCGGCATGGTTGGTGTAGCAGACGTCGCAGCCCATCGGCACGCCCATCAGCTTGCCGCAGAAGTGGTCTTCCAGCCCGGCGCGGATGATCTGCTTGCCGTCGTACAGGTACTCCGGCCCGATAAAGCCGACCACGGTATTGACCAGCAGCGGCGAGAACGCGCGCGCCACCGCATAGGCGCGCGCCTCCATGGTCTGCTGGTCGACGCCATGGTGCGCGTCGGCCGACAGCGCGCTGCCCTGCCCGGTCTCGAAATACATCAGGTTGTCGCCCACGGTGCCGCGCGCCAGCGCCTGCGCGGCGTCGTGCGCCTCGGCCAGCAGCGACAGGCTGATGCCGAAGGCCGCATTGGCGCGCTCGCTGCCGGCCACGGACTGGAACACCAGGTCCACCGGCGCGCCCTGGCCGATCGCGCGCAGCGTGTTGGTGACATGGGTCAGCACGCAGGACTGCGTGGGGATGTCGAAGCGGCTGCGCAGCTCGTCGATCATGCGCAGCAGCGAGACGATCGCGCCGAGGTTGTCCGAGGCCGGATTGACGCCGATGGTGGCATCGCCGCAGCCATAGAGCAGCCCGTCGATGATCGAGGCGGCGATGCCCTTGGGATCGTCGGTCGGATGGTTGGGCTGCAGCCGCACCGCCAGCCGGCCCGGCAGGCCCACCGTGCTGCGAAAGCGCGTGACCACCTGGCACTTGCGCGCCACCGCGACCAGGTCCTGGTTGCGCATCAGCTTGCTGACCGCCGCCGCCATCTCCGGCGTGATGCCGGGCGCCACCCGCGCCAGCATGGCGCTGTCGGTCTCATGCCGCAGCAGCCAGTTGCGCAGATCGCCCACGGTGGTGGCATCGATCGCGGCAAAGGCAGCGGCGTCATGGCGGTCTTGGATCAGGCGCGTGACCTCGTCGTCTTCATAAGGCACCAGCGCCTCGCTCAGGAAGCGCGTCAGCGGCACCTCGGCCAGCGCCAGCCGTGCCGCCATCCGCTCCTGTTCGCTTTGCGCGGCGAGGCCCGCCAGCGCGTCGCCGGAGCGCGCCGGGCTGGCCCTGGCCAGCAGCGAGCGCAGGTCGGCAAAGACGTGGCGGTGGTTGCCGATGGTATGGGTGTAGGCCATGCGTTGCGTTCCTGTACCGGGCGACAATCGAAGACAGCGCGGCGAACGGCTGGCCGTGCACGATTCCCCCTAATATAGACACCCTTTGCGTGTGCCGATATGCCAACATCGGCGCCAGGTCGCGGCGGCCGGGCGACCGAAACCGCGACTGACGCAGCCGTTACATCTGGATCGGCGAGAATCCAGGAATAATTTTTCAGCAAATTGCATGCCGGAGACACCAATGAAAGAGCCCGAACCGACCGCCACCCCGCGCCTGCCGCCGGCCGCGTGGTACAGCGTCGGCACTGTCGCCTACCTGCTGACCGCGCTGGCGCTCTGGACCGTGCTGCACGCCAACCTGGTGGCGGCGCTGCTGTCCGGGCTGCTGCTGTATTCGCTGGTGGACGTGCTGGCGCCGCGCCTGAAGCGCCTGCACCAGCGCCACGACGCGCTCGCGGTGGCGATCCTGTCGGCGCTGATCCTGCTGGGGCTGACGCTGGCGGGCTGGCTGCTGGTGCGCTTCGTCAGCGGCGAGGGCAATACCCTGGACGGCCTGCTCAACCACGTCGCCGACATCATCGACCGCTCGCGCGGGCAGCTGCCGCCGTGGGTCAGCGACGCGCTGCCCAACGGCGTCGACGAACTGGCCAACACGCTGATCGAGACGCTGCGCGAACACGCCGCGATGGCGCAGAAGCTGGGCGCCGAGGTACTGCGCACGCTGGTGCATATCCTGATCGGCCTGGTGATCGGCGCGATGGTGGCGCTGTACCGCGCGGTGGCGCGCCCCAACCGGCGCCCGCTGGCGGCCGCGCTGGTGGCGCGCGCGCGTACGCTGCAGCTGGCGTTCTCGCAGTTTATCTTCGCGCAGATCCAGATCTCGGCGATCAACACCGTGCTGACCGCGGTCTACCTGCTGCTGGTGCTGCCGCTGTTCGGTGTGCACCTGCCGCTGAGCAAGACCCTGGTGGTCATCACCTTCGTGGCGGGGCTGCTGCCGGTGCTCGGCAACCTGATCTCGAACACGGCGATCGTGGTGGCCTCGCTGTCGGTGTCGCTGCCGATCGCGGTGGCATCGATGGTGTTCCTGGTGGTGATCCACAAGCTCGAGTATTTCCTGAACGCGCGCATCATCGGCGCGCGCATCCAGGCCGCGGCGTGGGAACTGCTGATGGTGATGTTGCTGATGGAGACGCTGTACGGCATCCCGGGCGTGATCGCCGGGCCGATTTTCTACGCGTACCTGAAGCGCGAGCTCGCCGGCGCCGGTCTGATCTGAATGCCGCAGCCGGCACGCCGGGCCGGTGGTAGGACCAATAAGCGGGCCTCTACCCAAATGCCGTTAAGTTAACGACCGTCGTTCCCGCGCAGGCGGGAACCCAGTGACTTTCAAAGACGCTGGATTCCCGCCTGCGAAGGAATGACGGTATTCCTCTACCCTGTATTCAGGCCCCGTCCTGCTCCACGCGGCTGCGCACGAAGTCGATGTGAGTCTGCATCGCCGTGCGCGCTTCTTCGGGCCGGCGCGCGCAGATGGCATCGCACAGCGTGCGGTGCTGCAGCAACAGCAGGTCCGAGGCGCCATCGTCCTGTTCGCGCAGGCCGGTGCCGTTGATGGTGATGTGCTCGCGCAGCATGCCGATCACGCTGGTATGCAGGTGCAGGAACATGGTGTTGTGCGAGGCCTGGGCGATGGCGTCATGCAGCTGCGCGTCGGCATCGGCCTCGGCCTGCTTGTCGTCGGCGGCGCGCGCCCGCTCCAGTTCGGCCATCAGCGCGCGGATGCGCTTCACGTCGGCGGCATCCGCGCGCAACGCCGCGAAGTAGGCCGTGGCGCCTTCCAGCACGCGGCGGAACTCGAGGATGTCTTCGCGCAGCGCGGGATGGTCGGCCACCAGCTGGCCCCACGGCGAGGCAATGCCGGCGCGCAGCTGGTCGGTGGCATAGACGCCCGCGCCGCGCCGGCTCTGCAGCAGGCCGCGCGCGGCCAGGCGCTGGATCGCCTCGCGCACGGTGTTGCGCGCCACCGCGTACTGCTCGGCCAGCACGCGCTCCGCCGGCAGACGCGTGCCGGGCGGCCAGGTGCCGTCGAGCAGCGCGGTTTCCATGCGCCGCATCACCGACTCCACGCGTCCGCGGGAATGCCCGTGCCTGGCTGCCGTCATGCCGTACTCCCTCGCTCCTGAACGTGCGCGGCGCTCATTTTGAATTGGTCCGACCAATTTGAACCGCCGCGCGGAAGCGGGAATTATGCGCCCAAACGTGCGACCCAGCACGTGTGGAGCGAGACATGAAGGATCGTCAGTACCCCAGCGGCCCTGCCCCCACGCAGGCCTACCTGTTTGCCACCTGCCTGGTCGACATGTTCGTGCCGCAGGCCGGCCTCGATGCCGTGCGGCTGCTCGAGCGCGAAGGCCTGACCGTGCATTTCCCGCGCGGCCAGAGCTGCTGCGGCCAGCCCGCCTACAGCAGCGGCAACCCCGACGCGGCGCGTGCGGTGGCGCGCGCCCAGCTCGACCTATTCGGCCAGCCCTGGCCGGTGATCGTGCCGTCCGGCTCGTGCGCCGGCATGATGCGCCACCACTGGCCGCAGCTCTTTGCCGACGATCCGGTGGCCGGCCCGAAGGCCCGCGAACTGGCCGGGCGCGTCTATGAGCTGGGCGAGTTCCTGCTGCACGTGCTGAAGGTGGACTTCGGCACCGCCGCGCCGTCGGCCCCGCCACCGGAGCGCATCGTGCTGCATACCTCGTGCGGCGCGCGCCGCGAAATGGGCACGCGCGGGCACGGCGTGGCGCTGGTCGATGCACTGCCGGGCGTGACCCGCGTCGAGCATGCGCGCGAGTCAGAATGCTGCGGCTTCGGCGGCACCTTCTCGCTCAAGCATCCCGATATCTCGGGCGCCATGGTGCGCGACAAGGTGGCCTCGGCCTGTGCCACCGGCTGCGACCGCCTGGTTTCGGCAGACTGCGGCTGCCTGCTCAATATCGGCCATACCGCCGCGCACGACCGCGCCCCGCTGCAGGTGGAACACCTGGCCAGCTTCCTGTGGCGCCGTACCGGAGGTGCCGCATGAGCACACCTGGCGCCCGCGAACGCATGCTGGGGCGGCTGCGCGCCGCCGCGCCCGTGCCGTCGCCGCAAACTACCGAGCTCGATCGCCGCATCGACAGCCATTTCGAAGCGCGCCGCCACGGCACGCCCGCGACGGACGAGCGCGTCGCCGCGATGCAGGCGGCGCTGCAGGGCCTGCATGCCGAGGTCTGGCGCGCCGACGCCACCGCCTGGCCGGCCTTGCTGGCTGCGGAACTGGCCAGCGCCGGCGTGAAGCGGCTGCTGCTCGATCCGGCCAGCGCGGCTGGCGCGGCGCTGGCAGCCGCGTTGCCGGCGGGGATCGAAGTGATCGGCTACGACCGCCCGATCGAGGCGTGGAAGGCCGAACTGTTCGACACCGTCGATGCCGGCTTCACCGTCGCGCGCTCCGGCATCGCCGCCACCGGCACGCTGGTGCTGGCGCCCGATGCGGGCTCGCCGCGCACGGTGTCGCTGGTGCCGCCGCTGCATGTGGCGCTGGTGCGGGCTTCGACGCTGCATGACGACCTGCACATGGCCGCGCGCGCCGAGCGCTGGGCCAACGGCATGCCGACCAACCTGGTGCTGGTCTCCGGCCCGTCCAAGACCTCGGACATCCAGCAAACCCTGGCCTACGGCGCGCATGGTCCGCGCCGGCTGTGGGTCGTGATCGAAACCGACACCGCGGAGGCCGCGTGATGAGCCAGCAGACCCTGCAATTCGTTGCGCCGCGAGAGTTCAAGGCCCGCGCCCGCGAGGCGCTGGACGACCCCAAGCTGCGCCAGAGCTTCCGCGGCGCGATGGACTTCCTGCAAGGCAAGCGCCTGGCGCAGTTTCCCGACGCCGACGAGCTCGAACGCCTGCGCGACCTGGGCGAGGCGGTGCGCCAGCACGCGCTGGCCAACCTGCCGGACCTGCTGGTGCAGCTGGAACAGAAGCTGACCGCCGCCGGCGTGCAGGTGCACTGGGCCGAGACCGCCGACGAGGCCAACGCCATCATCCACGGCATCGCCAGCGCCAGGCAGGCAAGGCGCGTGATCAAGGGCAAGTCGATGGCCAGCGAGGAAATCGAGCTGAACCATTACCTGGCTGAACGCGGCGTGGAATGCATCGAGTCGGACATGGGCGAGTACATCGTCCAGCTGGCCGGCGAGAAACCCTCGCATATCGTGATGCCGGCGATCCACAAGACCAAGGGTGATATCGCGCAGCTGTTCACCGAGCATATCCCCGACACGCCCTATACCGAGGACGTCGACGCGCTGATCCAGACCGGCCGCCGCGCGCTGCGCCAGGCCTTTGTCGAGGCCGATATCGGCCTGTCCGGCGTGAACTTCGCCGCCGCCGACACCGGCACGCTGTGGCTGGTGGAGAACGAGGGCAACGGCAGGCTGTCCACCACCGTGCCCGACGTGCATATCGCCATCATGGGCATGGAGAAGGTGGTGGCCCGGCTCGAGCACATCGTGCCGCTGTCGACGCTGCTGACGCGCTCGGCCACGGGCCAGGCCATCACCACCTATTTCAACCTGATCTCGGGCCCGCGCCGCGCGGGCGAGCGCGACGGCCCGCGCGAAGTGCACCTGGTGCTGCTCGACAACGGCCGCACCCAGGCCTATGCCGATGCGCAATTGCGCGCCACGCTGCAATGCATCCGCTGCGGCGCGTGCATGAACCACTGCCCGGTCTACACCCGCATCGGCGGCCACGCCTATGGCACGACCTATCCCGGCCCCATCGGCAAGATCATCTCTCCCCACCTGCTGGGGCTGGAGGCGACCGCGGACCTGGCCACGGCATCGAGCCTCTGCGGCGCCTGCGGCGAAGTGTGCCCGGTGCGCATCCCGATCCCGCAGCTGCTGGTGCGACTGCGCACCGAGGCCAATCGCGATCCCGAAGAGCAGGTCGCCAACCCGCTGCGCGGCCAGGGCGCGAAGTACAGCCGCGGCGAGCACCTGGTGTGGCGCTTCTGGAGCGGCGCCTATGCGCACCCGGCGGCGTACCGGCTGTTCCGCTGGGCCGCGACGCGGCTGCGCGCGCTGACTCCGGCGCGGCAGCTGGGCTGGACGCAGCACCGCACGCCGCTGAAACCGGCGGCGAAGAGCCTGGCGGACCTGCTGAAGGAAAAGGGGCAGCCGGAGTAAGCGGCGCCAGGCGCGGCGCAGTACAGCGCTGACGCTTCCAGCACCCGACTGTGTACTCCCTCTCCCGCTTGCGGGAGAGGGTTGGGGAGAGGGCGAGAGCATCGACGAAGTACAACGCTGCCGCATAACGACGGCCTGCCCTCTCCCCCGCCCCTCTCCCGCGAGCGGGAGAGGGGAGCAAACAAGCGGGAACGGGGACGGCCTCGGTACTCGCACACAAAACAAGAATTTTCCCGAACCACCACCAAATCAGGAGACCACCCTTGCAACCCTGGACCCAACTCTACACACCACTAGGCAGCCTGTGGCTGTCCTCGCTGGCGGCAGCAATCCCCATCCTGTTCTTCTTCATCGCGCTCGCGGTATGGCGGATGAAGGGCCATGTCGCCGCGGCGGTGACGCTGCTGCTGGCCCTGGCCGTGGCGATCTTCGCTTACGGCATGCCCGCGCAGCAGGCGCTGGCCGCGGCCGGATTCGGCTTTGCCTACGGCCTGTGGCCGATTGCGTGGATCATCGTGACCGCGGTGTTCCTCTACAAGATCGTGGTCAAGACCGGCCAGTTCGAGGTGATCCGCGCCTCGGTACTGTCGATCACCGACGACCAGCGCCTGCAGATGCTGCTGATCGGCTTTGCCTTCGGCGCCTTCCTGGAAGGCGCGGCGGGCTTCGGCGCGCCGGTGGCGATCACCGCGGCGCTGCTGGTGGGGCTGGGCTTCAACCCGCTGTACGCGGCGGGGCTGTGCCTGATCGCCAATACCGCGCCGGTGGCGTTCGGCGCGATGGGCATTCCCATCATCGTGGCCGGGCAGGTGACGGGCCTGGACCCGTTCCATATCGGCGCCATGGCCGGTCGCCAGTTGCCGCTGCTGTCGCTGCTGGTGCCGTTCTGGCTGGTGTTCATGATGGATGGCGCCAAGGGCGTGCGCGAGACCTGGCCGGCGGCGCTGGTGTGCGGCGGCAGCTTTGCCGTGACGCAGTACTTCACCTCCAACCATATCGGGCCGGAACTCCCGGATATCACCTCGGCGCTGGTGAGCCTGGTATCGCTGGCGGCGTTCCTGAAGGTGTGGCAGCCGCGCAGCGCATCGCAGCGCGCCGGCGGCGGCACCGGCAACGTCAGCGGCGGCACGGTCGCGCTGGCGGGCTTTGGCGGCGGCTTCGGCGGCGCGGTGCAGAGCCGCAAGGCATCGCCCTACACGCTAGCGCAGACGCTGCGCGCGTGGGCGCCGTTCGGCATCCTGACCGCCATCGTCACGGTGTGGAGCCTGCAGCCGTTCAAGGCGCTGTTCGGCGCCAACGGCCCGCTGGCGGGCACGGTGCTGAAGTTCAAGGTCCCGGGTCTGGATCAACTGGTGATCAAGGCCGCGCCGATCGTGACCACGCCCAAGGCCTATGACGCGGTGCTGAAGATCGACCTGCTCTCCGCCGTCGGCACCGCGATCCTGCTGACCGCGCTGATCTCCGCCGTGCTGCTGCGCATGAAGCCGCGCCACCTGCTGGCCACGTTCGGCGAAACGCTGGTGGAACTGGCGCGCCCGGTGCTGTCGATCGGGCTGGTGCTGGCGTTCGCCTTTGTCGCCAACTACTCCGGCATGTCTTCGACACTGGCGCTGCTGCTGGCCGGCACCGGTGCGGCGTTCCCGTTCTTCTCGCCGTTCCTGGGCTGGCTGGGCGTGTTCCTGACCGGGTCCGACACCTCGTCGAATGCGCTGTTCTGCGCGCTGCAGAACACCACCGCGCACCAGATCGGCGTGTCTGACACGCTGATGGTCGCGGCCAACACCACCGGCGGCGTCACCGCCAAGATGATCTCGCCGCAATCGATCGCGGTGGCCTGTGCCGCGACCGGCCTGGTGGGCAAGGAATCGGAGCTGTTCCGCTTCACCGTGAAGCACAGCCTGCTGTTCGCTGTGATCATCGGGGTGATGACGATGGTGCAGGCGTATTGGCTGCCGGGGATGATTCCGGGGTAACGCCCGTATCGCACCGCTTGCGTGCTCCCTCTCCCGCTTGCGGGAGAGGGGAGCAAACCAGCGGTGAGAGTCTGACCACGTCGCCTCTACTCCAGGAACTCGTTCCCTTCAGTGAGCGGCGCATACCGGTACGTCGCCGGCGTCCGGCTCAGCTTCACCGGCGCACCCAGGCCCCGGTACCCCCCTTCCATCTCCACCACCATCTCGCGGTGCCGCGTATGCGGATGCTGCAAGGCATCGGCCACCGACAGCACCGGCGCGCACGGCACGCCCGCGGCCACCAGCGTATCCGCCAGCGCCTTGCCGTCGAGCGTGCGCATGCGCGCTTCCAGCTCGGCCTTCAGCGCCACGCGATTGACCGAACGCGCGCCGGCGGTGGCGTAGCGCTCGTCGTCGGCCAGCGCCGGCAGCTGCAGGTGCTCGCACAGGATGCGGAACTGCCGGTCGTTGCCCACCGCCAGGAACACCGGGTCGGTGGCCGTGGCGACGGTGTCGTACGGATAGATGTTGGGATGCGCATTGCCGGTGCGCTGCGGCGTCTTGCCGCTCATGAACCAGTTGGCCGCATGCGGATGCAGCAGCGACAGCCCCGAGTCATAGAGCGCGGCCTCGACGAACTGACCACGCCCGCTGCGGGCGCGCTCCTGCAGGGCCAACAGCACGCCGATCACGGCGTTGAGGCCGGTCACCATGTCGACCACCGGCAAGCCCACGCGCAGCGGCTCGCCATCGGCCTCGCCGTTGATGCTCAGGATGCCGGACATGGCCTGGATCGCGGCATCGTACCCGGGCAGGCCGCCCAGCGGGCCGTCGGCGCCGAAGCCGGACACGCGGCAATGGACCAGCCGCGGGAAGCGCGCCGACAGCACGTCGTAGCCCAGCCCCCACTTCTCCAGCGTGCCGGTCTTGAAGTTCTCGACCAGCACGTCGGCCTCGGCCAGCAGCGCCAGCAGCACCTCGCGGTCCGGCTCGGCCGTCAGGTCCAGCCGCATCACGCGCTTGTTGCGGTTCAGGCCGAAGTAGTAGGAGGCCACGCCGTCCTTGAACGGCGGCCCCCAGGTACGGGTGTCGTCGCCCTGCGGCGGTTCGATCTTGAGCACGTCGGCGCCGTGGTCACCCAGGATCTGGCCGCAGTACGGGCCGCCCAGGATGCGCGACAGGTCGACCACGCGGATGCCGGCGAGCGCGCCGGGACGGGCTTGGGTCATGGCTGCAATCCTCCGGGCGTTGTCAGTCAAGCTGGGCGCCGGACTTCTGCACCACGGCGCGCCACTTGCCCACCTCGGCCTTGACGAAGCTGCCGAGCTGCTCCGGCGTGGTCGACGGCGCGAACTCCAGCCCCTGCGCCTGCAGCGTCTTGCGCACGTCGGGCTGCTTGAGCGCCTCGGCAAAGGCGCGGTTGAGCTTGCCGACCACCTCCGCCGGCGTGCCGGCCGGCGCGACCACGCCGAAGAACACCGACACGTCGAATCCGGGCACGCCCTGCTCGGCCACCGTCGGCACGTCGGGCAGCGCCTGCGAGCGCGCCCTGGTGGTCACGCCCAGCGCGCGCACTTTGCCGCTCTTGATGAAGGGCATCGCGGTCAGCACATCGGTGAAGGTCATGCTGACCTGGCCGCCCAGCAGGTCGTTCAGCGCCGGGCCGGTGCCCTTGTACGGGATGTGCTGGAAATCGGTGCCGGTGACGTTGTTGAACAGTACGCCAGCCAGGTGCGACGAAGCGCCATTGCCGGACGAGGCATAGGTCAGCTTGCCGGGATGCGCCTTGCCGTAGGCGATCAGCTCGGTGACGTTCTTCGCCGGCACCGACGGATTGACCACCAGCACGTTGGGCAGCTGGCCGATCTGGATCACCGGGGTGAAGCTCTTGACCGGGTCGTAGTTGATCTTGCGGTACAGGCTGACGTTGATCGCCAGCGGCGCCGAGGTGCCGAACATCAGCGTGTAGCCGTCGGGCTCGGCGCGCGCCACCGCCTCGGCGCCGATATTGCCGCCGGCGCCGGCACGGTTCTCCACCACCACCGGCTGGCCCAGGCTGGTCTTGAGCGCGGCGGCAAGCGTGCGCGCCATGGCATCGGTGGGGCCGCCCGGCGGATAGGTGACCACCATCATGATCGGCTTGGAGGGAAAGTCCTTCTGCGCGAAGGCGGGGGCGATAAACAGCGAACACGCGGCGAGGGCCGCGACGCGGTGCCAGAGTTTCATGGCGTTGTCTCCTGGTGTAGGACGTCTCCCGCGGGGTAGGCGGGATGGTTGGGGCGCTGGGGTTGGGGGTGCTCCCTCTCCCGCTTGCGGGAGAGGGTTGGGGTGAGGGCGGGAGCCTCTCACGAAGTCGGTGCTTTCGGTATGCCACCGCCTGCCCTCACCCCCGGCCCCTCTCCCGCACGCGGGAGAGGGGAGCAAACAGCGGGTTCGGGCAAGCGATGTCAGAACACGTTAACCGCATCGACCGCGCCAGTGGCGCGCACCACGCCGTCAGCAGGGGGCGCCACGGTCTCGGCCAGCCATGCCGGCTCCTCGCTTGCCGCCAGCGGGTCCTGCGGCAGCACGCGGTGGCGCAGCACCAGCTGCGCCAGCCGCATGCGGCGCACCGAGCCGATGCGCCCGGCTTCCCAGGCCATCGCCACCGCGCTGGTCACGTGGTACAGCGCCGAGGCCGCCTGGCGCGCCAGCAGCTCGCCGTCGGCACCGGCCGCTGCGGCTTGGCCGGCCAGCTGCGCGGCGGCGGTGACGGCGCCTTCGAACACGGCGCGGGCGTCAGCCTGCATCGGGGTATCGGCCAGCAGCGCGGCCAGGTGCGCCTGCAGCACCGGCAATGCACCCTCGCGCCGGACCGCGCGCAGCACGTCGAGCGCGACGATATTGCTGGTGCCTTCCCAGATCGAGCCCAGGTGGGCGTCGCGTACCAGGCGCGGGTCGCTCCATTCCTCGATATAGCCGCAGCCGCCGCGAATCTCCATGGCGTCGCCGGTGACCTTGCGCGCATCGCGGCAGGCGCGGAACTTGATCAGCGGGGTCAGGATGCGCATCAGCGCGTAGGCATCGGGCTCGCCAGCGTCGGCGCGGCGCAGCGCTTCGGCGGTCTGGAATACCATGGTGCGCGCCTGCTCGGTGGGCAGCGTCAGCTTGAGCAACTGGCGGCGCATCAGCGGCATGTCTTGCAGGTACTTGCCGAAGGCCTGGCGCTCGCGCGCGATGAACAGGCCTTCGGTCAGCGCGCGGCGCATCAGCCCGGCGGCGCGCACGCCGTTGGACAGGCGCGAGTTGTTGATCATGTCCGCCATCTGCACGAAGCCGCGGCCGGGTTCGCCGACCAGGTAAGCGTGCGCGCCTTCCAGACGGATCTCGCCGCTGGCCATCGAGCGCGTGCCCAGCTTGTCCTTGAGCCGGATGATGCGGTAGTGGTTGGCGCTGCCGTGTTCCAGCTTGCGCGGCAGCAGGAACAGCGATACGCCCTTGTGGCCGGGCACGGCGTTGCCGGCCTCGTCTTCCACGCGTGCCAGCACCATCGCCAGCGCGGCATCGGGATTGGAGCAGAACCACTTGTCGCCATGCAGGCGCCAGCCGCCCTCGGCCGAGGCATCGCGCACCGCGCGGGTGGCGGTGGCGGCGACGTCGGAGCCGGCGCCCTGCTCGGTCATGAACATCGCGCCCTGGTACAGGTCGTCAAAGACCTGCGTGGTCAGGTTGGGCAGGAAGCGCCCGACCAGCGCCGGGTCGCCGAACTTGCGCAGCGTGCGCGTCAGCGAATCAGTCATCGACAGCGGGCAGCACAGGCCGAACTCAGCCTGCACGAACAAATACGTGAGCGCGTACTTTGCCGCTGGCGGCATGGGCTTGTCCCAGCCCAGCACGCCGCCGCGGTGCGAGGCTGCGGCAAGCCCGAATTCGGCAAAGGCCACGCGCTCCATCTCGACATAGGCCGGGTGCTTGTCGATGCGCTGCGCATCCACGCCGGCGCGGGTGCGGTAAGTCAGTTCCGGCGGGTTGCGATCGGCCACGCCGGCCAGCTCGTCGAGCACGCCGCCGGCCAGCGCGCCCATGCGCTCAAGGTGGGGCAACAGGTGGTTGAACAGGTCGGGCGGCAGGTACAGCGGCAGCAGCGCGCGCAGGTCCGGGTCGGCGGCAAACAGGCTGCCGCCGTGGCGGTCCGGCACCGGATGCGCAGCGGGCGCGGCCGGGTGTTGCTGGGGGATGTCGCGCACGGCGCTGGATGGCATGGCTGGTCTCCTGGTTTGCTTGGGCGCCGGCTTGCGGCCCCTTTGGCCTCCATTATTCAAACCCCAAGGATTTGCGTCTAATTCTAAAATTGGCTTGATCCATATAATTTCTGTATCGCCATGGAATTCCGCCACCTGCGTTACTTCCTCGTGCTCGCCGAGGAACTGCACTTCGGCCGCGCCGCGCGCCGGCTGGCCATTTCGCAGCCGCCGCTGTCGCTCAATATCCAGCAGCTCGAGGCCTCGGTCGGGGCGCGGCTGTTCGACCGCGACAGCCGCGGCGTGCGGCTGACCGCGGCCGGCCGGGCCTTCCGCGAATCGGCCACGGCGCTGCTGGCGCAGGCCGAGGCCGCGCGGGTGCTGGCGCGCGAGATCGAAGCGGGCGCCATCGGGCGCCTGCGCGTGGGCTTTGTCGGCTCGATGCTGTACCGCGGGCTGCCGCAGACGCTGCGCGAGTTCGAGACGGCCTATCCCGGCATCCACGTGGCGCTGACCGAGCTGAATTCGCAGGAACAGATCGACGCGCTGCTGCATGACGAGCTCGACGCCGCCTTCATCCACACCGGCCGGGTGCCGGACACGCTGCAGGCCACGCTGGTGCACTCCGAACCCTTCGTCTGCTGCCTGCCTGCCGACCATGCGCTCGCTGCGCTGGCGGAGTTGCCGCTGACGTCCTTGCGCGGCGAGCCGTTCGTGTTGTTCTCGCGCAAGGCCTCGCCGGACTACTACAGCCGGATCTTCGACATGTGCGCCGCGCAAGGCTTCTTCCCGCAGATCCGGCATGAGGTGCGGCACTGGCTGTCGGTGGTGTCGCTGGTGTCGCAGGGCATGGGGGTAGCGGTGGTGCCGGCGGCGCTGGCGCGCTCCGGCATGGCCGGCGCGGCGTTCCGGCCGCTGGCGGAGGCGGCGGTGCGCTCCGAGGTCTATTGCGCCTGGAAGACTGCGCCAGACCATCCGGCGCGCGACCACTTCGTCGCCATGGTGGCGGGCAAGGCGGCGCAGCCGAAAACGCGGCCATGAAGGCCGCCATAAAGAAAAAGCCACCGGTCCAGGGACCGATGGCTTGTGAAGTACGCGTGGAACGGGGTGTTCAGCGTGCGGTGAGCTTAACCCCGCGGGCTTACGGCAGCCATAACGCAAATGCAGTAATTGCGCGCGATGGCAGGAAGCGCTCGGATCGGCGTCTCATTGCCGAACCGCCGTTTGCATCGGCTGAATAACGGGCGCGTCCGCCCCGCATCGCCATTGTCGGTGCTCAGCCATTCGTCCCCTTAGCGGTTATCATTCGCCTCCTGCCGTGCCTGGCGCGGCAAGGCTGGCGTGCCCGCCCATTGAGGGGGCAACGTAAAGCCTGATTTGCGATACAATGAAAACGATTTTCATTTACACACCCCGGCGCGGTCGCACCGACCGCTTGGCGGCAGGCCGCGCCACGGACTGGAAGCATGATGCGGTTGTCTGAACTTCCACGGCGCACGCCCGCCGTAGTGCAATCGGTGGACGACGCCACCCCTGGGGATCCGGTTGCGCGCCGCCTGCGCGAACTGGGCTTCGTTGCCGGCGAGCCTGTGCAGATCATTGCCTACGGGCCGTTCGGCATGGATCCGCTGGTGGCGCAGGTAGGCTTCACGCGCTTTGCGCTGCGCCGCTCGGAGGCGGCGCGCATCGGCGTGGAAATCGCCAGCGCCTCGGTCACCCGCATCGCCCCCGCCACGCAGGGCGACGAGACTGCCCAACCGTCCGCCAAGCGGACCGCCTGAGCCTTCCCCGGATTATGTCTGCAGCTGCTTCCCCTTCGGCCCTGCGCATTGCGCTGGTCGGCAATCCCAATTGCGGCAAGACCGCACTGTTCAACCGCCTGACCGGCAGCCGCCAGAAGGTGGCCAATTACGCGGGCGTCACCGTCGAGCGCAAAGAAGGCTACTTTGTGTCGCCGGCCGGGCGCCAGGTGCGCATCCTGGACCTGCCCGGTGCCTACAGCCTGCACGCGGCCAGCCTCGATGAAGCCATTACGCGCGATGTCTGCCTGGGACAGCGCGCCGGCGAAGCGCGCCCTGACCTGCTGGTGTCGGTGGTCGACGCCACCAACCTGCGCCTGCACCTGCGCTTCGTGCTGGAACTGCGCCAGCTGGGCCTGCCGATGGTGGTGGTGCTGAATATGAGCGACGCGGCCGCGCGCCGCGGCATCCAGATTGACCGCGACAAGCTGTCGGCCGCGCTCGGCGTGCCGGTGGTCAGCACCGTGGCGGTCCGGCGCGACGGCGCCGCGGCGCTGGTGAGCCTGCTCGATGCCACGCTGCCGCCGGCCCCGCCGGCCGGCGCTGCGTCCGGCCCTGACTTCGACGTGCATGCCGAAGTCAACCGCCTGCTGTCGGCCGCGGTGAGCATGCCGGCGCGCACCGCCGCGCTGGACGACCGCATCGACCGCATCGTGCTGCATCCGGTGTTCGGCCTGCTGCTGCTGGCGGTGCTGCTGTTCCTGATGTTCCAGGCGGTGTTCTCGTGGGCCGAGCCGCTGATGGACGGCATCGAGGGCGGCGTGCACTGGGCCGGCGAGATGCTGGGCGCCTGGCTGCCCGACGGCATGCTCAAGAGCCTGCTGGTCGATGGTCTGGTCGCCGGGCTGGGCAGCGTGGTGGTGTTCCTGCCGCAGATCCTGATCCTGTTTCTGTTTATCCTGACGTTGGAAGAATCCGGCTACCTGCCGCGCGCGGCGTTCCTGCTCGACCGCCTGATGATGGGCGCGGGGCTGTCGGGGCGCTCGTTCATCCCGCTGCTGTCGAGCTTTGCCTGCGCCATTCCCGGCATCATGGCCACGCGCACCATCCAGGACCCACGCGACCGGCTCACCACCATCCTGGTGGCACCACTGATGACCTGCTCGGCGCGGCTGCCGGTCTATGCGCTGCTGATCGGCGCCTTCATCCCCGAGCGCACCGTGCTGGGCCTGTTCAACCTGCAGGGGCTGGTGCTGTTCGCGCTATACGTGGCCGGCATCGTCAGCGCTCTGGTGGTGGCCTATGCGCTCAAGTTCCTGCGCCGCGACCGCACCGACCATCCGCTGCTGATGGAGCTGCCCTCGTACCGCATCCCGAACCCGCGCGACATCGCCATCGGCCTGTGGGAGCGTGCCCGCATCTTCCTGTCGCGCGTGGGCAAGGTGATCCTGGCGCTGACGGTGCTGCTGTGGTTCCTCTCGACCTTCCCGTCCGCGCCCGCGGGCGCGACTGCGCCGGCGATCGACTACAGCTTTGCCGGCATGATCGGCCACGCGCTGCAGAAGGTGTTCGCGCCGGTGGGCTTCAACTGGCAGATCTGCATTGCGCTGGTGCCGGGCCTGGCCGCGCGCGAAGTCGCCGTGGGCGCGCTGGCCACGGTGTACGCCCTGTCGGGCAGCGACGAGACCGTGGCCACGCAGCTGGCACCGATGATCGCCGCGCAATGGTCGCTGGCCACCGCGCTGTCGCTGCTGGCGTGGTACGTGTTCGCGCCGCAGTGCATCTCCACGCTGGCGGTGATCCGGCGCGAGACCGACTCCTGGAAGGTGATGGCGCTGTCTGCCGCCTACCTGACCGGGCTGGCCTACCTGGCGGCGTTCGTGACCTACCGCGTCGCGCTGATGTTCAGCTGAGGGCCGGCGCCGCCATGAGCCTCTACCACGCCATCGAAACCCTGCTGGTCCCGCTGATCGTGCTGGCGTGCGCGGTGTCGGTGGTGTCGCGCTATGCGCCGCGCACGCGCGAGCGTGTCAAGGCGGCGCTGGCGGCGCGCCTGGGCGGCCCTGCCGCCGCCGGCTGGCGCGGCCGCCTGGCCCGCTGGCTGGCCCCACAGGCCGCCGCCGGCTGCGCCAGCGGCTGCGACGACGGCGGCTGCAATACCTGCGAAGCCAATACCGGCACCCCCACCAGCCAGGACAAGCCGGCCGAGCAGGTGGTGCGCTTCGTCCGCAAGCGCTGAAGCGCGCTTTTTCCTTCCCTATCCTCCACGCAGAAACGGGTACGCCCGCTGCTGCCGCATGGTCGCGGCAAGCGGCGGGTGGCGCGCTGGCGGGCGTGTTTGCAGGCGGCGGCGCGGGTTTTTTTGCTGGTCAATCGGGCCCGTTCCGAGGCACGCAGAATTGGGTACGCTTTACGCGCTCGCCTGCCGGGCAGGCACGCAGAAACGGGTACGCTCCACAAGTTATCCCTGCCGCGTGTGTACTCCCTCTCCCGCAAGCGGGAGAGGGAGCAAACCGGCAGCCCGTCTGCGTCTTCGCAAAGCAAAACGTGCAAAACAAAACGCCCTCCATCCGGAGGGCGTCTCGCCAGCTGGGGGACACCAGCGCTTACCTGACCGTACCGTAGAAGACCAGCCTCAGCGGCGTGTTGTCGGCGATCGCGGTGCAGGTGGCAGTGATGGTGAAGTCGCCAGGCCCGGTGCCGCTGGCGCGCACCTGATTGGGCAGCATCACCATGCTTGGGCTCAACGACACCGGCCCGGTGCTGGACCATGCCCAGTCCTTGCACACGGTGTACTGCGCATCCTCGCCCAGGTGCTTCATGCGCGCGGTCACCTCGATCGGCATCGGTGCCAGCAGCAGCAGCGTGATCGGATCCTGGTTGTCGCCCACCAGTGCCCATAGCGGGTTTTCCGTCACCGTCAGGGTGGCGCTGCGGCGCTCGCCAAGCTTGCTGCTGAGCGCGGTAACCGTCAGGCTGCCCTGCACCGGACCGGTGTCGCCGGCCAGGCTGGTGCGCACCGTGGCGTCATGCGTACCCGCCGCTTCCGTCGCGGATAGCGTCGCCGAGCTTGCCGTGTAGCTCCAGGCGCCGTCGAAGTCCGCGGTCACGTCCTGGCCGTCGTGGCGCAGCACGCGCGCGGTGAAGGTGTCGGGACGATTGCTGAACACCCGCAGCGCGTTGACCTCGCGCCCACCCTTGGTGGTCACCACGCGATAGGCCGCGGCGCCGTTCTTCTGCACCGTCACCGCGATGACGCCGGCGAGGGCGTGTCCGTCAGGCGCGGTCACCGACACCGAGACACTGGCCGTGGCCGCGGTCGTCGGCGAGCCGTTGCTGGCCTTCAGCGTGGCGCTGTTCTGGCTGGCCGTGACCTGGACCGCGGTGCCGCTGCTGGACCAGGCCCAGTTGGAGACGCTGGCCGACACATCGCTGCCGTTGCTGTCGAGCAGTGTCACCTTGACCGGTAGCTCCTGGCCATCGCTCATCGCCAAACTGGTGGCGGGCAGCGACAGCGTGTAGCTCAGCGCCGACGCCGGCACCACGGTGATGGTGGCCGATTGCGCGGGCAGCTGCACGGTGCTGTTGTCGGTGCCCCGGACCGTGGCCACCACCTGCACGGTGGTGGTGCCCGGCGCAACGCCCCTGACCACGGCGCTGCCCTGCGTGCCGGCGCCCGGCGTCACGGTAGCGACGGCGCTGTCGGTGCTGGTCCACTCGAAGGTGGTGTTGCCCGATACGTCAACGCCGTTGCTGTCCACGGCCAGCGCGCTGATGGTGAGCGTGCGGCCGACACCCACCTCGCCCGAGGTCACGCTCATCTTCGCGATATAGGTCAGCGGCGTGGTGGTGCCGCCCGATGCGGGCGCGGCAGGCGCGCTGCCGCCACCGCCGCCGCCGCATGCCGCCAGCAACAAGGCCGCGGCCGAACCCGCCAGCCAGGATGCCCACGTTCTCAGTCTCATGATCGTTCCCCCCAGTCGTGTTTTTTTCCCGCGCTATCAGCCTAAGCACAAAGTGGCCCGCGCAATACCAGCCAGAGGACTGAGGTGCAGCGCACAGAACCTCGCCGCGAGTCATCCATTCAGCGCAGTACATCGCCATTCGGCCGAGGGAAAACAGTAGCCGCCAGGCCCCGCCGCAACCGGCTTCCAACCGTTTGGCGCAGCCCCTTTCCACGATCCCCTGATCGGGCCACGACGGTTTGCCGCGCACGACGGCACGCGCGCAAGGCTTGACCAGGTCGAGACTTGTCGACTAACCTTGCCCGTTCCCATGGACTTGCGCTGCTGCGCACCCACGCGGAGCGGCCACGGCCCCTCCCACTCCAGCCACGATGAACCGTGACACCAGCACTCCCTGCCAGGCTGCCGATGCGTCCCGCATCGCTGCCCGCGCACGCGTGCTGGCTGCCCTGGCATCGGGCCGCGCCCTGCGCGCTTCCTCGCTACTGCTAAGCCTACCGATCGGTTGCCGGGCCTAGGGCCCCGTGGCAGTTCGGCAGCCTTGCGCCACCCTTTTCCCGTTTTTCGATTTTTCATCTTCCCTTGCGAGGAAGGAGACCCCGTATGCTCGTCAATCCCGCTACCAAGTACCGCCCCGCCGCCACCGTCGACCTTGCTGACCGCACCTGGCCCGGCCGCGCCATCAGGCGCGCGCCGCGCTGGATGAGCACCGACCTGCGCGACGGCAACCAGGCGCTGATCGAGCCGATGAACCCGGCGCGCAAGCTGCGCTTCTTCGAACAGCTGGTGAAGATCGGCCTGAAGGAAATCGAAGTAGCGTTCCCCGCCGCGTCGCAGACCGACTTCGACTTCGTGCGCATGCTGATCGAAGAACGGCGCATCCCCGACGACGTCACCATCGTCGTGCTGACGCAGTCGCGCGAAGACCTGATCCGCCGCACCGTCGAATCCGTGCGCGGCGCGGCACGCGCCACGGTGCACCTGTACAACCCGATCGCACCGGCCTGGCGGCGCATCGTCTTCAATGCCTCGCGCGACGAGATCAAGGAAGTCGCGGTATCGGGCACGCGCCTGATCAAGGCGCTGACCGATGCCATGCCCGAGACCGCGTGGACCTACGAGTATTCGCCCGAGACCTTCAGCCTGGCCGAGCTCGATTTCTCGCTGGAAGTGAGCGACGCGGTATCGGCCGCGTGGCAGGCGGGCCCCGGCCGCCCGATGATCCTGAACCTGCCGACCACGGTGGAATGCAGCACGCCCAACGTGTTCGCCGACCAGATCGAATGGATGCACCGCCGCCTCGCGCGGCGCGGGCACATCGCGCTGTCGGTGCACCCGCACAACGACCGCGGCACCGCGGTGGCGGCCGCGGAGCTGGCTTTGATGGCGGGCGCCGACCGCGTCGAGGGCTGCCTGTTCGGCAATGGCGAGCGCACCGGCAACGTCGACCTGGTGACGCTGGCGCTGAACCTCTATACGCAAGGCGTGGCGCCGCAACTCGACTTCTCCGACATCGATGCGGTGCGCCAGTGCGTGGAGCACTGCAACCAGCTGCCGGTGCACCCGCGCCATCCGTACGTAGGCGACCTGGTGTTCACCGCGTTTTCGGGGTCGCATCAGGATGCGATCCGCAAGGGCTTTGCGCAGCAGCAGCCGGACGCCATCTGGGAAGTGCCCTACCTGCCGATCGATCCTGCCGACCTGGGCCGCAGCTACGACGCAGTGATCCGCGTCAACAGCCAGTCAGGCAAGGGCGGCATGGCGTACCTGCTGGAACAGGTGCATGGCCTCTATCTGCCGCGCCGCCTGCAGATAGAGTTCAG
Organism: Cupriavidus mimosae; assembly: GCF_023952485.1. Taxonomy (NCBI): domain Bacteria; kingdom Pseudomonadati; phylum Pseudomonadota; class Betaproteobacteria; order Burkholderiales; family Burkholderiaceae; genus Cupriavidus; species Cupriavidus mimosae. The sequence continues at coordinate 48,287 of NZ_JALHRY010000015.1, read as the reverse complement.
CCGCGCGGTGCAGGCCATGACCGACGACACCGGGCTGGAAGCGAGCGCGGACGACCTTCACGGCCTGTTCCAGCGCGAGTACCTGGCGCGCGAGGCGCCGCTGCGCTATGTCTCGCACCAGCTGGCAAGCGACAGCACCGGCGCCACCGTGATCACGGTGCAGATGGAGCGCGACGGCCAGCCCTGCAGCGTGCGCGGCAGCGGCAACGGCCCGATCGACGCCTTTATCGATGCAATGGCGCTGCCGGTCCGCGTGATGGATTACCACGAGCATGCGCTGAGCGCCGGCGCCGATGCGCGCGCAGCGTGCTACGTCGAAGTCCGCGTGGGCGATTCGCCGACCGGGTTCGGCGCGGGCATCGACACCAACCTCGTCAGCGCGTCGCTGCGTGCGGTGCTGTCGGGCGTGAACCGGCACCTGCAGGCGGGCTTTGCCGGCGGCGCTCACACCACGGCCAGCGCCGCCGCGGCCTGATGCCCGAGGTGTAGCGTTTCGCGAGAAAACCGGTGTGCCCCGCCCCCACGGGGCACACCCGGAAAGACGCCCTTGCGGACGCCCACGACATGCCTGGTGCGGATCCGGACACGCGTTGCGCGTGCTCGGATCTTTCGCACAGCGTAAGCGGCAGCATCGGGCCGCGCTACGAATCATTTCGCATGTGGTTAGAAGCGATGTCCGAGGACGCATGGGTTATGTCAGCGTTGCCGTGGCCGTGTTGCCGCGCCATCGCGACGCCGTGCGCGCCATTTGGTTCCGCTTGTTTTGTGTCAAGGCCACCGCCGCCCCGCTCCGCCACACTGGGCGCGCCTCGATAACAAACCAAGCAGACTTATGAAAACACTGTCTCTTCGCACCGCTACCTGTTCGGCCATCGCCGCCTGCGCCATGCTCGGCGCCTTCGCCACGCCCGCGGCCGCCGCGGACGACCCCCAGGGCAACTGGATGGTGCGGCTGCGCGGCACCTATCTCGACATGGCCCACAGCTCCGATCCCGTCGGCGGTGTCGGCCGGTCGGACCGCATCACGGTCAACAACAAGTGGATCCCCGAACTCGACGTCACCTACTTCTTCACGCCGAACTTTGCCGCCGAACTGGTGCTGACGGTGCCGCAGAAGCAGAACGTCTACCTCGACGGCAACAAGATCGGCACCTTCAAGCACCTGCCGCCGACGCTGCTGATGCAATACCACCTCATTCCCAACGGCACCTTCCGCCCGTATATCGGCGCGGGCCTGAACTTCACGCGCATCTGGGGCGAGAGCATCGCCAACAACTCGCTGCAACTGGATAGCTGGAGCGTGGGGCCGGCGCTGCAGATCGGCATGGACTACAAGCTGACCAGGAACTGGTTCCTGAACGCCGACATCAAGAAGATCTGGCTGAAGAGCGATGTGAAGGCGGGGGACGTCAAGGTCTCCAAGGTGAGCCTCGATCCGTGGCTGTTCAGCGTTGGGGTGGGGTATCGGTTCTGATCCTGCCGCGCGATAAAAAGGCCGGCGCCCCTTGGGGCGCCGGCCTTTTGCATTCCACGAGAAGGCGCAGCGCACCGCTACCTGAACGCCGGCTCGTCAAAGCTGCGCAGCTTGCGCGAATGCAGCTGCTCGACGCCGTTCTCGCGCAGGATGCGGATCGCTTCCAGGCCGATGGTCATGTGCTGGCTGACGCGCTGTCGATAGAACGCGTTGGCCATGCCGCGCAGCTTGAGTTCGCCATGCAGCGGCTTGTCCGATACGCACAGCAGGGTCCCATACGGCACGCGCAGGCGGAAGCCGTTGGCGGCCACCGCCGCGCTTTCCATGTCGATGGCGATCGCGCGCGACTGGTTGAAGCGCGCATACAGCGCCTTGGACTTCAGTTCCCAGTTGCGGTCGTCGGTCGATACCACCGTGCCGGTGCGCATGCGCGTCTTCATCTCGTTGCCGGACAGGCCGGTCACGCGCGCCACGGCTTCCTGCAGCGCCACCTGGATCTCGGCGATGGGCGGCACCGGCACCCATGGCGGCAGGTCGTGGTCGAGCACGTGGTCGTCGCGCACGTAGGCGTGCGCCAGCACGTAGTCGCCGAGTTGCTGCGAGCGGCGCAGGCCGCCGCAGTGGCCCACCATCAGCCAGCAATGCGGGCGCAGCACGGCGAGGTGGTCGGTCATGGTCTTGGCGTTGGACGGCCCCACGCCGATATTGACCAGCGTCACGCCCAGCTTGTCGCCGCGCACCAGGTGGTAGGCCGGCATCTGCGGCAGCACGCGCGGGCGCGTGGCGTCGTCGGGTTCGGCCGCACCCAGATCCTGCACCACGTCGCCGGGCTCGACGAAGCGCGTGTAGCCGCCGCCGTCGCCATTGCCGCTGCCATTACCCATCAGCGCGCGCCCCAGCGCGACGAATTCGTCGACATAGCGCTGGTAGTTGGTAAACAGCACGAAGCGCTGGAAGTGCTGCGGCGCCGTGCCGGTGTAGTGGTAGAGCCGCTGCAGCGCCAGGTCCACGCGCTCGGCGGGGAACAGCGACAGCGGCCAGGCTTCGCCCGGCACCGGCTCATAGGTGCCGTTGGCAATGCCGTCGTCGATGCGGTTCAGTTCCGGCAGCACGAACGACGCTTCCAGCTCGCGCGCCTGGGTGTAGCTGATGTCGGTGGTGGAGGCCTCGATCACGAACGGCAGCGGGATCGGGCGCCGGCTCAGCCCCACCACCACCGGCACGCGGTGATAACGCATCAACCGCTCGATCTGGTCGCGGTAGTAGTCGGCCAGCAGGTCGGGGCGCGTCACCGTGGTGCCGTATACGCCGGGGTACGCCACCGTGCCCCAGGACGGGCGGCTGTCGGTGACCATGGTCTCGATGTTGACCGAGATGCCCAGGTACGGATAGCACGCATGCGCGGCCGAGGGCAGCGGCTTGCCGCCGGCGAAGGCATCGAAGCGCGCGCGCACCGCGCCGACCGATGCATCGTAGATCTCGCGGATGCGGGCAACCGCCGCATCCGCGTCGGTGAACTCGGCGAGCTGGTCGGCCGGATGCGCGGAGGAGAAGACGGGGGCGTTCATGGAGGCCATGATACCGCGCCGGGGCGTCGCCGTGAGCGACGCCCCGGCGCGCCAGGCGCCAAATTGACGCGCCCGCGCACGCTCGCTACACTCCGCCAATTGCGCAGCACGGCTCGCCGTGCCGTTCTCGACTCGCGGCGCCCCTGGTGGCAAGGGGCGGCGAGGGGCCGTACATGCTTTGCTGGGAGAGCCGCCAATGGAAATCCGTAACCTGTTGCCCGACGACCTCGAGGCAGCCAGACAACTACTGATCGCCAATGGCTGGGCGCACCGGGTGGGCGGCCCCGAAAAATTCGCGCGGCTGGTGGCCAATTCGCAGCGCGTGGCCGTGGCGGTCGAGAAAGGCGAGGTGGTCGGCTTTGCCCGCGCGCTGTGCGACGACGTCTGCGACGGTTTCCTGTCGATGGTGGTGGTGGCGCCGGGCCACCGCCGGCACGGCATCGGCCGCGCCCTGGTGCGGCATATCGTCGGCAGCAACCCCGATATCAGCTGGATGCTGCGCGCGGCGCGCTCGTCCGAAGCCGCCTTCTTCGGCCAGCTCGGCTTTACGCCCTCGATGGTTGCGATGGAGCGGCGCCGGCCCTGAGCCACCCCGGCCAGTACCACCCCGGCGCAGCGTCAGCGTCAGCGTCCCCCCATCTTCTGCCGGAACTCGTCGGCCGTCCCAACCTGCCGGAACAGCGGCCCGCCCGGCGCGAAGCGATCGGCGCTGGCCAGCGGACCCACCACCACCGGTTCGAAGCCCGCATCGCGCACCAGTTGCGCCGCCACTTGCAGCGCGGCCGGGTCGTCGCCAGCTATCGGCACCGCCACCAGCCCGCCGGGCCGGTGATGCTCGCTGGCAAACTGCGCCGCGCCCATGAAGTTGAAGGCCCGCACCACGCGCGCGCCGCGCAGGTAGCGCGCCGTGGTGAGGCCGATGCCGGCGCGCCTGGCCTCGTCGGCGATGGGACCGTCGCGGTGTTCGTAGGCGTTGGTGGCATCGAGCACGATCTTGCCTTGCCAGGCGCCGCCATGGTCACGAGCCAGTTGCGGCAGCGCGCCATAGGGCGTGGCAAGGAACAGCACGTCCGAGAAAGCAATGGCCTCGGCCACCGTGCCGGCGCGCGCGAGCGTACCCAATTCTTCGACCAGCGGCCTGAGCGCCTCCGGGTGCCTCGACGAGAACAGGACCGGATGCCCGGCCTTGACCCACAAGCCGCCCACGGTGCCGCCGATGCGGCCCGAGCCGATCACACCGATGCGCTGCGCCGCGGCCTCGCGGGCCGGCGCCGGGCCAGGCTGGGCGCGCACGGCGCGCGGCAGTGGCGCGGCCAGCAGCAGCGCCGCGGCGCCGGCGCGCAGCCAGCGGCGGCGGGTCACATTGGCAGGCATGGCAAGTCCTCCGGCAGGCGGGGCCGCCAGCCGGTACGCGTGGTGGCCCCTGGGATGACTCTAGGCGAAAAGCCGCCGCGCGTGGCTAGCGGTCGTCGCGGATCGGGCCATATTCGGCCGGCACCCAGGTATAGCCGGCGGTATCGCGGCGCACATGGCCCAGGCCAGGGAACGGCATGTGCGCGCCGCCTACCCACAACCGGCCCCTGGCGGCCTGCTCCAGGATGCGCTTGCGCGTGATCACGGCCTGGTGGCTGTCGACGTCGAACTCGATCGCCACCTGCGGCCGGCGCAGCTGCAGCGCGTGGTTGTGCACGATGTCGCCCCACAGCAGCAGGCTGTCGTTGCCCGAGGTGAACAGGTAGCCGCTGTGCCCCGGGGTATGCCCGTTGGCCGGCACCACGCGCACGCCGGGAACGGGCTCGGGAATGGACTCACTACGGGCGCCGCCATTGAAGGTGCGCAGGCGCTGCGCCGCCTGGTACGGCGCGACCGCGGCACGCGCCATGGCGAACAGGCCCTGCGCCTCCTTCGGCGCGGCGGCGGCGTTGGCTTCGCTCAGCCAGTAGTCGAGGTCGGCCTTGTCGACATAGACCGTGGCGTTCGGGAACGCGGCCTTGCCGTCGGTGGCCAGGCCGCAGGCATGGTCGCCATGCAGATGCGTCAGCAGCACGGTATCGACCTGCTCGGGTGCATAGCCCGCGGCGCGCAGGTTCTCGCCGATGCGTCCCAGCGTCGGACCGAAGCAGCCCGCCGCACCGGTGTCGACCAGCACCAGGCGGCTGCCGGTATGGATCAGGTAGGCGTTGACGGCGGTCTGCATGCCCGGCGTCGAGGTCACGAACATCCGCGCCAGCAGGCTTTGCAGTTCGCGCGCGCTGGTGTACTTGAACAGCTTGGGGTCCAGGTCGATGTGGCCGTCATAGAGCGCGGTGACTTCCAGCTGGCCGACCATCATGCGGTAGTAGCCCGGCACTTGCGACTTCTGCTGCGCCGGCGGCGTGGCGGTCTGCGCGCTGGCCACGCCCGCGGCCAGCACGGCGCTGCCCATGGCGATGGCGGTGACGGCGCGGGATGCGGCCCGGCGCAAGGCAAGGTGCAACTTCGGGCGCGGGCCAGAGGTAGCGGGGCGCACCATGGACTGCAGCTTCATATCCTGATCCTGTTCTGATTGGTGTTGTCGAGGAGCAGGCCGGCGCCGGCGGGCGCGCGGCCAGCGCATATCTTAGCCGCGCCTTGCCCGACAAGGCCGCAAGGGTCAAAGCGTACCTACTTCTGCGTAAAAAACGGGGCCGCGTGGCCCCGTTTTCCATGCATGGGAGCTCGCGCCGCCCCGTTTTTACTCTGGCTGTATATTCGCCGCCTTGATGATGCGGCCCCACTTGCCGGACTCCTGCGACTGGAACTTCGCCAGTTCCGCGGGCGTGCTGGTGAAGACCTCCGTGCCGGTCGACTTGTAGAAGCCGGCGGCGCTCTCGCTGCGCGCGGCCTTCACCATCATTGCGTTGAGTTTGGCCACCACCGGCTGCGGCGTCCCAGCGGGCGCATAGGCGGCGAACCAGTAGCTCATCTCGTAGCCCTTGACGCCGGCTTCATCGATGGTCGGCACCTCCGGCGCCAGCGGCGAGCGGGCCTTGCCCGACACGCCCAGCGCGCGCAGCTTGCCGCTCTTGACCTGCGGCAGGCCGGTGGCGGTGTCGGTGATCATCATCTGGATCTGGTTGCCGAGCAGGTCGGTGATGGCGAGCGGGTTGCTCTTGTACGGCACGTGCAGCAGCTGCACCTGCGCCATCTGCTGGAACAGCTCGCCGGCAATGCGCGACGACGAACTGCCGCTGCCAAAGCTGAGCTTGCCCGGCTGCTGCCGTGCCAGCGCGATGAACTCGCCCACGGTCTTGGCCGGCACCTGCGGGTTGACCACCATGATCTGGCCGCCGCGTCCCAGCGCCGTGATGGGCGCGTAGTCCTTGACCGGGTCGTAGGGCAGCTTCTTGAACAGGTGCTCGTTGGCCGCATGCGTGGTGTTGGTGCTCATCAGCACGGTGTAGCCATCCGGCGCCGCCTTGGCCACGTCGGACGCGGCGATAAAGCCGTTGGCGCCGGGCTTGTTGTCGACCACCACGGTGACCTTGCTGTCCACCGTGATGGCCTGGCCGATGGCGCGCGCGAGCTGGTCGGTGGCGCTGCCGGCGGCAAACGGCACCACGAAGCGGATCGGCTTGTCGGGAAACTCGGCCCAGGCCTGGCCCGCGGGCAGGATCAGCGCGAGCGCGGCAACGGCCAGTGGCTTGAAGAGCGGATGCATGTGAGGTCTCCTGTTGAAATCGTTATCGGTGAAGGCAAGGGTTCAAGGGTGGTCCTAACCCCCCGGCACGAGCCGCGGCGGCACCGGGATCTCGAGCTGCAGCAGGCGGAACGACAGCGCCTTGCCGTGGGTGTCGAGGTTGAGCGCATCGTTGACGCCGCCATCGAGCACGCCGTCGAGCACGAAGTTCATCGCGTGCAGCGACGGCACCAGGTAGCGCGTCACCGCCGCGGGCCGGCGCTCGCGAAACAGATCGCGCACCGCGTCCTCGGTCACGTGCGCGACCAGGTGGTCGAAGTCGCGCGGGTCATAGGCGATCACGCTGATGTTGGAACGGTCGCCCTTGTCGCCGGTGCGGCCATGGGCGAACTGGTAGAGCGCGGCGGTGGCGGTCATGGCGGGCTCCTCAGTCGATAAAGGTAAAGGTGGGCGTGACCGCGGCGCGCGGCACCAGGCACGACACCGCATTCAGGCGCGCGCGCTGCGCCGTGCGCACGCCGCCGCCGCCGGCGGGACCGCAGGTATAGAGCGCGTTCACCTCGCGCTGCAGCGCCTGCGCCACCGCCAGGTCGTCATGCGCCAGCGCGGCACGCAGGCGCACGTCCTGCGCCTGCGCCTCGTGCGGCTGGGGCTGCGCAAACATGGCGCCGGCATCGTCGGCGAGCACGCTGAGCACGCCGATCAGGTCGAAGCGGATCGGCGCGTCGTGGCCCAGCATGCGCATGCGCCGGCGCAGGATGTCGGCGGCCAGCCGCGCGCGCGCCGCGGCGTTGGGGCCGGCGTAGGAGATCTCGCCCTCGGCCAGCCAGCCGCCGTGGCTGAACACATTGGCCTTGAGTTGCGCCGGGCGCGGGTGGCCGCGCACGTTGCGCACGGATACGCGGTCCGGGCCGAGCTGCGCCACGGTGACGGCGCCGATGTCGGCCACCACGTCCGGCGTCAGGTAGGCGCACGGATCGTGCACCTCGTACAGCAGCTGTTCCTTGACCGTGCGCAGGTCGACGCAGCCGCCGGTGTCGGCGGCCTTGAAGATCTCGATGCCGCCGTCGGCGTCGAGTTGCGCGATCGGGAAGCCCAGCGCGTGCACGTCCGGCACCTCCTTGCGGCCCGGATCGGCAAAGTAGCCGCCGGTGACCTGCGCCCCGCATTCGAGCAGGTGCCCGGCCATGGTGGCGGCGGCAAGCCGGTCCCAGTCGTCCCAGGCCCAGCCAAAGTGCGCCATCGCCGGCCCCAGTGCCAGCGCCGGGTCGGCCACGCGCCCGCACACCACCACGTCGGCGCCGGCGGCAAGGGCGTCGGCAATGCCCTGCGCGCCGATATAGGCGTTGGCGCAGACAAAGCGTTCGGTGTCGAAGGCGTCGCCGAGGATGCCGTGCAGGCGCGCGCGCCCGGCCGCGTCGGACAGGTCATCGCCCTCGACCACCGCCACGCGCGGCGCGGCCAGGCCCAGTTCGCTGGCGAGTTGCAGCACGCGCCGCGCCGCGGCGCGCGGATTGGCGGCGCCAAAATTGCCGACGATGGCAATGCGGTGCTGCAGGCACAGGCCCAGCACCGGCGCCAGCAGCGCGTCGAGCAGCGGCTCGTAGCCCTGCGCGGGATCGTTGCGCCGCGCCAGCTGCGCCAGTGCCAGCGTGCGCTCGGCCAGGGTCTCGAAGATCAGCGCGGCCGGCTGCGCCGCGGCGATCAGCGTGCGCACCACCGGCAGCGCGGCGTCGGTACGGTCGCCGGAGAAACCGGCGCCGGAGCCGATCAGCAAGGGAGCAGTCATGGTCGGGGAGGCAGGGTTGGGGGGTCGATCCAATTCTAGGGCGCGCGGGCCCAGTCAAAAAATGGATTATTTGGATTAATCTATCGACTTCCTGGATATATCCGCTGGCGCCATGAACCTGTCGGTAAAACATCTCCGCGCCTTCGTGGCGCTGGCCACCTACCGCAATTTCACGCGCGCGGCGCGCGCCTGCCACCTGTCGCAGTCCGCCTTCAGCGCGCTGGTGCAGACGCTGGAAGAGCAGGCTGGCAGCCGGCTGTTCGAACGCACCACGCGGCACGTGGAGCTGAGCACCGACGGCGTGCGCTTCGAGCAGACCGCGCGCCGGCTGCTGGCCGACTTCGAGACCGCGTTCGAAGACCTGCGCGCGCACGCGGAGCGGCGCAAGGGGCGGGTCTCGATCGCGGCGCTGCCCTCGCTCGCCGGGGGCGATCTGCCGCCGCTGCTGGCGCAGTTTCGCGCGCGCTATCCGGGCATCGTGCTGGAACTGTTCGACCAGCTTGCCGATGGCTGCATCGAGCTGGTGCGGCAGGGCCGCGCCGACTTCGCGCTGGCACCGGCGCCGGCGCAGGACGACGACCTGCGCGTCGAGTCGCTGGTGCGCGACACCTTCCACCTGGTGTGCCCGGCGAATCATGCGCTGGCGCGCAAGCGGCGTATCACGCCGGAGATGCTGGCGGGGCTGCCGTTCATCCAGCTGTCGCGCACCACCAGCGTGCGCCAGCACCTGGACGCTGCGCTGCATCCGTTGCGGCTGGCCAGCGTGATGGAGGTGGAGCACCTCGCGACCGTGGCGGCGCTGGTGCAGGCAGGCCTGGGCATCAGCGCGGTGCCGTCGCTGGCGCTGTTCCAGTTCCGCCGCGAAGGGCTGGCGATCCGGCCGCTGCAGCTGCCGTCGCTGGTGCGCGATATCTGTCTGGTGCGGCTCAAGGACCGCGGCGATTCGGCGGCGGCCGCCGCGATGATCGAGGCCCTGCAGGCGTTCTACCGTGGCGGCAAAGTGCCCGTGCGGCGCTGAATCGCGCGCGCGACCGGTACGCAGAATCGGGTACGCTTTGGCGGGCAAGCGGCGCGCGATGCGCCAGAGGAGGTGCCTGGATCAGAAGTGCCCGAGATAGCCGCCGTCGACCGCCAGCACCTGCCCGGTGACGTACGACGCCGCCGGCGATGCCAGGAACACCACCGCGCCCGCCACCTCCTGCGGCTGGCCCCAGCGGCCCAGCGAGGTGCGCTGGCGCAGCCACTCGGCCACGCTCTCGTCCTCGACCATGGGCTGGTTCGGTTCGGTGGCGAAGTAGCCGGGCGCGATCGCATTGACGGTGACGCCGTGGCGGCCCAGGTCGGCGGCCATGGCACGCGTGAGCGCGTCCAGGCCGCCCTTGGTGGCGGGATAGAGCACGTCGCCGGCGCGCGCCACCTGGCCCGCGATCGAGCTGACATTGACGATGCGCCCGTAGCCGCCCTGGCGCATGCGCAGCGCGGCCAGCCGGCACAGCGCGTAGGGCGCGACCAGGTTGGTCTCGAGCATGGCGCGCAGGTCGCCGGCATCGAGCTGCGCCATGTTGCTGCGGTTGCGCGCGCCGGCGTTGTTCACCAGGATATCGAGCCGGCCATGGTCGGCATCGATGCGGTCGAAGGCGGCCGCCACGGCGGCCTCGTCGGTGATGTCGAGCACCAGCGCCTCGGCGCTGCCGCCGCGCGCCGCCAGCGTGGCGACGGCGTCGTGCACGCGCGGCGCATTGCGGGCCACCACCAGCACATGGGCACCGGCATCGGCCAGCCCGGCGGCGATCGCCAGACCCAGGCCCTGCGCGCCGCCGGTCACCAGCGCCACGCGGCCATGCAGCGTGAACGGGGTACGGGAATCGGGGGAGGGGATAGGAGTAGCCATGCGGGCGACTATACCGCAGCAGCGTGCTCCCGCCCGTGGCCGCGCTAGCGGATCAGCTTGCCGGTGGACGACACGATCGACATCTCCACGAACGACGAGCCGGTGTGGCGCGCGGCGCTGTAGCTGATCAGGATCCCACCGAGGTCATAGTCGCGCATGCCCTCCAGCGCCGCCACCAGCCGCTCGCGGGTCAGGTCGGGGCCGGCGCGGCGCAGGCCTTCCACCAGCACCTTGGCCGACATGAAGCCCTCCATGCCGGCGTTGGACAGCTCCACGCCCTGCTGCCGCGCCAGGCTGCGGTATTCGCTCGCCAGCGTCATCTGGCTGGAGTTGGTGCCCGGCACCACCTGCGTGATGATCAGGCCGCGCGCGTCGTCGCCGAGTTCGCGGATAAAGGCATCGGCGGCATTGTTGGACAGCGTGACGAACTGCGCCTCGCTGCCGGCGCGGCGCAACTCGCGGATGACGCGCGCCGCTTCCGAGCCCGAGCCGATCACCAGCACCGCCTGCGGGTTGGCCTTGTGCATCGCCGCCACGCCCTGGCTGATGTCGCCCATGGGCCGGGCGAAGTTGACCGTCGCCGCGGGCTGCACGCCGCGCGCCTGCAGCGCGGTGCTGTAGCCTTCCAGCACGTCCCTGCCGAAGCCGTCGTTGGCATAGAAGATGCCGATGCGGCTCATTCCCGAGGTCGCCAGATGGTTGATCGCGCGCGCCACTTCGTCCTGGTACTTGGCGCGCACATTGAACACGTAGCGGTTCACCGGCCGGTGCAGCGTGATGGCACCGGTCAGCGGCGCGATCAGGGGCACCTTCTGCGCGGCAATGATAGGGAGGATGCTCTCGTTCTGCGGCGTGCCGCGCACCATGAACAGTGCGAACACCTTGTCCTCGTCGAGCAGCTTGCGCACGTTGTCGGGCGTGCGCTTGGCATCGAAGCCGTCATCGTAGGTGACCAGCTCGATGCGGCGGCCGGCGACGCCGCCGCTGGCATTGACCGTGCGCAGGTAGACCTGCGCGCCGGCGATCTGCTCCTTGACCGAGCCCGCCACCGGCCCGGTGATGCCAGCCGACTGGCCGATGCGGATGGTGTTGCGGCTCACGCCCGGTTCCGCCAGCGCCGCCTGCGCGGCCCAGCCCAGCGTCGCGGCCAGCAGGCCGCACGCGATCCATTTCGCCTTCATTGTCTCGACCCCTCCGCCTGGACGGCTGCTTTCATTGTTCTGTGGCGGCACGCCGGACAAGGCCCGCGCGCCGTCACGCAAGGTACCGCATGCGTGCGGCGTGGGCAAACCGGGAAAACAGGGGGTGTTGCAGCGGCATCACACCGGAACCGGAAGCGGTTCCGGTGCGGGCCGGGGCGCGCGGCAGGTAGCGCGCCGGAGCGCGCCGCGTGGGCGCGCGCGGAGAGAGATGCGGCGCCACGCGGCGCCAGCCGGCGGCAGGCGCCGGATCAGGGGAACGCCGGTACGGCCGGATCGACGCCGGCGAAGCTGGCTTCCGGGTGCGCGTTGCGCAGCAGGGTTTCGACTTCCTCGACGCGGCTGCGCGGCACGTCCAACATCAGCAGGATCTTGCCCGCCTCGATGTCTTTCTCGAACGCGCGCAGCCGGCTGTTGGGGGCGGAACTGCCGATCATGCTTGCCGCCCAGGCCCCGAACACCGCGCCCAGCACCGCCAGCACGCCGACCAGCCCCCACTGCGGGGTGTCGCTGACGATGGGGAACATCGCCACCACCACGCCGGCCACCACGCCCACGCCGCCGCCGACCATCAGGCCCATTTCGGCCGCGTGGACGATGTCGGACGTCTGGAACAGGTTGGCTTCATGCAGGCCGGTCATGTCGGCACCGTCGCGCGCCACGAAGTGGATGTGGCGGTTCTCGACGCGGGCCAGCAGCAGGTCATCCATGGTGCGCCGGGCACTCGCCAGGTCGGGCAACAACCAGAAGATGCGTTTGCGCATGTCTCTCTCCTTGTACAGGCCGCACCACCGGTGAGGTTGAGGCTGGTCGGAAAGTACCGCTGGCGGCGCGGGGTTATTTCTTTGTACGCCGTTCATGGGGCCAGCGCAAGGCGCGTTTCGGCGCTGGCGCACGGTGCCGCCGCATGTGACGCGCACGCGTGCCCTGCCCGGGCGGGGCACGCGTCACGTCTGCATCATGGCCTTCAGAAAGTGATCGGCAGGCGCACATTGACCTGCAGGTCGGGCGTGTCGCGCGTCAGCCCGGCGCCCACCGAGAGGTTGAGCGTATAGCGGTTGTTGAAGCGGTACGAATAGCCCACCAGCAAGGTGCCCTGGGTCACGCGCACCGAGCCGGGCACGGTCATGCCATTCTGCTTGGTCGGCCAGATGATGGCCTGGTCGTAGCCGATACTGAACGACGCCTTTTCGTTGAGCGACAGCCCCATGCCGAAGCTGAACTCGAAGATGTCCCCCGGCGCGATCTTGCCCAGGTTCTCCTTCTCGCCGTTCAGCACGGTGCGGCTGACGTTGTTGCGCGCAAAGTTGTGCAGGTAGCTGAAGGTGCCGAAGAACACCGCCGGATCGGTCGGCAGCAGCCAGGTAATGCCCGGCTGGATCGCCTGGAAGCCGGTGCCGGTGGGCAGCCCGAGCGGCAGGCCGGTGCCGGTGGTATTGCCCACGCAGCGCGTCACGCAATCAGTCACCACCTCGAACGGGTCCTTGCCGGTGGCGGACTTGTAGCGCAGCCAGCCGACAAAGTACGGAATGCGCTCGTTGCCGTAGTTGAGCTGGTAGCGCACCGTCGCCTCGACATCGCCCAGGCCCTTGCCGCTGGAATTGAACACGTTGTCGACCGCGGTGCCGGTGAATACCTCGCGGCTGATGGTCGAGCCCGAGGTCTGAACGTACGGCACCTTGGCCTCGATCTCGAGCCGCTTGGTGACGCCGTAGCGCAGCGCGATCGATTCGATATAGGTCGAGGTCTTGACCTCGCGCACATCGATGAGCCCGATCAGGATGGCCGGAATGATCGAGTAGCCGACCAGCGCGACGCGGTTGTTCGATGAGTAGCCGTACTGGAAGCCCGGCTCCACCACAAGCTTGCCCTCGGCGGTGAGCACCCCGGGCTGGTCGATCAGCGGTGCCACCTCGGGCGGGCGCCGGTCGCTTTCGGGCGGCCGCCCCACGGGCTCTTCCGTGGCCACCGTCTGCGGGCTGGCGGACTCGCCTTGCTGCGCCCCGGGCTGCGGTCCCTGGGCCATAACCTGTTGTGGACTGCTGGCCAGACCCGGCGCGCCCTGCGTGGCACTGGCGGCCGCTGCCGCGGTGGCGGCACTGGTGGCATTGTCGGCCGGCATCACGCCGGGCCCGGAGCGCTGTCCGCCGCGCTTGGCGGCCAGCACCTCGGTGCCGATCACGCTGCGCAGTTCGCGGATCACTGCCTCCTGCTCGGCCAGCGCGCGCTTCATGGCATCGAGCTGGCTGGCCTGGTCGGCGAGTTCCCTCTGCAGTTGTTCCAGTCCGGCCGCGGGTGGCCCCGCCTCCGGCGGCGTCTGGGCTTGCGCCAGTCCGCCGAGCAACAGCAACGTCGAGCATCCCGCATTGCGGATGCCCTGCATCGACCGCTTCTTCATCACGTCTTCCTCCCCCGGACGGCAGGCTGTTCTGCAGGAGCCCGCGACCTGTACTGCCGCTACCTCGCTAACGGCTATCTCATGCTTGCGGCCCGCAGCAGCGCATTGTTCAGCGCCGTGTTGGCCAGTTGCGACCGGAACGCCTGCAGCGTATTGACGCTTGCGTCGATTGTCATCAGGCTCCGGATGCTCTGGTTGTTCAGCGTGTTCTGGATCACGGTCACCGGCGTTCCCGCCAGTGCCCCCACCGATGCGGCATTGCCCGGGCCGTTCTGGATCACGTTGAGCAGCCCGTTGGTCACGACCTGGCCGGTGGCGGTACTCACGGCTGTCGCCGGCAGCCCCGCCGCACCTGTAGCACCCGCGGCGCCGGGAGAGGCACCACCACCATTGGCCGCTGCCGCGGCACCGCCCGCCGCCGCACCAGCCGCAGCCGATGCCGCCGCGCTGGCCCCATTGGCATTCGCCGCGGCGGCCTCGGCAGTGACCGGATTGCCTGCCAGCGCGTTGGCCACAGCGGCATTGGTGCTGGCCACAATGGCGGGCCCCAGCGTCGCGGCAAGCCGCGCGGCCTGGTCGGCAGTGATGCGGCTGACGTCCGGGATGTTAATGCTGGTGGCGACCACCAGGTCGCCGTTGATGTACACCGCGCGTTCGATACCGAACGAAACCTGCAGCCCGGGGATCTCGAAGCCGCCGCGCATGTCGTCGAGCTTTTCATGGGCCACCGGCTTCCAGCCGGCCATGCTGCCGCGCGCGGCAGCCACGGGATAGGAGTCGCCGCGTTCGCGCGCGGCCATGGCTGCCTGCGCCGGCGGCGCCGCGGCATCGGTTGCGCCGGGCTGCGGCGGCATGCCGGCCTGTGCCGTGCCGGCGTACGCCAGGCCGGCGCCCAGCACCATCGCCGCTGCCGCCGAGGCGGCGCTGCGTGGCACGGCCGGGGCCGGCAAGGAGATCTGCAACATGATGCGTTCCTCAAAAATCTCCGGCGCCATGGCGGGGCATGACCGTGAAGAACAGGTTGTCCCGGTTGACGCCCATCCAGTAAGGACCGCTGGGCGCGACGCGCCAGTCCGCGGCGACATTGAAGCGCGCGCGATCGGTGCGGTTGTGGATCACGAACAGCAGTTGGCTGTCCCAGATGCGCTCGAACTGTTCGCGCGACATGGCGCGCGTGCCGCGCGCCGGATCGCCGACCAGCACGCGGTTGCCCTTCACGCCCTTGACCACCACGAAATGGTGGTAGCCGTTCTCGACGATCAGCACGATCGCCGGCACCTGCGTTTCTTCCAGCTTGGACAGCGGCAGCTCGAAGCCATCCGCCTCATAGCCCAGCGCCGCCAGGAAGCGCTTCATGTCCAGCAGCGAGAACCCCTCGGCGCGGATCTTCTGCTGGTCGCCGTTGAGGTACATGTTCTGGAACACGGTGGCCTCGTTGATCGGATGGCCGTACTGGTACGTCAGCAGCGTGGCCACCGCGGCCGAGCCGCAGCTGAAGTCGAACTGCTGGCGGATGGTGGACTTGAAGCGCGCCTCGCGGAGGCTGGTGACCCTGACGCTGTAGGGTTCGCCGACCGGTCCGTACAGCGCGACGTCGGCGGCGTGCACGCCGGGCACGTGCGCCGAGGCCAGCAGCCACGGCACGCACGCCAGCAGGATTCGCAGCGGCTTCATCATTTGAACTGGACGTTGACGATGGTGGCGTTCTGGATCAGCACGTTCGATCCCGAGTTCTGGATCGCGGTGGGGATCCCGGCCGCATTCGAGAACGCGCCTTCCGTGATGTGGTTGGTGCCGGACAAGGTATTGACCGCGGCGTTGTCGGCCACGGTGCCGTGCAGGCGCATATCGTTGACGGTGACTTCCGCACCGCCGCGGACATGGTCCAGCCGCGACACGGGCACGGCCTTGGCCGCGCCGGCGAACAGCGCGGCCGGCGCTGGTGCCGGTGCGGTGTCGGCTGCCGCCATCGCGATGGCCGCGGCAGCGTCCGCGCGCGCCGCGGCCATGGCGGCCTCCAGCCCTGGCGGCTCCGCGTAGGCCGGCAATGCGGGCCAGGCGAGTAATGCCGCGGCACAAGTGCCGACGGCGAAACGGACCGGTTGCATGGTGTTCCCCCCTTGCCGATGCGCCGACTCTCTCCAATCGGCTGCATGGCGACTTGGCTTGCGTAGGCATGACAGGGCCCGGGCGCCCGCACACAGGATGCGGGCGCCGGTCCTGCCGGCATGACCGCGAAACCGCCGGCCGGCCCCGGGGCAAACCCGGGGTCCGGCCGCGTTGCGCGTCTTACCTGCCGCCCACGTTGAGGTTGGCCTGCACGTTCACGCTTTGCTGCACCAGCGAGGCCACGCCGCTGTTCTGGCTGGCCATCATGATGCCCGCCGCCGTCTGACCAACGCTGGTCATGGTGTTGGACATGTTGAAGGTGCCTGCGTCGACCAGGTTGTAGCCGCCGTTGCCGCCGGTACCGCCGGCGCCGCCGTTGCCCACGCCACCCATGCCACCGGTACCGCCAGTGGCCGCGCCGCCGCTGCCGCCGTTGCCACCGTTGCCGCCGTCGCCGCCGTCACCGGCGGTGGCGCTGCCGTTCGATGCCATGGTCGTGGCCGCGCCCGAGGTCGCCGCCGCGCCCGCGCCGCCGGCACCGCCGGTGCTGGTCTGCGCGCCGCCGGCACCGCCGGTCGCCGTGCCGTTGCCAGCCGTCGCGGTCGCGCCCGCGCCGCTCGAGCCGCCCGCGCCGCCGGTGCCGCTGCCTGCGCCGCCGGTCGCGACCGCGCCGGAGCTGCCGGAGCCGCCCGCACCGCCGGTGGCCCCCGCGCCGCCGCCCGTGCCCGTGCCCGCGCCCGCCGTGTTGGTACCGGCCGCACCGGAGCCGCCACCAGCGCCACCAGCGCCGCCGGCATCCATGCCGCGGCCGTTGGCATCGCCACCGCTGCCGCCCGCGCCGCCGGCCGAACCGGCCAGGCCGCCGAGGGCACCGCTGGCACCCAGGCCGCCGCCGCCGATCGCGCCAGCGCCGCCGCCACGGCCGCCCGCGCCAAGCGAGGCGCTCAGAGCACCGCCGCCCTTGCCGTAGGCATCCCCACCGCTGCCGCCCTTGCTGCCCGCGGCGCTGAGCGCGCTGCCGCCCTTGCCATAGGCGCTGCCACCATCGCCGCCCCAGCCGATCGCGGCGCCACCATCGCCACCGTCGCCGCCCACGGCCCTGCCCGTGGTGGCAGCGCCGGCGCGAGCCCCGCCGTTATAGGCATAGGCCTTGGCGCCCACCGCACCGACCGCGCCGGCAGCACCGTTGCCGCCCACGCCGCCCGCACCGGTACCGCCGTTGCCGCCGGTGCCGCCCTTGCCGCCGAAGCCGGTGCCGCCGTTGGCGTTACCGAAGTTCTTGGCCACATTGCCGATGTTGGCGACCGTATTGCCGGTGACCTGCCCACTGAGCTTGCTGACCGCGATCGCCTTGCTGGTGTTGAAGGAATTGGCGATGCTCGACGAGGCGTTGCCCGCGTTGGCGGCGGCATTGCCCAGCCCGCCCTGGTCCAGCGTCAGGCGGGTGCGGTTGTCGGAGTTGGTCTTGCTCTTGTTGTTGGAGTTGGTGCGGTTGTTGGAGTCATTGGTCGACTTGTCGACCGCAACGTCGACCGTGGTGGTGCGGGTGCTGGTACGGGTGCTGGTGCTGTGATCGGAGTTGTCCTGGTTGGACGTCGAGTTCTCATTGGCCAGGGACCCGGCGCCGCTTTGGGTTGAATTGGCGGTGGCGGTCTGATGGTTCCAGCCATCCGTGTTGGTATTGCTCGGGTTACCCCACGCCGAACCAGCAAAGGCGAGGGCAATCGCCGACGCCAGAATTGTCTTGTTCATACGATGCTCCCAGGAGGATTTCACAGTCACAGCGGCTCAGCCCCTGGCCGGCACTCATCGTCGAGCGCGCGGCCGGGGGTTCAGGTCGGGCTTGCTGCCAAACCAGCCTGCCTTGCGCATAATCGGTGCCAGCTTCGTCACCCCGGGCGGCAAGTCCTTGTATTACAAGGGCCACCTGGCGTGCGGGCACGGTTCTGGCCGATGTTTTGCCGGATCAACATGGGTCCGCGCTGATGTGCCGCCGGGGACATGTCACATCGCTGTGACAGAGGGGCCCCACCGGGTTTCGGGGGCCTTTCGGGGCCAGCTTGAAAAGCCTTGGTTTTCAATGGCTTGCGCCGCCTGCTCGGGATTTGCCCTGATGCTCCGGGCGCGTATCGGCGGTGAAACATGAGGCCGGGGGTGGCGCCGCCGCCCCCCATGTGTGTCGTCCCACATTGCCGGCTTGACGCGACGCTGGCGGCATGGGCAAGCGTGTGCCCTGGCTACGGCCGCGACATCCGCCCGCCGACCGGCGCGTCGACGCCGCCACGCAGCGGATGGGGCACAATGCGTCACCGCGCCTTGATGCAGCGCGGCGCACCGTCTCACCCGCACCCGGCCCTTGTCGCGAAAACCCCTCAGCGTTTATCCTCGCTAGGCCCCATGTCTGATTTAAAGTACATTAGAGGCATTACAGACTTGTCATCTCTCCACAAGGGAAACCATGAGTGAAGCCGTCGTTCCCCTGTATCACCAGATTTACGTGGTGCTGCGCCAGCAGATCGTCGAAGGCCGTTTCGGCCAGGGTCCCTTGCCCGGGGAGATTGACCTCGCCAAGCAGTTCCATGCGTCGCGCGTGACCATGCGGCGCGTGTTCGACCGGCTGGTGCAGGAGGGGCTGGTGCGCCGCCACCGCGGGCTCGGCACCTTCGTCAACCCGCATCCGGTGCGCCCGGCGGCAGCCGCCGGCGAGGAACGCGGCACCAGCCTGCTCGACAACATCATCGACATGGGCCAGAAGACCTCGGTCAAGGTGATCTCGATCGATGAAGTCCATGCCACGCCCGATGTCGCCGACTCGCTGCAGATCGAGCCGGGCGACCCGGTGGTGAAGATCGTGCGCGTGCGCCACTACCGCAACCGTCCGCTGTCGCACATCACGGTCTACCTGCCGGCGGCGCTGGGCCGGCCGATCACGCGCCAGGCGCTGGAAGAGACCCCGGTGCTGCGCCTGCTGGAAGCGGGCGGGGTCAAGCTCGGCCGCGCCAGCCAGGTGCTGTCGGCCCGGCTGGCCGACGTGGTGGTGGCGCCGCTGCTGGACGTGCCGGTCGGCGGCGCGCTGCTGGCGGTGCGGCGCGTGGTCAAGGACCAGTCCGGGCGCCCGGTGCAGCTGCTGCTGGGCCAGTACCGCCCGGATCGCTACGAATACCGGATGGAACTGTCGCCGGCCGGCGTCGACAGCGCCAACGTCTGGGTCGAGAGCGAGACCCGCCCGGGCTTGCGCGATTGACCCGCGATTGACGCCGCGGGAACTGCCCCGGGCTTGCGTTGCCGGGGGTGCGCCGGACCCCGTTCCACGCCATACTGCGCATCCCTGATCACATCGAGCGAGGACCGCCGCCATGCCTGAATTCCGTCCGTCCAGCCTGACCCGTCTGCCTTCGATCCCGCGCCGCGCCACGATGCGACGCCTTGCCACGCTCGGCACGCTGGCCGCCTGTGCGCTGGCCCTGCCGCTGTCGGCGGGCGCGCAGGCCCAGGCCCAGGGCCAGCCCCAGGCGCAGCTTGCCGGCGGCAAGCCGATCCGGATCCTGGTGGGCGCGCCGGCCGGCGGCACCACCGACACGCTGGCGCGCACCATCGCCCAGGAGATGTCGCAGGAACTGGGCCAGCCAGTGGTGGTCGAGAACCGTCCCGGCGCCGGCGGCAATATCGCCGCGGACCTGGTCGCCAAGAGCGCGCCGGACGGCAGCACGCTGCTGATGAGCTTCACCAGCCATACCATCAACGCCACGCTGTACAAGAAGCTGCCGTTCGACCCGGTGCAGGACTTCACGCCGATCACGCTGGTCGCCACCGTGCCCAGCGTGCTGGTGGCCACGCCCCGGCTGGCGGCCAACAACGTGCCCGAGCTGATCCGCCTGGCGCGCGCGGAGCCGGGCAAGCTGAACTTCGCCATCGGCTCGGTCGGCTCGTCGCTGCACATGGCCGGCGACATGTTCAAGATGATGACCGGCACCTACATCGTCAACATTCCGTACAAGGGCACCGCGCCGGCGCTGACCGACGTGCTGGCGGGCCAGTGCGACCTGATGTTCGCCAGCACCATCAACGTGCTGCCGCACGTGCGCGCGGGCAAGCTCAAGGTGCTGGGGGTGACCAGCCCCGCGCCGCTGCCGCAGTTCCCCGGCGCGGCGCCGATCGGCAATAGCGTCAAGGGCTTCGAATCGAGCGCGTGGTTCGGGCTGTTCGGCCCGGCCGGCATGCCGCACGAGATCACGCAGGCGCTGTACCAGGCCGCGCGCAAGGGGCTGGAATCCCCCGCCGTGCGCAAGCGCCTGGAAAACGACGGCGCGCAGCCGATGGGCACCCCGCCCGACGCCTTCGCCGCGTTCGTGAAGCAGGACGTCAAGCGCTGGGCCGGCGTCGTCAAGTATTCGGGAGCGTCGTCGGAATGAGCTCCCTGCCCGCCACGCTCGCGCAGAAGCTGGTGGCACGCGCCGCCGGGCTGGCCCATGCCGAGCCCGGCACCGTGGTGATCTGCCAGGTCGACCTGGCGATGTCGCACGACTCCAGCGGCCCGCGCCGCGTGGCGCCGCTGCTGCAGGAGCTTGGCACCGGGGTCTGGGACCCGTCGCGCTATGTGGTGGTGACCGACCATTTCGTGCCCGGCGGCGACGCCCAGGCCGAGTCGATCCTGCGCTTCACGCGCGACTGGACGCGCCAGGCCGGCGCGCACTTCATCGACGCCGAAGGCATCTGCCACGTGGTGCTGCCCGAGCGCGGCCATGTGCTGCCGGGCCGCCTGATCGTCGGCGGCGACAGCCACAGCCCCACCGGGGGCGCCTTTGGCGCGTACATGTTCGGCGTGGGCGCGACCGAAATGGCCGGCGTGCTCGCCACCGGCGAGATCTGGCTGCGGGTGCCGGACACCATCCGGCTGCAATGGGACGGGCAGCTCGCACCGGGGGTGTGCGCCAAGGACATGATGCTGTTCCTGTGCGCCACGCTGGGCATGGGCGGCGGGCGCTACCAGGCGCTCGAATACGCCGGCAGCGCGGTCGCCGCGCTGCCGATGCAGGAGCGCATGACGCTCACCAACATGAGCACGGAGCTCGGCGCGCAGACCGGGCTGGTCGCGCCCGATGCGGTCACGCTGGACTGGCTGGCGCAAGCCGGCGTGCCGGCGCAGACGCTGGCTGCCATCGACCTGGACCACTGGCGCAGCGATGCCGGGGCGCCGGTGCTGGCCACGCACCGCTTCGACGCCGCGGCGCTGGCGCCGCAGGTGGCCGCGCCGCACTCGCCCGCCAACAGCGCGCCGGTCGACCAGGCCGCCGGCGAGCCGGTGCAGATCGCCTACCTGGGCGCGTGCACCGGCGCCAAGCTGGAAGACCTGCGCATGGCCGCGCGCGTGCTGCGCGGGCGCCGCGTCGCCACCGGCGTAACGCTGCAGGTGGCGCCGGCCTCGCGCCGCGACCAGCTGCAGGCCGAGCAGGAAGGCACGCTCGGCATCCTCGCCGAGGCCGGCGCGATGCTGCTGCCCAATGCCTGCGGCGCCTGCGCGGGCTATGGCGCGGCGCGTTTCCCGGCGGGCAGCCGCGCCATCGCCTCGACCGCGCGCAATTTCTCGGGCCGCATGGGCGACGCCGGCAGCGCGGTGTGGCTCGGCTCGCCGATGACGGTGGCCGCCAGCGCCGTTACCGGCCGCATCACCGATCCACGCACGCTGCTGGAGTAACGCCCGCCCCCCACCTCGTGCCCGCCGCCGGCGGGACAGACTTCCCGCATGACCTCAGCCCCCGCCCCCCGCCCCGTCCCTGCCGGCCGCCTCTGGCGCTTCGGCGACAATATCGACACCGATGCCATGGCCCCCGCCGTGCTGATGAAAGCGCCGCTGCCGGTGCTGGCCCGGCATTGCCTGGCCTCGGTGCGCCCGGAGTTTCCCGGCAGCGTGCGTCCCGGCGACGTGCTGGTGGCGGGCGCCAACTTCGGCATCGGCTCCTCGCGCGAGCAGGCGCCGCAGGCGCTGCGCGAACTGGGCGTGGGCGCGGTGGTGGCGCAATCGTTCGGCGGGCTGTTCTATCGCAACGCCATCAACCTGGGGCTGCCGGTGCTGGTCTGCGCCGACACCAGCCGGCTGGCCGACGGCGCGCACGCGGTGCTGGACCTGGATACCGCGCAAGTGCGGCTCGACGACGGCAGCGTGGCGGTGTGCGAGCCGATTCCGGCGTTCCTGCGCGCGATCCTGGCCGCCGGCGGGCTGGTGCCGCACCTGAAAGCGCGCCTGGCGCGCGAACGCGCCCGCCAGGACTGAAGCCGGCGCAGCCGCTCAGGCCGCGGGCGGGGTGCGCAGCAGCGCCAGCGCCTCTTCGTCGCTGGTCTGGCTGAAATCGAGATAGAACGCGCCCACCGCACCGAAGCTGGGCGGCGTGTTCAGGCAGATCACCTCGTCGGCGGCCGCGGCCAGGCTGGCCAGTCCGTCCTGCGAGCCCACCGGGGTGGCCGCGATCACGCGCGCCGCGCCGGCCATGCGCACGCCTTCGAGCGCCGCGCGCATGGTGGCACCGGTCGCCACGCCGTCATCAACGACAATCACCACGCGTCCGGCGCGGGCCGGCACCGGCTTGCCGCCGCGGTAACGCTGCTGGCGCCGGGCGATCTCGTCAAGCTGGCGGCCGCGCTCGGCATCGAAGCTGCCGCTGTCGACGGCGCGCCGTGCCCAGGGATCGTCATTGACCACCGTGTGCGGTCCGCCGCCGCCGGCATCGCCCTCCACCACCGCGCCCAGCGCCAGCTCCGGATAGCCCAGCGCGCCGATCTTGCGCACCAGCAGCACGTCCAGCTGCCCGTCCAGCGCGCGCGCCACTTCGAACGCCACCGGCACGCCGCCGCGCGGCAACGCCAGCACCAGCGGCGGCTGGCCCAGCTGCGCGGCGCCAAAACCCAGTCCGGCCAGGTGACGGCCGAGATATTGGCCCGCCTCGCGGCGGTCGGCAAAGCACGGGGGCAGGGACATGGCGGTTTCCATGGGAGGAGGGGGACGGCCAGCGCAGGCGGCCCCTCCGCCAAATATAGACCCTGGCGCTGCCCGTGGCAGCGGCCCGCGCGCCACTTCCAAGGCGAGCCAGCGCGCTCCGGCGCCATTAGGCGCGCTTGTGCAACAGTGTGTTGAGCCTGGGGTGGCTGACTTCGCCGCAGTGCAGCATTACGATGGCTGCTGGCGCTGACAACGCCGGACCGACATTGCCGGACAGGCCGCCGTGCCCGCGCCGGCCCGATCGCATGAGCCCTGACATGACTACGCCCTACCCCGCCCGCGCCGCCACGGCGCATTCCCAAGCCGACGCCACCGCAGACGTCTCCCCCCTCGCCGCTCCCGACATTCCGTTCGGTTCGCTCGAAGCCGCGGCAATGGCCGAGCTGCCCTACACCTTCCGCCCGGCCGGCACCTGCACCCGCTACTACAACGAATTCTTCGGCTGAAGCCCGGGCGGCGCGCCGGCCGCCATCACGGTCTCGCACAACGCGGCCAGCCGCGCCGCCATGTCGCGCGCCGCGGCCGGCAGGTCCGGCTGCGCGTGCAGGCTCAGTTCGACATCCGGCACCGCGGCGGGCCAGCCGTGCTCCAGCACGGTGTGGTGCGCCGTGGCCAGCCGCCGCGGCAGCAGCGTCACACCCAGGCCATCGGCCACCGCCGCCAGGATGCTGGCCAGGCTGGCGCTGACAAAGGCCACGCGCCAGCGCCGGCCGCCGGCGTCGAGCGCGTGCGTCATCTCGCCGCGGTACAGGCCGCCCACCGGGAACGCCACCAGCGGCACCGGGTCGCGGGCCACCGCCGGACGGCTGCGGCTGTCGATCCAGCATAGCGGCTCGGGCCAGCTGGCCAGCCCCTGCGCCTGGCCGGTGCGCTGCTTGACCAGCACCAGGTCAAGCTCGCGGTCCTGGAAGCGCTGCCACAGCTCGTGGCTCATGCCGCTGGTCACTTCCAGCCGCATGCCCGGCCAGTCATCGGCAAACCCGGCCAGCACCGGCGTCAGCGGCCGCGCGGCAAAGTCCTCGGGCACACCCAGCCGGATCTCGCCCTGGCCGGCGCTCTGGCGCAGCTGCCCCACGGCCTCCGCCATCAACTGCTGCAGCCGGCGCGCATACCCCAGCAGGCGCTCGCCTTCGGGCGTGGTGGTGACATAGCGCCCGCCGCGGTCCAGCAGCACGCAGCCCAGCTGCTCCTCCAGCCGGCGCACTTGCTGGCTGACGGTCGACTGGGTCAGGTGCACGCGCTGCGCGGCACGGGTAAAACTGCCGCTCTCGGCGACGGCGACAAAGCTCTGCAGCAGCACGGGGTCGAGACGGGGGTCCTGCATGGCGGCGTATCCATTGGGTTTTCCACTGCCGGCGATTTCATCATTTAATTTCCCAATTACCAAGCGCCGGCGTAGAGTTTCGCCACGATGCCCCGGCCTGCGGTCCGGGCGCCATCGCCCCACTTTACGCACCATGCCGCGTTGCACGCGAGCATGTACCCACTTTTCTGCCAACCATGACCACTCACCAGGAATTCATGCGCGAGGCGGTGCGCCTCGCGGTGGCCAACCGTGACCGCGGCGCGCGCCCGTTCGGCGCCGTGCTGGTGCTCGACGGCGAAACCGTCGCCACCGGCGTCAACGACATCGTCCACAGCCACGATCCCACCACCCATGCCGAGATGGTGGCAGTGCGCGCCGCCGCGCGCAAGCTGGGCCGTCCCGATCTGCGCGGCAGCGTGGTCTATGCCAGCGGCCATCCGTGCCCGATGTGCCTGGCGGCGATGACCATGGCCGGGGTGCAGGCGGTCTACTACGCCTTCGACAACCAGGATGCCGCGCCCTACGGCATGTCGAGCGAGGCCGCCTACCAGGCGCTGCGCCTGCCGCTCGACCCGCCACCGCTGCCGCTGACGCGGGTGCCGGTCGACCTCTGCGCCGCGCAGCTCTACGGCATGCGCCCGCGCCGTGGCTGAAGGCGCGCGCCCGGTGCAGCCCCAGCCGCCACGCTGGCTGGTGCTGGCGGCCGTGGCCGGCATCGGCCTGAACCTGCGGCCGTTCCTGACCGCGGTCGGGCCGCTGGCGCCTGCCATCCGCGGCGGCACCGGCCTGAGCTATCAGGGCATGGCTTGGCTGACGCTGCTGCCGATGCTGCTGATGGGGGTGGGCGCGTTCTTCGGCCCGGCCATCCGCGCCCGGCTGGGCGCGCGCACCGCGGTGCTGGGCGCGCTGGCCTTGCTGGGCGCCGGCTGCGCGCTGCGGCTGGGCGTGGCCGGCGGAACCTGGCTGATCGCCTCGGCGGCGCTGTGCGGGCTGGGCGTGGCGGTGGTGCAGGCGGCGTGCCCGGGGCTGGTCAAGCAGGAGTTCCCGGCGCGCGTGGCGCCGGTAATGGGACTGTATTCGGCCGCGCTGATGGGGGGCGGCGCGCTGGGCGCGCAGCTGTCGCCCTATGTGACCGAGCTGGCCGGCAGCTGGCGCGAGGCGCTGGCGCTGTGGGCCGTGCCCGCGCTGGCGGCGCTGGCACTGGCGTGGGTGGCGCTGCCGCGCGGCCCGTCCCGTCAGCCGGCATTGGCCGCGGCCGCGCCGGCTGGCCCGCCGGCCAGCGCCACCGGCAAGACCCGCGCGCTGCTGCGGCGCCCGCGCACCTGGCTGCTGATGATCAGCTTTGGCGTGATGAACGGCGGCTATGCCTCGCTGGTGGCGTGGCTGGCGCCGTTCTACCAGAGCCACGGCTGGAGCGCGCCGGCCAGCGGCTCGCTGGTAGCGCTGATGGCGGTGGCGCAGGCCGCCGCGGCGCTGCTGCTGCCGGCACTGGCGGCGCGCCGCCCGGACCGGCGCGCCTGGATGGCGCTGGCGCTGGCCATGCAGGTTGCCGGCTTCGCCGGGCTGGCGCTGTGGCCGGACGCCGCGCCGCACGCCTGGGCCGTGATCGGCGGCGCCGGCCTGGGCGGCTGCTTTGCGCTGTACCTGGTGGTGGCGCTGGACCACCTGCCCGACGCCGACAGCGCCGGCGCGCTGAGCGCGGTGATGCAGGGCGGTGGCTTCCTTCTGGCGTCGCTGGCGCCGTGGATCACCGCCATGCTGCAGGCGCGCACTGGCAGCTTCGCCGCAGGCTGGTGGTATCACCTGGCGTGCGCGGCGGTAGTCGGCCTGCTGACCATGCGGCTGGACCCGGCGCGCTACGGCGCGTCCTTTGCGTTGCCGGCGCCCGCCGGCTGCGCGCGACAGGCGGGATGAAACCAGCCCGGCCGTTGACGGCGCGCGGCTGATACCAGTCTGGCCGTCAAGCGGCGCAAGCTTCCGCGTCAGCGGGCCGGCGCGGCCTCCACCACCGCCGTGGCATCCGCCGGCGCCCGCTCCTGCGGCAGTGCGAACAATGCCGCGGCGGGCGGCGACAGGCCCTGCAACCATTGCAGGGCAAGCACGATAAGCATGACCGGCATGGCGCCTCCTTGCCGCATACGTGGCCACTTCTCACTGGTATAGCCCATCGCGTCCGGACGGCGCCTCATGCCGACGCACCGGGTAGCCCCTGCGTACCCGTTTCTGCGTGCCTGCCGGGCCGGCCAGGACACCGTCGCGGCCAGGCGCGGCCCGCCCGTCTTGCGAGATTTATTACCCGTGTAACGTCACATTACCTTCGCCGTGGTGCCCGCGGGCCTCTCGCCGGGCCCGCCGTGTTGCCCGCAAAGCCTTGCCTGGCAAGGGTTTGCGACGTGGCATGCGGGCCTCGCGGCGGCTCGCCCGTGCCGTCACCCCATGTGAGACAGGCTTACAAGTGCAAGCGCTCGGCGCGGCAGCCGGCCGCTACATTGAACCCGTGTCCAACGCGATCCCGCCGGGAGCCAAGATGAAACGAGCCCTCTCTCTGGTGGTGCTGCTGTCCACCACCGCCGCACTGCTTTCCGCCTGCATCGTGGTGCCTCCGCGCGGCGGCCCGCCGCCGCGCCACCACCATCACCACTATTGATTCCGCCACCGCCCCAAGGAGCCCTCTCATGAAACGCCAACTCCTGCTTGCTGCAGCCGTCCTCGCCACGGGCGGCGCCTTCGGTCTGACCGCCCCCGCCGAAGCCCACCAGGCGCCGGTCGCCCGCGGCTACGGCCATCCGCCGCCGCCGCCGCGCTACGAGCCGCACCCGGCCGCGCGCCGCGGCCAGGTCTGGGTGCCGGGCCACTGGGAAGCCCGCGGCGGGCGTTACGCCTGGCAGGGCGGCTATTGGCAGCCGCAGCGCGTGGGCTACCGCTATGTGCCCGAGCGCTGGGTACGCGGCCCGCACGGCTGGGTCATGCGCCCGGGCCGCTGGGTGCGCTGAGCCGGACGGCCGGCGCCATCATCCCGCCCTGAGGCCTTGCTCCCCACCGATGGGTGGTGGCAAGCCCGTCGCGGCCGGTGGCGCCGGCGCCGCAGCGCTCATCCATAGTGGTAGCCACGCCTCATCCAGAAGCACTAGACCATGTGCGCGACGTGCCGGCAATTCTGCCGGATTGATTTCACAACCAACATTTCCGGGGCGCGTTTCATAATTGGAGCAGCACCACTGATGGTGTATTCCGGACACCCCTCATTAGGGTTATAAAATCGTCATATCCGGCAAAAGATAATAGAATCTGTTTCAGATTTGCAACCGATTTAATTCTGCATGTCACATCGATGAAACCACCGGGAACGGCGCCAGCGCGGCGTTTGCGGAACCTGGCAGGAATAAATACGATATATTTGAAAGGATTATGAGGGTCCTTTCATTCCCTCCTTCATTCCACCCCCGACCCCCTTGCTTGCATTCGCCTCCCCCAGCCCATAAGATGAATTCCAACTGATTTAGGAGTACCAAGCACCCGCGGTCGGGTTCGGGGTCATCCTTCCAGCCATGGGCAAGTTCCAGCCACAACAACGGAACCGTCCGGCATGGAAGCATGGGGGTCAGCCACAGAGCCAGCCACCAGTCACCAGCCATCAAGGTGACGGCGGTCCTGTCACGTCTTCCATACGCAAAGTGCCCCGCAGTCCGCCTCCCGGGTAAAAACGGGGAGTGATGTCCATGAATGCGTTGCTGATCGAGGAGCACCCGCTGCTCCGGCTCGGGCTGTTGCAGATGCTCGAGAACATCCAGGAATCCGCGCAGGTGGCGGCCATTGCACCGGCGGATATGGCCAGGCTGGACGCCCGGCACCAAAACGCGGACCTGCTCGTGTTCGGCATGCCCGCCGACCCCGCGCCCGGCTGGGTGCTGCTGGACCAGGTCCGGCAGACGCTCGCGCCGCAACGCATCCTGATCCTGGCCGACACCCTGCCCTTGCATGTGCCGACCGCCGACAGCGCGCGCGGCATCTGCGGCTGCCTGCCCAAGTCCGCTTCGCTGGCGGTGATCGAGGCCGCCATCCGCATGGCCGTGTCGGGCGTACAGGGGCTGCTCTTCACTGCCGAGACCGGCACCCTGCCCTCGGCATCGCGCTCGGCAATGCCCGCCACGCAGTCACTCGCCTCGGCTGCGCCGCTGCCGCTCAGCGCCACGCACCCGGCCCAGACGCCGGGGGAGCAGTTGGCGCTGGCGACCTGCGCCAGCACCCCGCGCGCCGCCCTGCGCACCACCGTGGCGTTGCGCGACCTGACCGAGTTGCGGCCCGGCCAGCCGCTGTCCGCACCGGCCCCGGCGCAGGTCTCGCCCACCCCCGTTGCCATGCCGCTGACCGAGGAAGAACCCGGCTACGACGAGGCTGAGATGCTGAAGATCACGCCGCGCCAGTACGAGGTGCTGGTGCTGCTGGCGCGCGGCTATCCGATCAAGACCGTCAGCCGCATGCTCAACATTTCGGTGGCGACGGTGAAGAGCCACGCCTGCACGCTGTACCAGCGGCTCAAGGTGCGCAACAAGGGCGAAGCGGTCTACGCTGCCCTGCAGCGCGGTGCCACGTTGGAATGGGTCAGCGGCGACGAACGCATCACGCGCGAAACCAATGACGCCGGGGTGGCGCCAAGGCGCAACGAACCGCCGTGCCAGGCGGTCAGGCCGACAGTCTGAAATGCCGGCCTGAAGGTTTTGCCGCGCGCCGCGCCCGCACAGACGGGCCGGCGCCAACCCGGCGTTTGCCGGACGGGAGGGGTCATCATGCAAGCGAGCACGTTCTTGCCCAGCTTTTCCGTGTGCGTCAGCACGCGCGACCATCCGGACGGCCTGCGCCGGACCTTGCAGTCGATCGCGGCCTCGACCATGCCGCCGCACCAGCTGATCGTCTGCGACGACAGCAGCCACGACGCCACGCGCGCGCTGATGCGCGATGCCTACCCCGACATCCCCTGCCTGGACGGTCCCCGGCGCGGCGCCGCCGCCAGCCGCAACCGCCTGCTGCGTGCGGCCACTGGCACGCACGTGCTGTTTCTCGACGACCACGCCACGCTGGGACCGACCTTTTTGCAGCAGATGGGCGAGCGCCTCGCCGACGACTTCATCTACCGGGTCGCCGCGGGTGGCAACGCCGACGCGCTGGTGCTGACCGGCACGGCGATGTGCGCGGGCCAATGCCTGCGTCCGCAGCGCGAGGATTTCCTCGGGCAGCCGTTGCGCCAGCCGCCGCGCCGGGCCGCGCGGGCGCGGCCGCTGTGCGCAGTGGTGCTGTCCAGCACGGTGTTCCCTCGCGCGCTGCTGGAGCGGCTACCGTTCGACGAGTGCCTCGATGCCGACTACGACGTCGCCGACCTGACCGGACGCGCGGTCTATGGCTGCGGCTGCCGCATCGAGCTGATTCCGAGCGCGATCAACCAGCTGGAGGGCCAGCGGCCGCCGCCATGCGCCGGAAGCCCGAGCGCCGATGCCGCGCGCATGGTCACCATGCTGCATCGCTACGGCCGCAGCCAGCACCGCCACGACAAGGCCGCGCTGTTCCTGATGCTGGCGCTGCCGCACAACCTGGGCCAGCACCTGCATCGCAGCGGCTGGCGCGGCGTGGCACCGTTCTGGGCCACCACGCGCCTGCTGTGGCAGCACTTGCGGCTTGCGCCCGGCCATGACGACGCCGCAGAACGCGCTCGCAGCGAGGTCACGACACCGATGCCGCGCACCTGAGCCGTGGCGGTGGGCCCACACGGCAGGCCGCCGTTGTGTGGGGTAGCAGACGGTGCGGCGCCGCAGCGCGGCGCTACAGTCGCCCCACTTGCTAACGGATCAGAGCCATGGGCGCAAACGAGCTGGACACACTCGGTCATATCACCGCCACCGGCCCGGAACGGGCCGCGCCACGCGGGCGCAACGGCGTCCGGCGCGCGCTGATCACCGGCATCACCGGGCAGGACGGCTCGTACCTGTGCGAACTGCTGCTGGGCAAGGGCTATGAAGTCCACGGTATCAAGCGGCGCAGCTCGCTGTTCAACACCGAGCGCATCGACCACCTGTACCAGGACCCGCAGGCGCAGGAGCGCCGGCTGATCCTGCACCATGGCGACATGACCGACACCGCCAGCCTGGTGCGCGTGGTGCAGCAGTCGCAGCCGGACGAGATCTACAACCTCGCCGCGCAGAGCCATGTGCAGGTCTCGTTCGAAGAGCCCGAATACACCGCCAACACCGACGCCCTCGGCACGCTGCGCCTGCTCGAGGCGATCCGCATCCTGGGCATGGAAAAGCTCACGCGCTTCTACCAGGCCTCCACCTCCGAACTCTACGGGCTGGTGC
Source organism: Cupriavidus mimosae (assembly GCF_023952485.1). Classification (NCBI taxonomy): domain Bacteria; kingdom Pseudomonadati; phylum Pseudomonadota; class Betaproteobacteria; order Burkholderiales; family Burkholderiaceae; genus Cupriavidus; species Cupriavidus mimosae. The sequence goes on along the minus strand of NZ_JALHRY010000015.1, from coordinate 17,554 downwards.
AAGAAATCCCGCAGAAGGAAACCACGCCGTTCTATCCGCGCAGCCCGTATGCCGCGGCCAAGCTCTATGCCTACTGGATCACGGTGAACTACCGCGAGGCCTATGGCATGTATGCCTGCAACGGCATCCTGTTCAACCATGAAAGCCCGGTGCGCGGCGAGACCTTCGTCACTCGCAAGATCACGCGCGCGATCGCGCGCATCGCGCTGGGCCTGCAGGAAACGCTGTACCTGGGCAACCTGTCGGCGCTGCGCGACTGGGGCCATGCGCGCGACTACGTCGAGATGCAGTGGCTGATGCTGCAGCAGCCCGCGGCCGAGGACTTCGTCATCGCCAGCGGCGAACAGCACAGCGTGCGCGAATTCGTGCAGCGCGCGGCGCGCGAGCTCGGCATCACCATCAGCTTCCATGGCAGCGGCGTCGACGAGGTCGGCATCGTCGAGCATGTCGATCCCCCCGCGCGCGGCGGCATTGCGCCGGCGTGCAAGCCGGGCGAGATCGTGGTGCGGGTCGATCCGCGCTACTTCCGCCCGACCGAGGTGGAAACGCTGCTCGGCGACGCCAGCCGCGCGCGCGAGCGCCTTGGCTGGAGCCCGCGCATCGGCTTTGCCGAACTGGTCCGGGAAATGATCGAGGCCGACTACGCTGCGGCGCGCCGCGACGCGCTGGTCCGGCTGGCCGGCTTCCAGGCCTTCAACCATCTTGAGTAGCCGCTGGCTCGGCCACCGCGAGGATCCCATGAACCAGGCCCTGGCAACACGCCCGTGCATCTTCGTCGCCGGCCATCGCGGCATGGTCGGCTCGGCCATCGAGCGTGCGTTGCGCGCGCAGGGCGGCGCCGACATCGTCACGCGCACGCACGCCGAGCTGGACCTGTGCGACCAGGGGCAGGTGCAGGCGTTCTTCACCAGCCAGCGCATCGACGCGGTCTACCTGGCCGCCGCGCGGGTGGGCGGCATACATGCCAACCATACCTACCCGGCCGAGTTCATCCACCAGAACCTCGCCATCGCCACCAACGTGATCCATGCCGCCTGGCAGGCCGGCGTGCGGCGGCTGCTGTTTCTGGGATCGAGCTGCATCTACCCGCGCCTGGCGCCGCAGCCGATCCGCGAAGCCGCGCTGCTGACCGGCGCGCTGGAGCCGACCAACGCGCCCTACGCCATCGCCAAGATCGCCGGCATCATGCTGTGCGACAGCTACAACCGCCAGTACGGCACCGATTACCGCTGCGTGATGCCGACCAACCTCTATGGACCCGGCGACAACTACCACCCCGACAACAGCCATGTGATCCCGGGACTGGTGCGCCGCTTCCACGACGCCCGCCTGGCCGGCAGCGCGCGCGTGTCGGTGTGGGGCACCGGCAAGCCCTTGCGCGAATTCCTGCACGCTGACGATCTGGCGCGTGCCTGCCTGCACGTGATGGCGCTGTCCGCGCCGGCCTACCGCGACGCCGCGCCCGCGGGCTTCCTCAACGTCGGCAGCGACGACGAGGTCTCGATCGGCGCGCTGGCGGCACTGGTGGCGCAGGTCACCGGCTATCGCGGTGCCCTTGCTTTCGAAACCGACAAGCCCGACGGCACGCCGCGCAAGCGGCTCGACAGCAGCGCCATCATGGGCACCGGCTGGCGCCCGCGCATTGCGCTGCGCGACGGTCTGCGCGGCGTCTACGAAGAGGCGTGCCGCACCGGCACCTTGCCCGGCGGCATCGCGGCCGCGCTGGCCTGACCCAAGCGCGCGCGGAGCGGCCATGAAGATCCTGATCTACTGCCAGAACTACGCGCCCGAACTGACCGGCATCGGCAAGTACACCGGCGAGCAGGCGCAATGGCTGGCCGCGCGCGGGCACGAGGTGCGCGTGGTGTGCGCCCCGCCGTACTACCCCGCGTGGCGCGTCAGCGACGGCTACAGCGCGTGGCGCTATGCGCGCTATGCGAGCGAGGGGCACGGCGGCGTGACGGTCTACCGCGCGCCGGTGTGGGTGCCGCGCAAACCGTCAGGACTGCTGCGCATCCTGCACCTGATGAGCTTTGCGCTGAGCAGCGTGCCCTGCATGGCGGCGCAGCTGCGCTGGCGTCCCGACGTGATCTTCGCGGTCGAGCCCACGCTGATGTGCAGCCCGGCGGCGCTGCTGCTGGGCAGCTGCACGCGCGCCCGCACCTGGCTGCACGTGCAGGACCTCGAGGTCGATGCCGCGTTCGCGCTGGGCGTGCTGCGCCATCCGCTGCTGCGCCGCCTGGCCACGCGCATGGAGCGCGCGCTGACCACGCGCTACCACCGCGTCTCGACGATCTCGCAGGCGATGGCGGACGCGCTGCGCGCCAAGGGCGTCAGCCCCGCGCGCCTGCAGCTGCTGCCCAACTGGGCCGATCTGCACGAGGCCCCGGCCGAGGCGGCGCCGGCGTTCCGGCACGGCCTGGGCATTCCCGCCGATGCGGTAGTCGCGCTGTACGCCGGCAACATGGGCAACAAGCAGGGCCTGGAAGTGCTGGCCGATGCCGCGCAGGCGCTGCAGGGCCACCCGCGCATCCACATGGTGCTGTGCGGCGACGGCAGCGGCCGCGCCGCGCTGCAGGCACGCTGCGCCGGCCTGGCGCGCGTGCATTTCCTGCCGCTGCAGCCGCAGGCACAGTTCCACGCAATGATGGCGGCCGCGGACATGCACCTGCTGCCGCAGCGCGCCGATGCCGCCGACCTGGTGATGCCGTCCAAGCTCACCGGCATGCTGGCGAGCCGGCGCGCGGTCATTGCCACCGCGCAGCCCGATACCGAGCTGGGCCGCCTGGTGGCGCGCGTGGGCGTGCTGGTGCCGCCCGGCGACGCCAGCGCCCTGGCGCACGCCATTGCCACTCTCGCCTGCCAGCCGCAGCGGCGCGCCATGCATGCCGCCGCGGGCCGCGCCTGGGCCGAAGCCCATCTCGGCCGCGACGCGGTGCTGGGGCAACTGGAATCTGCACTGCAGGCGCTGGTATCGCCGCCTGCAGCGCAAGATGCCTCTGCGGTCGCCTGAGCGCAGAGGCGGCATACGCCATTCATCCGAGGGGACCCGTCATGAGCCAAAACACCGCCGCCACGCAAACCGCGCTGGCGCAACGCCTGATGCAAACCATCAAACCGCTGGTGCCCGTCTGGCTGCGCACGTACTACCACGTGCGCCAGGAGCAGCAGCATGACGCGCGCTACGGCACCAAGCCGCCGGGCGAAGTGTTCTCGGACGTCTACCACAGCAGCCTGTGGGGCGAGGCCGACGAGCCGGGCTTCTTCAGCGGCACGGGCTCGCACGATCCGCGCATCGTCAAGCCCTATGCCGAGGCGGTCATCGCGCTGCTGCGCGAGCTGCCGCGCAAGCCCGACGTGGTCGACCTGGGCTGCGGCGACTTCCATATCGGCAGCCACCTCCGCCCGGCCTGCGGGCGCTATGTGGCCTGCGACGTGGTGGCGCCGCTGATCGCGTCCAACCGTGCGCGCTACGCCCATCTCGACGTGGATTTCCGCTGCCTCGACATTGCCGGCGACGAGCTGCCCGGCGGCGACGTGGTGTTCCTGCGTCAGGTGCTGCAGCACCTGGACAACGACAGGATCGCGCGCGTGCTGGCCAAGCTGCACCGCTACCAGGTGCTGGTGCTGACCGAACACCTGCCGCTCACGCCGGACTTTCCGCCCAACGCCAAGAAGCGGCTGGGGGCCTCGACGCGGCTGGCGCGCATGGTGCCGAGCGGCGTGGTCCTGACCGCGCCGCCGTTCAACCTGAAGCCGGTGCACAGCCGCGTGCTGTGCGAGGTGCGCGAAGGCGCGGGCGTGATCCAGACCGTCGCCTACACCCTGCATTGAGCCGGCGCCCGCGCAACGGCTGCGTGGTGCGGGCCCCCCTCCGGTCTCTGCTGATCTCGATTGATCTCAGCTAGCCTCGGCCTCCGTCGTCGCAGTGGCCGAGGCCGGGGCCAGCGCGGCCAGGTAGATGGCCTCGTACTGGTCCAGCGCGCGTTCCGCGGAGAAATGCCGCACCCACGCCAGCGAGTCGGCGCAGAGCTGATCGAGCCGCGCCTGCGGCCACGACAGCAACTCCAGCAGCACGCCCACGTTGCGCCGGGCCCAGGCCTGCGCCTGGTCCGGTTCCATCGGCTCCATCAGCAGCGCCAGCCCGCCGCCGATCTCCTGCATCGGCGCCCGCGCCGTGGTCAGCACCGGGGTGCCGCACGCCATGGCCTCGATCACTGGCCAGCCGAAGCCCTCTTCCAGACTCGGGAACAGCAGCACCGCCGCAAGCGCATAGGCGGCGTGCACGGCCGCGGTGGACATGCCCTCCAGGAAGCGCACCTTGCCGCCCAGCCGCTCCGCGCCGGCGGCCAGCTCGCGCATGGCGGGGGTCGGCTCGGGGCCGATCATCCACAGCGGGCGCGGCGCCGCAGCGGCGCCGCCCGCGCTGCTGGCCTCGCAATAGGCCTGGTATAGCGCCAGCACGCCTTCGCGGTTCTTGTACCACTGGTTGCCGCCGATATGGACCAGCATGCCGGGCTCGATCTCGTCGACGCTGGCGGCGCGCAGCCGGCGCATGGCGACATCGGAGGTGAGCGGGCGGAACGGGTAGTTGAGGCCGTTGTGCACCACCCGCACGCGCGGCGTAGGGCCCGGATGCAGGCGCAGCAGGTCGTGCGCAGTCTTCTCCGACACCGCGACAAAGTTCCGCCCCAGCCCGATGCCGCGCAGGATCAGCGCCTGGTAGAGGCGCCCGCTGGCCGACAGCTGGCGCCCGGGAAACTCGCCGGCGGCGGTGCGCTGGGCGATGAAGTCGTGGCAGTGGATCACATGCGGGCGCCGGTGCAGCAGCCACATCCACATGCCGAGCGAATGGTCGGTCAGCACCACCAGCGCGCCGGCGCCCTCGCGCCGCAGCCGCCACCAGGCCCACGCGGGGAACAGCATGTACTGGTCGACGTAGCCGAGCCACTTGCGCAGGCCGGGGCGCGTCGACAGCCGCACCAGCACCGCGGGCGGGGTCCATAGCTGGGCCTCGTGGCCACGCTCGCGCATGCCTTCGACGATCATGGCCGCGAAGCGGTCCATGCTGTGGCTGCCGAAAAAGACGGGATGACCGAACAGGATGAGCCTCATATTGCTTTTCTTCGCGGATCGATGTGGATGCCCGATGTAGATGTCCGGTACGTTGCGTGGCTCGCCGCCTGCCGCTAGCGCGGGTGTCGTCGCCGCGGCCGCGCGCGCTTGTTCGCGCCCGTCAGCCGCCCCTGCCGCTCCAGCCGCGTGACCGCCATGGTGAAGCCGACAAAGAGAAAACCCAGCACGTTCGCGGTCAGCTGGCCGATCAGCGACCACGTCAGCAGGCACAGCGTGCTCACCAGCCAAAGCAGGATGGCAAAGCAGTTGCCGCTGCGGCGCGCCGCGCCGATCGCAAGCCACATGCCGGCCCCGCACACGGCGAACTTCAGCGCCACGTACAGGTAGCCCAGCAGGCCGGCCTCCTCGATGGTGCGCCCGGTCTCGGTCTCGGACAGCATGAAGGTGATTTCGCCGCGCTCGAGGTAGCTGGCCAGGTTGCTGCCGCGCCCGAGCCCCGCGCCCAGCAGGGTCGGCTTGGCATAGGCCTCGCTCTCGCCCAGGAACATGGTGCCGACGCGGTCGCCGAAGTCTTCGTCTTCGGCGGCGTCGTGGAAGCGCTGCACCGTGCTTTCGACGGACTCGCTGAACACCACCATGCCGACCGCTCCCATCAGCACCGCCACGCCGACCCAGACCAGCACGCGGCGCTTGGCCACGGCGCGCCCGAACATCAGGGTGCACAGCGCCGCCACCGCGAACAGGCCCGGCAGCAGCAGCACGGTGGCGCGCGAACCGCTGACCAGCACGCTGACCAGCAGGCTGCCCAGCACCACCAGCGCATACAGCCAGTGCCGCTTGCCGTCGCCGCCGATCACGTATTGCAATGCGATCGGCATGGTGATCGCCAGGAAGGTGGTGTAGCCCAGCGTGAACGAGAACGTGCCGGTGGTGCGCACGATGTCGCCGACCATCATGAAGACGCGGTCTTCGTCGCCGTCGACCTGCCGGTTCAGGAAGCTGCCGGGCGGCAGGAAGTGCTGCATCACCACCAGCGGCGCCATCAGCACCATCAGCACCAGCGTGGTCTTGCAGATCGCCGCAACGTCCTCGGGCTCGAGCAGCAGCGCCGCGGCCACGCCGAACCACACATAGAGCAGCCAGAAGCGCAGCCCGACCAGCATGATGGCGAGGGTGCCGTCGCCGGCGATGGCCTGCACCAGCCCCCACGCCAGCACCAGCGCGCTCCACAGCAGCAGCAGCCGCATCGCCCGCCGCGCCGGCGTGAAGCCGCCATAGCGCATGGCGTAGTAGACGCCATAGACCGCCAGCAGGTCGCGCAGCAGCACCAGCGGCAGGCTCAGCGAACCCGCTATCCACTTGCGCGCCGCGCCTTCCAGGACGGCCACCAGGAACACCAGCAAAAACACAGTGCCGAAGGTGGTGCGGGCCTGCCGGTGGATGCGCGAGCGCGCCGGCGGCGCCAGGGGTGCGGCGGAGTGGCTCAGCATAGCGTCGCGATGGTTGCGACCGCGGCGCGGCGATACCTGGCCCAGGTGTACTTCTCCCCGGCCAGGCTCGCGTACGGGCGCGCCTCGTCCAGGCTGGCGCGCACCGTGGCAAGCTCCAGCATGCGGTCGTACAAGGATTGCGCGCTGACCTGGACGACCCAGCCCGCGCGCGGGAATTCCTGCAGGATCTCCTTGGCCCCGACCCGCTCCGACACCAGCGCCGGCGTGCCGCAGGCAAGCGCCTCGGCCACCACCATGCCGAACGAATCGAAGCGCGACGGCAGCACCAGGCAATCGGCGTCGGCCAGCTCCTGGTACAGCGCCGGCTGCGGCAGCGCGCCGAGCAGCCTGACCCCGGGGGTCGACGCCAGTGCCGCGGCCAGCGCGGGCTCGGCGCCGCCGCCGGCCACCGCGAGCTCGGCCTCGGGCACGCGCGCGCGCACCATGGCGAAGGCCTGTAGCAGCAGGTCGACCGCCTTGAGCGTAGTCAGCCCGCCGGCGTACAAGAAGCGCGTGCCGGCGCGCGTGCGCCGCCGCTGCACGTTGCCGGGCAGGCTGGCGCCAAGCAGGATCGGCCTGAGCTTGGCGTCCGGCACGCCGGCCTGCGCGTAGGTCTGCGCGGCGAATTCAGAACAAGTGATGACCAGGTCCGCCAGCTCTACCTCGCGGTCCTTGCGCGCGTCGATGCAGGCCAGGTAGGGATCGGGCTGCAGGCCCAGCAGGGCCGCCGCCGTGGCGCGATGCACCGCCGGCGCGTCGAGCACGCAGCGCGCGCCGATACGGCGCGCCGCCTCGAAGGTCTGCATCGCCGAGTTCTCGTAGGCCACCACCACGTCGGGGCGCAGCGCCTCGACGCGTCGCGCCGCCCATGCATCGAACAGGTGGAACACGCGGTGCGCATAGGCCGACTGCGACATGCGCAGATAGCGGTTGAGCCCGACGCGGCGATGCAGGCCCAGTTTGAGCATGGCCGGAAAGCACAGCGGATGGCGGCGCAGCGCCTGCGGAATGCCGACCTCGCGCACCTTGGCGCCGAGCGCGGGCGGCAGCCACCACGGCACCGGCTCGCCCGGCCCGCGCACCGGCACGCCCGACCAGTACTGGCACAGCAGGCCCTGCTCGTGGAGCGCCAGCGCCATCTGGTGCGAATGCTGCAGGCCGGGGTGGGTGACCAGAACCTTCATGGGCGGCCCCCATCGACGCTCAGCACCGGCGGCGGCAGCAGCCGTCCGGCACGGATCGCGCCCGCCAGCTCGCACAGCACCGCGGCGCCAAGCCCGGAAGCCAGGCCGGCCTCGAACCACAGCACGCCGCGCAGCGTGGACAGGTCGAGCAGATGGGGTGCGACCAGGCACCAGGCGATCACCACCGGCACCTGCATGTAGTTGAAGTGGTTCAGGCCGCGGTTGGCCAGCAGTTCCCAGGCCACGCCGGCAATGCTGTAGGCGCCGGCGCCCAGGCAGGCGATCAGCACTTCGGAGGTCAGGCCGGCGTAGTTGGCGCCGACCAGGCGCAGCAGCAGCCCGGGCCACAGCCAGGCCAGCAGCACCAGCGTGCCGGCCGGCAGCGAACCCAGCAGCAGCCAGCCCAGGTACTGGCGCAGCACGTGCTCGCGCGCCTGCGCGAAGCGCGGCACGACATAGGCGCCCACCACGATGCTGACCGGCACCAGCAGCTGGCCGATGCGCGACAGCGCGCCGATCGCCGCGGTCTGGCTGACCGCGCCGTAGAACGCGACGATCGCGAAGGCGAACTGCGACTGCAGGCAAAAGAACGCGTCCATGGGAATCTGGCGGCGCGTGATGGCGCGGATCGAGCGCTGGTCCTCGGCCACCGGCTCGGCCGCCCGCGCCGGCAGTTCGCGGCGCAGCCAACGGCGCACGAACGGCACGCGCAGGCCGGCGAAGAGCGTGTTGACCAGGCTGGCGGCCAGCGCGCTCTGCAGCCCCAGCACGTAGACGCCCCATGACAGCAGTAGCCGCGCGCCCGACAGGCCGGCATCGAGCGCCTGCAGCGCCGGCGCGCGGTTGGCGAACAGCAGCACCTGGTCCACCACGCGCGACTGCATGTCGAAATACCACATCGTCAGCAGCGTCAGCAGCAAGGCGGCGATCAACGCCAGCGATGCATGGTTGCGGTACATCAGCACGCCGGCGATGATCAGCAGCGGCGGCAGCAGGAAGGCCGAGATGCGCTTGCGCTGCGCCAGCGCGGCGCGCGTAGCCTGCGCCGCGCGCTCGCGGTCGGGCCAGGTGCGCCCCAGGATGGCATTCAGCCCGAAATGGATGCCGCCCTTGGTGACGATCGACATGGCGCCGACGATGGCGCCGGTGACGGTATAGATCGCGTAGTCGCCGACGCTGAGCCAGTGCGCCAGCAGCAGGCCGGTGATGGCGCCGAGCCCCTGCGACAGCACCGCGAAGACGAAGATGCGCAGCGCTTTCATGGCGTGCCGCCCGGCGTGGCGCTGGTGGCCGCGGCATCGGCGGCCGGCACCGGCAGCGGCCGCTCGCTCAGGATGTCCAGCAGCCGCTGCGCGCTCTGGCGCACCTCGAAGCGTCGCTGGAAGCAGGCTTGCGCCTGCACCCGCATACGCGCCTGCGCGCCGGGGTCGGTCTGCAGCCACTGGCGCAGGCACGCGCCAGTGCCCTCCGCAGTATCGGCGCCGGCCAGTCCGGCGCCATCGGCAACGATTTCGCGCCAGATATTGACCTTGTCCGAAATCAGCACCGGCACGCCGCAGCCCAGCGCCTCGGCCACGGCCACGCCAAAGTTCTCCTGGTGCGACGGCAGGGTGAAGACTTCGGCGGCGTGGTAGGCGCCCCACTTCAGGTCGCCCGACAGCATGCCGGTCCAGCTGAACCGCTGCGCCAGCCCCAGGCGTTCGGCCTGGCGCACCAGGCGCTCGCGCAGCGCCGCCTCCACCGGCCCTGCCAGCACCAGCTGCAGCCGCGGGTCGGCATCGGCCACGCCGGCAAAGGCTTCGACCAGCAGGTCGCAGCCCTTCTTCTCGTGTATACGCCCTAGGAACAGCACGATGCGCTTGCCGCGCAGTGCCGGAAACGCGGCGAGGAACCCCTCGCGCAACGGCACGGCCGCGGTGGGTGGTTGCGCGGTGCCGTATCCGGCCACCAGCTCGCGGCAGCGATAAGGCCAGAACGCATTGCGCGAACGCCTCTGCTCTTCCTCGCAGGTGAACAGCACCGCGCGCGCGCCGCGCAGCACCCAGTAGTCACCCAGCAGCCAGTACAGGCTCTTCTTCACATGCTTGAGCGGATAGCGTTCGCGGAACCACGGATCGAGCATGCCGTGGGTATAGACAAAGTACGGCACCTCGCTGCCGCGCAGCGCGAGGCAGGTGGCGAGCGCATGGAACTGCCACAGGCCCTCGACCAGCACTGCGTCGTAGTCGGCCGCATGGGTGCGCAGCCACGCCAGCATCCTGGGATTGAAGCCGTATTTGGTCGAGGTCGGCCCCAGCGCGACCACGTTCATCTCGCTGGCGCGCACGAACGGTGCGTCGGGTGCATCGCCGCAGCAGACGTCGATCTCGGCGCCGCGTTCGCGCAGCGGCTGGCGCAACTGGCGGATGCCTTCGATGGGCCCGCCCCCGGCGGGGTCGATGGAGGGTATGACGTGCAGCAATTTCATGGTGCAGGGCGATCTCCGGAATGCGCGCGTCGTGCCCGCTGTGTGCCTGGCACTGGCCCCCCGGCTGGCGCCATTGGCAAGCGGGGCCATACGTCCTCGTGCCCGCAGCATGAGCCAGCGCGGCCGCGGCCTCTGTTCGCTGCCACACACCCGCGCCGGCCAGTGCCGGCGCCGCCAGGCCAATGTGGACCAGCGCACCGAGCCGGTCCCCGCAGCGCACCAGAATGGGCTGCACCGGCGCCATCCGCATGGCGCGCACCTGGTACCTGCCATGCCGATTCCGATCCTGATGTACCACCAGATCGACGCGCCGCCGCCACGCCGCTCGCCCGGGCGCGGGCTGTGGGTGCCGCCCGCGCGCTTTCGCCGCCAGATGCGACTGATGCACCGGCTGGGCTATCGCGGCCTGAGCATGCGCGACCTGATGCCGTACCTGCACGGCGAGCGCAGCGGCAAGGTGTTCGGCATCACCTTCGACGACGGCTTCCGCAACGTGTTCGAGCACGCCATGCCCGCGCTGGATGCGCTCGGCTTCACCGCCACCAATTACTTTGTCTCGCGCCAGCTGTCGGGCAGCAATGTCTGGGACCGGGATCTTGGCATCCGTCCGGCGGCGCTGATGAGCGTGGCGCAGATGCGCGCATGGCACCAGCGCGGCCATGAGGTCGGCTCGCATACGCTGGACCATGTCGACCTGCGCCGCATGGCGCCGCACGAGGCGCGCCGGCAGATCGCCGCGTCCAAGGACGAGCTGGAACAGTGGCTCGGCGTGCCGGTGAGCGCCTTCTGCTATCCCTACGGCAGCCAGGACGCCGCGCACCGGGAAATGGTGCGCGAGGCCGGCTACGCCAACGCCACCATTACGGCGCGCGGCCTGGCCCGTGCCAGCGACGACCCGTTCGGCCTGCCCCGCGTCAGCGTCTATTGCGCCACCGGCATGCTTGGCTTCCTGCGCAAATGCCTGACCGCGCACGAAGACCGCTGGCGCGAAGCCTAGCGGCCCGCTTCTGAACCCTGCTGCTCGGGGTTGAACGGTACGGGCTCGTGCGGCTCGCTGGGATGCCGGGTGAAGCGCGCGATGGCCTCGGCATAGCGGTGCGCCACCGCCTTGCGTTCATGCTCGCGCAGGAACTGGCGCGTGCCGGCCTCGTCCCGGCGCGACGAGCCGGCCAGCACGGCGGCCATGGCCGCATGTAGCGGCTCGGGCGCCGGCTCGACCACCCAGCCGAAGTCGCCGACCGCTTCGGGCAGGCCGCCGCGCTGGCTGACGATCACTTCGCAGCCCGCCGCCAGGCCTTCCAGCGCGACGATGCCGAACGACTCATAGCCCAGCGACGGCGCCACCAGGCATCGATGCCGGCCCAGCAGCGCCGCCACGCCGGCGGCGCACTGGCAGCCGGCAAAGTGCACCGCGGCCGCGCAGCCAAGCCCGTCGGCCAGCCGTGCCAGGGCCTCGCGCTCGGGCCCGTCGCCGACGATGGTCAGGCGCGCATGCGGGTGCTGCGCGTGCAGGCGCGCGAAGCTGCGCACCAGCAGGTCCACGCCCTTCTCCGACACCAGCCGCCCGACGAAGATAAAGCTTCCCGGCGGCCGGGCGTAGGCAGGCGGCGCCGCTGCGAACAGTTCGTCGCGATAGCCGTTGTGGATCACCAGCGGCGAGCCCGGCAGCCAGCCGGCCAGGTAGTGGCTGACGCAAATGCCGTCGTAGAAGCGCGATAGCCAGCGCTTGATCGGACCGGTCCAGGTGCCGCGCTTGTGGCCATGGACCACGTAGGGGCCGTGGTGCGTCAGCACGATGCGCCGGCGCAGCGCGCTGGCCAGCATCACGTCGTAAAAGGTCAGGCCGACGAACAGCACGCGCCGGTGGCGCAGCATGGCGCGCGCCAGCTGCAGCTTGCCGCTGACCCGGGTCACGGCGAACGGGAACGTGATGGCGTCGCCCGGCGCGGCCGGCGTGCGCGTAGCCACTTCGACGGGATAGCCCAGCTCCGTCAGCCCCCTCGCCAGCTCCTCGGCGAATCGCTCCATGCCGCCGATCAATGGATGGAAGGGGGCACTGTAGATCAGGATACTGGGCAGCGGCGCAGGGGTCTCGCGCAGCTGCAAGGGTTGCATCATCGCGTCATGGCTCCGGTGGCGCAGCGGGCAAGCACACCTGTGCCGCTGTGTCCTGCCTGCAGCATGCGCCAGCGTCGGGTGCCGCTCCGTGCGCTGGCGCACCTGCGTGGAGCGTGATGGCGGCCGCGGCAAGTCCGACGGTCTCTCGCCCTGCTTCTGTGGCGCGGCGCACCGATGCGCGGCACGGCTTCGGGCGAGCATCGCCGCAATGCCTGCCGTCCCGGGAACGCTCCGTATGATCATTCAGCACACCCATCGCACCTCCGGCCCGTCGTTTTCGCTGTCCAACCGTGTGCGTCGGCAGCTATGGAACTGGGTATGGCTGTGGCTATTCCGCCCCAGCCTGCGCCCGATGCATGCCTGGCGCGCCGCGTTGCTGCGGCTGTTCGGCGCCCGCCTCGGCCGCGACGCGCGGGTCTACCCCGCAGCGCGGATCTGGGCGCCGTGGAACCTGGTGATGGGCGAGCACACCGCCGTCGCCGACGGCGTGACCCTCTACAACATCAGTCCGATCACGCTCGGCGACTACGCCATCGTGTCACAAGGCTCGCACCTGTGCACGGGCTCGCACGATTACAACAGCGAAACCTTCCAGCTGATTGCGTCGCCGATCACGCTGGAACGCCATGTGTGGGTGTGCGCCGAAGCGTTCATCTCGCCAGGCGTGACCTTGCCCGAAGGCGCGGTGATCGCGCCGCGCACGGTGGTCACCAAACCGCTGCGCGATGCGTGGACGGTGTATGGCGGAACGCCCGCGCGGCCCATCGGCCAGCGCCGTCCGCAGCCATGAGCCGCGTCGGGATGCATGCCCCGCGGCGCATTCGACCAGTGCGCGGCAGGCCACCCAGGGCGCCCGCGGCAGTGTGCGAGAGCGCACCGATTCACGCTAACCGCCGCCCTAGGCTGGGAGCATCGGGGGCCTGCCGTGCTGGCGCAGGCCCAGCCTAATACGCAGGAGCAATGTCGTGGAAACCAGTCAATGCCGCACCGCTTGCCTCACCCAACCCACCCGCGAGCCGCTCCGGCGCTTGCTGCCCGGCCTGTGCGCGCTCGGCACCGTGCTGCTGCTGGGCGGCTGCGCCGCGTCGCCGGGGATGCACTTCAGCCCGACCGCGAACGTCGACGCCGTCGGGCCGGACGCCAAGCCGGACATCACCCCCATCACCATGGACCTGGTGCGCGAACTGCGTGCAAAGAGCAAGCCCACCAATGACCGCGTCGAAGAACTGTTCGCCACGCCCAAGCCTTATGTGATCGGCCCCGGCGACATCATCTCGGTGGTGGTGTGGGACCACCCGGAACTGGTGTTTCCGACCCAGACCTACAGCATCGGCGCCGGCTTCGAGGTGCCGGCCTCCACCGGCGGCTCCAACATGCCGGGCTATGTGGTCAGCCCCAATGGCGACATCCAGTTCCCGTATGCCGGCGTGATGAAGGTCTCCGGCAAGACCGCCAACCAGGTGCGCGACGAGATGGCGCGCGTGCTCTCGCGCGTGGTGCGCAATCCGCAGATGACGGTGCGCGTGCTGGGCTTCCGCAGTCAGCGCGTCTATGTCGACGGCGAAGTGCGCACCCCCGGCATGCTCGCCATCGACGACGCGCCGATGACGCTGGTCGAGGCACTGAACCGCGCCGGCGGCGTGCTCAACAACACCGGCGACAACAGCCGCGTGCGCGTGACCCGTGGCGAGCGCAGCTGGTACGTGAACATCCCCGCGATGCTGGCCAAGGGCGTCGACCCGTCACGCATCCTGCTGCGCTCGGGTGACATCGTGCGCGTCGAGCAGCGCGAGGACAGCAAGGTCTTCGTCACCGGCGAAGTGGTCAGGCCGACCTCGCTGCTGATGCGCAACGGGCGCATGACGCTGAACGAGGCGCTCGGCGACGCCGGCGGCGTGAACCCCAACTCCGCCAACGCCGAGCAAATCTACGTGATCCGCAAGACCGCCACCGATTCGGCCAAGGTGTTCCATCTCGACGGCACCTCGCCGGTGGCGCTGGCGATTGCCGAAGGCTTCGAGCTGGAGCCCAAGGACGTGGTCTACGTGGACGCGCGCGAAGTGGTGCGGTGGAGCCGCGTCATGACGCTGGTGGTGAGCCCGCTGGTGGGCGTCAACAGTCTGGCTACCCGACCTTGAGCCATGCTGCAGGCGCCGCCCCTGATTTCCGATGAAGCCGCGATGATCCGCTCGATCCTGGTGGTGTGCCTGGGCAACCGCTGTCGCAGCCCGATGGCAGCAGACCTGCTGCGCCAGGCCTTGCCCGACTGCCGCATCAGTTCCGCCGGTCTGGCGCCGCCGGTGGGTGCCGGCGCCGATCCGCGCGTGATCCGGCTGCTGGCCAAGGACGGGCTGGACCTGGGCGCGCACCGGGCGCGCGAACTCGACGACGACATGGTCGACGACGCCGACCTGGTGCTGGTGATGGACAGCGAGCAGCGCGAATGGCTGGAGCAGCGCTTCCCGCGCGCGCGCGGCAAGACCTTCCGCCTGTGCGAGGCGGCGCAGGCGGATATTCCCGATCCCTACGGCGGCTCGCAGGCGATGTTCCTGATCGTGCTGGGGTTGATCCGCGAGGGCGTGCAGGCATGGACGGCACAGATTCAATCCGAAGCACACGCAACCCGCTACGGGGAGGCAACATGAGCAACATCAAGAACCTGCGTGACTACGAGGCCCAGGCCCCCGAAGGCGATGAGCCGTCATCGGACCTGACTTCGTATGTCGACGTGCTGATCCGTTACCGCTGGACCTTCCTCGCGGTCGCCGCGGCGGTGATGGCAGTCGGGCTGCTGTTCGCGTTGCTGTCCAAGCCGGTCTATCGCGCCGACATCCTGGTGCAGGTGGAGGACCAGAACAGCGGCAGCGTCAACAATACCAACAAGCCCACCGCCACGGTGTCGCCGGTCTACGACGCCAGGCCGGCCCCTTCGACCGAGATCGAGCTGCTGCGCTCGCGCATGGTGGTTGGCAAGGCGGTCGACGCGCTGCAGCTCGACATCTCCGCGTCGCCATTCTATTTCCCGGTAGTCGGCGCGGCCGTGGCCGGCTTCAACCGCGAGCTGTCGCAGCCGGGGCTGTTCGGCAAGGGCGGCTATGCCTGGGGCAGCGAAGCGATCGCGGTATCGCGCCTGGAGGTGCCGCCCGCGATGGAGCGCCGGCTGATCACCGTGACCGCGCTGGGCAACGACAAGTACCGCCTGGCCTTTGCCAGCGATGATGCCGTGGCCGAAGGCAGCGTCGGCGTGCCGCTGACGGTGGCGACCCGCAGCGGCAAGGTCACGCTCGAGGTGAGCCAGCTCGAAGGCCGCCCCGGCGCGGTGTTCCATGTCTCGCGCGTGCCACGCGCAGTGGCCATTGCCGACCTGCAGAGCAAGCTGATGATCACCGAGCGCGGCAAGCAGAGCGGCGTGATCGGCGTGGCGCTGGAGGGCACTTCGGCAGAGAAGACCGCCGCCATCCTGAACGAGATCGGCAACGAGTATGTCGAGCAGAACCTGCGCCGCAAGGCCGCCGAGGCCGAGAAGTCGCTGGCCTTCCTGGAAGCGCAGCTGCCGCAGCTCAAGCAGCAGCTGGAAAGCGCCGAGTCGCGCTACAACGCCATGCGCAACCAGCGCGGCACCATCGACCTGAACGAAGAATCGCGGCTGGTGCTGTCGCAGTCCGTGGCCGCCCAGACCAAGCTGGCGGACCTGCGCCAGCGGCGCCAGGAACTGATTGCGCGCTTCACGCCCAACCATCCGGCGATCGAGATCATGGACAAGCAGATCGCCGATGTGAACGCCGAGATCGGCGCCGTCGGCGGCAAGATCCAGCGCCTGCCGGATATCGAGCAGAACGTGCTGCGGCTGATGCGCGATGTCCGGGTCAGCACCGAGATGTACCAGTCGCTGCTGAACGACGTGCAGCAACTCAGGCTGGTCAAGGCCAGCAAGATCGGCACGGCGCGGCTGGTGGACCCGGCCGAGGTGCCGATCCGCCCGGTCAAGCCCAACCGCAAGCTGATCGCCGCGGCCTCGGTATTGCTGGGCCTGCTGGCCGGCATCGCGGTAGTGGTGCTGCGCCGGCTGTTCGATGGCGGCGTCGCCGACGCGGACGAGATCGAGCGCGAGACCGGCATGACGGTGTACGCGACGGTGCCCTACAGCGCGGCGCAGTCGCGCCTGCGCGGCGGGCCCGATATCGACAAGTTGCTCGCCAGGCGCATGCCGGACGACCCGGCGGTGGAAAGCCTGCGCAGCTTCCGCACCTCGCTTCAGTTTGCGCTGCTCAACAGCGACAGCAACAACGTGGTGGTGATCACCGGGCCGGCGCCAGAAGTGGGCAAATCGTTCATCTCGGCCAATTTCGCCACGGTGCTGGCCACCGCCGGCCGTCGCGTGGTGCTGGTCGACGCCGACCTGCGCCGCGGCGGGCTCAACCACCATTTCGGCAAGCCGCGCGTGCCGGGACTGACCGAATTGCTGACCGGCACGCCGCTGGAGCAGGTCCTGCAGCGCGACGTGGTGCCGGGACTCGACTTCATCGCCACCGGCTCGGAACCGCCGCTGGCGGCCGACCTGCTGCAGACGCGCGGCATGGATACGCTGCTGGCCACGCTGCGGAACCGCTACGACGTGGTGCTGCTCGATACCCCGCCGGTGCTGGCCACATCCGACGCCGGCGTGCTGGCAACCAAGGCCGGGGCCGTGTTCCTGGTGGCGCGGGCCGATGCCAGCACGGCATCAGAACTCAAGGCCACGCGGCGCGCGATCGTGCAGGCGGGGAGTGATATCAAGGGGGTGATTTTCAATGGCCTGAAGGTGGAGGGGCGGTGGTATCGGGCGCATTATCACTTTGGGAAGTATCGGTATATGAATCAGTATGGGGGGGCTAGTTCTAAGAGGGCTTGACGTAGTTGTTGGGGGCCTTTTGGGCTGGTCGCTGTTGGTGACATGCTGTCGGCTGTTGAACCGCGTGGTTCCGCCCTGCTGGGCGGGTCACTTTTTGGCCGAGCGCCAAAAAGTAACCAAAAAGCGCGTTTACTGCCCTGCAGGCGGCATGTCTTATCGTAGTGTGCCCGGGGGTTTTCGTACGGGGCTGGGCTTCCTCGCATAGCGGGACTGCCTGCCGCAGGGTGCACCACGGTGGCGGGGGCGTTGAAGTGGTGATTGAACGAGCCCAGAGCGCGGAGTGGTCCCTGCTGCGGGCCTTACCGTAGGAACGCCTACGGCTGCGCTT
>NZ_JALHRY010000014.1:0-177899 GCF_023952485.1 Cupriavidus mimosae | reverse complement strand
TCTGCGCGCCGAGCGCGTCGGCAGCGCTGCCGATGGTGGCGCCGACCGCCTCATACGCGCCGTCGGGCTGGCTGGCGCCCTGGCCGGCGCCGGCCTGGATCACCACCTTGTGGCCCTGGGCGACGTATTTCTTGACGGTCTCCGGGGTGGCGGCGACGCGAGTCTCGCCGGCCCGCGTCTCGCGCGGGATACCTATGTACATCTCTGTCTCCTTGGCTGATTGTGTCGGTGTTCGGCAGCGGGCGAGCGGAATACCCTCAAACGCCCTGCGCGCGGTACTAGAAAATATGCTTCATGCCCGCCGCCACGCCGGTCTGTCCCACACCTGGCGCGACCCTGGTCGCACTCGCCACGCCCAGCGTCGAGCGGCCCGCGTTGTCCATGTAGGATGCATTGACATAAAGCTCCGTGCGCTTCGACAGGGTGTACGCCGCCTGCAGCACGTAGCTGGTGGCGTCGTCAGCCGAGGCATGGGTATCCGTCCGGTAGATGCCGGCGCGCAGCGTCAGCGCCGGTTCTACCGCGTAGGCACCGCCGAGCCAGTAGAGATGGGAACGGTTGGCGGGCGCGGCCAGTCCGTTCTGCAGGAGCCGGTATCCGGCCTCGGCCGTGAAGGGGCCGCTGGTGTAGAGCAATCCTGCCGCGTAGCGGCGTTCAATATTGCCCGCCGTGACCGTGGAGGTGCCGCGGCGCTGGTCGTAGGCAATGGCCAAGCCGACCTTGCCGATGGTGTATGAAGCGCCGGCACCGATCTCCTGGCCGACGCGCGGCGCGCCGGGGACTTCGCTGCCGTTGGCAATGGTCGAGTCATAGCCGGTGCTGTACAGGCCGCTGATGGTCAGTTCGCCGAAGTTGCCCGTGTACTTGATGGCATTGTCCGCCCGGCCGGCGAACTGCGCGTCGTGGGCAAGCACCGAGTAGGGCGCATAGCGGTTAGTGTCAAAGGGGATGAACAAGTCGAACAGGATATTGTTCTGGCGCCCGAGCGTGACCTTGCCCCAAGGCCCCGCGATACCGGCGAATGCCTGCCGGCCGAACAGGCGGCCGCCAAATCCGGCCATGCCAGTGTCGGTGAGGAAACCGCTCTCCAGCACAAAGATCGCGCTCATGCCAGCGCCCAGTGCCTCCTTGCCCCGCATGCCCCACCGCGATGCCGCGGTGTTGCCGGAGGTGACGCGGTACGCGGATCCCGAACCACCCGGGCCGGCATGGCTGACATACTCCACGCCGGCATCCATGACGCCGTATAGCGTGACGCTTGACTGTGCCTGTGCCGCCGCGGCAAGCAGGCATCCCACCGACGCCGCGAAGGCGCTCTTTGCTGATGTCTTCATCGTTCTCCTCCGTATCCATATTCGAGTTGTTGCCCGCGCAGGGCAGCACTCGCCGCTGGCCCCGGAACGGGCGATGCGGCGATAGCTTGGTGAGTTATGGCGCTTCAGTGGGCTGCGGTGCGTGTCACCCACGCGCTGCCTCCCCGCGGATGGAATTCCCCGCGCACTGCACCGCCGGCAGCGGCGCCCCGCGCAACGGAATGGATCAGGCCACGCGAGCCGGTGCGCGTTCGGCGCATTGCATGCCGAGGCGCTCCACGGTAAGTCCGTCCATGTCGATTTCCGGCGGCCTGCCGGATACCGCGTCGGCCACAAGCCGGCCGGTGCCGCACGCCTGTGTCCAGCCATTGGAGCCATGGCCGGCATTCAGGTAGAGGCCCTGCAGTGGTGTCGCACCGAGGATGGGCGGCCCGTCCGGCGTCATCGGACGGAGGCCGGCCCACGACGTGGCCGCGGCATGGTCGAGTCCTCGCGGAAAGAGCCGTCGCGTCAGTGTCGACAGCAGTTCCGTACGGGCCCGGCGCACCGACAAGTCGTATCCGACCAGCTCGGCCATTCCCGCGACGCGCAACTTGTCGCCCAGGCGGGTCAGCATGATCTTGTTGTGCTCGTCCATGATTGCCATGCGTGGTGCAGCCCCGGTGTCGGCAATGGGGATCGTGATCGAATAGCCCTTGAGCGGATAGATCGGGATCCGCAGGCCCGCGGTAGCGAGCAGCGCGGGTGTCTGGCAACCGAGTGCAACCACGCAGGCGTCGGCCTGCCGCTGATCCGTCTGCCCGCCCTGCGTGACCTCGACGCTGCGAAGGCGGCCGTGCGCATGGACCAGACGGGTCGCCGAAGCGCCGTACTGAAGCGACACGCCGCGATGGGCAAGATAGCTGGCGAGGCCTGCGCAGAACTTCGCGCTGTCGCCCGAGGCATCGTCCGGCAGATGCAGTGCGCCTTGCCATGCCGCGGCAGACGCCCGCAGTGATGGTTCTAGCGCCACGGCTTCATCGCGACTCATCATCCGCCATGGCACCTGGAACTGGCTGAGTGTGCGCGTGGCTAACCGAGCCAGCTCGACTTCCTGGTCGGTCTCGAGCAGTTGCAGCGTGCCGTCGCGGTGAAAGCCGAAGGCGAGCTCCGGCACTTCGTCACGCAAAGCCTGCATGCAGCGCATGCTGTAGTGCGCCATGCGCTGCATGCGTGCCTTGTTGATGCCAAAGCGCTCCGCATTACATTCCCTGAGCCATCGGGCGAGCCAGCGCAGGCGCGCGGCATCCGGCATCATCGAGAAGCGCACCGGCGCATGCTTTTGCAGGGCCATGCGCAGCACCTTGTACGGCATGCCCGGCGACGCCCACGGGCCGGCGAAGCCGGGGCAAAGGCCCCCTGCGTTACCGAAGCTCGATCCCATCCCCGGGCCCGCCTGTCGCTCCAGCACGGTCACCTCATGGCCGTCGCGCCACAGATGGTAGGCGGCGGAGATGCCGGCAACGCCGGCCCCAAGCACTAGTACGCGCATGTCTGCTGCCCCGTTCCACGGATTCAGTCGGCGGTGATGTGTGCACGATCGATGATCGCGCGATAGCGCCTGGTTTCGCTGTCGATATATTTCTCGAAGTCACCGCCATTCTTGTAGGCGCTCTCGAAGCCCAGGCCGTTCAGGCGATCCCTGATGTCCGGCGACGACATGACCTTTGCCGAGGCGCTGTCGAGCTTCTTCCTGATCCCATCGGGCAGCCTGGCCGGCGCCCACAGTCCGTACCAGGAATAGAATTCGAAGTCCTTGAATCCGGCTTCCTGCATGGTCGGGACATCCGGCAACAACGGGCTGCGCGAGCGTCCGGTCACCGCGATCGCGCGCAACTTGCCGGCCTTGACCCCGGGCAGCGACGAGAGCATGGGATCCATCATGCCCTGCGCCTGGCCGCTCATGAGGTCGGTCAGCGCCGGACCGCCGCCCTTGTACAGGGCAATCGGCACCTGCAGGTCCGCGATGCCGCTGTCATACATGAACTGGGACAAGGCCAGGTGGCCGGCGGAGCCGTTGCCGCTGGTCGCGAAGTTGTACTGCTTGGGATTGGCTTTCACGGCGCGCGCCAGTGCCTGCGGCGAGGTCGCCGGCACCTGTGGATTCACGCTGAAGATCAGCGCACCTTGCGCGAGCATGCTGACGGCGGTGAAATCCTTGACCGCATCGAACTTGATGGTCTTCCGGTAGAGCATCGGGTTGATGTTGTGGATCGAGGCGTTGATGTAGAGGGTGTAGCCGTCAGCCGGCGCGCGGGCGACGATGCCGGCACCGACAAGGCCCGATGCACCCGGCCGGTTGTCGACAATGACGGTCTGCTTCAGCTCCTGGCCGAGCTTCATTGCGAACACGCGCGCAAGGCCGTCCACCGAGCCGCCAGGCGCATGCGGCACGACGATGGTGATGGTGCGAACGGGGTAGGCGCTGTCAGGCATGGATTCCGCTTTTGCGACGCCCGCGGATGTCACGAAAGACAGGAGGAAGATGCCCATGCGTACGACGGGCATGTGGCGGGAACCGATCTGGGTGAGGAGGCGTGGTTGCATGGCCGGATCAACGTAACTTGCTTGGACAAGGGAAGGCAGCGCCATCGCCTGCGGTGACGTGGGATGCGAGGCGCTGCGTTGAAATGGCTTCGGTGAAGCCGGGGGCTCAGAAGGTGCCGGGGTAAGCCGCGCCGTCGATCAGGATGTTCTGAGCGCAGATATAGCCCGCCTGCCCGGAGCAGATGAAGGCGCAGAGTGCGCCGAGCTCTTCGGGCCGGCCATAGCGGCCTGCCGGGTTGCTGGTGCCGCGTTCGTGCCAGAGTTGCTCGAAGCTCTTGCCGGTCGACTCCAGCATGCCTTCGATGTGGTGGCGCTGGGCATCGGTCGCGAACACGCCCGGGAGCAGGTTGTTGATCGTGACGTTGTGGCGAACGGTCTGTCGCGCGAGCCCCGCGACGAAGCCGACCAGGCCGGAGCGAGCGCCATTGGACAGACCCAGTTCCAGTTGCGGCGTCTTCACGCTGCGCGAGACGATATTCACGATGCGGCCGAAGCGGCGTTCGATCATGCCGTCGACGGTCCGCCGGATCATGTCGATCGGCCCGATCATCATGGCATCGATGGCGGCGTGCCAGTCTGCCGGTGTCCACTGGCGGAAATCACCGGGCGGGGCACCATCCGCGTTATTGACCAGGATATCCGGGGTAGGGCATGCCGCCAGCGCGGCGGCGCGCCCGGCGTCCGTGGTGAGGTCCGCTACCACGTACCTGACATCACCCCCGGTCGCGGCGCCGATTTCCGTGGCCGCCGCGGCCAGCGTGCTCTCCGTGCGGGCAGCAATGCATACCTTCACGCCTTCCGCTGCCAGTTGCTGCGCGCACGCGCGCCCCATGCCCTTGCTCCCGCCGAAGACGAGTGCATGGCGCCCTGCAATGCCGAGTTCCATTGATCGCTCCCGGTTCGGTTCAAATGGCCTTGAGCATCGGCGACGACCAGCCGTACTTCCGGTCGAGTTCGAGTTCCTTGATGACGCGCAGGCCCCGCAGCAGGGGCTCGCCCTCCAGGCCGGTGAGCGGCTTGCGCAGTTCGCCCGAAGGCAGGCCCACCGCCTTCATCAGCGCTTTGATCGCCACCGGGTTGATGGCGGAGTAGGCGTAGTGCAGCAATTGCAGGTTCCGCAGGTAGGCCTGGTGGAAGCTGGCCGCGGTGTCGGGGGATGTCCACGGACGGGAGATCTGCGCCAGCTCGGCCGGGGCGATATTGCCGGTCATGTTCGCGGTGCCATGGCCGCCCAGGCTCATGGTCGGAACGACCAGGCCAAGGTTGGGCGAGTCGCAGCACATCACGGAGACGTCCGGCGCGCCGCGCAACACTTGCGCTACCTGTCCCACCCGCGTCGTCGACTCCTTGTGGACGACATAGTTGGGGTGCTTGAAGATGCGCAGCAGGCTGTCCCAATGCAGGTCGGTCTTCACGCGCGGCGGGTTGTTGTAGATGCCCAGGGGCAGGTCGGTCTCGTCGGCCACCTCCAGGAAGTAGCTTTCGATATCGGCTTCCGGCGCGCAGATGTAGGCGGGCGCGGCGATGATGGCGCCATCCGCGCCGTTGGCCCTGGCAAAGCGCAGATAGTCCTTGGTAGTCTGCGTGTTGTTGCCGGTGCAACCATAGAACAGCTTCATCCTGCCGGTCTTCATCTTCGCGGTTTCCACGATGATCGCTTCACGCTCCTTTTGCGAGAGCATCGAGACCTCGCCCGTGGACCCCATGATCAGCACCGCCGAGGTCCCGTGGCGTTCCTGGAAATCGAGCAGTTCGCGAAAAGCGCCGAAGTCCGGGCTGCCGTCCTTGGCAAAGGGGGTGATCAGGGCCACAAAGGACCCTTCAATCTTCATCTTGCTCATGTCTGTCTCCGTCGTAAATTTTGTATGGGTGCCAGGGCCGGGACGATCGGCGCAGGCAGGGTTGTCGTTCAGGTCGGGCAAGTGTGGTTGGCGTCGACGCCTTGCCTTGCCTCCCCGGTGGATTCATGCGCGGAAAGCGCCATCAGGCCGCGCTGCAGATCGTCGATCAGGTCTTGCGGGTCTTCGAGACCCACATGCAGGCGCACGGCCTGGCCTTGATAGGGCCAGCGTGCGCTGGTGAAGTGCTTTCCCGGCGTGAAAGGAATGGCCAGGCTTTCATATCCGCCCCAGGAAACTCCCAGGCCAAAGTGCTCCAGCGCGTCGACGAAGGCTGCGAGTGATCCTTTGGAATGCGAGCGCAAGACAACGGAGAACAGGCCACAGGCACCGGTAAAGTCGCGCTTCCACAGCGCATGGCCTGGATGCGACGGCAGGGCGGGATGCAGCACCGCCTCGACTTGCGGCTGCTGCGCCAGCCATTGGGCAACGCGCAGTCCTGATTCCCAGTGGCGCTGGAGCCGGACCGCCATGGTGCGCAGGCCGCGCAGTGCCAGGTAGACGTCGTCCGGACCGGCAGTCTGACCCATGTCCTGAGTGGTCTGCTTGATCCGGGGCCAGGTATCCCGATTGCAGGTAACCACGCCAAGCATGGCATCGGAATGGCCGACGATGTACTTGGTGGCGGCCTGGATCGAAACGTCGACGCCGTGGGAGAACGGTTTGAAGTAGAGCGGCGTTGCCCAGGTGTTGTCCATGACTACCACGGCGCCATGTCGATGCGCGGCAGCACAGATTGCCGGGACGTCCTGCATGTCAAGCGTTTCCGACCCCGGCGATTCGACGTACACGACCCGCGTGTTGACCCGCAACAGTGCTTCGAGCGGCGTGCCGCCGGCGGGATCGTAGGTCTCGACTTCGACGCCGAAGCGCGTCAGTACGCGCTCCAGAAAGGCGCGGGTTGGCGAATAGGCGCTGTCGGTGACCAGCACGTGGTCACCAGCCGACAGCAGTGCCGTCAGTGCGGTGCTGATGGCCGCGAGGCCGGACGGAAACACGAGCGAACGGTAACCGCCTTCCAGCGCGGCAACGGCTTCTTCCAGCGCATGGGTCGTGGGCGTGCCGTAACGACCATAGGTCGTTGCGCCAGGCTCTTCCGCAGCGCGGGCGCGCTTCATTTCCTCCCATTCAGCCATCGACCCGGCGAGAATGGTCGAGGCCCTGAAGACCGGCGTGTTGACGACCCCGCCGAACCGCTCCGGGTGGCGGCCGGCGCAAACTAACTGAGTGCTTTCTTTCATCGGATCTCCGTGGCTGAGCGGTGCGGCTTTCATGTTGGTGATTGCCGCTGGAATGTCGACCAGCTTAGGGATGCGTCCTGAGAAAATTCATCTCATTTGATCGGTGCATCCCATCCATAAGAGAAAAAAATGCTCGCGTGGCTCGCCCAACATTGGGCGCTTGCGCCGCTCGTAGCGGGCGTCTGTATCCCGGTGGAGGAGACCAACATGACAACTACGCTTGCTGCTGCCGATGTCCGCAGCCGCTTTCCCACGCTTTCGCACTGGGGTGCCTATACGGCGGTGGTGGAAGGCGGGAGACTGGTCGCGTGCGAGCCGTTTCTCGGCGACAGCGCGCCTTCACCGATCCTGCAATCCATGCCGGGGATGGTGCATTCGCCGCTGCGGATCCGTCGGCCGGCGGTGCGGCGCGGCTGGCTGCGCAAGCGCGAGCACGCGCAGCGCAGCGAGCGGGGCAACGATGACTTCGTTGAGCTGGACTGGGACACCGCGCTGGACCTGGTGGCGGGTGAACTGGCCCGAGTACGCGGCGAGTATGGCAATGCTTCCATCTTTGGCGGCTCTTACGGCTGGTCTTCCGCAGGACGCCTGCATCATGCGCGCACGCTGACGCACCGCTTTCTGTTCGCAGGCGGGGGCTGTACCACGCAAGCGGGCAATTACAGCTGGGGCGCCGCGCAATTTCTGTTGCCCCATGTGATCGGCACCTACAAGCCGGTCACGGGGAGAGTCACCGACTGGCGCAGCGTTCTTGAACACACGGAGCTGTTCATCGCCTTTGGCGGCCTGCCGATACGCAACACCCAGATCACTTCCGGGGGCGCGGGCGCGCACAGTTCGCAGGAATGGATCGAACGCGCAAAGCGATCAGGGGTGAAGTTTGTCGTAGTCAGCCCGACGCGCGCTGACATCCCGGCCGGCCTGCAGGCCCGCTGGGTGCCCATCCGTCCCAACACTGACACCGCGCTGATGCTTGGCATGGCGCACACGCTGCTGACGCGTGGCCTGCATGCCACGGCGTTCCTGGCGCGCTATTGCGAAGGCTTTGACGCATTCGCGGCATATTTGCTAGGCCGCAACGACGGCCTGGCCAAGGATGCCCGCTGGGCGGAGTCGATCTGTGCGGTGCCTGCCGAGACCATCATCGAACTGGCCACCGAAGCAGCCCGGCAGCGCACGATGTTGAACTGCACATGGTCGTTGCAGCGCGCCCATCACGGCGAACAGCCGTACTGGGCCAGCATCGCGCTGGCCTCGATGCTGGGGCAGATCGGTCTGCCCGGCGGCGGCTTTGCGTTCGGGCATGGCTCCATCAACGGTGCCGGCACGCCCCGTCCCGACGTCGCGGCGCCGGAGATGGGCGCGGGTACCAATCCCGCGCGCAGCGCCATCCCGGTCGCGCGTATTTCGGACATGCTCCTGCACCCCGGGGAGCGCTACGACTTCAACGGCCGTGAAGGCACCTATCCGGATATACGCCTGGTGTACTGGGCCGGCGGCAACCCGTTCCACCACCACCAGGACCTCAACCGGCTGGCACGGGCCTGGCAAGTGCCGGAGACGATCGTGGTGCATGACAGCTGGTGGACGCCAACCGCGCGGCGCGCGGACATTGTCCTGCCGGCCACGACCACGCTGGAGCGCAACGACATCGGCGGCTCCTCGAGAGACCGGTACGTGCTGGCGATGCATCAGGCGCTGCCAGCCCAGTACAGCAGCCGCAATGACTTCGACATCTATCGAGACCTGGCATTGCGCGCCGGCTGCGAGTTGGCGTTCACCGAAGGCCGCGACGAATTCGCCTGGATTCGCCATATCTACGACAGTATGGTGGAACGCTGGACCGGGGCCGGCTTCGACGCGCCGCGATTTGAACAGTTCTGGGAGAAGGGGTACACCGGCTTGCCGGAGCCGGGCGCGCCGTTCGTGCTGTTCTCGGACTTCCGTGCCGATCCCGAGGGCAGTCCCCTGAGCACACCCAGCGGCAAGATCGAGCTCTACTCCCGGCGCATTGGCGAGTTCGGCTATCAGGATTGCCCTCCGCATCCGTCCTGGCTGCCTCCTGCCGAATGGCTTGGCGATGCCGCAGCCCGGCGCTGGCCTTTGCACCTCATCACATCCCAGCCGGCGGATAAGCTGCACTCGCAGCTGGACGCGGGTAGCCACTCCTTGGCCATGAAGGTCCGGGGCCGGCAGGCAATCCATATGCACCCGTTGGATGCGGCGGAGCGCGGCATCGCGCAGAACGCCATCGTACGCGTGTTCAACGAGCGCGGGGCATGTCTGGCGGGGGCACGTCTGGACGATGCACTGATGCGTGGCGTTGTGGTAATGCCGACCGGTGCCTGGTTCGATGCGAGCGACGATACGCTTGAACGCCATGGCAATCCCAACGTCCTGACGATGGACCGCGGCACCTCCCGCCTGGCCCAGGGGTGCAGCGCGCATTCCGCGCTGGTCGAGATCGCGCCGTGGTCCAACGCAGAAGCGCCGGAGGTTCGTGCCTTCGACCCGCCGCAGGCGTCGCCGCTGCCTGGCTGAAACGCATGGCGAGTGCCATTTTCGCTCTGCGCATGGGGTCCTGGGCAGAAAAGTCACTCGGCACCCCGATCGAGCTCGCCAGCATCCGCCGCTCAGTGGTGGCCGCGCTCGGGGCACTGGTTGAGCGCGGCGCGAAGCCTTGCCTGTCACACCCGGCTTCGCGCACGAGCGTCAGATTTGGGCGGCGGTCAGGAAGTTGAGTGCGCTACGCCATACTGCGTCGATAGGTATCGACGGATATGGTCCGGGGAGTCGACGAATCGCGTTTGACCGTGCACGCGAATCTCCACGCTGTCGTCGACCGGCTTGCGTCCGGCGCCGAGCACCAGAACGGGGGCGGACTGGTTTGCCTCGCCGATCAGGTCGACGATTGCTTTGCGAGGCCGCTGCGCATCGATGTATTCGACGTCGATCTGGCTGCGCAACTGCGGGAAAAAGCTAAGCAGGCCTTCGATGGCAACGGCATCGCCGCAATAGAAGGGGCCTTCCAGGCCTTGCATAAACCCGGGGCGGAGCATCAGTAGCTTGTCTTTCACTTTCTCTCTCACTGTAGATTGAAGTTTCTGGCGGACTCTGCTCCCGTCGGGTCGCGATCCACCGAGCCAAGGATAGGGATCGCGGGTTGAATGAACCAGTGGCACGAACGACAATTTCCGTCTGGATCATGCCAAAGTGCGCCGCATAGTGATCCGCAGGGCCTGCGTGCGTCGGATACCCTCGCGGTGCGCTGCAACTGCCGCGTTTCAACGCTTGCGAGACGCGAGGCAGCTGATGCAAAATCCCGGCGAGATGGCATCAATACCTATTACTACCTGCATCGTGCCAAGGAAGGAAACGCAATCGGGCGCCAACGGGGGCCTTGTCGCGGTCGTCGTCTACGACGGCCTGAGCCTCTTCGAATTCGGCTGCGCCGTTGAAGTGTTCGGTATGCCCAGGCCGGAAATGGGGGAAGCTTGGTATCGCTTTGCGACCTGTTCGGCAGAGCTCGGGACGTTGCGCGGGCCGGGCGGCATTCAGGTCCAGGCTGACGGTGGCCTTGAACTTCTGGCGAAGGCGAAGACGATCATCATCCCGGGCTGGCGCGATATTGAAGCGGAAGTGCCAAGCGAGCTCTGCCGTGCCTTGCGAAAGGCGAACAAGCGGGGGGCGAGAATCATGTCGATCTGCACGGGTGCCTTTGTCCTGGCCGCCGCAGGATTGCTCGACGGCAAGCGCGCGACTACGCACTGGCGGCACGCGGCAATGCTAGCGGAGCGATATCCGGAAATCCGGGTAGAGGCAGATGTGCTCTACGTCGATGCCGACGATGTCCTGACGTCGGCCGGAAGTGCAGCGGGAATCGATTTGTGCCTGCACCTGATCCGCCGTGACTTTGGTCCGCGCGCAGCCAATCAGGTCGCGCGCCGACTCGTCATGCCGCCACACCGCGAAGGCGGCCAAGCGCAGTACATTGCCGAACCTGTCTCTAGACGCAGCAACGCCTCGCTGGCGCCTTTGGCTGACGCGGTGCGCACGACCTTGGACCAGGACTGGCCGATTGCCAGGATGGCAAGGCAAGCTGCAATGAGTGCCCGCACCTTCCAGCGGCACTTTGTCAGCATGATGGGAATGCCGCCCGGAGAGTGGTTGCTGATAGAACGCCTGAGCCGGGCGAGGGTGTTGCTCGAAGAGACCGATGCGTCCGTGGATGACATCGCGGTGCAAGTGGGGTTCGGCGCTGCAGCCACGTTGCGCAATCACTTCCGAAGCCGGTTTGGAACCAGTCCCGGATACTACAGGCGGCGTTTCAGCACCGCTGCGCTTCCGGGATGACCGGTGCCGGCTTACGCGTAATCCAGGGGTAGCGCAGTGGTGTACTTGATCTGTTCCATTGCAAAGCTGGAGCTGACATCGGCGAGCTCCGCGCCCTGGATCAGTTTCTTATAGACCCGATCATAGGCCGCGATATCTGGCACTACCACGCGCAGCAGGTAATCGGTGTCGCCCGCCATCCGGTAAAGCTCGGTCACCTCCGGGATCGATGCCACCAATCCATGGAACAGCTTGATCCATTTCAGGTTGTGCTGGCTGGTACGCACTGAGACAAAGACCGTGACCCCGGCATTCAACGCGTCTGCGTCGAGCAAGGCAACCCGCTTGCGAATAATGCCGGCCTCTTCCAGCTTTTGGATGCGGCGCCAGCAAGGTGTCGAGGTCAGGCCGACGCGGTCCCCGATTTCCGTTACGGGGACGGCGGCGTCGTCCTGCAGGATGGCAAGGATTTGTTTATCGTAGCGGTCCATGTCCATTAGCTGGCTGTGTCCGAGGCATGAGTAAAGTCCACGAGCACAGGATATGGAGCCGGGGTTCAACGGACTAGTGGTGCGAACGACAATTTGCGTTCATATCATGCCAAAGTGAGCCGCATGGACCGCGGCACGCCGATTCCACTGCCGCCACGCCCGGGTTGATCCCATCGTCGGACCACGGACTATGACAGCTGGAGCCTCAGCCCTGTGTCCGTGATCGGATGGAAAGCGCCTCAATAGCCGATCGCGAGTCTGTCGCGCCGGCCATCGGAGCTGCCAAATGGCAGGCCACGCTGCAAAATGCTACTTCCCCAGCCATACCGCACGGCGCGCATCGAACTCCCCGCCGGCCCTGGCCAGGTGCAGCCACTGGTCGACGTACCGCTTGAACACCTCGTCGCCATTCGGCAGCAGATAGCCCATCTCAGCGTACTGCAGCGGCTTGTCGGGATTGACCGCACACAGCTCGGGATGGGCCTTGCTCTGGACGATGGCTTCGGCGGCCTCGGTGACGAAGACGTCGGCGCGGCCCTGGATGACCTCGTCGAAAATCGTCAGGTTGTCCTTGTGCATGGTCAGCCTGGCCTGGGACAGGTGGGTGCGGGCGAAGCGCTCGTTGCTGCCACCGGGATTGGCGATCACGCGCACGCCGGGCCGGTTGATGGCCTCCACGTTCTGGAAGCGCTGCACGTTCTCGCAGCGCGTGATCGGTGTCTTGCCATTGACCATGTAGGGCGCGCTGAAATAGGCCTGCTTCTGGCGTTCCAGCGACACCGAGATGCCGCCGGCGCCGATATCGCACTTGCCGCCGACGAAGTCCGGCATCAGCGTGGCCCAGGTGGTCTTGACGAATTGCGGTTTGGCGCCGAGCGAACTGGCCAGCGACGTCATCAGGTCCACGTCGAGCCCTTCATACTGGCCTTCCGACTTCATGAAGCTGAAGGGTTTGTAGTCGCCCGGGGTGCAGACGCGCAGCACGCCCGATTGCGCGACGCGGGTCATGGTGGGTGACAGTCCGGCGGCCTGCGTGGCCGGCTGCGAGAACACCGGGGCGGCGCAGAGCAGGGCAACGGCGCTGACGATCGTCCTTGTCATTGGCATTTTCGTTTTTCTCTGTGTTGGGTTGGGGAAATGTGGCCACGGCGGCATGCGGAAATATATCGCATGCGCCTGCCCCGGCGCTGGTCTTGCGCCGATATGCCATGAGCCGGCCGCGGCCTTATTCCCGGCTTGGTACGTATGTCGACGACTGACCGAAGATCCAGCTCAGTGCCAGTCCGGCGGCCAGCGCGTCTTTCTGGCGCACCAGCGGGCTGTTCTCGAAGCTGGCGCCGTCGAGCCGGTCGTAGCGGACGAAGGCGCCGAACCAGACATGGCGAAAGCGCTTGGACAGCGAAGCCAGCGCCATGCTGCCGGAATAGCCACCCTGCGCGCTGTAGGCCGGACGTGCCGCGGTCGCGAATTGTTCTTCGACGGAGTAGAAATACTGGTTGTAGCGCGCGGTCGAGAACAGTGGCCCCGCCATCAGGCCCAGGTTCCAGCCGGGCAGGCCGCCGACGTTGGCAACGTCGAGGTTCAGGTTCGGCGAGAAGATCCAGCCGATCGCCTTGGGCGACGATTCGACGGTGATGGCCAGCCGTATGGGAAGCCGCAGATCGAGCCTGGTACGGTCCTCGGCGGAACGCCAAAGCGTCACTGCCAGCGAGGGCCCGATTTCCACGGCGGTCTTGAGATCCGGCATGCCGCGGCGGGTTTCATCCTGGCTGCTTTTGACCGGGAGCGAGATGCCGAGGCTGACATTGGCCTCGAGCCGGTCGCTATCGAACAGCTTGCCGCGCACTCCGTTGCGGTCCGCGCGCAGATGCTCGCCGCGGTAGACAAAGTAGGGCACCGGGAATAGCAGGTTGGCGCGTACATCCGAGCCTCGGTAGTGCGGCAGGGTGATGCCGCCGACGCCGAGCCCGGCTTCCCACAACGGCCGTTCGATGGCATCGAAATCCTGCGCCCCGCAGGCCGTTGCGAAGGCCGCGGCAAAGGCCGGCAGCGCGCGGTAGCGTTTGCGCAACCTCGTCTCTGGCAAGGCATGCCGTGATCGGCTGGCGCAATGCCCGGTTCGCATGGCGTGGCTCCGGAGAACTTTGGTGGAATTGCGGGGGAAAACCGAACAGGAGCAAAACTAGGCCAAGTATAACCAGAGTGGCTGGCTGCGCGGTTCCCGTTCAGCCTCGGTATTTCTCCCAAATCTCCCGCACGATCGGTTCCGGCGGCGGCGCCGGGGCGAAGCCGGCGACATTGGCGAACACGCCGGCAATGCGGCGCCTGAACGAATCGAGGTCCTCGGTCGGCCCCGGCGAGGCATTGGCGATATCGAGGATGGTGTGCAGCTGCTCGGCGGAGAGGCCGGCGATCGCACTCCATAGGTCTTCGGGGCTGGCACTGGGCAGGGCTAGCATCGGTCATCTCCTCGCGGGGGCAACAGGGCTAGCGCACCGCCGCGCCGCGCTTGCCGCCGTCCGGGTACACGGCCGCCTGGAACGGTTCCAGGCCGATCCGCGCGACCACGTCGACGAAGCGCTCGGCTTCGCTGTCGCGGTGCGCGAGGTAGGTGCCGATCAGCCGCTCGACCACGTCCGGCACCTGTTCCTGCGCGAACGACGGGCCGATGATGCGCCCGATCGCCGCGCCGCCGCCGCCGTCCTGGCTGTCGGCGCCGTTCTGCCGGCCGCCGAGGGTGACCTGGTACCAGGCCTCGCCGGCCTTGTCGACGCCGAGGATGCCGATATGGCCGACGTGGTGGTGCCCGCATGAGTTGATGCAGCCCGAGATATTCAGGTCGAGCTCGCCGATGTCATGCACGTGGTCGAGATCCTCGAACCGCTCCTGGATCGCCTGCGCCAGCGGAATCGACACCGCATTGGCGAGCGAGCAGAAGTCACCGCCAGGGCAGGCGATGATATTGGTGATCCTGCCGACATTGGGCGTGGCGAGGCCCGCCGCATCCAGCGCGCGCCACAGCGCGGGCAGGCCGCTGCGCCGCACGTCGGCGAGGATCAGGTTCTGCTCGTGCGAGACGCGCAGCTCGCCAAAGCCGTGGCGCTCGGCGAGGTCGGCCATCAGCTCCATCTGGTCGGCGGTCATGTCGCCTGGCGCGCGGCCGGTTGCCTTGAGCGAAGCGGTCACCGCGGCGTAGCCCGCTACGCGGTGCGCATGGACGTTGCTGCGCAGCCAGAGCCGGAACGCGCGGTCGGTTTGCGCGAGCCGGGCGCTTTGATCGGCATCGTGTGCCGCGGCGGGGTCATAAGGCGGCACGGTGAAGCGCGCCGCCACCGACGCGACGAAGTCTTCGGTGACGGTATCCGGGCCGCCCCGGATGCGCTGCCACTGCTCGGCAACCTGTTCGCGGAAGACCTCGGGGCTGAGGTCCTTCACCAGGATCTTGATGCGCGCCTTGTACTTGTTGTCGCGCCTGCCATGCAGGTTGTAGACGCGCAGCGTGGCCTGCAGGTAGGTCAGCAGGTCCTGCCAGGCCACGAAGGGATTGATCAGCTTGCCGACCATGGGCGTGCGCCCCATGCCGCCGCCGACCCACACGCGGAAGCCGACCTGGCCATCTTCCTCGACCGCCTGCAGCCCGATGTCGTGCACGCCGACCGCGGCCCGGTCGGTGGTGGCGCCGCTGATCGCGATCTTGAACTTGCGGGGCAGGTAGGCGAACTCGGGGTGCAGCATCGACCATTGCCGCACGATCTCGCACCATACCAGCGGGTTCACCAGCTCGTCGGGCGCGATGCCGGCGAAGTGGTCGGTGGTGGTGTTGCGGATGCAGTTGCCGCTGGTCTGGATGGCGTGCATTTGCACGGTGGCGAGTTCCGCGAGGATGGCGGGGGCGTCTTCCAGGCGCGGCCAGTTGAACTGCAGGTTCTGCCGCGTGCTGAAGTGCCCGTAGCCACGGTCCCAGCGGCGCGCGATCTCGGCGAGCTTGCGCAGCTGCGTCGACGACAGCATGCCGTAGGGGATGGCCACGCGCAGCATTGGCGCATGGCGCTGGATATACAGCCCGTTCTGCAGCCGCAGCACGCGAAACTCTTCCTCGTCGAGCTCGCCGTCCAGAAAGCGGCGGGTCTGGTCGGTGAACTGCACGACCCGTTCGTCGACCAGCCTCTGGTCGATCTCGTCATAGACATACATGGTGAAGGTCTCCTCGCGCCCGAGCGCTAGTCTTTGGCCCGTGCCCGTTCGATCGACATGTCGGTCGGCATCATGTTGAGGTCGGCGTTGTGCATCACCCACAGCGAGCCGGCCACGACGATCACGATCAGGAAGCCGGTGCAGGCAAAGATGGCGGTATTGCCGCGTTGCCCGGGACCGGTGCCCAGGTGCAGGAAGTACACCAGCTGCACCAGCAGTTGCGCGACGCAGAGGCCGACCACCAGCGTGATCGCGGCGTGGCTCTGCAAGGCGCCGGTCATCACCGTGGCAAACGACGCCACGGTCAGCGCGGCGGACAGCAGCAGGCCGACGGTGTAGCTGCGCACGCTGCCGTGGATGGCGTGCTCGCCGGGATGGACCGGGTGCAAATGGGATGGCTTCATGCGAACTCCCGCAGGTAGACGAAGGTAAACACGCAGATCCAGACCAGGTCCAAGAAGTGCCAGAACAGGCTCAGGCACGCCAGCCGGCGGCGCACGATGTCATCGAGGCCGAAACGCCGGATCTGATGGATCATCACGGCGAGCCAGCACAGGCCGGCGGTGACGTGCAGGCCGTGGGTGCCGACCAGCGTGAAGAACGCCGACAGGTAGGCGCTTACGCCCGGGCCGGCGCCCTGGTGCAGCAGGTGGGCGAACTCGTAGACCTCCATGGCGACGAACACGGCGCCCAGCACGAAGGTGGCCGCCAGCCAGCGGATCAAGCGCGGCGCGGCATTCGCGTCCTGCCGCAGCATGGCCAGGCCGAAGGTGTAGCTGCTGAGCAGCAGCACCATGGTCTCGGCGAACACGAACGGCAGCTCGAACAGCTGCTGCCCGCCGGGCCCGCCCGCCGTGTTGCCCGACAGCACGCCGAAGGTGGCGAACAGCACCGCGAAGATCAGGCAGTCGCTCATCAGGTAGAGCCAGAAGCCCAGCGTGGTATGCGCGCCGGCATCATGATGGCCGTGGTCGGCGTGTGCGGTCGCGTGGGCGGCGTCCGGGCCCGGCTGGTGCAGGGTAGGGGATAGCGTCGGGTTCATGGCTCAGGCAGCTTGCTGCAGTTGGGCGTAGCGGGCGCGCTCGATGCGCTCGACTTCGGCGGCCGGCACGTAGTAGTCGACATCGCGGTCGTAGCTGCGCAGCACGAAGGTGGCGATCGCGCCAACCAGCCCGGCCACGGCGACCAGCCACATGTGCCAGACCAGCGCGAAGCAGGACACCAGCCCGAACACCGACACCAGGAAGCCGGCCGCGGTGGGGCGTGGCATGTGGATGTCCTCGTAGCGGGCCGGCTGGCGCCATGCGCGGCCGGCTTCCTTGTCGTCCCAGTGCTGTTCCAGCGAGGTGATGTGCGGCACCTTGGCGAAGTTGTAGAACGGCGCCGGCGATGCCGTCGACCATTCCAGGCTGCGGCCGTCCCACGGGTCGCCGGTCAGGTCCCGGTTGTGCTTGCGGTCGCGGATGCTGACGGCCAGCTGCACCATCATCGCCAGGATGCCGGCGCCGATGACGAAGGCGCCGATCATCGCCACCACCAGGTAGGGATGCCAGTCGACGTTGGCGTAGTGGTTCATCCGGCGGGTCATGCCCTTGAAGCCCAGTACGTAGAGCGGCATGAAGGCCAGGAAGAAGCCGGTCAGCCAGCACCAGAACGACACCTTGCCCCAGAACTCGTTGAGCTTGAAGCCGAATACCTTGGGGAACCAGAAGCTGATCGCCGCCAGGCAGCCGAACAGCACGCCGCCGATGATGACGTTATGGAAGTGGGCCACCAGGAACAGGCTGTTGTGCAGCACGAAGTCGGCGCCCGGCACCGCCAGCAGCACGCCGGTCATGCCGCCGACCGCGAACGTCACCATGAAGCCGATGGTCCACATGGTCGAGGTATGGAAGCGGATCCGGCCGCGGTACATGGTGAACAGCCAGTTGAACAGCTTCACGCCGGTGGGGATCGAGATGATCGACGTCATGATGCCGAAGAAGGCATTGACGTTGGCGCCCGAGCCCATGGTGAAGAAGTGGTGCAGCCAGACGAAGAACGACAGCACGCCGATCGACGAGGTCGCATAGACCATCGACTTGTAGCCGAACAGCGGCTTGCGCGAGAACGTGGCGATGATTTCCGAAAACGCGCCGAACGCGGGCAGGATCAGCACATAGACCTCGGGGTGGCCCCAGATCCAGATCAGGTTCACGTACATCATGGCGTTGCCGCCCAGCTCGTTGGTGAAGAAATGCATGCCGAGGTAGCGGTCGGCGGTGAGCAGGGCCAGCGTGGCGGTCAGCACCGGGAAGATGGCGACGATCAGGATGTTGGTGATCAGCGCGGTCCAGGTGAACACCGGCATCTTCATCAGCGTCAGGCCCGGCGCGCGCATGCGCAGGATGGTGACGATGAAGTTGATGCCGGTCAGCGTGGTGCCGAGCCCGGATATCTGCAACGACCAGATGTAGTAGTCGACGCCGACGGTCGGGCTGTAGCCCAGCCCGGACAACGGCGGGTAGGCCACCCAGCCGGTCGCGGCGAAGTCGCCGACGAACATCGACAGCATCACCAGCACCGCGCCCATGGCCGACAGCCAGAAGCTGA
This sequence comes from Cupriavidus mimosae, assembly GCF_023952485.1. Classification (NCBI taxonomy): domain Bacteria; kingdom Pseudomonadati; phylum Pseudomonadota; class Betaproteobacteria; order Burkholderiales; family Burkholderiaceae; genus Cupriavidus; species Cupriavidus mimosae. The sequence goes on along the minus strand of NZ_JALHRY010000014.1, from coordinate 159,252 downwards.
GCGAGTTGACGAACGGAAAGGCCACGTCGCGCGCGCCGATCTGCAGCGGCACGATCACGTTCATCAGCCCCACCACCAGCGGGGTGGCGACGTAGAAGATCATGATCACGCCGTGCGCGGTGAAGATCTGGTCGTAGTGGTGAGGCGGCAGGTAACCCGCTGCGTCGCCGTAGGCGATGGCCTGCTGCGTGCGCATCAGGATCGCGTCGGCAAAGCCGCGCAGCAGCATGACCAGGGCCAGGATGATGTACATCACCCCGACCTTCTTGTGGTCGACCGAGCAGATCCATTCGGTCCACAGGTATTTCCACTTGCGGTAGCGGGTGATGGCGGCGAGCAGCGCGGCGCCCAGCACGATCACCACGGCCAGCGTCCCCATGATGATCGGCTCGTGGTAGGGGATGGCCTCGAGGTTCAGTTTTCCTAGCATGTCATTGCTCCATGCGGCCGGGCAGCGCCGAGGGGACGCGCTGGAAGGCCTGCAGAGATTCAGGAGTGTCCGCGCGGCACACCGCGCCGTAGGCCTGCATGTACTTGTCGACCACCTGGTCGAACAGCTTCGGCGTCACCGATGCGTACAGCGTGACCGGATCCTTGTTGCTGGGCTGCTCCAGCGCGCGATAGGTGTTGGCATCGAGCGCCTGGCCCGAAGCGCGGGCCTTGCCGATCCACGCGTCGAAGTCCTCGCGCGAGGTCGCCAGGGTCTTGAAATGCATGTCCGAGAAGCCCGCGCCGCTGTAGGCCGCGGACTGGCCGAGGTAGACGCCCGGCGTGTCGGCGATCAGGTGCAGGCGGGTCTGCATGCCCGCCATGGTGTAGACCATGCTGCCAAGCTGCGGAATGAAGAAGGCATTCATCATCGATTCCGCGGTGAGTCGGAAGTTGACCGGCGTGCCGACCGGGATGGCCAGCTGGTTCACCGAGGCGACGCCGTACTCCGGATAGACGAACAGCCATTTCCAGTTCAGCGCGATGACGTCGACCTGCAGCGGCCTGACCTCGGATTCCAGCGGGCGGTACGGGTCGAGCTTGTGCGTCGAATCCCAGATCAGCACGGCCAGGCAGGCCACGATCACGCACGGGATGCCCCACACCACAATCTCGATCCTGGTCGAGTGCGACCATGTGGGCGCGTAGGTCGCGCGCGTGTTGCTTTCGCGGTAGCGCCACGCAAACCACAGCGTCAGGAAGATCACCGGGATCACGACCATCAGCATCACGACCAGCGATATCAGGATCAGCGATTTCTCCTGCGCGCCGATGCTGCCCCTGGGGTTGAGCAGTTCTAGGTTGCAGCCGCTGAGCAGGGCGCTCAGGCCGGCTGCGAGCAGCAAGACGCCGATCCGGTGCAGCCGGGTTGGCGATGCACTGTGGCGGGAGGGCGGGCGGGGCAGCGGGCCTTGTCGCTTCTGGTTTGCCGGCCCGGCGGTAGGTTTGAGCATGTCGGACACCTTGGTTACGGATTACCGAAGGCATCCGGCCACGCGCTCCGATTCAAGTGCTGCGTCAGCCCCGCGCGGGCGTGGCTTGTATGGATTCCTTCGGCAATGTCTGGCATGCTATTCGAAGACAAAGGCCATACATCGAGGAAAATTTTGGCGACAAGATCCATACAAGATGGCGCGATCACGGCCGGATGGGATCTGCGGATCACCACCTCCGGCGTCGCCCGCTACCTCCAGATCGTCGATTACATCGAGCAAGCCATCGGCGACGGCCGGCTCGTGGCCGGCGACCGCGTGCCGCCGCAGCGCAGCCTGGCGCAAACGCTGGGCGTGGATTTGACCACGGTGACGCGCGCCTATAACGAGGCCCGTCGGCGCCAGCTGATCGAAGCCCGCGGCGCGCTCGGCACCTTTATCGCCGCGCCGCGCGCGGAACTGGCGCGGGTGGTCGACATGAGCATGAACGTGCCGCCGCCGCCGGCGGGCGTGGATTTCCAGGACCTGTTGCGGCGTGGCCTGAACCAGGTCCTGCTGCGCAGCGACCCGCAGTTGCTGATGACCTATCAGCTTGGCGGCGGCAGTGCTGCGGACCGGTCGGCCGGCGCGCTTTGGCTGGCGCCGATGTTCGGGCCGGTCGACACCGCGCGGCTGGTGGTGTGTCCCGGCGCGCAGGCCGCGCTGGCCGCGGTGATCCTCAGCCGCACCCGGCCCGGCGAGGCAATCGTGACCGAGCCGCTGGCCTATCCCGGCATCCGCGCCGCGGCGGCGCAACTGGGCCGGCGCGTGGTGGTCGCGCCGTGCGACGCCGACGGGATGCTGCCCGACGCGCTCGCCGCGGCCCGCGCCGACGGCGCGACGCTGGCCTACCTCAACCCGACCGCGCAGAACCCCACCACCCACACCATGCCGGCCTCGCGCAGGGCCGAGCTGGCCAGCGCGGCCGAGCGCTGCGACATCGCGCTGCTCGAGGACGATCCCTACTGGCTGCTGACGCCGTCCGCACCGCCGCCGCTGGCGCGCTTTGCTCCCGCCCGCGCGTACTACGTCGCGACGCTGTCCAAGGCGCTGAGTCCGGGCTTGCGCACCGCCTATGTGCTGTTGCCCGAAGGCCGCGGCGGTGACGACCTGCTGGCGCCGCTACGCGCCTTTGCGCTGATGCCCGCGCCCATGACGGCGGCCCTGGCGACGCAATGGATCCATGACGGCTCGGCCATGCAGCTGCTCGAAGGTATCCGCGCCGAAGCGCTGGCGCGCTGCGCCCTGGCCAGCCGCTGGCTGAGCGGGATGGGCCAGTTGCCGCCCAGCGGCATCCACGTGTGGCACCGTCTTCCGTCCCACTGGTCCGCGCAGCAGCTGGCCAGCGCCGCGCTGGCGGAAGACCTGCGGGTCACGCCTTCCGATGTGTTCTGGGACGGCGCAGGCGCTCCCAATGCCATCCGGATTTCGCTGGGCGGCGTGGACGACCGGGCCCAGTTGGCGCACGCGCTGCGCAGGCTGGCGGCGCTGCTGGAGCGCGGACCGCGGCAGCATCCCATCACGATCGTCTAGCGGACCCAGCGCTCGACCCGCGCTTGCAGGCGCGGCCCGACCAGCAGGATGGCGGGGATCACGATCACATAGCCGACGCCCCAGGAACGCAGCCAGGTCAGCGCAAAGTCTTCGGTGAATCCCACATTGAGAGCGAGCAGGGCGAAAGAAATGATCCCCGTGGTCACCACGCCCATCGACAGCGCGAAGGCGATTTTCCGTTTCAGTTCTACGTTCATGGCGAAGTTCCTGTCATAAAAGTCCTGGGCGGCAGGTTTCCGCAGCCCGCGCGAGCGGCGCATATGGCTCGGCCCGGCGGGCGCTGCGGACGCGGACGATTACCGCGCAATGCCGTACCGCGAGGCCGGCTGCGAACGCGAAAGATTGGGCCCCAGCGCGGCGCGTGCCGCCTCGAAGGCCTGCCAGTCCCCGGCGTCAGGCAACGACGGCAGCGTGATCACCTCGCCCTGGTCCAGACCCGCCAGTGCCGCATCGACCAGGTCGTCGCCGTCCATCACCAGCGCTTGCGGCAGGTTCTCGACAGGCTGCCCGGCAACGTCCCAGAACGCCGTGCGGGTGGCCCCCGGCAGCACCGCCTGGACGCGCACGCCCTGGCCGGCAAGCTCATGCTGCAGCGACTGGGTAAACGCCAGCACAAAGGCCTTGGAGCCGCCGTACACGCCGTTCAGCACCTCGGGCGCGATCGCGACGATCGAGGCAATATTGATAATCGTGCCCTGGCCCCGCGCCACGAAGCCCGGGGCAGCGGCGTAGGTGAGGCGGGTCAGCGCCGTGACGTTGAGTTCGATCATCGCCTGCATGGTGTCTGCATCCGACTCCAGCAACGGCGACGCGCCACCGAAGCCCGCGTTGTTGACCAGCGTGGTGACGCTGGCGTCCGTCCTCAGGATGTTCTCGACATGGCGTAATTCGGCTGCCTGGCTCAGGTCAGCCGTGACGATTTCGACTGAGCGGCCGGTCTGGTCGGTGATGCGCCGCGCCAGTGCCTCGAGGCGGCTGCGGCTGCGTGCCACCAGGATCAGGTCATGGCCGCGGCGCGCGAGCCGATCCGCATAAATGGCCCCGATACCCGAAGAAGCCCCGGTGATCAGGGCAGTGCCAGCGTAGGTGTGGGTTGTCACGTTGAAGCTCCATAACAGTGGGAAGGCGGTGAGAAGTTCCGTGGCAGCCGGCGGTGCGTATCGCCGCTGCGTGCATCGAAGATTAGGTGCACAATGGCGATGGCAACAATGTCATAGATCCCACCTTTTATGCCATGGCGGGAAATGTGCCTGCCGCCGCCATCAGGAGTTCACCATGCACCATGTGGCTATTGCCCTCTATCCCGGCTTCCAGGCGCTGAACCTTGCGGTGTCGACGGTGCTCGAGTTCGCCAACCGAGCGCTTGGCGAGCCGCTGTATCGGGTTCACTTGCTGTCCGAGCATGGCGGCCCGGTGGCAAGTTCCGGGGGCTTTGCCGTCAGCACCGCACCCTTTGGCCGGCGTCGCTTCGATACCGTGCTGGTGGTGGGAGACAATGACGTCCTGCCTGCGCCGCCGGCGCTGGTGAAGTTCCTGCAGCGCGCGGCGCGCACTTCACGACGCATCGGCGCCACGTGTACCGGTGCCTTCACCCTGGCGGAGGCGGGCTTGCTGGCCGGCCGCCGTGCCACCACGCACTGGTATTACGCCGAGGAGTTGCGGCGCCGCTTCCCGGACGTCATCGTGGAGGAGGACCGCATCTTTATCATCGACGGTCCGGTGTGGACCTCGGCCGGGATGTCGGCCTGCATCGACCTGGCGCTGGCACTGGTGGAGAAGGACGCGGGCGCCGCCGTCGCGCGCGGCGTGGCCAAGAGCCTGGTTGTTTACCATCGCCGCGCCGGCGGCCAGTCGCAATTTTCGGCGCTGCTCGACCTGGAGCCGCGCTCCGATCGCATTCGTGGCGCGCTGGATTTCGCGCGGCAGAACCTGGGGCAGGACCTCTCGGTGGAGCAGCTGGCGAATGCCGCGCACCTCAGCGCCCGGCAGTTCTCGCGCGCATTCCGCGATGAAACCGGGCAGAGCCCGGCCAAAGCCGTGGAGCGCCTGCGCGTGGAGGCGGCGCGGCTGATGATGGAAAGCGGGCGCCACCCCATCGACGTGGTGGCCCGGGATACCGGTTTCGGCGATCCCGAGCGCATGCGGCGGGCCTTCCTGCGCGCCTTCGGGCAACCGCCGCAGGCGATCCGCCGCATGGCGCGGGGCGGTGCCTTGCAAACGGCTTAGCTGGTGTACCCGTCACATTGACCGGATATGGGTGTTCCGAGCCGAGGTGTTTTTCGCGAACGCCGGAAGCGGAATCGTGCCGGTATGCGCGATACGCCAGCTAGAATTTGAAAAGCAGTTTCTCTTGGCACGGGATCATGAGACACGAATCTGGCGGCATGCAGGACGAATCGCGGGATCCAAGCGGGCGCGACCCGGCGGACGCGGCCACCCTGGCCAACGGCAATGCGCGCTACATCAACCGCGAACTCAGCCAGCTGGAATTCTTTCACCGCGTGCTGCAGCAGGCGGCCGATCCCGCCATGCCGTTGCTCGAACGCCTGCGGGCCTTGTGCACCTTCAGCAGCAATCTCGACGAGTTCTACGAAATCCGCGTGGCGGGATTGAAGGAACAGTGCGCGCTGTCGTCGCCGGTGGTCGGCCCGGACGGGCTGACGCCGCAGGCCGTTTATGCCGCGCTCAACCAGCGGGCGCGCGAACTGGTCGATCAACAGTACCGGCTGTTCAATGACGTGCTGATTCCCGCCATGGCCCGGGAGCGGATCTGCTTCCTGCGGCGGCCATCGTGGAACGCGGTACAGCAAGACTGGATTCGCGAGTTTTTCTTTGCCGAGCTGATGCCGGTCCTGACGCCGATCCGGCTGGATCCGGCGCATCCGTTTCCGCGCGTGCTGAACAAGAGCCTGAACTTCGCCGTTGAGCTCGAAGGCAAAGATGCGTTCGGCCGCAGCTCCGGCAATGCCATCGTGCAGGCGCCCAGGGCGCTGCCGCGAGTGATCGCACTGCCAGCGGAGATCGCCGGATGCGAACACGGCTTCGTGTTCCTGTCCTCGATCCTGCATGCCCACGTCGGCGAGCTGTTCAGCGGCATGACGGTGCGCGGCTGCTACCAGTTCCGCGTCACGCGGAACAGCGAGCTGTTCGTCGACGAGGAAGAGGTCAAGAACCTGCGCGAGGCGCTGCAGGGCGAACTGCCGCACCGGCATCTTGGCGATGCGGTGCGGCTGGAAGTGGCCGACAATTGCCCCCGCGCCATGACGGCGTTCCTGCAGGAGCAGTTTGGCCTGGCGCCAGGCGAGGTATTCGCGGTCAATGGCCCGGTCAACCTGGTCCGCCTGATGCAGGTGCCGGACCAGGTCGACCGGCCGGAACTGAAATACCTGCCTTTCCGGCCGGGCTTGCCGAAGGCGCTGCGGGACCAGCCCGATATCTTCCGCGCCATGCGCGATGGCGACATCCTGCTGCACCATCCGTTCCAGTCGTTTGCGCCGGTGGTCGATTTCGTCAGGCAGGCGGCGCAGGATCCGGACGTGGTGGCGATCAGCCAGACGGTGTATCGGGCCGGGCACGACTCGGCGCTGTTGTCGTCGCTGATCGAGGCGGCGCGCAATGGCAAGGAGGTCACGGCCGTGGTGGAGCTGATGGCGCGCTTCGATGAAGAGGCCAACATCGGCTGGGCCGGGCAACTAGAGGAAGTGGGGGCGCATGTGGTCTATGGCGTGGTCGGCTTCAAGGCGCACGCCAAGATCCTGATGGTGGTGCGGCGCGAGGACGGACGGCTCAGGCGCTATGTGCATCTCGGCACCGGCAACTATCATCACGAGACCTCGCGCAGTTATACGGATTTCGGCTTGCTGACCTGCGATGAAGCGCTGACCCAGGACGTGGCTCAGGTCTTCAGCCAGCTGACCGGCCGCGGCCAGACGCAAAGCATGACCCATGTCTGGCAATCGCCGTTTACGCTGAAGCAGCAGCTGCTGGCGGCGATCCGGGGCGAGGCCGAACACGCCCGCGCCGGGCGCAAGGCGCGCATCATCGCCAAGATGAATGCGCTGCTGGAGCCCGAGCTGATCCAGGCGCTGTACGACGCGTCAGGCCAGGGCGTGCGCATCGACCTGATCGTCCGCGGCGCCTGCGCGCTGCGTCCGGGTGTCGCCGGACTGTCCGAGCACATCACGGTGAAATCGGTGATGGGCCGGTTTCTCGAGCACTCGCGCATTTTCTGCTTCCACGACGGCGGCGCCGACAAGGTCATGCTGTCGAGCGGGGAATGGATGGAACACAGCCTGTCGCGTCGCATCGAAATAAGTTTTCCGGTGCTCGATCCCCGCTTGAAGGAGCGGGTCCTTTCCGAGGGTCTGGAGCCGTACCTGTCCGACCGGCGCGAAGCGTGGATGATGACGCCTGAAGGAAACTATGCGCGCCCGCCCGTGCCGGACGGCGAGTCGGCGCAGCGTATGCTGCTGGCTGCACTGACCTGAGTGCGCCACCTGCCGCGTATCGCTCCCAGCCCCTGCAAAAGGAACGACCATGACCCTGACCCCAGCCATGGGTCAAGGCCGCCCCAAGGCACGACAGGCGAGGACCGCTGCCGCGTACACGACCTCGATGCTCGACGGCGGCCTGGTGCCGCACTTGCGTCTACAGCGAGGGTCGCCTGATGCGCGGGTCCGGGCGGCAGCGGCGCAGCGCTTCGGGCAGAGAGGCTGACCCATTCATGCGTCCTTGCTTCACCTTGGCAGTTGTTGGTCCACGTCGATGACCCGGCCCGGGCACAAGATAAGGTTGGGATCCAGTGACCGTTTGAGCGAGCGCATCAACTCCAGCGCCTCGGGCGCGCGCGAATGCCCAAGGAACGCCTTCTTGTGCGTGCCGATGCCATGCTCGGCGGAAATGCTGCCATCGAACTCTTGCACCTTGGGGTAGAGCACCTCGCTGATCTCATGCTCGGGAAAGTCCTCCGCCGTCGCGCCGGGAAGATAGACGCTGACATGCAGGTTGCTGTCGCCCACGTGGCCGAAGTTGACCAGTTCGGCATGCGGCCAGCGCGCCAGCACCGCCGCGCGCAGGCTCTCGGCGAAGCGGCCGATCTGGCCGATCGGTACGCTCACGTCGTAGGCCGCATTGGGCGCCCACATCACCGGGAACTCGGCGACGGCGTCGCGCAGCTTCCAGAAGCTCTCGGCTTCCTTTTCGCTGGTGGCAACGGCAGCGTCGGTGATCAGGCCGGCTTCCATCGCCGTTTCCAGCATCGATTCAAAGGCCGCGCCGTCCTGTTCGGCGTCGTTGCCCTGCAGGTCGACCAGCACATAGAACGGTGAGCCGGCGGGCAGCGGGTCGCGCACGCCCGGCACGCGCGTTGTCACCAGTTCATAGAAATCGGCCCACATCGCCTCGAAGGCCGATACACGCCCCGATAGACGGCGCTGCGCATGGCGCAGCAGCGCCACCACGTCTTCATAGCTACGCAGCGCGCATAGTGCGGTCTGGGTGCTGCCGGGCAGCGGCGCGAGACGCAGCACAGCGCGTGTAATGACGCCGAGCGTGCCTTCGCTGCCGATAAAGAGCTGGCGCAGATCGTAGCCGGCATTGTTCTTCTGCATCTTGTTGAGCGAGGTGACCACGGTGCCGTCAGCCAGCACCGCTTCCAGCCCGAGCACCTGCTCGCGCATCATGCCGTAGCGGATCACGCGGTTGCCGCCGGCGTTGGTGGCGATATTGCCGCCGATCTGGCAACTGCCGCGCGCGCCCAGGTCCACCGGAAACAGCCAGTCCGCCGCGCGCGCGGCGTCCTGCGCGGCCTGCAAGGTGGTGCCGGCCAGCACGGTCATGGTGCCGGCCTGCGCATCGATTTCTTCCACGCCGCGCATGCGCTCGAGCGACAGGACAAGTTCGTCGCCGGCAGGCGTGGCGGCGCCCGCCAGGCCGGTCAGGCCGCCCTGTGGCACCACCGGTTGCCGGTGGCGGTTGCAGATAGCCAGCACCGCCGACACCTCGGCCGTGCTGCGCGGCCGTGCCACCGCGACCGGCGGCTGCGGGTCCAGCGGTGCGTACCAGTCCTTGCGGAAGCGGGTTTCGATGGCATCGCCAACTTGCAGGCCGGCGGCATCGAGGACGCCGGCCAGTTCGGCCAGCAGGGCGGAGCGGTCTTGCACGGGAGCCATCGTGGGTCTTTCCGGTTAAGGGAGTCGGTGGGGCTGCGGGAGCGAAGGAGAGCGCCCAGGCGCAGCGAAGAATGCTAGGGCAAGGCAGTGCACGATGATAAGAGCCAATCGGCGCCGGCACGATGGCGCCATCTCACGCACCGCTCCACGCTTCGTTGTTGATGCGCGCGCTGAACTCGCGTGGCGGCTGACGCGTGCGGGCCAGATGCTCCAGGGCAGGCTCGATGACTTCGGCAAGCTTGTGGAAGGCGGGCCCGATATCGCCCTCCGGCACGCAGGCGTAGCCCAGCAGCAGCCCCTGCCGCGCGCGCTGCTCATCGCTGTAGTAGCGCGACAGCGGACGTGCTGACAGCCCCTGCGTGCGCGCCGCCATGCTGATGCCAAGATCGTCGGCGCCGGGCGGCAGGTGCATCACCAGGTGCAGCCCGGCCTCGTGCGTGGAGGTCGGCCAGTCCTGGCCGAAGCGCTTCGCAATGGCCTCGCGCAGCAGGCCCTGGCGCTGCGCATAGCGCTGGCGCATGCGGCGCAGGTGCGTGGCGTAATGGCCTTCCTCGATAAAGTCCGCGAGCACCGCCTGCTGCATCAGCTGACCCTCGCGGAACAGTTCCGACAGGCCGGTGGCGAAATGCGGCGCCAGCGGCTTGGGCAACACCATGAAGCCCATGCGCAGCCCGGGGAAAAGCGTCTTGGAGAAGGTGCCCATGTAGATCACCCGGTCGTGCTCGTCCAGGCCCTGCAGCGAAGCCAGCGGCCGCCCTTCGAAGCGGAACTCGCTGTCGTAGTCGTCCTCGACGATCCACGCGCCGCGCTGCCGCGCGTATTCCAGCAGCATGCGCCGCCGCGTCAGGCTCATCACCGTGCCGAGCGGGTACTGGTGCGAGGGCGTCGCGAAGATAAAGCGCGGCGGATCCTGCAGCCGCGCCGCGTCGGGCGCGATGCCTTCGTTATCCACCGGCACGGGAATTACGTCGACGCCCGCATTGGTCAGCAGGCTGCGCGTGCCCCAGTAGCCAGGGTCTTCCATCCACGCCTTGTCCCCCGGGTCGGCCAGCAGGCGCGCGATCAGGTCGATGGCCTGGTGGATGCCGGTGGTCAGGATGATCTGCTCGGGCTCGCAGCGCACCGCGCGCGCCAGCCGCAGGTGCTCGGCCAGCACGCGTCGCAACGGCATATAGCCGCCGTGGTGGGCATAGGTCAGCAATTCCGGGCGCGGGTTGCGCCAGTGCTTGTTCAGCAGCCGGGCCCAGGTCGCGTGCGGGAACAGCGAGACATCGGGCACGCCCGCCATGAAGGCGCCCCATTGCCGGTCAGACGCGCCGGCGTTGGACACGAGATGCATGCCGCGCCGCGACAGATCGAAGCGGTTTGAATTTTGCTGCACTGCGGGCACAGGCGTGGTGCCAATCCGGGCACCAGCCTTGTGCAATGCACTATGGTCGGGAAAAGTCTGTGAGACAAAGGTGCCACGTCCCGTCGATGCGGTGACATAGCCTTCCGCCAGCAACTGCTCATACGCGTACAGAACGGTATTGCGGGAAACCCCAATCTCGGTCGCGAGCAGCCGTGATGCCGGCAGCTTGCTGCCCGCGGAGATAGAGCCAGCAAGGATTTCCTGCCGAATCAGCTCATACAGCTGGCGGTTCATATGCGTCCCGTTGCGGTCCGCCTGCGTCCCCGCCGGACGCTCCAGCCGCTGCAGCAACAACTCGGACAGAATCGTTTCCTTCAAAGTGGCTCCAGCAAATATCGTGAATATGGACCTATGTATGGTACCAACGATCGTTTAATTTTCCATCCGTGGTCGGCGTCATCGCGGAGTTTTTGTGATTGGCGCCCGATGCGTTGGCTTTGCGTCCCCTTCATGCGTTCCCCCTCGCCAGGAGCTTTCATGTCAGGTCCCGATTCCCACACGGCCAGCCCGTGCTCCACACAGGCTGCGGTACCCACCACCGCTGAACTCTCGCAAGCCGTGCGCGCACTCCTGCCCTATATGGTCGAGACGCTGTCCGGTTTCGTGGCCGCCAAAAGCCCATCGGGCGAAGAGCAGCCCGCGGCGGACTTCATCGAAGGCGCGCTGGCAGAACTGGGCCTGGCTTCCGAGCGCATCGCGCTGCGCACCGAGGACATCCGCCACCTGCCGATGTATTCGCCTGCGTGCTGCCCGGATGGCGGCCGCTACAACCTGCTGGCGACGCACCGGCCCAGCCGCACGGGTGGGCGCTCGGTGTTGTTCAACGGCCATCTCGACGTGGTGCCGACCGGTCCGGAATCGATGTGGAGCCAGTCGCCGTTCGCGCCGGTGGTGAAGGACGGCTGGCTCTACGGCCGCGGCGCCGGCGACATGAAGGGCGGCATCGTATGCGCGCTGGCCGCGTTCAAGGCGCTGGCCAGCCTGGGCCTGCAGCCGGCCGGGGCGGTCGGCTTCAATGCGGTGCTGGAAGAAGAGAACACCGGCAATGGCGCGCTTGCCACCGTGGCGGCGCTGCGCAGCGCGGTCGGTGCCGGCAAGCTGGCGTCCTTCGACACCGTGATCATTCCCGAGCCGCTGGGCGAGAGCCTGATGAGCGCGCAGGTCGGCGTGTTCTGGATGTTCATCGAGCTGACCGGCAAGCCGGCGCATGCGGCCTACATGACCAGCGGCGTCAACCCGGTCGAGGCCGGCATCGCGGTGATGGAAGACCTGCGCCAGCTGGAGGCGGAATGGAACCGCCCGGAACACCGGCCGGCTGCGTACCGCGACCACGCCCACCCGATCAACTTCAATCTCGGCCAGATCCAGGGCGGCGAGTGGAACTCGTCGGTGCCATGCACCTGCACGCTGGGCGTGCGCATCGGCTTCTTCCCCAATATGGATATCGACGAGGCCAAGGCCACGGTGGCCGCGCGCATCCGCGCGACGGTGGAACGCCTGGCCAGCAATCTCGAACTGCGCATCCGCTATGAAGGCTTCCACGCGCCCGGCTGCGAATTCGATCTCGACGTGCCCAGCATGCAGGCGCTGGGCGAAGCGCACCGCAAGGTCAATGGCACGCCGATCCGCCGCGAGGCGACCACGGCAACCACCGATGCCCGGCACTTTCGCATCGGCCTGGACACGCCGGTGACCTGCTACGGGCCCGAGGCCCGCAATATCCACGGCATCGACGAATCGGTGTCGCTGGAAAGCATGGTGCGAGTGACCACGACGCTGGCCCAGTTCCTGCTGGACTGGTGCGGCGTGGAACCGGCCGGCGACGCGGCCTGAAGAAGCCGCGCGCAAGCACAACCGGTGCTGCCATCCCGAAGCCATCACCAAAAACGAGCCAACTGAGGAACTGCCCGATGAACCGATTCACGATGCGACTGACCAAGAGCGTGCTGTCGATGGCCTTTGCCGCCGCCGGCCTCTCGCTGCTGCCGCTGGCGCTGCCCACTGGCCATGCCGTGGCCCAGACCAAGGGCGGAACGCTGTCCGGTATCGTCCAGCCCGAGCCGCCGATCCTGGTGAGCGCGATGAACTCGCAGGCGCCGACCCAGTATGTCGCCGGCAAGATCTACCAGGGCCTGCTGACCTACAGCCCCGACCTGAAGCCGCAACCGGAACTGGCCAAGTCGTGGACCGTCTCGCCGGACGGCCTGACCTACACCTTCGAGCTGCAGAAGGGCGTGAAGTGGCATGACGGCAAGCCCTTCACCTCGGCCGACGTGGTGTTCTCGATTGACAAGATGCTGCGCGACGTGCACGTGCGCACGCGCGCGGTCATCAACAAGTACATGGCGTCGATCCGCGCGGTCAACGACAGCACCGTGGAGATCAAGCTCAAGGAGCCGTTCCCGCCGTTCATCTCGATGTTCGAGACCGGCACCATGCCGATGATGCCCAAGCACATCTACGACGGCACCGACTACCGCAACAACCCGGCCAACCAGAAGCCGGTCGGCACCGGACCCTTCATGTTCAAGGAGTGGAAGAAGGGCGCCTATATCAAGCTGGCGAAGAACCCCAACTACTGGAAGGCGGGCAAGCCCTACCTGGATGAGCTGGTGTTCTACGTGATCCCGGATTCCGCTTCGCGCGCCGTGGCCTTCGAGAAGGGCGACGTGCAAGTGCTGCGCGGCGGCGATGTCGACAACGTCGACGTCAAGCGCCTGCGCGCGCTGCCCAACGTGGAGTACACCACCAGGGGCTGGGAAATGTTCTCGCCGATGGCCAGCATGCTGCTCAACGAGCGCAAGCCGCCGTTCGACAACGTGAAGGTGCGCCAGGCGGTGATGCACGTGCTCAACCGCAAGATGATCGTCAACAACATCTTCTTCGGCATGGGCAAGCCGGCGGTCAGCCCGTTCTCGTCGACCACGCTGTTCTTCGACAAAAACATGCCCGAGTACGACTTCAACCTGAAGAAGGCGCGCGAGCTGGTCAAGGCGTCGGGCGTGGACGTGGGCAAGTACCCGGTCAAGATCCTGTCGACCTCGTACGGCGCCAACTGGGACCGCCTGGACGAGTACGTCAAGCAGATGCTCGAGCAGCTCGGCTTCAAGGTCAGCATCGAGTCGGCCGATGCCGGCACCTGGTCGGCACGCGTCAGCAACTGGGAATTCGACCTGACCACCACCTACACCTACCAGTACGGCGATCCCGCGCTGGGCGTCGAGCGGCTCTACGTGACGCGCAATATCGTCAAGGGCACGCCGTTCGCCAACGTGCAGGGCTACAGCAACCCGAAGGCGGATGAGCTTTGGGCCAAGGCCGGCTCGACCATGGACATCGCGGAGCGCCAGAAGCTGTACAGCGAGCTGCAGAAGATCCTGGTTACCGACGTGGCCAATGCCAACCTGTTCGAGGTGGAGTTCCCCACGCTGTACCGCAAGCATGTCAAGAACCTCGTGACCACCGCGATCGGCCTGAACGAGTCCTTCGATAACGTCTCGATCGAGAAGAACTGAGCGAGACCGGAGCCGATGCCCGCGCCTGAGCCGCCGCGGGCAGCAGCCCTGAAGCCTGAAATCCGCTGCCATCGCCGCGCCCCGCAGGGGGAACGGCGAGGGCCAGCTGCATCCCAGTGCCGCGGTGGCCAGCCCGGCCGCCAGCGTGGAGCAAGCCGTGAACTTTCTATCCTTTCTTGGCGCTCGTCTCGGAAAGGCCGTCGTGGTCGTCCTTGGCGTGGTCGTCATCAATTTCTTCCTGATCCGGATGGCGCCGGGCGACCCTGCCACCGTGATGGCGGGCGAGGCCGGTGCCGGCGACGCCGCCTTCGTCAACCAACTGCGCGAACAGTTCGGGCTCGACAAGCCGGTGCTGACCCAGCTTGGCATCTATCTGAAGGGCGTGGCGCAGCTTGACCTGGGCTACTCGTACCGCAACCACCTGCCAGTGCTGGACCTGATCCTCGACCGTCTGCCCGCGACCTTCCTGCTGATGAGCGGGGCGTTTCTCTTTTCCATCGTGCTGGGCGTGCTGCTTGGCGTGATCGCGGCGCGCACCCGCTACGAGAACCGCCGCCGCTGGATCGACAGCGCGGTGATGTCGGGCGCGCTGCTGCTGTACGCGACGCCGCTGTTCTGGCTGTCGCTGATGGCCATCATCCTGTTTTCGGTGGTGCTGGGCTGGCTGCCGGCCTTCGGCATGGAGACCATCGGCGCCGGCTACACCGGCCTGGCCCGCGTCAAGGACGTGGCGCTGCACATGATCCTGCCTACGGTGTCGCTGGGCTGCTTCTTCATGGCCGTGTACGTGCGCCTGACGCGCGCTTCCATGCTGGAGGTGATGGGCATGGACTATGTGAAGACCGCGCGCGCCAAGGGCGTCCCGGCCGGCCGCGTGATCCGCGTGCATGTGCTGCGCAACGCGCTGCTGCCGGTGATCACCTTCGCCGGCATCCAGCTCGGCCAGATGGCCGGCGGCGCGGTGCTGACCGAAACCGTGTTCTCGTGGCCGGGCATCGGCCGGTTGATGTTCGATGCGCTGCTGCAGCGCGACTACCAGCTCCTGCTGGGCATCTTCTTCGTGACCTCGGCGCTGGTGGTGTTCTTCAATCTGGTGACCGACGTGATCTACCGCTTAATCGACCCGCGCATCGCCGCGGGCGGTAAGGGAGCCACCGCATGAAAGCCTTCCTGCAACGTTACTGCCGCAACTATGGCGCGGTGATCGGCCTGCTGGTGCTGTTGGGAGTATTGGCACTTGCCGTGCTTGCGCCGGTCTTCTACGAAGAGTCGCCGTGGCTGATGGTGGCCGAGCCGCTGGTGCAGCCGTTCACCGACCCGGCGCTGCCGTTCGGCACCGACATGCTGGGCCGCGACATCACCGCCGGCATGCTGTACGGCGCCCGCGTATCGCTGCTGGTCGGCGTGATCTCCACCGCGGTGGCGCTTGCCGTCGGCATCGCCGTGGGCGCGGTCGCAGGCTATTGCGGCGGCCGTGTCGACGATGCGCTGATGCGCATCACCGAGTTCTTCCAGACCATTCCGCAACTCGCGATGGCCGTGGTGATCGTGGCGATCTTCAATCCGTCGATCTATTCCATCGTCGCCGCCATCTCGGTGGTGTCGTGGCCGCCGGTGGCGCGCCTGGTGCGCGGCGAATTCCTGTCGCTCAAGCAGCGCGAATTCGTGCAGGCCGCGGTGGTGATCGGGCAGAAGCCGGTGCGCATCATCGCCACGCAGATCCTGCCCAATGCGATGTCGCCGATCATCGTCTCGGCGTCCTTCATGGTCGCCACCGCGATCCTGACGGAGTCGGCGCTGGCCTTCCTGGGCCTGGGCGACCGCAACATGATGAGCTGGGGCTTCATGATCGGCGCGGCGCGCACCATGATCCGCGAAGCGTGGTGGATGAGCGTGTGGCCCGGCGTGGCGATCCTGCTGACGGTGCTGTCGATCAACCTGATCGGCGAGGGCCTGAACGACGCCATGAACCCGCAGCTGCGCCGCCGCGGCGAGTGAGCGCCCGCCTGGACTAGCAAAGGACAAAGTGATGAAGACCAGCGACCAAGCGCCCCTGCTGTCGATCCGCGATCTGTCGATCGCGCTGCCCGCGGGCGGGGACCGGCCCTACGCGGTGCGCGATATCTCCTATGACCTGCATGCCGGCGAGATCCTCTGCATCGTCGGCGAATCGGGCTCGGGCAAGTCGATGAGCGCCAACGCCATCATGGGCCTGCTGCCAACCTACCTGAAGCCGGAGCAGGGCCAGATCCTGTTCAGGGGCCGCGACCTGCTGGCGCAGGACGAAGCCACGCTGCTCGGCATGCGTGGCAAGGACATGGCCATGGTGTTCCAGGAGCCGCTGTCCGCGCTGAACCCGGTGATGACCGTGGGCGACCAGATCGCCGAGGTCATGCGCGTGCACAACGCATGTCCGGGCGAGGCGCGTGCGCGCCGCGTGCTCGAACTGCTGGAGTTCGTCGGCCTGCCCGATCCCGCCACGCTGATGCATGCCTATCCGTTCCGCCTGTCCGGCGGCCAGCGCCAGCGCGTGGTGATTGCCATGGCGCTCGCGCTCGAACCGGCGCTGCTGATTGCCGACGAGCCGACCACCGCACTCGATGTCACCACGCAGGCGCAGATCCTGGACCTGATCCGCCGCATCCAGGCCGAGAAGGGCATGGGGGTGATGTTCGTGACCCACGACTTTGGCGTGGTGGCCGAGATCGCGGATCGCGTGGCGGTGATGGAGAAGGGCGTGCTGGTGGAGATGGGCAACGCCGACCAGGTCTTGAACCGCCCACAGCATCCCTATACCAGGCGCCTGATCGGCGCGGTGCCGCATGGCCGTGCCGGCGAGCGCGGGCGCAATGAGAGCGAAACCGTGCTGGAAGTGCGCGACCTGCGCAAGACCTATGTGACCGGCGGCGGGCTCTTCACCAAAAAGCGCGTGGTGCATGCGGTGGATGGCGTCAGCTTCACGGTGCGCCGTAGCGAAACGCTGGGCATCGTCGGCGAGTCCGGCTCGGGCAAGTCGACCATCGGCAAATGCCTGCTGCGCCTGACGGATATCGATGGCGGGGCGCTGATGTTCGACGGCCAGGACATCGCCCGACTGTCCGAGCGGCAGTTCCGACCGCTGCGCCGCGACGTGCAGATGATCTTCCAGGATCCGTTTGCCTCGCTCAATCCACGCCATACGGTGGGGCGCATCATCACCGATGGCCCGGTCGCCAATGGCGCGCCGCTGGCGGCCGCGCAGGCGCGTGCGCGTGAACTGCTGCAACTGGTGGGGCTGGAGGCGTCCGCGTTCGATCGCTATCCCAACCAGTTCTCCGGCGGCCAGCGGCAGCGCATCGGCATCGCGCGGGCACTGGCGCTCGAACCGAAGCTGCTGGTGGCCGACGAGTCGGTCTCGGCGCTCGATGTCTCGGTGCAGGCGCAGGTGCTGGAGCTGCTGGCCGACCTGCAGAAGCGCCTGAATATTGGCCTGATCTTTATTACCCATGACCTGCGCGTCGCCGCGCAAATTTGCCACCACGTGATCGTGATGCACAAGGGCCGCGTGGTCGAGTCCGGTCCGCCAGGGCAGATCTTCGATGCACCCCAGCACGCCTATACCCAGCGCCTGATCGGCGCGATTCCCGGCAAGGAATGGGATCCCACACTGATCCGCGCCGCCGCCTGAGCGGCGCGCGCACCCACCACGTCGCAACCGCGAAGACAAATTGGAGAGAAGTATGAAGAACGCCGAACTGGTTCGCCGCAAGGACGCCGCCACCCCGCGCGGCGTGGGCGTGATGTGCAATTTCTACGCCGAGCGCGCGCTGAATTCGGAAATCTGGGATGTCGAGGGCAAGCGCTACATCGACTTCGCCGCAGGCATCGCCGTGCTCAACACGGGCCACCGCCACCCGCGTCTGGTGGAGGCCGTCGAGCAGCAGCTCGGGCGCTTCACGCACACTGCCTACCAGATCGTTCCTTACGCCAGCTATATCGAGCTGGCCGAGAAGATCAACCGTCGTGCGCCGGGCCGCTCGGCCAAGAAGACCGCTTTCTTCACCACTGGCGCCGAGGCGGTGGAAAACGCCATCAAGATCGCCCGCGCCGCCACCGGCCGTCCCGGCGTGATCGCGTTTTCCGGCGGCTTCCACGGCCGCACCATGATGGGCATGGCGCTGACCGGAAAGGTCGCGCCGTACAAGACCGGCTTCGGGCCGTTCCCGGGCGAGGTCTACCACGCGCCGTATCCGTGCGCGCTGCACGGCGTCAGCACCGACGACTCGCTCAAGGCGCTGCAGCACTTGTTCAAGGCGGACATCGATCCCAAGCGCGTCGCCGCGATCATCTTCGAACCGGTTCAGGGCGAGGGCGGCTTCAACGTAGCGCCGGCGGACTTCGTGCGCGCGTTGCGCGCGGTCTGCGACGAGCACGGCATCCTGCTGATCGCCGACGAAGTGCAGACCGGCTTCGGCCGCACCGGCAAGCTGTTCGCGATGGAACACTACGACGTGGCGCCGGACCTGACCACCATGGCCAAGAGCCTGGCCGGCGGCATGCCGCTGTCGGCCGTGTGCGGCCGCGCCGAAGTGATGGACGCGCCCGCGCCCGGCGGGCTGGGTGGCACGTATGCCGGCAACCCGCTGGCGGTGGCTTCTGCGCTGGCAGTACTGGACGTGCTCGAAAGCGAAAAGCTGATCGAACGCGGCGCCGAACTGGGCCAGCGCTTGATGGCGCGCCTGCAAAGCCTGCGCCCGCGCGTGCCGCAGATCGCCGAAGTGCGCGGGGTTGGCGCAATGGTGGCGGTGGAATTCCGCCAGGCCGACGGCAGCCCCGATCCCGACTTTACGCGCACGGTGCAGAACCGCGCGCTGGAAAAGGGCCTGCTGCTGCTGTCGTGCGGCGTGTACGGCAACGTGATCCGCTTCCTGTTCCCGCTGACGATCGAGGACGCGGTGATGAACGAGGGCCTGGACATCCTGGCCGAGGCACTGACCCGCTGACCGGTCCACATCCATCGATACCGAAAAGACTACCCATGCAACTCAAGGACACCGGCCTGCTGCGCGCGCAGGCCTATATCGCCGGCAACTGGCAGGACGCCGACAGCGGCGCCACCTTCACCGTCACCAATCCCGCCAGCGGCGCCCTGATCGGCACCGTGCCCGGCATGGGCGCGGCCGAAACGCGCCGCGCCATCGACGCCGCGCAGGCGGCACAGGCAGGCTGGCGCCGCAAGACCGCGCGCGAGCGTGCTGCGGTGCTGCGCGCCTGGTACGAACTGATGCTGGCCAATGCCGACGACCTTGCGCTGCTGATGACCACCGAGCAAGGCAAGCCGCTGGCGGAAGCGAAGGGCGAAGTCGTCTATGCGGCTTCGTTCCTCGAATGGTTCGCCGAGGAAGCCAAGCGCGTCAGCGGCGACGTGCTGGCCACGCCCGCCAACGACAAGCGCCTGGTGGTGGTCAAGGAGCCGGTGGGCGTGTGCGCGGCGATCACGCCGTGGAACTTCCCGCTTGCCATGATCACCCGCAAGGCCGGCCCGGCGCTGGCGGCGGGCTGCGCCATGGTGCTCAAGCCGGCCGAAGACACGCCGCTGTCGGCGCTGGCACTGGCCGTGCTGGCCGAGCGTGCCGGAGTGCCGGCGGGCCTGTTCAGCGTGATCACCGGCGACGCCATTGCCATCGGCGGCGAGCTCACGGCTAACCCCGTGGTACGCAAGCTCAGCTTTACCGGCTCGACCGAGGTGGGCCGCATCCTGATGCGGCAGTCCGCCGACACCATCAAGAAGCTCTCGCTGGAACTCGGCGGCAACGCACCGTTCATCGTGTTCGATGATGCCGACCTCGACGCGGCGGTGGAGGGGGCCATCGCCTCCAAGTACCGCAACGCCGGCCAGACCTGCGTCTGCGCCAACCGGCTCTATGTCCACGACAAGGTCTATGACGCCTTTGCCGAAAAGCTGGTGGCCGCGGTGGCACAGCTGAAGGTCGGCTATGGCGTCGAGCCCGGGGTGCTGCAAGGACCGCTGATCAACGAGGACGCAGTGGCCAAGGTCGAGTCGCATATCGCCGACGCGCTTGGCAAGGGCGCGCGCCTGCTCACCGGCGGCAAGCGCCATGCGCTGGGCGGCACCTTCTTCGAACCAACCGTGCTGGCCGACGTGACTCCCGCCATGCGCGTGGCCCGGGAAGAAACCTTCGGCCCGCTGGCGCCGCTGTTCCGCTTTTCCACCGACGAGGAAGCGATCGCGATGGCCAACGATACCGAATTCGGCCTGGCCTCCTACTTCTTCAGCCGCGATATCGGCCGGGTCTGGCGCGTGGCCGAGGCGCTGGAATACGGCATGGTCGGCATCAATACCGGGCTGATCTCCAACGAAGTGGCGCCGTTCGGCGGCGTCAAGCAGTCGGGCTTGGGCCGCGAGGGCTCGAAGTACGGCCTCGACGAATACCTGGAAATCAAATACCTGTGCATGGGCGGGGTCGACCGCGGGGTGGGCCAATGAGCGCCCCGCAAGACCGGCCCAAGGCCGTCGGCACGGTGCAGGTCGACAACGAGCGCGTGGTCGTGACCGAGTGGCGTTTCGCGCCCGGCGCCGAGACCGGGCAGCATCGCCATGGCTACGACTACGTGGTAGTGCCGATGACCACTGGCGCGCTGCGACTGCAGACGCCGGCCGGCGAGGTCACCAGCCAGCTGGTCGCCGGCCAGGCTTACTACCGTCCTGCGGGCGTCGAGCACAACGTCATCAATGCCCACGAAGGCGAATGCGTGTTCGTGGAAATCGAGATCAAGCCGGCGGCCGGTGCCGCCGGCGGAGGAAGTTGCCAATGAGCCAAGCCAACCCCAAGCTGCGCGAGCGCAATGGCGGGCAGATCCTTGTCGAGCAGCTGCGCATCCAGGGCGTGCGGCGCGTATTCTTGGTTCCCGGCGAGAGCTACCTGCCTTGCATCGATGCGCTGTACGACCACCAGGACGCGATCACGCCGATCGTCTGCCGGCAGGAAAGCGGCGCCGGCTACATGGCCGAGGCCCACGGCAAGCTGACCGGCGAGCCCGGCGTTTGCTTCGTCACGCGCGGCCCCGGTGCCACCAATGCCAGCATCGCCGTGCACACCGCGTTCCAGGACTCCACGCCGATGATCCTGTTCGTGGGGCAGGTGGGCAACGATTTCTACGAGCGCGAAGCCTTCCAGGAAATCGACTACCGCCGCATGTTCGGCCAGATGGCCAAGTGGGTCGCGCAGATCGACCGCACCGACCGCATTCCCGAGTTCATCGCACGTGCCTTCGCGGTAGCGACCAGCGGCCGGCCCGGCCCGGTGGTGCTGGCGCTGCCGGAGGACACGCTGTGGGGCAAGGCCACCGTGGCCGACATGCCGCGCTACGTGCGCAGCCACTCGGCCCCGGCGCCGCACGCGCTGGCGTCGCTGGCCGCGATGCTGGAACAGGCCGAGCGCCCCTTCCTGATGATTGGTGGGTCCGGCTGGACCCCCGAGGCCATGCGGCAGATGGAAGGCTTCGCCGAACGCTTCGGCTTGCCGGTAGGGCTGGCGTGGCGCAGGCTGGAGTGTTTCGACAACCACCATCCCAACTACGCCGGCCACGTTGGCTGGGGCATGGGCGAGGCGTTACGTACCCGCATCCGCGAGTCGGACCTGTTGATCGCCGTCGGCACCCGCATGGGCGAGGCCACCACCGAGGGCTATACCGTGGTGGAAAGCCCGCTGCCGCGCCAGCGGCTGGTGCATGTGTATCCCGATCCGGAGGAACTGGGCCGCGTGTTCCGCGCGGAGGTGCCCATCGTCGCTGACGTCGTCTCGTTCGCGGCCGCGGTGGATGGCCTGCGCCCGTCGCGCGAACACAACCGCGCGGCGTTGGTGGAGCGCGCACGGCACGATTACCTCGACAGCCAGAATGCGCTGCCCGCCCCAGGCCCGCTGAACCTGAACCAGGCCGCCTGCCTTGTGCGCGAGCGCCTGCCCGAGGACGCCTGCATCACTGTCGGCGCCGGCAACTACGCGGTCTTTCCGCATACCTATTACCGCTACAAGGGCGTTGGCACCAGCCTTGCGCCCACCGTGGGTTCGATGGGCTACGGCCTGCCGGCGGCCATCTCGGCCAAGCTGGAGCATCCGGAACGCACCGTGGTCTGCTATGCGGGCGACGGCTGCTTCCAGATGAACCTGCAGGAGCTGGGCGTGGCCATGCAGTACCGCCTTGGCATCGTGGTGCTGGTGTTCAACAACGGCATCTGGGGCACGATCCGCGCCCACCAGGAACGCGAGTTCCCCGGCCGGACCATCGCGCTGGGCTTTGAGAACCCGGAGTTCGCAGAGCTTGCGCGCGCCTACCGCGGCTACGGCGAAGTGGTGGCCAGCGACGCCGAATTTGGCCCCGCGCTGGACCGCGCGCTCGACTTTGCCAGCACGCACAGCATGCCGGCGCTGCTGGAGCTGCGTTACGACCCCGACGGCATCGCGCCCGGCATGACCCTGTCCGGTATCCGCGCGGCGGCACTGGCGCGCCAGGCGGCTGGCTGAACCGGGGATTCCCTTCATAACAAGATCTAAACCATGCGTGCCTTCTTCTCGGATGATCAGTTGCTGCACGAGCCCCGCCAGTTCATGCGCGCGGGCCGGCTGTGCGCGCCGACCGACGTGCCGGCCCGCGCGGCGGCACTGCAGCGCGCGCTGGCCGCGCGCGGCATCGAACTGGCGGCGCCGCCCGATTGCGGGCGCGCGCCGCTGGAGGCGGTGCACAGTCCGGCCTATCTCGACTTCCTCGCGAGCGCCCACGCGCGCTGGCAGGAACTGGCGCGCCCCGGCTTCGAGCCGGGCATCGAGGTCCTGCCCAACCTGTCGCCGTATCACAACGGCAAGCTCGGCGAGCCGCGCCGACCTGAGTGCCCGACCGATTCGGTGATCGCGCAGGCGGGCTACTACCTGGGCGACCTCAGCTGCCCGCTCGGCCCGGACAGCTGGCGCGCGATCCTGCGCGGCGCGCACAGCGCGGTGGCGGCGGCGCGCCATGTGTGCGAGCGGCAGGACGGCGCCGGCATGGCCTACGCGCTGTGCCGCCCCTCCGGCCACCACGCCCACAGCGACCGCGCGGCAGGCTTCTGCTATGTCAACAACTCGGCCATCGCGGCACAGACGCTGCTGGCCCGCTTCGGCAAGGTGGCGGTGCTCGACGTCGATGCGCATCACGGGGACGGCACACAGCAAATTTTCTATCACCGCTCCGATGTGATGACGATTTCGCTGCATGCCGATCCTGCGGATTACTACCCGTTCTACACCGGCTATGCGAACGAGCGCGGCTATGGCGCGGGCTATGGCTACAACCTCAACTTCCCGCTGCCGCACGGCAGCGGCGACGCCGAGTTCCTGTCGGCGCTGGACGGCGCGCTGGACGCGCTGCGCGACTATCGTCCGCAGGCGGTGGTGCTGGCACTGGGCTTCGATACCTACGAGAACGATCCCATCAGCGTGCTGAAGGTCAGCATGGATGGCTACCGCGGCATCGGCGAACGCATCCATGCGCTGGGCCTGCCGACGGTAGTGGTGCAGGAGGGCGGCTACGAGGTCGAGGCCATCGGGCGCGGGCTGGATGCATTCCTGGCAGGTTTCGCGCCTGCGACCGCATGAGAGCGCAACCACCAATACTGGGAGAACTGCAATGACTAGCAAGATCGCCATCAACGGCCAGCGCCTGTGGCAATCGCTGATGGACCTGGCGCGGATCGGCGCTACGCCGAAGGGCGGCAATGCGCGACTGGCGCTGACCGCGCTCGACGGCCAGGGCCGCGACCTGGTATGCGGCTGGATGCGCGACGCGGGCCTGACCGTGACGGTGGACCGCGTCGGCAATATCTTCGGGCGCCGCGCCGGGCGCAACCATGCGCTGCCGCCGGTGATGACCGGCAGCCATATCGATACGCAGCCGACCGGCGGCAAGTTCGACGGCTGCTTCGGCGTGCTGGCCGGGCTGGAAGTCATGCGCACGCTCAACGACCATGGCGTGACCACTGAAGCGCCGCTCGAACTGGCCATCTGGACCAACGAGGAAGGCACCCGCTTCGTGCCGGTGATGATGGGTTCCGGCGTGTTCGCGGGCATCTTCCCGCTGCAGACCGCGCTGGACGCCACCGATACCGAAGGCAAGCGCGTGGCGGACGAACTGCGGGCCATCGGCTATGCCGGCACCGACAAAGTGGGCGGGCGCCCGGTGGGAGCGTACTTCGAGGCGCATATCGAACAGGGCCCGGTGCTGGAAGCGGCGGACAACGTGATCGGCGTGGTCACCGGTTCGCTCGGGCTGCGGTGGTACGACGTGACCGTGACCGGCATGGAAGCGCACGCCGGCCCCACGCCGATGCCGCTGCGCCGTGACGCGCTCTATGGCGCCACCCACGTGATGCAGGAAGTGGTGCGCATCGCCCACGACTTCGCGCCGCACGGCCGCGGTACGGTGGGCGTGGTCAATCTCCACCCCGGCTCGCGCAACGTGATCCCCGGGGCGGTGAAGTTCACGGTCGACCTGCGCCATGAAGACGCCGGCAAGCTGGCCGAGATGGATGCCCGCTTCCGCGCCGCGTGCGAGGCGCTGGCACAGGGCAAGACCACCGGTGCCACCTTCGACGTGAAGGTTGACGATGTGCAGTATTTCCCGCCAACCCCGTTCGCGCCGGAACTGGTCGACCACGTGCGCCGCGAGGCCATCGCGCGCGGCTACAGCCAGCAGAATATCGTCACTGGCGCTGGCCATGATGCCGTCTACATGGCGAGCGTGACCCCGACCGCGATGATCTTCGTGCCCTGCAAGGACGGCATCAGCCACAACGAAGTGGAAGATGCCAGCCCCGAGCACCTGGAAGCCGGCGCCAACGTGCTGCTCGGTGCAATGGTCGCGCAGGCTGGCGCATGACCGCCGCGGCGCGGGGTGGGTCGGACTGGTGGCGTGGCGGGCTGCTGTTCCTGTGCGTGGTGACGCTGTTCGCTACCGTGGACGCCACCGCCAAGCACCTGGTCGGCCGATATCCCGCGCCGTTTCTCAATGCTGTGCGCTACGGCGCCACGCTTGCGGTAGCGGTGGCTATGCTAGCCAGCTCCGGCCAGTTGCGCTTCTGGAACACCCCGCACCGCGGCCTGCTGATGCTGCGAGGTCTGATGCTCGCTGTGGTCGGCACCTGCTTCATGACCGCGCTGCTGTGGATGCCGCTGGCCGAGGCCACGGCCATCTATTTCATGGCGCCGCTGATGGTGGTGGGCCTGTCTCCGTGGATGCTGCGCGAGAAGGTCGGCCCGCGCCAGTGGCTGGCGGTAGGCGCGGGCTTCTGCGGCATGCTGCTGATCGTACGCCCCGGTGGCGCGGTGTCGTGGCTTGGCACCGTGCTGATGCTGGCCGCCACGCTGGCCTACGCCATGCTGCAACTGCTGACGCGGCGCATGGCGAGGCAGGTCGATGCGCGCGTGCAGTACGGTTTTGCCGCGCTGATCTGCATGGTCGCCACCGGCGTGCCGGCGCCGTTCTTCCCGCCGCCGGTCTGGCCCGACCTGGCCGACTGGCTGGCGATCCTGGCCATGGGCCTGATGAGCGCGGCGGCGCAGGTGCTGCTGATCCTGGCGCTGCAGCGCGCCCCGGCATCGCGGCTGGCACCGCTGAACTATTTCCACCTGCTGCTGGCACTGGTCTACAGCGCGCTGTGGTTCGGCCGCTGGCCCGACGCGCTGGCGCTGGCCGGCATCGCCCTGATCGTAGTCGCGGGCCTGACGCAGACGCTGCCGTCGCCCGCGGCCCTGTCAACCAAACGAGGAACCCCATGAGCGAAACACGCGACCTGTCTTACTGGCAGGCCCGGGCAGCCGCGCTGCGCCCGCAAAGTCGCGCCTGCATCGGCGGCGCATGGACCGACGCCGCCGACGGCGCCACCTTCGACACCATCAACCCCGCCACCGGCGCGGTGCTGGCCAAGGTGGCGGCATGCGGCGCGGCGGACGTCGACCGTGCCGTCGCGGCGGCGCGCCAGGCCTTCGAACAAGGCGTCTGGTCCGGACTGCCGCCGCGCGAGCGCAAGGCCGTGCTGCTGCGACTGGCCGCGCTGATCGAAACGCACCGAGAGGAACTGGCCCTGCTGGAAACGCTGGACATGGGCAAGCCCATCGGCGACACGCTGGCCTACGACATTCCGGAAGCGGCGCGCACGTTCGCGTGGTACGCCGAAGCCATCGACAAGATCTACGACGAAATCGCCCCCACCGGCGGCAACGTGCTCGCCACCATCACGCGCGAGCCGCTTGGCGTGGTGGCGGCTGTAGTGCCATGGAACTATCCGCTGTTGATGGGCAGCTGGAAGGTCGCGCCCGCGCTGGCTGCCGGCAACAGCGTCATCCTCAAGCCGGCCGAGCAGTCGCCGCTGACGGCGCTGCGGCTCGCCGAGCTGGCGGCGGAGGCCGGGATTCCCCCCGGCGTGTTCAGCGTCGTGCCCGGACTGGGCCCACAAGCCGGGCAGGCGCTTGGCCTGCACCCCGACGTGGATTGCATCGCCTTCACGGGCTCCACGGCCACCGGCAAGCGCTTCATGGAGTATTCCGGCCAGTCCAACCTGAAGCGTGTCTGTCTCGAATGCGGCGGCAAGTCGCCGCACATTGTGTTCGACGACTGCCCCGACCTCGAGCGCGCCGCGCAGGCCGCTGCCATCGGCATCTTCAACAACCAGGGCGAGATCTGCATCGCCGGCTCGCGTCTTTATGTCCAGCGCGCTATCTATGAGCCGTTCATGGAGAAGCTGGAGGCGTATGCCCGGGAAATGCAGCCCGGCGACCCGCTCGACCCGGCCTCTGCCATGGGCGCTATCGTCGACGCGCGCCAGCTCGACCGCGTGATGTCCTATGTGGACGGCGGGCAGCGCGAAGGGGCGAGCTTGCGTCTGGGCGGCGAACGCGTCCGCACGGACACCGGGGGCTATTTCCTGCAGCCGACCATCTTCGAGTGCCCGAGCCAGTCGCTCAGCATCGTGCGCGAGGAGATCTTTGGACCGGTGCTGGCCGTGACGATGTTTGATACCGAGGAGGAAGTGGTGCGCATGGCCAACGACTCGCCTTATGGGCTCGGCTCAGGGTTGTGGACCGCCAACCTGTCACGCGCACACCGTGTCTCGCGTCGGCTGCGGGCCGGGCTGGTGTGGGTCAACTGCTATATGGACGGCGATATCACGGTGCCGTTTGGCGGAGTCAAGCAATCGGGTTCCGGGCGCGACAAGTCGTTGCATGCGCTGGACAAATACAGCGATCTGAAGACTACGTGGATCAGGCTGGAGTAAGGCCCGGCAATCACTGGGTCGGAAATGGAGGGTGAATCCGGCAATGGCGCCGGCTGCCGGGCGGTGCCTCAGTCGATCAGCTTCCCCTGTGCATCGAAGAACGGATACGCAGGTCCGTGGTCCCCGATTGCGACGGCATGGGTTACCAGTCCGTGCACGGGATGCCACCAGTGCAGCAGCAGGCCCGGCGGCTCCATGCGGAAGCGCGAAGCCGCCTGCGGGTCGAGGTCCAGCGCGACCTGGTGCGCCGGGCCGGGCGCGGTCATGGCGATGGTGCCGCCGAAGCGCCGGGTGATATGCCGATGCAGATGGCCGCACAGCACTCGCTCCACCTGTGGATGGCGCCGCACCACGGCTTCGAGCAGCGCGGCGTTTTCCAGGCCCTGCCGGTCCATATGGCCGATGCCGGTGTGGAAAGGCGGGTGATGCAGCATCAGCAGGGTGGGGCGCTGCGGGGCGGCGGCCAGCGCGGCTTCCAGCCATGGCAGCGCATCCGGGTCCACGCGCCCGCCGCTATGGCCGGGGACGGTGCAGTCGAAGGCGATCAGCGTCAAGGGCCCACCGTCGATGCGGTAATGGACCGGGGCGTCGGCATCGCCCGCGGCGAACAGATAGGCGTGACCGGGGTGGTCTGCGAAGACGCGGCGCAGTGCGCCGCGGCTGTCGTGATTGCCCGGCATCAGCCGCACCGGCATCGGCAAGGATTCCAGGATCCCTCGCAGAAAGCGATATTCATCCTCGCTGCCGAAGTCGACCAGGTCGCCGGTCACCACCGCAACGTCGGGGCGCTGAGGCAACGCCAGCAGCGTGTCGATGCACTGGCGCAGGGCGCCTGCGGTATCCACGCGCCGGTAGGAGAGCCTGCCGCCCGCCTTGATATGCAGGTCCGTGATGTGGGCGACGAGGTAGGGAGTGGCCTGGGGGGCGCTCTGCATCATGCCGCGCTCCCTACTGACACGGAGGGCGCAGCAGGCACCGTCAACAGATGGCCGGTATCGATGCGCAGGCCAACGCGGTCGCCGGCTACCCAGCGGTCGCGTCGCGCGGTATCGAGCACGATCGGGGCAGGTGCGCCGACATCGACCAGCAGCCGGGTCGCATGGCCGAGGAACAGGGCCGTGATGACACTGCCGGCCACATGGACGTCGGGTGCATTGGGTGCGTCGGCCAGCGCTACGTCCTCGGGCCGGAACATCAGCTCCACCTGCGCCATCTCGAGGTGCCGCGGCTCGCGCGGCAATGCGCCACCAGGCACGCGCCATACCTGGTGATCCGCAGCCGCCGGCAAGCGATTCATCGTGCCGATGAAGTCCGCGACGAAGGCATTGGCCGGATGCCGGTAGATGTCCTGCGGCGTGCCGCTTTGCGCGATGTGCCCCTTGTCCATCACGATGATCCGGTCGCCAAGCGCCATTGCCTCGGCCTGGTCGTGCGTGACATACACGGTGGTGATGCGCAGGCTGCGCAGCAGCTGGTTGATGTCGGCGCGCAGCGCATCACGCAGCTTGGCATCGAGCGCCGTCAGCGGTTCGTCCAGCAGCAGCACACGCGGCTGCACGGCGATGGCGCGCGCCAGCGCCACGCGCTGGCGCTGGCCCCCGGACAGCTGGTCGACGCGCCGGTTGGCGAAGGCGCCCAGCTGCATCATGGCGAGCATGTCGTCGACCCGACGCCGGCGGGTCTGGGCGTCGACCTTGCGCACGCGCAGGCCATAGCCGATATTCTCGGCCACGGTCATATTGGGGAACAGGGCATAGTTCTGGAACACCATGCCGACGCCGCGCTGCTCGATCGGCAGATGCGTGACCGCCGCGCCGCCGAACAGGACCTCGCCGCCCGTATCGGGAAATTCCAGCCCCGCGATCATCCGCAGCGTGGTGGTCTTGCCGCAGCCGGACGGACCGAGCAGCACGACAGTCTCGCCGGCACCGATGTCCAGATCCAGCGGCTCGAGCGCGCGCGTGCCGTCGGCGAACGTCTTGCCGCATTGACGCAGGGCGATGGTGGTGGGCTCATGCATGGCGGGGGGCCTCCGTCTGTGGCTGGGACTGCGGCGTGCTGTCCGATGCGGCTGGCGAGTTCAGCGAAGTGGTGACCGTGCCGGCGAACGGCATGGGCGTGTCCTGTACCGGATGTCGTTGGGCCCGCGCACCCAGCGCGGACACGATTTGCATGATCACCAGCAGCGGAATGATCATCAGGAAAAACACGATGGTGTAGGCAGAGCCGATCTCCAGGCGCATCGAGGCATAACTGTCGGCGAGTCCGACCGGAAGCGTCTGCGTGGTGGGCGTATGGAGCATCCATGTCAGATTGAATTCGCCGACCGAAAGCGTCACGACCATCAGCGCGCCGGCGAGAATCCCTTGCCGGCAATTGGGCAGCACCACGGTGAAAAAACGCTGCAGGCGTGTCGCGCCGAGGCTGGCGGCGGCGTCCTCGAGCGTGCGGATGTCGATGGCGGA
Source organism: Cupriavidus mimosae (assembly GCF_023952485.1). Lineage (NCBI taxonomy): Bacteria > Pseudomonadati > Pseudomonadota > Betaproteobacteria > Burkholderiales > Burkholderiaceae > Cupriavidus > Cupriavidus mimosae. The sequence goes on along the minus strand of NZ_JALHRY010000014.1, from coordinate 129,371 downwards.
CATGATGGCCAGCACCGAGCGCACCATGAAGGGCAGGGTGAACAGCACATGCCCGATCAGGATGAAGACCCAACTGGTGCGCAGCCAGGGCAGGCCTCCATACAGCAGGATCAGGCCGAGTGCCGTCGCAAGTCCGGGAATCGCCACCGGCAACATCAGCAATTCTTCGATCAGCCGGGTCACGCGGCTACGGCGCAGCGCCATGTAATAGGCGGCCGGAACGCCAAGCACCAGCGTGCAGGCCAGGCACGCCAGCGCGATCCATAGCGACAGGAAGATGGTGTTGCGGTACAGCGCCCACACTTCCTCGACCCAGCGCGTGGTCAGGCCGCTCTGCAGCCCGACGAAGATATTGCTGGTGAGGCCGGCCAGCACCGACAGCGCCACGGGGACGGTCATGAACGCGCAAACGGCGAGCGTCAGGGCGAGTTGCGCCCAATAGGCGGAGCCGCGACGGTTGGTCTTCATGCTTGCTCCTACGCGGTGGCGGCAACCGCGTTGCCGGAAAGATGACGCGCCACTGCCAGCAGCGCCCAGGTCACGACCCCAAGCAGGATGGATAGTGCGGCGGCCATGCCGAAGTTGGCGTAGTTGGTGAACTCGTTGTAGATGGTGAGCGGCAACACATCGAGTTGCGTAGCAAGGGTGAAGGCGGTGCCGAACGCGCCCATGCTGGTGGCGAAGCAGATCGCTCCGCTGGAGATCAGCGCAGGCATCAGCGCCGGCAGCATCACGTCGCGCACCACGCGCCACCGGCCGGCGCCCAGTGAGCGGGCCGCTTCCTCCAGCGAGGCGTCGAGTTTTTCGACCGCCGCCATCACGGTCAGGATCACGCGTGGAATGGAGAAATACAGGTAGCCGACAAACAACCCGGCCATGCCATAAGCAAAGGTCCAGCGCTCGCCGGCGAGCAGGTCGCCCACCGATGCGAGCAGGCCGTTGCGGCCGCCCAGCATGATGACCATGAACCCGATCACCACGCCGGGAAAGGCCAGCGGAAAGGTCAGCATGGCGACCAGCACCGGCTTGCCCGGCACCGGATGCCGCTGCAGGAAGGTCCCCGCCACGCCCGCGATTGCCAGCGTGGCCAGCGTCACCGAGGCCGACAACAGCACCGTGGACAGCAGGCTGTGCAGATAGCGCGGGCTGGACAGCACGGTCCAGTAGACTCCCGCGCCGTTTTCCCCCGCCACGCTGACCGCCAGCAGTTTGGCCATCGGCAGGCAGAAGAATGCCAGGAACACGATCAGCGCCGGCAGCGCGAAGACGATCAGCGTGCGGGCGGTTGGCGCAGTGGTGCGACGGCGCATGGGTTTCTCCATCTTGAGGCGACTGGCCGGGGCCGACGCGCGCCCCGGCGCGACGTCAGCGCACTTCCTTCAGGTACTGGTCGCTGAAGGCCTTTTGCACTTCGGCCATCTTGCCGTAGTCGATGGTCTTCGCACGCGCATAGTCCGAGGCCGGCAGGAAGCGGGATTCCACTTCCCTGGATACGGCCTTGGTCCGTACCGGGCGCAGATAGGCATTGGCCCACAGCGACTGGCCGGCGTCGGACAGCACGAAGTCCAGCACCTTGCGGGCTTCCGCAGGGTGCGGTGCCTTGTTGACCATGCTCATGACGTAGGGCACCACCAGCGAGCCCTCCCTGGGAATCACGAAGGCGACGTTGGCGCGATCCTTGTAGCGCGCGCGATAGGCGTTGAAGTCGTAGTCCAGCAGGATCGGGATTTCGCCGGACAGCACGCGCGCGTACGCGGTCTGCTTCGGCACGATGGGCTGGTTCTTCTGCAGGTCCTTGAAGAACTTGAGGGCCGGGCCGAAGTTGTCCAGCGAGCCGCCCAGCGCCTGGTTGATCGCCACCGCGCCCACATAGCCGACAAAGGCGCTGGCCGGGTCGAGATAGCCAACCATGCCCTTGTACTCGGGCTTCTGCAGGTCGGCCCATGACTGCGGCACCGGTTTGCCGCGCAACGCGTCGACATTGACCATCAGGCCCAGCGTGCCCGAATGGATGGCAAACCAGTGGCCCTGCGGGTCCTTCAGGCCGTCGGGGATGTCATTCCAGTTGGCAGGCTTGTAGGGAGCCGTCACGCCTTCCTTCTGGGCCTGGATGCCGAAGGTCACGCCGTAATACACCACGTCGGCCACCGGATTGGCCCTTTCCGCGACGATCTGGGCCAGCGACTGGCCCGAGTTCTTGTTGTCGTGCGGCACCGTGACGCCGGTTTTTTCCTTGATCGCGCGGATCTGCGCCGCCCAGTCCGCCCATTCCGGCGGGCAGTTGTAGCAGATTGCCGTTTGCGCGGCCGCGGCGTGGCTGAATACGACCGCGCCAACCGTCGGCAGCAGCCAGCGCAAGCGGCGCAGCCAGGACGAAGTCGATTGCATGATGCACTCCTTTTCTAGATACGACGGTGGTGGAAAACGGCGTGGGACGAGGCCAATGTCGGTGCTGCTTCGGTTGCCGTGCCGCTAAGCCGGTGGCCCGACGGTAGCGCCTTCGCGCAGCGCGTGCGGCAGCAGCGTCGCGCGCGGCCAGCGGGGCTCAGGCGCGGCCCCGGCGCTGGCAGGCTCCAGCCGCGCCAGCAGGCAGCCCAGCGCGCGGGCACCGATCTCGTTGTTGGGCTGCGCCACAGTGGACAGCGGCGGCTCCAGCAACTGGCCGAGTTCGATGCCGTCGTAGCCGAGCACGGATACATCGCCGGGCACGGACAGTCCCAGGCGCTTCAGGATGGAAATCACGCCGATCGCCAGCATGTCGTTGGTACAAAACAGCGCGGTGGGCGCGGATGGCGCTGTGACGAAGCGCCGGATGCGCTCGACCTCCGCCGGCGTGTGCGTGGGCGTATGGGCGGGCAGGGACAGCGGCGGCAACGGTGGCAGGCCATGCGCGCGCATCGCGTCCTGGTAACCCATGTGGCGCTGCCTGGCGCGGTCCGACGCGACGAAGGCGCCCGATACCACCGAGATGCGCCGATGCCCGGCAGCGATCAGCGTCTCGACGCCGGCGCGCGCGCTGACGCGATTGTCCACCGATACCGAATAGCGTTTGCCCCGGCGCGCTCCCTGGTTGTACGCAAGGACATAAGGCACGCCTTCGTCATCCAGCTGGTCCAGCACTGCGCTGCGGGCGGCATCGGCCACCGTCAGCACCATGCCGTCGACGCGGTGACGCAGCAGGTATTCGATCCGCTCGCGTTCGCGGGCCGGGTCGTAGCGGCTGGTCACGAGCATCAGCGAATAGCCTTGCGCCAGCGCGGCCTCCTCGATGCCGCGCCAGCATTCGGCAAACACTGCATTCTCGAGCGTCGGCAGCATGACCCCCACGATGCGCGAGCGCTGGGCCCGCAGCTTGGCACCCAGCAGGTTGGGGCGAAAGCCAAGCTCACCCGCCGCCTGCAATACGCGCTCGGCGGTGTCGTGGCGGACCAGCTCCGGATTGCTGAACACGCGCGAGGCAGTCGCCAGCGACACGCTCGCGGCCTTGGCGACATTCACCAGGGTCGCGCCATTGGATGGCGCGGGCGGAGCGGCGAGGGCGGTGGCATTGCGGCGCATTGGGCAGGAATCGGAATCAGTGCAGGAGTTGTGCAGGAGTCGGTGCAGAAAAAAATGAAAACGTTTTCATTCAAGCCGCAAAAAAACGGGTGTCAAGGACAACCGTTGGTGCGGTGCGCCGCAAAACCGCCGGCGGGGCCATGCGAGTGGCCTGGAAGGCCGCATGAGGGCAATTGTGCGGGGCGCAAGTGACAGCGGGATGACACTAATGGCGAGGGATGCGCCACGGAGCCCTCGCTTGAGTGGTCGCGGCTAACTTGATGGAGGCCCGCACGAGGACCAAATTTAAACGTGGCCCCGTATTGCGCTGGCCCGGGAACATACGCTATAGTTCGGCCTCTCTGCTGCAGCGCAGGTACGAAAGTGGGCTGCAGCAGGCACCGACACAGGAGTGGTAGTTCAGTCGGTTAGAATACCGGCCTGTCACGCCGGGGGTCGCGGGTTCGAGTCCCGTCCACTCCGCCAGTATCAAGAAACGCCCGCATCGCGGGCGTTTTTCATTTTTGCGGAGTGGAGGAAGCCGCCTGCGCGGCTTCCGGCGGGAATCGAAGGGCTGCGCTTGCCAGCGCAGCCGCGGCCCGCGGGACGTGGGCGAGTCCCGTCCACTCCGCCAGTATCAAGAAACGCCCGCATCGCGGGCGTTTTTCATTTGCGCCTTGGCTTCGCTGCGCCATGTTCGCCACCCTGCACAAAGGGCGCTTGCCCACCGGCTCCTGATAGAATCGCGGAGTTTGTCTTTCGTGCCAATCCACTACCCGAATCCGCATGCTTGATTTCGTACGCAACAACCGGCGCCTGATGCTCTTGCTGCTGCTGGTGCTTGTTTTCCCGTCGTTCGTATTCTTCGGCGTGGAAAGCTATTCGCGCTTCATGGACAGCTCGCACGATGCCGCCAAGGTCGACGGCCGGGCCATCAGCGTGCAGGAGGTCGACAACGTGGTGCGCGACCAGAGCGAGCGCGCGCGCCAGATCCTGGGCGCCAACTATGACCCGCGCCAGTTCGAAGGCCCGGAGGCGCGCAAGACCGTGCTCGAGCAACTGATCCAGCAGCGCGTGCTGGCCAATGCGGTGACCAGCGAGCACCTGACGGTGTCGGACGCCAGGCTGCTCGAAGAGATCAGCAACCTGCCTGCGATCGCGCAGCTGCCGCGCGGCAAGGATGGCAAGATCGACGACAAGGCATACCTGCAACTGCTGCAGTCGCAGGGGATGACCCCCGAGCAGTTCGATGCGCGCATGCGTTTCGAGCTGGCCACGCAGCAGCTGGGCGGGTCGATTGCCGCCACCGCGTTCGTACCGAAGTCGCTGATCGAGCGCCTGATGGCGGTGCGCGACCAGCAGCGCGAGGTGCAGGCGCTGCTGTTCAAGCCGGCTGGCTACACCGCCAAGGTGCAGCCCGACGCCGCCGCGCTGAAGGCCTACTATGACAGCCACCAGCAGGACTTCTCGGTGCCGGAGCAGGCCAAGGTGGAATACCTGGTGCTGTCGGGCGAGGCGCTGGCCGCGTCGCAGGCGGTGACGCCGGAAGAACTGAAGTCGTACTACGAGAGCAATATCGCGCGCTTTCGCGTCGACGAGCAGCGCCGCGCCAGCCACATCCTGATCAGCGCGCCGAAGGAGGCGCCGGCGGCGCAGCGCCAGGCGGCCAAGGACAAGGCGACCAAGCTGCTGGAAGAAGTGCGCAAGCATCCGGACAGCTTCGCCGACGTCGCGCGCAAGAACTCGCAGGATCCGGGTTCGGCCGAGAAGGGCGGCGACCTCGGCTTCATGGGCCGCGGCGCGCTGGTCAAGCCGTTCGAGGACGCCATGTACGCGCTCAAGGAAGGCCAGATCAGCGACGTGGTCGAGACCGACTTCGGCTACCACATCATCAAGCTGACCGGCACCAAGCCCGCGGAAACCAGGCCGCTCGAGGCCGTGCGCACCGAGCTGGAAGCGGAGCTGCGCAAGCAGTTCGCCGACAAGAAGTTTGCCGAGCAGGCCGATGCCTTCGGCAATACCGTCTACGAGCAGGCCGACAGCCTCAAGCCCGCCGCCGACAAGTTCAAGCTGACCATCCAGACCGCCGACCACGTCACGCGCCAGCCGAATCCGGCGCTGGGCGCGCAGAGCCCGCTGAACCACGAGAAGCTGCTCAAGGCGCTGTTCAGCGACGACGCGATCAAGAACAAGCGCAACACCGAAGCGGTGCAGGTCGCCCCCAACACGCTGGTGGCCGCGCGCATCGTCGAGTACCGCCCGGCGACCGTGCGCAAGTTCGAGGAGGTGGAAGCGCAGGTGCGCGAGGGCTATATCGCCCAGCAGGCGGCGGCACTGGCGCGCAAGGATGGCGAGGCGCGCCTGGCCGCGCTGAAGCAGGCCGACAGTGCCGAGGGCTTTGGCCCGGCGCAGACGGTGTCGCGCCCCAAGGCCGAGGGCATGACGCCGCAGGCCGTGGAAGCCGTGATGCGCGCCGATGCCGCCAAGCTGCCGGCGCTGGTCGGTGTCGACCTGGGCGCGCAGGGCTATGCGGTCTATCGCATCACCAAGGTCAGCCAGCCGGCGCAGGCCGATCCGGCCCGCCGCCAGGCCGAGGCGCAGCAGCTGGCGCAGCTGGCCGGCCAGACCGACCTGCAGGCCTTCTATGAAAGCCTGAAGGCGCGCTCCAAGGTCAAGCTGCTGACGCCGGCGGGCGCGACGCAGGAGCAGGGCGCGGAGTGATCCGCGCCAGGCCGGCGCTACGCAGCCCATGCCGAGAACAAAAACCCCTGCCAGGCAGGGGTTTTTTTATGGTCACTTCGCGGCGCTGCGCTTGAGCAGTGGCTTGAGCTGCGGCCACACCGTGTCGAGCAATGCGGGCTGCGCCGCGGCGGTCGGGTGGATGCGGTCAGGCTGGAACCAGTCCTGCCGCGCGATCACCTGGTCGAGGAAGAAGGGCACCAGCCGCACCTTGTATTCGCCCGCCAGCCGGGGATAGAGCGAGACGAACTTTTCGGTGTAGTCCTGGCCATAGTTGGGCGGGATGCGCATGCCGATCAGCAATACGCTGGCGCCGGCCTGCTGCGCCGTGGTGACCAGGTTGCGCAGGTTGGCCTCGGTGGACTGCAGCGGCAAGCCGCGCAGCGCGTCGTTGGCGCCGAGCTCGATCACCACGACGGCGGGGCGGTGCCGCGTGAGCAGTTCGGGCAGGCGGGTCTTGCCGCCGATGGTGGTCTCGCCGCTGATGCTCGCATTGACGACGCTATAATCGAAGCGCTCTTGCCGCAGCCGGTCCTGCAGCAGCCTGACCCAGCCCGCGCCGCGCGCGATGCCGTATTCGGCCGACAGGCTGTCGCCCAATACCAGCAGCGCGGGGGCGCTGGCCTGGGCCGCGGTCTTGGCCGGAGCCTGGGCCCGCACCGCTGCGGCAGCCGCAATCGCCAGCGTCATGCCGGCTGCCAGCAGCAGCCTGCGCTTTTTCCCTCGGATCCCTATATCCATGTCTTCTTCCATTCTTGCAGTCGAATCCCTTGGAAAGACCGTGGCCGACACGACCGGTTCGCTGACGATTTTGCACGACGTGACGTTTTCCGTCACGCCGGGCGAAACGCTCGCCATCGTGGGCGCGTCCGGATCCGGCAAGTCGACGCTGCTGGGGCTGCTGGCCGGGCTGGACCTGCCCAGCACCGGCACGGTGCGGCTGCAGGGCCAGGACCTGTACGCGCTGGACGAGGACCAGCGCGCCGCGGTGCGCGGCCGGCATGTCGGCTTCGTGTTCCAGTCGTTCCAGCTGGTGGGCCACCTGACCGCGCTGGAAAACGTGATGCTGCCGCTGGAGCTGCGCGGCGAAACCGCGCAGGTGCGCGAGCGCGCGGTCGACATGCTGCAGCGCGTGGGCCTGGGCGCGCGCCTGGGCCACTACCCGCGCACGCTGTCGGGCGGCGAGCAGCAGCGCGTGGCGCTGGCGCGCGCCTTCGTCGCGCGCCCTGACATCCTGTTCGCCGATGAACCGACCGGCAGCCTCGATACCGCCACCGGCGAAGCGGTGATCGCGCTGATGTTCGAACTGAACCGCGATGCCGGCTCGACGCTGGTGCTGGTCACGCACGACCGCTCGGTGGCGTCGCGCTGCGGGCGCGTGCTGACCATCGACGCCGGCCGCGTGGCCAGCGACGAATGGCTCGGCCTTGAGGTCTAGCGGCTAGCTGGCCGCGCCCGCCTGCAGCACCGCGCGGGCACGCGCGATCAGCGCGGCGGTGGAGGCATCGTGCTGGCCGGTGGCGGTGCCGGCCAGTTCGGCCTCGATCGGCCGCGCCAGGATCTTGCCCAGCTCGACGCCCCACTGGTCGAACGAGTTGATGCGCCACACCACGCCCTGCACGAAGGTGCGGTGCTCGTACAGCGCAATCAGCGCGCCCAGCACATTGGGCGTCAGGTCCTCCATCAGCAGCGTGTTGCTGGGGCGGTTGCCGTCGAACACCATATGCGCGATGCGCACCTCGTCCTTCAGCCCGCCGGCGCGCAGCTCGTCGGCGCTGCGTCCGCGCATCAGCGCCTCGGCCTGCGCGAAGCAATTGGCCAGCAGCTTGGCGTGATGGCCGGGCAGCCGGCGCGGCGGCACCAGCGGCGCGACGAAATCCACCGGCACCACCTGCGAGCCCTGGTGGATCTGCTGGAAATAGGCGTGCTGGCCGTTGGTGCCGGCCGTGCCCCACACCACCGGCGAGGTATGCGTGCGGATGGGCTGGCCATCGAGCTGCACCGACTTGCCGTTGCTCTCCATCTCCAGCTGCTGCAGGAAGGCGGGGAACAGCTCCAGCGAGGTGGAGTAGGGCGCCATGCAACTGGTGGGCAGGTTCCAGAAATTGCGGTACCAGATGCCCAGCATGCCGAGGATCACCGGCATGTTGCGCTCCAGCGGCGCGCTGCGGAAATGCTCGTCCATCGCGCGCCCGCCGGCGAGGAGGTCGGCAAAGGCATCGAAGCCCACCGCCAGCGTGATCGACAGGCCCACCGACGACCACAGCGAAAAGCGCCCGCCGATCCAGTCCCAGAACTCGAACATATTGGCCGGGTCGATGCCGAATTCGCGCACCGCCTCGGTGTTGGTCGAGACCGCGACGAAGTGCTTGGCCAGGTCCGGCTCAGGCACGCCGCCGGCGACAAACCACGCGCGCGCGCTGTGCGCGTTGGCCATGGTCTCGAGCGTGGTGAAGGTCTTGGAGCAGACGATCACCAGGGTCCGCTGCGGATCCAGCCGCACCAGGGTCTCGGCCAGGTCGGTGCCGTCGACGTTGGAGACGAAGTGCATGCGCGGCGCGGTGTTGCCATCCGCATCGGCGAGATGCGACAGCGCCCGGCACACCATGCGTGGCCCCAGGTCGGAGCCGCCGATGCCGATGTTGATGACATCGGTGATGCGCTCGCCGGTCGCGCCCTTCCAGGCGCCGCTGCGCACGCGCGCGGAGAAATCGCGCATGCGCGCCAGCACCTGCTGGATGGCCGGCACCACGGCTTCGCCGTCGACCTTGTAGCCAGCGCCGGCGGTGGCGCGCAGCGCCACGTGCAGGGCCGCGCGGTCTTCGGTGGTGTTGATATGCTCGCCCGCGAACATCGCGTCGCGGCGCCGCGTGACGCCGGCCTCGGCCGCCAGCTGCATCAGCAGGCTCATGGTCTGCGGCGTGATGCGGTTCTTCGAGTAATCGAGATAGAGGCCGGCGGCCTCGACCGAGCATTGCGCGACGCGCTGTGCGCCTTCGCGATCGAACCAGTCGCGCATCTGGGCGTCGCGAAGGGTGTCATGGTGTCGCAGCAGGGCGTTCCAGGCGTGAAGGTCAGTGGGCATGCAGGACTGGCGTGCAGGACTAGCGGGGTTGCGGGGCGCGAGCCGCGTGGCATTGCCGGCTTGCAAGACGGAGCGGTAAGTATATCGCCGGTGATCGCGGCATCGAGGCTTGCGGCGGCGTCATATCGTTACCACTTGCAACATAACAGCCGCGGCGCCGCGCCGGTATCAGTCGTTGTCTGACGGCAGGTGCGGCGCGCGCCGCCGGTATGCGCCGGAACGCGAATCGCGTGCTTGCCTTACGCTTGCGCTGCGTTCAGCAACTGGTTGAATACGCCGCGTGCCGGCGCATACAGTTCACTTGCCATGACGCCTGCCGGACCCGTGCCTTGTTCGACCAGCACATCGGCGGCACGGCCGTGGATCCACACTGCCGCCTGCGCCGCGGCCAGCGGCGCCATGCCTTGCGCCAGCAGCGCGCCCAGCATGCCGGCCAGCACATCGCCGGTGCCGGCGCTGGCCAGCGCCGCGTTGCCGGTCGGATTCAGCGTCCACGGGCTGCCGTCGGGCGCGGCGATCACGCTGCCCGATCCCTTCAGCACCACCACCGCCTGCCATTGCGCGGCCAGCGCCGCGACGGCGGCGGGGCGGTCGCGCTGGATCTCGGTCACCGGCACGCCCATCAGCCGCGCGGCTTCCAGCGGGTGCGGCGTCATCACGGTGGCCGCGCCGCGCGTGGCCAGCGCACCGGCCAAGGCGGGATCGGAGGCCAGCAGGTTCAGCGCATCGGCATCCAGCACCAGCGGCTGCGTCGTGGCCTGCAGCAGCCGCGCCAACTGCTGGCGGGCGTTGGCATCGGTGCCCATGCCCGGCCCGATCACCAGCGCCGACATCGACGCGAGCGCCAGTGCGTCGAGCGCATGCAGCATCAGCTCCGGATGCAGCGGATCGACCAGCGGAGCCGGCTGCGCCAGGAAGCCGATATGCACCTTGCCCGCGCCGAGCCATTGCGCCGCCCGTGCGCCGAGCAGCGGCGCGCCGGTCATGCCGAGGTTGCCGCCGATCACGGCCAGCGCGCCATGCGTGCCCTTGTTGCTGGCATGGCGGCGGCGCGGCAACGTGGCACCGAACAGCGCGGGGCCGTTCACCAGGCCCTGCGGTGTTTCGCGTGGGGGATAGTCCAGGCCGATCGGCGCGATCTCGACCGCGCCGGCGCAGTCGCGCCCGTCCAGTGTCAGCAGGCCGGGCTTGGCGGCAATGAAGGTCAGCGTGCGTTGGGCGCGCACAGCGGGCGCGCCGGCGCCGGTGTCGGCAGAGAGTCCGCTGGGGATGTCCAGCGCAAACACCGGCAGCGCGGTGCGGTTGAGCTGGGCGATCCACCACGCCATGCGGCCGTCGGCGGGGCGGTTCAGGCCGATGCCTAGCAGGCCGTCGATGATCGCGGCGGTGCCGGCGGGCCAGTGCGCGTCGTGCGCGGCATCCACCTCCGCCATCACGCTCGAGGGCACGCCCGCGGCCTGCGCCTGCTGCCACGCGGTGGCGGCATCGGCGGGCAGGCGTTGCGGATCGGCGGCGAGCCAGACCTGCACGGCGCGCCCGGCGCGGTGCAGCTGCGTGGCCGCGACCAGCGCATCGCCGCCGTTGTTGCCGGGCCCCGCCAGGAACAGCAGCGGGCCATCGGGCGCACGGCAGGCGAGCCAGCGCGCCGCCGCCGTGCCGGCGCGCGACATCAGCGTGAAGACCGGCAGCTGCGCCAGCGCGGCGTGCTCGAGGCGGCGGATCGCGGCCACGTGGTAGAGCGGCACCGGGGCCGGCGCGGCCGCATCGAGGGCAAGCCAGTCTTGTTCGTGGTCGGTGGGCGTGATGACGGTGGCGGCAGGGCGGGTCATGTCGGGCTCAATTGGCTGGCCCCAGCCCGTAGCGGTCGGGCAGCAGGCCTTCCATGTCGATGTCCGGACCGCCGCGGCCGGCGCAAGCGCCAGCGCTGGCGGCGATCTGGTCAGCCGCAATCTTGCCTGATCCACAGCTCATCGCCCAGCCCGTCGAACCATGGCCGAGGTTCAGGAACAGCCCGGGCACCGCGGTGGGGCCGATCAGCGGCGGCCCGTCGGGCAGCATCGGCCGGGCGCCGGCCCATTGCGTGGCCTCCTGGTAGTTGCCGGCCACCGGGAACCAGTCGCGCGCGACCTTGACCAGCGTGTTGAGCGCGGCGGGGCGCAGGTCGAGCCGGCGCGAGCCCAGTTCCGCCGTGCCGGCCACGCGCAGCCGATTGCCCATGCGCGTCATCGCGACCTTGTACGACTCGTCCATCAGCGCGCCCAGCGGGGCCTGCAGTTCGTCGCGGATCATCACCGTGACCGAATAGCCCTTGACCGGATACAGCGGCACGCGCAGGCCCAGCGGGCCCAGCAGCGCGGCACTGTCGGCGCCGGCGGCGACCAGCACGCGCTCGGCACCGAGCACTTCCGCCGCACCCTGGCCGCCGGGGTCCGAAAGCTCGAGCTCCAGCTTGCCGGCCTGGCCGGGCCGCAGGTGCGTCACCTGCGTGTCGAAGCGGAACGACACGCCCGCGGCCTGCGCATGCCGGTGCAGCGCGCGCACGAACATCGGGCAGTTGCCGGATTCATCCTCGGGCAGGTGCAGCCCGCCAGCCAGCGGCGTGCCGGCGGCCAGGCCCGGCTCGATCTGGCGGCATTCGGCGGCGCTGACCAGCCGGTGCGGCACGTTATTCTCGCGCAGCAGGGCGATGGCGGGGCCGGCCAGGTCCAGGTCGCGCGCGGTGCGGAACAGCTGGAGGTAGCCCTGCGACTGCTCGTAGTCGATCTCCAGCTCGCTGCGCAGCCGGTGCAGGCAGGCGCGGCTGTAGAACGCCAGCCGCTGCATGCGCAGCTTGTTGGCGCGGTAGCGCTCGAGCCGGCATTCGCGCAGCCAGCGCGCGATCCAGCGCCACATCGCCGGGTCGGCGGCGGGGCGGAACAGCACCGGCGCCTCGCGCGCGAAGAGCGTGCGCAGGATCTTGGCCGGCATGCCGGGCGCGGCCCAGGGCGTGACATAGCCGGGCGCGATCACGCCGGCATTGCCGAAGCTGGCTTCCTGCGCCGGCGCGCCGCGGCGCTCGAGCACGGTCACGTCGAAGCCGGCCTGGCGCAGGTACCACGCGGAACTGACGCCGATCGCGCCGGCGCCGATGACGATCACGTGCATCGCTGCGCGAACCTCCCTCGCGTGTCCGTTGCCGTCTCGGCCAAGGCTATTTGACCTCCTGCTGCATTACCGCGTCGGGCAGCCAGGTCACCACGCCGGGCCAGATCGTGACGATGGCGATCGCCACCACCATCATCATGAAGAACGGCAGCGAGACCCGCGCGATGTAATTGCTGTCCTTGCCTGTCATGCTCTGCAAAACGAACAGGTTGAAGCCGACCGGCGGCGTGACTTCGGCGATCTCCACCAGCAGCACGATAAAGATGCCGAACCAGACCAGGTCGAAGCCGGCCGCCTGCACCATCGGCAGCACCGTGGCGGTGGTGAGGGCGATCATCGAGATGCCGTCCAGCGCCGTGCCGAGCACGATGTAGATCACCGTCAGCACCGCGATCAGCGCCCACGGCGACAGCTGCAGCGCGGCCACCCACTCGGCCAGCGCGCGCGGGATGCCGGTGAAGCTCATGGTCACCGACAGGAACGAGGTCGCGCCCAGCACGAACATGATCATCGCGGTCAGGCGCGTGGCCGACATCAGGCTGTCCCAGAATGCCGCGCGCGTGAGCGAGCCACCGGCCCAGGCCAGCGCCAGCGACGCGACCACGCCATAGGCCGCGGCTTCGGTGGCGGTGGAGTAGCCGGTCACCATGATCGCGGTGATGAAGGCGATCAGCACGATGCATGGCAGCAGCTGCCGGATCGACGCCAGCCGCGCGCGCCAGTTGAAGTGCTCCGACGCCGGGGTCTTGTCCGGGTTGGCCAGCGCCCAGACCACGATGTAGCCGGAAAACAGCAGCATCAGCAGCAGCCCCGGGATGAAGCCGGCCAGGAACACGCGGATGATCGACACGTCCGCCGAGACCGCGTACACCACCATCGTGATCGACGGCGGGATCAGGATGCCGAGCGTGCCGGCGCACGACAGCGAGCCCAGCGTGATGCGCTCGTCGTAGCCGCGCCGCGTCAGTTCGGGCAGCGCCGACTTGGCGATGGTGGCGCAGGTGGCCGCCGACGAGCCCGACACCGAGCCGAAGATGCCGCAGCCCAGGATGTTGACGTGCATCAGCCGCCCCGGCAGCCAGCTCAGCCATGGCGACAGCCCGCTGAACATTTGCTCCGACAGCCGGGTGCGGAACAGGATCTCGCCCATCCACACGAACAGCGGCAGCGACGCCAGCGTGTACGAGGCGCTCGACGACCACCACGCATTGGCCAGGCTGACCAGGGCCTCGCGGTCCGAGAACACCACCAGCCCGAGCCACGACGTGACCGCGATGGCCACGGGAATCCACGCCCCCAGCGCGAGGAAGACGATCAGCACCAGCAGCAGGATCAGTGCAACCACGACAGTGCTCATCAGACCGTCTCCCCGAAATCGCCGGCGGCAAGCTTGGCTTCCTGGGCCAGCTGGTAGCGCGGCTTCTGCCGCCGCACCACGCGCAGCCATTCGTCGGCGACCGCCAGCAGGAATCCCGCGCAGCCCAGCACGGCGAAACTCTGCGGTATCCACAACGGGATCACGATCTGGCCCTGCGAGACATCGCCGATCTCCCAGCTCTGCCAGGCAAAGCTGCCCAGCGCCCAGGTTGCATAGGCGGCGAACACCAGGCAGATGGTCAGCGAGACCAGTTCCAGCAGCCAGCGCCGGCGCGGGCCGAGCGCCGACAGCAGCATTTCCACACGCACGATGCCGCCGTGCTGGAAGGTCTGGCCGAGCACCAGGAAGGCGGAGGCGGCGCACAGCCAGGCCACGATGTCGTCGCCGCCCTTGAAGATCACCGAGGTTTCGCGCGACAGCGACATCAGGATCATGATCACGCAGACGGCGAGGATGCACAGCGCGCCGAGCGCGGCGAACAGGTCCAGCACGCGGTCGAGCCAGCGCTTGGAAGAGGGGGCAGTTGGCATGATGGGCAGCGCAGGGGAAGGAGGGGCTTCCTGCAACGCGGCCGGCGCGGCCGCGTTGCAGGCGCAGGAGTTAGTGGGCCCGCGGGCTTACTTGCGGTAGGCGTCGAGGATGGCCTTGCCGTCGGCGCCCGCGCTCTTGGCCCAGTCGTCCACCATGGTCTGGCCGAGCTTCTGCATGTCGGCCTTGAGCTGCGGCGACGGCTGCTGCACCGTCATGCCGTTCTTGGCGAGCGTGGCCAGGTACTCCCTGGTCTTCTGTTCCGACACCTGCCAGCCGCGCTTCTCGGCGTCGGCGACGGCCTTGAGCAAGGCATCCTGTGTGGGTTTGTCGAGCGCCGCGAAGGCCTTCTTGCTGACCACCAGCATGTTCTTGGGCAACCAGGCATCGACGGCGTAGAAGTACTTCACGCTCTCCCACACCTTGGTGTCGACGCCGGTCGCGCCCGACGACATGAACGAGTTGACGGTGCCGGTGGCGAGCGCCTGCGCCAGGTCGGCGGCCTGGATCGTGACCGGCTGCGCGCCGACCAGCTCGGCGATGCGCGAGGTGGCGGGATTGTAGGCGCGCCACTTCAGGCCCTTCATGTCGGCGGCCGAATTGATCGGCTTGTTGGCGTAGATGCCCTGCGGCGGCCAGGCTACCGCGTACAGCAGCTTGAGCCCCTGCTTGTCGAGCACCTTCTCGGTGACCGGGCGCGACGCCTGCCACAGCCTGTAGGCATCGGCATAGCTGGTGGCCAGGAACGGCACCGCGTCGACGCCGAATATTGGATTCTCGTTGGCCAGCAGCGACATCAGGATCTCGCCCATCTGCACCTGGCCGGTCTGCACGCCGCGCTTGATCTCGTTGGCCTTGAGCAGCGATCCGTTGGGATGCAGCACGATCTTGAGCTTGCCGCCGGTTGCCTTGTCCACGTCGCTGGCCAATTGCTGCAGGTTCTCGGTGTGCAGGTTGGCGACTGGGTAGCCGGTGGGCAGGTCCCACTTGGTGTCCGCCTGTGCCGCCACGGCGGCCAGCATCAGCGCGGCCGCGATCATTGCCTTGACTCGCATCTCGATCTCTCCTGGTGTGCGCGCGGGGGCGCGGTTGTACAGCGGGTTGCGTACTACCTGGTGCCACGCGCGGGTCTGGCTCGGGTCCGGCGCATGGCGCAAGATCAACGGCGCGACGGCGGGCTCAGTCGGCGCGCGCTAAGGGCTGCACGATGCGTTCCAAAGCAAGCGCCGTGCCGAGCAGGCTGGCGTCGCGCATCGGCCCGTGCGACAGCATCAGGCCCACCGGCAGCTCGTCCGGCGCGTGGCACGGCATCGATACCGAACAGCCGTCGAAGAAATTGAAAGCGGAGGTATTGCGCAACAGCAGGGCATTGACCCGGAAGAACTGTGCGTCATCGGTGCGCAGCGGCGCCATCTCGGGCGCCACCATCGGCACGGTGGGGCAGACCACCGCGTCGAAGCCGTCCAGCCGCGCTTCCATGCGGGCAATCCAGTCCAGCCGGGCGCGGCCCAGGTCGATATAGTCGGCGGCGCTGATGCCGGCGCCGCGGTCGATGCGCGACGCCACGCGCGGGTCGTAGCGGTCGCGGCGGGCCGCCAGCAGGTGGCGGTGGATGGCATAGGCCTCGGCCGCGCTGAAGCCGCCGTGCGCGTTCAGCGCGGCCAGTTCGCCGAGCTCGGGCAGGTCGACATGCTCCAGCCGCACGCCGGCGGCCGACAGCCGGCCCAGGGCGCGGTCGAAGGCGCGCGCCACCACGGGGTCGAGATCGTCCAGCAGCAGCTGGCGCGGGATCGCCAGCCGCGTTGCGGCGGGATCGGTCACGCGCGGCAGCACCGCGCTGTCTGCAATCACGCTGTCCACCGCGATGCAGTCGCCGACCGTGCGCGCCATGGCGCAGGCGGTGTCGAGCGTGTACGACAGCGGCAAGGCTCCGGCCAGCGGCACGCGCCGCGCGGTGGGCTTGAAGCCGGTGATGCCGCACAGCGCGGCCGGGATGCGGATCGAGCCGCCGGTGTCGCTGCCGAGCGCGGCCACCGCCAGCCCCAGCGCCACCGATACTGCGGCCCCGGACGACGACCCGCCCGGGATGCGGGCGGCGCCTTCGCCGCCGGCCGGATTGGCGGGCGTGCCGTAATGGGGATTGATACCCACGCCGGAGAACGCGAACTCGGTCATGTTGGTGCGCCCCACCAGCGCTGCCCCGGCCGCGCGCAGGCGCGCCACCACGGGCGCGTCGGCGGCGGCCGGCGCGGCATCGGCGCGCACCAGCGAGGCGGCGCGGGTGACCTCGCCGGCCACGTCATACAGGTCCTTGACCGAGACCGGCAGGCCCGCCAGCGGATGCAGCGCCTTGCCGGCGCGGCTGGCGGCATCGGCGGCACGCGCCACCTGCGCGGCGGCCTCGAAGGTGCTGTGCAGGAACACGGCCTCGGCCGCCGGCATGGCCGCGCGGGCCGCGGCCTGCTCGACGATCTGTGCGCGGCTGGTGGCGCCGTCGCGCAGGCGGGCGTTGAGGGTATCGAGGTCGGGAAGCATCAAGGGCATGGGTCTGCAAATGAGGTGCGGCGGCGCGCGCAGCGCGCGCCGGGGGCGGCCTGGGAACCTCAAGGGTAGCAAGAAGCCCTGCAAGGCGACAGATAGGGATGGCCTCTATGTCGTGGCGGGCGCGCCGCGGCTGTGCCGGGGTGGGGTGGGGCGGAGCCGCCGGCTAGGCCTGGCGCGGCAGGCCTACCTCGAACACGGTCCCGGCCGCATCGGAGCGGGCGTCGATCGAGCCTTGGTGGGCCCTGGCGATTTCGCTCGCGATATACAGCCCCAGGCCCAGGCCGGGGGCGTTCTTGTCGTGCGGATCCTCGCCCCGCCGGAGCGGGTCGAAGATCTGGCTCAAGGTCTGCGGATCGATCGGCGGGCCACTGTTCCAGACCGACACATGGACCTGCTCCGCGTGGCCCGTGACGGCAACCCGGACCGGCGAGTCCGCCGCGCCGTACATGACCGCATTGGTCACCAGGTTGGAAAGCAGCTGCTGCAGCCGCGCACCGTCCCAGACGCCCTGCAGGTTGCCCTGGGCGGCGAATTCGATGCGGTGGTCCGGGTGGGCGGCGCGCAACTGGTCCACGGCATCGCCAAACACCTGCGCCAGGTCGATCGCGGCGGGCGCGATGTTGATGCCCAGGCCAAGCTTGGTCCGGTTGAAGTCGCACAGATCGTCCAGCAGCGCATTCATGCGGGCGCCGCTGCGGATCAGCCGGGTCGCGGCTTCCGATACCTTTTCCCCGGCGTTCAGCGCGGCCAGGTATTGAGCGGTGGTCTGGATGGTCTGCAGCGGGCTGCGCATGTCGTGCCCCAGCATGCCGAGCAGCAGGTTGCGCGCCTGCTCGACCTGCGCATCGAAATACCCGACGGATTCCGTGACGGCCTGGTCGATGGCCTCGTTGAAGCGGACCATGTCTTCGAAATCCGATGCGCCCGGGTGGCCGTCATCGATCCACAGCCGCAGCACGCTGGCACGCAGGGCCCGGTACTCGCTGACCATCTGGTTGATGTTGAAGCCATGGCGTGCCCGCAGCAGCGCGTGGGTCTGGGCCGCGGTTTCCGGAGCATGGGGCAGGCTGGGCGACCGCCCCAGCGACTTTTCGCGCTGGGCGTGGCGCGTTTGCGGGGTGGACAGATCCTTGATCACGGCATTCAGGATCTGCTGCGCGTGATCGCGCAGGGCCGGTGCATCCATGTGTCTTGCGGCTGGCACCAGGGTGGAGGCAAACGCCTCCCACTCCCTCAGGATGCTGCTCATGTCGCGCCTGATGAAATCAGCAAGTCGCATGTCTGCTCCGGCAGGATTGGACGAACCCGTCTATGATCTTACGCGATTGTCGGCGCAGTGCTTGACCGCGGCATCGTGGACCCGCACGATCGCGCTGACCGCGACCGTGACGGCGAGTGCTGTAGCGGTCATCGGGCACAGCCCCGCTTGCGACCGGCCGCGCTGTCAGTCGTGGGACTCCTCGGGGCTGACGGCGGCGCGCACGCGCAGGCCACCGTCGTGGCAATGGATATGCAGTTCGCCGTTCTCCCGCCTGGCTCGTGCCCAGCCCGCCGAGATCGCGTCCTCGAGCGTCGGGAACCGTTGCCGTTGAGGCAGGCTTTCGCAGTCCAGCGCCCAGCCAACGTCGGCCGGTGTAACGCGAATGATTTGCGCTTGCATATTGCCTCCCGGGGTCCGGGCCAAAAAAGCGCCCGCTACGTGCAGCGGGCGGTCGAAGCCGGATGGGTGAACGCATCCGGCAGTGCGATATTGCCGCGCCGCAGTCGCCATAGCATATCCCTACTCAAGTGGTAGCGTGGCAGAAATGCATCACGTCTTGATGCTTGGGAGCCCGGCCGCGACCTCAGGCGGGTTCCGCGCGATAGGCCGACCAGTAATAGTGGCTGTGCCGGTTATGGCGCGCGAGCTTCTTTACGATAAAGAGCCGCACCGTGCCGAGATGGCCGGCCTCGACCAGCACCTCATGGTGACTGGGCGCCTCCGCCGTGGCGCGCGGCAGGGTCTGCAGCGCGGCGGCGACATGGTGTCCCTGCACTTGCGCCAGGATGCCGTTGGCGCCGGCTACCGGATACCCCGGCGTCGCGGCCGGCAGGTGGCAGCCGGCGGCCCGTTTGCTGTTGCCCATGCTTACCTCCGCCCGGGCACGATGCGCACGCCGTCCCGGCAGACCTCGATCCGGGGCTGGTGGCCGTAAGCGCGCAGCAGCCGGACATCGCTCCTGGCGGACGCCGGAATCTCCTGGCGGCAAGCCAGGGCGCTGCGGCTGATGTGATAGGCGCCGCAAGCGGGGCAGTGATAGAGATAGCCGCGGGGCGCGGCGCGCGTGCGCTCGGCAGCAGCGCCGCAGAGGGGGCAGTTTGCGGGTTCGGGCGACATGGGGGGCTCAGATGGGTACTGTATGGATATACAGTATAGCGTCTCCGGCCGGTCTGGGAAGCGTCCGAACACCGGTGAGGTCTGTCCAGATGCCCGAGCCAGAGCGCAGCCCCCGAAATGTCGTTTTATTCGTGGTAATTCACCGATAAACTGTCAGGCCGAAGGCGGCGGCCGGCAGGTCGATCCGCCGCAACCGGGCCCCCAGGACGCCTTGAATGCCGCCCCCCATCGAAAGGAAACTCCCGCATGTCACGTAAGCCCGCCGAAAGCGCGCCCGCCGCCGCAGCCGCCGAAGCCGATGCCCGCGCCGGCCGGCCCGCTACCGCACTGTCGCGCGCCGCCGGCGCGAATATCGTGTCGTCGTCGCACCTGGTGTCGGTGCGCAGCCCCGAGTTGTCGGAATTCGAGTTTGGCCTGAACACCGCCTACAACGCCTACAGCCGCTGGGTGGTGCGCTGCATGGGCGCGGCCGGCGTGCGCGACCTGACCTTCCTGGACGTGCTGGTGCTGCACCACGTCAACCACCGCGGCCGGCCCAAGCGGCTGGCCGATATCTGCTTCGTGCTCAACGTGGAAGACACGCACCTCGTGACCTATGCGCTGAAAAAGCTGCAGGGGCTGGGGCTGGTGAGCGGTGAGCGGGTGGGCAAGGAAGCGACGTACTCGACCACCGAGGCCGGCGCCGAGGCGTGCTCGCGCTACCGCGAGATCCGCGAGCAGTGCCTGACCAGTAATTTCACCGCGGGCAGTGAAGAGAATGCCGAAATCGGCGAACTGGCCCGGCTGATGCGCGTGCTGACCGGGCTGTATGAGCAGGCGGCCCGGTCGGCGACGTCACTCTGAGCCGCGCGTTGCCCGCAAGTGATGCATAAGCATTATCACGATCGGAGCTGACACAGCGCGGCCATGATGTCGCAGTGCAAAAACCGGGTGTCGGCAAGGTACAATAGCGGTTTCCCGCCAGCCGGCACCCCATGCAGCGGTGCCGAGCAAGCAGCAGCCCCTACCAGGCCCCTACCAGGCTTTACCTCCACGCCTCCCTGACCGCTACGATCATGGCGCATTTCTCGTGCTTCCCCGGCGCTTTGGCGCTTTCCGCCTTCCGTCAGCAACGCCTGCTCACCGCTCTGCGGCAGATCGATGCCGATATCGAGTCCGTGCATGGCCAGTTCCTGCACTTTGTTGACGCGCAGACGCCGCTGTCGGCCGACGACCAGTCGCGCGTTGCGGCGCTGCTGACCTACGGCGCGCCGTTCGCCGAGCAGCCCGAGGGCGACCGCTTCGTCGTGATTCCGCGCTTCGGCACGATCTCGCCGTGGGCCAGCAAGGCCACCGACATTGCCCACAACTGCGGCCTGACCCATATCCACCGCATCGAGCGCGGCATCGAGATCACCGTGGTCTGCAAGAAGGGCCTGCTGCGCGGCCGCAAGTCGCTGGACGCGGACACCCGCGCCGCCGTCGCCGCGCACCTGTTCGACCGCATGACCGAGACCGTTGTGGCTTCGCGTGACGATGCCGCCGGCCTGTTCCAGGAACTGCCGGCCAAGCCGCTGCGCTTTATCGACATCGCCGCCGGTCGCAGCGCGCTGGCCGCGGCCAACGTCGAGATGGGCCTGGCGCTGTCCGAGGACGAGATTGACTACCTGGTCGACGCCTATGCAAAGCTGGAGCGCAACCCGACCGACGTCGAGCTGATGATGTTCGCGCAGGCCAACAGCGAACACTGCCGCCACAAGATCTTCAACGCCACCTGGACCATCGATGGCGTGCAGCAGGACAAGTCGCTGTTCGCGATGATCCGCAATACGCACCAGCTCAATCCGCAGGGCTCGATCGTGGCCTACTCGGACAACTCGGCGGTGATGGAAGGCGACGTGGCCGAGCGCTGGTTCCCGCGCGGCGCAGACCACAAGTACGGCCGCCACGAGGCGCTGACGCACACGCTGATGAAGGTGGAGACGCACAACCATCCGACCGCGATCTCGCCGTTCCCGGGTGCCTCCACCGGCGCCGGCGGTGAAATCCGCGACGAAGGCGCGACCGGCCGCGGCGCCAAGCCCAAGGCCGGCCTGACCGGCTTCACGGTGTCCAACCTGATGCTGCCCGATGCCGTCGAATCGTGGGAAAACGACCGCGACGCCGCCCAGCCGGTGGCGCACCGCAACCCCGACGACAAGCCCGGCGTGACCGGCAAGCCCGACCGCATCGCCTCGCCGCTGCAGATCATGATCGACGGCCCGCTCGGCGGCGCCGCGTTCAACAATGAATTCGGCCGCGCCAACCTGGGCGGCTACTTCCGCGTCTACGAGCAGAACGTCGGCGGCACCGTGCGCGGCTACCACAAGCCGATCATGATCGCGGGCGGCATCGGCAATATCGACGCCTCGCACACGCACAAGAACCCGCTGCCGGCCGGCACGCTGCTGATCCAGCTGGGCGGCCCGGGCATGCGCATCGGCATGGGCGGCGGCGCCGCCAGTTCGATGGCGACCGGCACCAATACCGCCGACCTGGACTTCGATTCGGTCCAGCGCGGCAACCCCGAGATGGAGCGCCGCGCCCAGGAAGTGATCAACGCCTGCTGGCAGTTCGGCGATGCCAACCCGATCCTGTCGATCCACGACGTCGGCGCCGGCGGCATCTCCAACGCCTTCCCTGAACTGGTGGACGGCGCCGACCGCGGCGCGCGCTTCGACCTGCGCCAGGTGCACCTGGAAGAGTCCGGCCTGTCGCCGGCGGAAATCTGGTGCAACGAGTCGCAGGAGCGCTATGTGCTGGCGATCGCGCCGGACAGCTTCCCGCAGTTCCAGGCTATGTGCGAGCGTGAGCGTTCGCCGTTCGCCGTGGTCGGCATCGCCACCGAGGAAAAGCAGCTGCAACTGGTCGACGCCAGCGTCGACGCTGCGCTCAAGGAGCACTTCGCGGTCAACATGCCGATGGATGTGCTGCTGGGCAAGCCGCCGCGCATGCACCGCGACGTCAAGCGCGTCGAGCAGCCGCTGCCGGCCGTCGATGTGACCGGCATCAGCCTGGAGCAGGCCGTGCGCGACGTGTTGCGCCACCCGACCGTGGCCAGCAAGTCGTTCCTGATCTCGATCGGCGACCGCACCGTCGGCGGCATGAACGCGCGCGACCAGATGGTGGGCCCGTGGCAGGTGCCGGTGGCGGACGTGGCCGTGACCACGCTGGACTACAAGGGCAACGCCGGCGAGGCGATGACCATGGGCGAGCGCACCCCGCTGGCCGTGATCGACGCACCGGCTTCGGGACGCATGGCGATCGGCGAGGCGCTGACCAACCTGGCGGCCGCTCCGGTCAAGGACCTGGGCAAGGTCAAGCTGTCGGCCAACTGGATGGCCGCCTGCGGCGTGGAAGGTGAAGACGCCAAGCTGTACGACACCGTGCATGCCGTCGGCATGGAGCTGTGCCCGGCGCTGGGCATCAGCATCCCGGTGGGCAAGGATTCGCTGTCCATGCGCACCAAATGGCAGGACGAGGGCGTCAACAAGGAAGTGGTGGCGCCGGTATCGCTGATCATCTCGGCCTTTGCCGCGGTCGACGACGTCAACCGCACGCTGACCCCGCAACTGCGCACCGACGCCGGCGACAGCGTGCTGATCGCCATCGACCTGGGCCGCGGCAAGAACCGCATGGCCGGCAGCATCCTGGCGCAGGTGACGCAGCAGGTGGGCGACAGCGCGCCGGACGTCGACAACGCCGAAGACCTGAAGAACTTCTTCAACGTGATCCAGCGCCTGAACCGCGAGGGCAAGCTGCTGGCCTACCACGACCGTTCCGATGGCGGCTTTATCGCCACGCTGGCCGAGATGGCCTTTGCCGGCCACTGCGGCGTGTCGCTCAACGTCGACATGCTGGCGCTCGATCCGCAGCAGGAGCAGGACTACGGCGATGCCAAGAACTGGGCCCAGCAGATCGCCGAGCGCCGCAATGACCAGACCCTGCGCGCGCTGTTCTCGGAAGAACTGGGCGCGGTGGTGCAGGTGCGCATGGAAGACCGCGACGCCGTGTTCGCGGTGCTGCGCGAGGCCGGCCTGTCGGCATGCAGCCATGTGGTGGGCAAGCCCAACACCTCCGACCAGGTCGAGATCTATCGCGACGCCAAGAAGGTGTTCGGCGCGTCGCGCACCG
Organism: Cupriavidus mimosae; assembly: GCF_023952485.1. NCBI lineage: Bacteria > Pseudomonadati > Pseudomonadota > Betaproteobacteria > Burkholderiales > Burkholderiaceae > Cupriavidus > Cupriavidus mimosae. Next base: position 105,887 of record NZ_JALHRY010000014.1, on the reverse strand, counting down.
ACCTGCAGCGCAACTGGAACGAGGTCAGCTGGCGCATCGCGCGCCTGCGCGACAACCCGGCCTGCGCCGACAGCGAGTACGACCGCCTGCTCGACGCCGCCGACCCCGGCATCAGCCCGGTGCTGACCTTCGATGTGTCCGACGATATCGCCGCGCCGTTCATCGCCACCGGTGCCCGTCCGCGCGTGGCGATCCTGCGCGAGCAGGGCGTCAACTCGCAGATCGAAATGGCGTACAGCATGGACCGCGCCGGCTTCGACACGCACGACGTGCACATGAGCGACCTGATCGCCGGGCGCGCCAACCTGGCCGACTTCACCGGCTTTGTCGCCTGCGGCGGCTTTAGCTACGGCGACGTGCTGGGCGCGGGCGAGGGCTGGGCCAAGACCATCCTGTTCAATGCGCAGATGGCCGAGCAGTTCGCGGCCTTCTTCAACCGCCAGGACACCTTCGCGCTGGGCGTGTGCAACGGCTGCCAGATGATGAGCAACCTGGCCCCGATCATCCCGGGCGCCGGCGCGTGGCCCAAGTTCACGCGCAACCAGTCGGAGCAGTACGAGGCGCGCTATGTCACGGTCGAGGTGCAGTCGTCGCCGTCGATCTTCTTCGCCGGCATGGAAGGCAGCCGCATCCCCATCGTGGTCGCGCACGGCGAAGGGTTTGCCGACTTCTCGCAGCAGGGCAATATCGACCAGGCCCACGTGGCGCTGTGCTTTGTCGACAACTACGGCGCGGTCACGCAGACCTATCCGCTCAACCCGAACGGCTCGCCGGATGGCATCACCTCGGTGACCACCGTCGACGGCCGCTTCACCGTGCTGATGCCGCACCCCGAGCGCGTATTCCGCGCCGCGACCATGAGCTGGGCACCGGATGCATGGAAGCAGGTCGCCGATGGCGGCAGCCCCTGGATGCGGATGTTCCGCAATGCGAGGAAGTGGGTGGGATAAGCACCAACCCGGGGCCTGCGCCCCTTCTCCCAAGCAAGAGCCACCGGCAGCGCCGGTGGCTTTTTAGTTTTTTGGCGATGCAAGCCGCCAATGCGCGGATGCCGACGGCCATTTCGCTTCGCTTCATCGAATCTGCCGCATTTTCTGCCGCCTTCGCACTGTTACTCTCGCGCTGACTCACGATCGGATGCGGGGCCGGTGTCCCTGCACCCAGCTCGCTCGCACACGGAACGGTTGATTCGGAGATCCCGCATGAATCAGAAGGCGCAGTCGTCCCCGGCAGTTGATGCAGACTATATGTTCGCCCCGGTCCCGTCCGATGCGCGCAGGCCGGCCTGGAAGCAGGTGATGGTGTGGGTCGGGTTCGGCTACGTTGCCACCGGCCTGTTTATCGGCGGTACGCTGGCCGGCCCGGCAGGCGGAGCGGGCGTTTCCTTTCCGATGGCGATGCTGGCCATCGCCATCGGCATGGGCATCCTGTTCGTGCTGACGTCGCTGCTGGGTGTCATCGCGCAACGAACCGGGCTGAGCCTGGCGTTGTTGTGCCGTTATGCCTATGGCGCAAAAGGCATGAATTTGCCGATGCTGGCGATGGGGCTGCTGACGCTGGGCTGGTTCTCGGCGATCACGGGCATGGTGGGGGATATCTGGGGGGCCTTTATCGGCAACCCGAGCGGCATCGTGGTGTTCGACCCGGGCCGGATGGGATACCAGATCGCCCCCATTACGCTGGAGGTCTTTGCGGCATGCCTGCTCTGCGGACTCTTGTTCACGGCGACTTCCATGTCCGGCATGAAAGGGCTGGAGCGCCTGGCGGTACCGGTGGCGCCGGTCATCATGCTGATCGCGGTGCTGGTCGGCATCGGCATGCTGGACGAGGGCGGCGGGCTCGGCAGTTTTGTCGCGGCCTCGTCGCAGAAGCGCGGCCTGCCGCTATCGTCGGCCGTCACCATGCTGGTGGGAAGCTGGATTGCCGGGGCCATCATGGGCGTCGACCTGTTCCGCTTCAGCCGGAACGCCCGGGCGGTCTGGCTGGGTTCGGCCGCCTGCTTCCTGCTGACGAATCCCTTGCTCAATATCGTCGGCTATATCGGCACCGTCACCGTCGGGGAATACAACTACGTGTCGTGGATGCTGGAAAAGAGCTTCCTGCTGGCACTGGCGGGCGCGCTCACATGGACCTTGTCGCTATGGACCACCAACGACGCCGAGCTCTATTGCAATGCGCTCTACACCGGTCCCGTGCTGCAGTCCTGCGGCTTCGATGTCAGCAAGAAGCAGCTCGTCCTGGTGGCGGGCCTTGCCGGCACCGTGCTCGGTGCGCTCGGCTTCTACCAGATGTTCTTTTCGCCATTCATCAACTACCTCGGCATCATGGCGCCGCCGCTGGCCGGCCCGCTGCTGGCGGATTTCTACATCAAGCACAAAGGCCGCTATGATGTCCGCGAACTGGATCAGCAGCCGGAGTTCAACCGGGCGGGCGTGGGCTCGGCACTGATCGGCATGGGGCTGGGACTCGCCCTCGAGCTGAACCAGTGGCTGGCCGTCTTGCCGAATGGCCTGGTGGCGCTGCTCGCCACCGTGCTGCTGTATTTGCTGTTGCACCCGATATTGAGCGCGAAGCCGCGCCCGCTGGCGGAGAAGGCATCATGAAGAAGGTCTTCCTGAATGAATTCTCCACGGCCGAGCTGGAGGCCATGTTCGCCGCTGGCAGCATCGACAGTGCGATCACGGTATTCGGCAGTTGCGAGAGCCATGGCGGCCACCTGCCGCTGGGGCCAGACCTGTTCGTGCCGACCGAAGTGGCCCGGCAGGCTGCGCAACGACTTGCCCGCACTGTGGTGGTCCCGGGCGTGCCGTTTGGCACCTCGATGCACTACAACGCCAATCCGATGGCGATCTCGCTTCGCTTCGAGACGGTGACGGCCGTCGCCGAGGATATGTTCGAGAGCCTGCTTGCCTACGGCATCCGGCACATCTTTGTGCTGAACGGCCATGACGGCAATATCGCGCCGCTGGAAATCGCACAGCGCAAGGTCAAGCAGCGGCATCCGGAAGCCGTCTTTGCCTTTATGCCCGCCTGGTGGTACCTGGTTGGCAAGCTGCTTGGGGAGGACTTCTTCGCCGAGTGGGACGGGCTGGGCCACGGCGGCGAAGGTGAAACCTCCATCACCATGGCGGTGCGCCCGGAGTTGTGTGACCTGGGCAAGGCCGTGCGCCAGATGCCCGCAGACAGCATCCGCCTTGGCGAGCGCGTGCAGATCATGTGGGATATCGCTGAAGTCTCCGCGACCGGTGCCACCGGTGATCCTACGCGGGCCAGCGCGGAGAAGGGCAGCAAGATGCTTGATGCCCTGGTGGCGCTGGTCGTCGACAGCATCAGGCAACTCGACGACGAAGGCTGGCGTTACGATCGCCGACAGTGAGGGACGCTTCAACCCCGCATCGGCTTGCGCAAGCCTGAACTCCACGACGCAAACGCATAAGTCAGCACGCGCCTGGTTTCAAAGCCGGGGGGCGGCGTGATCTCGCCGCGAGCCTCCTTGTACGCCACCACGGCATGCAGGACCTTTTCGGGCGAGTAGCGGTCACGCAGGGGAAGGTGGGGATGGAGCCGGCGCCAGCCGGGGGCGGCGCCGTCCAGGGTGGCCCAGGCCAGTGCGCAATAGCACAGGCCGCGGGACGAGAGATGCCAGAGCTGCCAGTAGCGGCCGGTCGTCTGCACGCGCTGCATCCTTGATGGCTGCAGGGCCGGCGGGGGCGACCGGCCCGCGGCTTACTGGACCTTGGCCTTGTCCTTCAGGGCCTTCATCATGGCCTGGAACTGCTCGCGCTGCCAGTTCTGGTCGCCCATCAGCATCTGCGTCAGCTGCGGCTTCACTTCTTCGAACGACGGGATCTTGGCGTCGCGCACGTCGACCAGCTCGATGATGTGCCAGCCGAACTGGGTCTTGACCGGGGTATCGGTCATCTGGCCCTTCTTCAGCCCGGTCATGGCTGCCGAGAACTCGGGCACGTAGCTGCTGCTGTTGGCCCAGTCCAGGTCGCCGCCGTTGGCAGCCGAGCCCGGATCCTTCGACGCGGCCTTGGCCTGGTCCTCGAACTTGGCGCCGCCCTTGATCTTGGCGATGATGGCCTTGGCGTCGGCTTCCTTTTCCACCAGGATGTGGCGGGCGTGGTATTCCTTGCCGTTGCCGAACTGCGACTTGATCTTGTCGTATTGCTTGCGCAGCTCGGCGTCGCTGGCGCCGTGGGTCTTGACGTAGTCTTCGAACACCGCACCGGCCAGCACGTTCAGGCGGGCCTGTTCCAGTTGCTCCTGCACGTCGTCGCGCTGGGTCAGGCCACGCTTGTTGGCTTCCTGCACGAGCAGTTCGCGGTCGATCAGCATGTTGCGGGCGCGCGTGCGCAGCTCCGGGCTGTCGGGCTGGCCGGTGCCGGCGATCAACTTGTCCAGCTTTGCCGACGGAATGGCCTTGCCATTCACGACGGCGGCATTCTGGGCGATGGCCGGCAGGCTGCCGGCAGCAAGCACAGCCGCCAGGCTGAACGAGAGGACGGTGGTCTTCATGGAATCAGGTCTGAGAGTTGCTGGAAGAATCGCGTGAGGGTGCGAGGGATTGTGCGCGGGATTGGTACTCTTGGTCGGTGAACGCAGTCACGGCCAGGGCGTGGATCTGCGTGGGGAACAGACCGCGCAGCGCATCATACACCATGCGGTGTCGGGCAACCCGGTTGTGACCCGCAAAGCGCTCGCTGACGATTGTCACGTCGTAATGTCCGCCGCCCGACGCGGCGCCGGCATGTCCGGCGTGCAGCGCGCTGTCGTCGCGCACGGCCAGGTGGCTGGGGGCGAGCGCTGCGCGCAGCATTGCCTCGATCGTAGCGGGATCGGCTGCCATCAATGGTTTCCTTCGGTTGGTGGGGCAGGGCGCGGCGGCGCCGTCAGTCCTGGGTGTTTTCCGGCATGTGGCGCGACAGCCAGACGCTTTGCGCGACGATGAAGACCAGCATCAGCCCCATGCTGCCGAACAGCTTGAAGTTGACCCAGGCCTCGGTCGAGAACTGGTAGGCCACGTACAGGTTGAGCACGCCCATGGCGGCGAAGAAGCCGGCCCACGCGAGATTGAGGCGCGCCCACACCGGATCCGGCAGGGACACCTGCTTTTCCATCATGGCGCGGATCAGGTTCTTGCGCCACACCAGCACCGAGCCCAGCAGCGCGGCCGCGAACAGCCAGTACAGCACGGTCGGCTTCCACTTGATGAAGGTCTCGTTGTGCAGCACCAGCGTGGCGCCGCCGAAGACCGCGATGATCAGCAGGCTGACCCACTGCATCGGCTCGACCTTGCGGTGGCGGAACCAGACCCAGCCGATCTGCACCACCGTGGCGCCGATGGCCACGGCGGTGGCGGTGTAAATGTCGGCCAGCTTGAAGGCGGCAAAAAAAAGGATGACCGGGAACAGGTCGAACAGGAATTTCATGCGGGTCCAGGTTGTGCCCGGCGTCTGGGCCGGGCCATTCAGGCGTCAGGGCTGCGGGTCGCGTTTGGGCGCTTCGGCAGCGTGGGCATCGTCCGCCGCACGCTGCGCCGGGTCGCGATCGTCGAATTTTAGCGCAGCCGAGTTGATGCAATAGCGCAGGCCGGTCGGCGCCGGCCCATCCTCGAACACGTGGCCGAGGTGGCTGCCGCATTCCTTGCAGCGGACTTCGACGCGCGTCATGCCGTGGCTATGGTCGACATGCTCGGCAATGACCTCGCCGTTGATCGGGCGGAAATAGCTGGGCCAGCCGCAGCCTGCATCGAACTTGGTGGCGGATTCGAACAGCGGCGTGCCGCAGCCCACGCAGTGGTAGATGCCCTGGTCCCAGTGGTCCCAGTAGCGGCCGGTGAACGGGCGCTCGGTGGCGGCCTCGCGGGTCACTCGGTATTCGATGTCGGAGAGTTGTTCACGCCACTCGGCGTCGGTCTTGGTGGTGGTCATGGTTGTCCTCGCGGTGTTCCTTGGAGTGGATGGCCGGTCAAGGCGTTCAGCGTCCACGCTGGTCCTTGCGGTTTGTCCACGGCATTCGTCGCCGGAATTGCGCGAACCTTACACCGGCTTGCGCCGGCTTGCAGGCGCGCGGTGCCGGTTGTAGTCGTCAGGATGAGCAGCTCACCTCCAGCCCCGCGGCCCAGTCCGGCGGCAGCGTCGCGTAGTGCTCGGCCTCGGGCTGCTCGTCGAACGGGCGCGATAGCACCGCCAGCAGCCGGTCGACCTCGCTGAAGTCCTTGTCGCGTGCACGGCGGATGGCGGTCTCGGCCAGGTGGTTGCGCAGCACGTATTTGGGGTTGACCGCCAGCATTTCCAGTTCGCGGGCGGCATCGTGCGATTGCTCGGCGCGCAGGCGCACGCGGTAGTCGGCCACCCAGGCGTCGAAGGCGGCGCGGTCGAGGAACAGGTCGCGCACCGGCGCGTCGCGCGAGGCATCGGTGGACGAAATGCCGCACAGCTTGCGCCAGAACAGCGTGTAGTCGACGCGCTGGCCGTGCAGCAGCTGGAACAGGCTGGTCAGCAGCGGCTCGTCGGACCTTTCGCTGGCAACCCGGTCGCCGCCTGCGGGTGGACGCAGGCCCAGCTTGGCGCGGTAGTGGCGGAAGAACGCCGCGGCGTAGCGCTCGCGGAACGGGTCCAGCGCGGCGCGCGCGGCTTCGACTGCGGCATCGCGCGCGCTTTCCTGGTCGGCCTGCCCGGGTGGCAGCCACAGCGGCAGCAGCGCCTGCGCCAGGCAGTGCAGGTTCCAGAACGCCACCTGCGGCTGCTGGCTGTAGGCGTAGCGACCCTGGGTGTCGGAGTGGTTGCAGATATGGTTGGCGTCGAACGCATCGAGGAAGCCGAACGGGCCGTAATCGATGGTCAGGCCCAGGATCGACATATTGTCGGTGTTCATGACGCCGTGGCAGAAGCCCACCGCCTGCCAGTGCGCGATCAGGTCGGCGGTGCGCAGCGAGACCTCGCGCAGCAGCGCCTGGTACGGCTGCCCGTCGTCGCGGCAGGCCGGCATGAAGTTGTCGATGACGAAATCCGCCAGCTTGCGCAGCGCGGCCACGTCGTCGTGCGCGGCGAAGTGCTCGAAGTGCCCGAAGCGTATGAAGGTGGGCGACAGCCGGGTCACGACCGCGGCGGTCTCGATGGTCTCGCGCCGCACCGGCGCGTCGGAGCCCATGATCGACAGCGCGCGCGTGGTCGGCACGCCCAGCGCCGCCATTGCCTCCGAGCACAGGTACTCGCGGATCGACGAGCGCAGCACCGCGCGCCCGTCGGCCATGCGCGAATAGGGCGTCAGACCCGCGCCCTTGAGCTGGATCTCCCACGGGCCGGTGTCGGTCTGCGCCTGCGCCAGGCGGATGGCGCGGCCGTCGCCGAGCTGGCCGGCCCAGACCCCGAACTGGTGTCCGGAATAGACCGTCGCCAGCGGATCGGCCCAGTCCGGCACCTGGTTGCCGATAAAGGTGTCGATGAAGTCTTGCCGGCTGCCGATGCCGGCATCCCAGCCCAGCAGCGCCGCGGCCTCCGGCGCCACGCTGACCAGGTACGGCGACGGCAGCGGCGTGGGACGCAGGCGCGTGAAGAACTGCGAGCCCAGCTCGGCAAAGCCGGGCGCGGTGGGGAATGGCAGCGGCAGGGTCGCCGGCGTGGCGGTATCGGCAACGGCTTGCGGAGCGTGCGGCGGGGGCGTGTCTGGCATCGCGTAGGGGCGCTGGGGCGTCAGGTGGCAGTGCGCTTTCGGTGCGCTCGGCGCGGTGCCGCGGCACGCGTCTGAGGCGGTGCGGCGCGGCATGCGGAGGGCACGAAAATGCGATGGTGGCTAGGGAAAACGACATGTTGAGGTGCAACATGCCACGCAGTATTGTACGTCCTCAACGGTACCAGACCGCGGCACCAGACCGCGCCCGGCCTGGACATGCCGCCATGCACCGCAAGGTTATTTCCCGCCTTCACTGAGCCCATGAATCCGGTGCATGGACCCCGCAGAATTGCGGCCCCGACCACAGCAACGCGACGACAGTACGGCAGTGCACGACCGGATCGGCTCCTTGCCGATGCCAAACATGCGAACGACCGTCCAAAAATAGTACGGTTGTTCGTTTTTCGGTGGAACAGAACAGCATTCAGGAGGCAGGTTCATGGCATTGATGGGTCAAATGATGAGCGCACCGCTGCTCATTTCCTCCATCATCAAACACGCCGCGCGTTATTACGGCAGCACCGAGATCGTCTCGCGGCGCACGGAGGGCGACCTGCATCGCTATACGTACCGCGATTGCGAGCTGCGTGCCCGCAAGCTGGCACAGGCGCTCGGCGCGCTCGGCGTGAAGCAGGGCGAGCGTGTCGGCACGCTGGCCTGGAACGGCTACCGCCACCTGGAGATCTACTACGGCGTGTCGGGCATGGGCGCCGTCTGCCATACCGTCAACCCGCGCCTGTTCCCCGAGCAGATTGCCTATATCGTCAACCACGCGGAAGACGGCTATGTCTTCTTCGACCTGACCTTCCTGCCGCTGGTCGAGGGCGTGGCCCCGCATTGCCCCAACGTGCGCGGCTGGGTGGCGATGACCGACCGTGCCCACATGCCGGCCGAGTCAAAGGTGCCGCTGCTGTGCTACGAAGAACTGCTCGACGCGCAGGACGGCAACTACGAATGGCCGCAGTTCGACGAGAACCTCGCGTCGAGCCTGTGCTACACCTCGGGCACCACCGGCAATCCCAAGGGCGCGCTGTATTCGCACCGCTCCACGGTGCTGCACTCCTACGCCTCGGCCATGCCGGATGCGCTGGGCTGCTCGGCCAGCGACGTGATCCTGCCGGTGGTGCCGATGTTCCACGTCAATGCCTGGGGCCTGCCGTACTCGGTGCCGCTGGTCGGCGCGAAGCTGGTGCTGCCGGGGCCCAAGCTGGACGGCGCCTCGCTCTATGAACTGTTCGAGCAGGAAAAGGTGACGTTCTCCGCAGGCGTGCCGACGGTGTGGCTTGGCCTGCTGCAGCACATGCAGGCCAACCAGCTGAAGTTCTCCACCTTCCGCCGCACCGTGATCGGCGGCTCGGCCGCGCCGCCGGCGATGATCCGCGCGCTCGAGGCGCTCGACGTTGAGGTGATCCACGCCTGGGGCATGACCGAGATGTCGCCGCTGGGCACCGCGAGCAAGCTGCTGGCCAAGCACCACGACCTGCCCGACGCCGAGCGCCACAAGATCCAGGAAAAGCAGGGCCGCGTGATCTACGGCGTCGACATGAAGATCATCGACGGCGAGGGCAAGGAACTGCCGTGGGACGGCAAGGCCTTCGGCGACCTGCTGGTGCGCGGGCCGTGGATCATCGACCGCTATTTCCGCAATGACGCCAGCCCGCTGGTCGACGGCTGGTTCCCCACCGGCGACGTTGCCACCATCGATGCCGACGGCTTCATGCAGATCACCGACCGCAGCAAGGACGTGATCAAGTCCGGCGGCGAATGGATTTCGTCGATCGATATCGAGAACGTCGCCGCCGCGCATCCGGCGGTGCACATGGCCGCCTGCATTTCCGCCTACCACCCCAAGTGGGACGAGCGCCCGCTGCTGGTGGTGGTGAAGAAGCCCGGCGCCGAGGTCAGCCGCGAACAACTGCTGCAGTTCTTCGAAGGCAAGGTCGCCAAGTGGTGGATTCCGGACGACGTGGCCTTTGTCACCGAGATTCCGCTGACGGCCACCGGCAAGATGCAGAAGCTGCGGCTGCGCGAGCAGTTCAAGGACTACAAGCTGCCGACTGCCTGAGGCCGGCAGGCCAGCATCGGGTGCGCCAGCCAGCTTGCGGCACGGCGCTGCCGGGGCCGGCCGTGCGGCGCGAACAGGAGGGCGCCACGCGGCCGGCCGCATCGACGACATCGAACCACAAGCCAACGACAAGAGTGAAGGAGACAGGTATGACCAAAATGCGTCCGCTGGTGGCCGGTGTGGCCACGTTTGCCGCACTGGGTTCTGCGCTGGTTTCGGGATCCGCGCTCGCGGATACGGTGAAGATCGCCTTTATCGATCCGCTTTCGGGGCTGATGGCCCCGGTTGGCCAGAACCAGCTCAAGAGCTGGCAGTACGTGGCCGATGTCGCCAACCAGAAGGGCTGGGCCGGTCCGCACAAGTTCGAGGTGGTGGGTTTCGACAACAAGCTGTCCCCGCAGGAAAGCCTGACCATCCTCAAGCAGGCGGTCGACCAGGGCATTCGCTACATCGTGCAGGGCAACGGCTCGTCGGTCGGCCTGGCGCTGCAGGACGCCGTGGCCAAGCACAACGAGCGCAACCCCGGCAAGGAAATCGTCTACCTGAACTACGCCGCGGTCGATCCCGACATGACCAATGCCAAGTGCAACTACTGGCATTTCCGCCTGGACGCCAACTCGGACATGAAGATGGAGGCGCTGACCACCTTCCTGGCCAAGGACCCGAACGTCAAGAAGGTTTACCTGATCAACCAGAACTACTCGTTCGGCCACCAGGTGGCGCGCGCCGCCAAGGACTACCTGAAGCGCAAGCGCCCGGACATCCAGATCGTCGGCGAAGACCTGCATCCGCTGGCGCAGGTCAAGGACTTCGCGCCGTACGCCGCCAAGATCAAGGCCTCCGGCGCCGACACCGTGATCACCGGCAACTGGGGCAGCGACCTCGCGCTGCTGATCAAGGCCGGCAAGGACGCCGGACTTACCACCAACTACTACACCTACTACGCCGGCACTACCGGCGTGCCGACGGCGATGGGTGCGGCCGGCGCCGAGCACGTCAAGTACGTGGGTTACTACAACCCCAACAACAAGGGCTTCCGCGGCGCCGACATCATCGAGGGCTACAAGAAGAAGTACAACGACGACTTCTACGTGATGGCCTCGTACACCGGCATTGCCATGCTGAGCAAGGCCATGAAGGACGCCAACTCGACCGACCCGGTCAAGGTGGCCAAGGCGCTGGAAGGCATCAAGGTCGACAGCATGAACGGCACGGTCGAGATGCGCAACACCGACCACCAGGCGCAGCAGCCGCTGGTGGTGGCCACCTGGACCAAGGTCGACGGCAAGGAAATCAAGTACGACCAGGAAAACACTGGCTACGGCTGGAAGACCAACGCGCTGATGGACCAGTACGTGTCGGCCCAGCCGACCTCCTGCCAGATGAAGCGGCCGGGCTGATCCTGGCGGCGCGCGGCCACGCTGACAAAGTGGCCGCGCGGCCTGCATACTTCCGGTCTTTCCGGCCGACATTCCGGTCTTTTTCCAGACCATAACGGGGAGTGTCCGGGGGCGATGTCCGCCCCCGGCGGTGGCGCTCACCCTCGATCGACCCGGACGGTTGCCGGCATGCCCCCGCATGGCGGCACCAGCTTGAAGGACACGCTGTGGAATTCTTCGTCATCTCACTGCTGAACGGCATCAGCTACGGGCTGCTGCTGTTCATGCTGTCATCGGGCCTTACGCTGATCTTCAGCATGATGGGCGTGCTCAACTTTGCCCATGCCAGCTTCTACATGCTGGGCGCCTACTTTGCCTACACCATCGCCAGCAAGATCGGCTTCTGGCCGGCGCTGATCTTCGCGCCGCTGCTGGTGGCGGGCGCGGGCGCGCTGGTGGAGCGCTTCGGCTTGCGCACGGTGCACAAGTACGGCCATGTGGCCGAGCTGCTGTTCACCTTCGGCCTGGCCTACCTGATCGAGGAGGGCGTCAAGCTGGTGTGGGGCCTGGCGGCGGTGCCGTACCGGATTCCGGCCGAGCTCGACGGGCCGCTGTTCACGGTGTTCACCTCGTCGTTCCCCAAGTACCGCGCCTTCATGATGCTGGTGTCGCTGGGCATGCTGGTGGCGATCTACCTGGTGCTGACGCGCACCCGTATCGGGCTGGTGATCCAGGCCGCGCTGACCCACCCGGAGATGGTCGAGGCGCTGGGCCACAACGTGCCGCGCGTATTCATGATGGTGTTCGGCGGCGGCGCCGCGCTGGCGGGGCTGGCCGGGGTGATCGGCGGCAATGCCTTCGTCACCGAGCCGTCGATGGCCGCCGCGGTGGGGTCGATCGTGTTCGTGGTGGCGGTGGTGGGCGGCATGGGGTCGCTGGTGGGCGCGTTCATCGCGTCGATCCTGATCGGCGTGCTGCAGACCTTCGCGGTCACCATCGACGCCTCGCTGGCGGGCCTGATGACCAGCCTGGGACTGGCGGTCAGCGAGGCCACGCCGTTCTATTCGCTGTGGAAGCTGACGGTGGCCCAGGTGGCGCCGGTGCTGCCGTACCTGCTGCTGGTGGTGATGCTGATCTTCCGCCCGCGTGGACTGATGGGAACCCGGGAGAGCTGACGCCATGGAGCAAGCGATGCAACAACCCCGCGAGCCGGTGGCAACCGGCCGCACCCTGCGCTACCGCCCGCTGAACCTGGCGCGCTGGATCATCTGGAGCCTGACCGTGCTGGTCATGCTGGTGCTGCCGCTGTTCTTCACCGGGGGCTTCGCCATCACGCTGATGTCGCAGATGGGCATCATGATCATCTTCGCGCTGTCGTACAACATGCTGCTGGGGCAGACCGGCATGCTCTCGTTCGGCCATGCGGTGTATTCCGGGCTGGGCGCCTTTATCGCCGTGCACGTGCTGAACATGGTCGGCGCCGGCAAGGTGTGGCTGCCGGTGTCGATGCTGCCGCTGGTGGGCGGGCTGGCCGGCGCGTTCTTCGGCGTCATCTTCGGCTACGTCACCACCAAGAAGGCCGGCACCACCTTCGCCATGATCACCATGGGCATCGGCGAGATGGTCTTTGCCAGCTCGCTGATGTTCCCGGAGTTCTTCGGCGGCGAGGGCGGCATCTCCACCAACCGCGTGGTCGGCGACCCGTTCCTGGGCATCAGCTTCGGGCCCGGGCGCCAGGTCTACTACCTGATCGCGGCATGGTGCCTGGTGTCGATGGTGGCGATGTACGCCTGGACCCAGACCCCGCTGGGCCGCATTGCCAACGCGGTGCGCGACAACCCCGAGCGGGTCGAGTTCATCGGCTACAACACCCAGCGCGTGCGCTACCTGGTGCTGATCCTGTCGGCGTTCTTTGCCGGCATCTCCGGCGCGCTGGCGGCGATCAACTTCGAGATCGTCTCGGCCGAGAACGTCAGCGCGGTGCGTTCGGGCGGCGTGCTGCTGGCGGTGTTCATCGGCGGCGCCGGGGTGTTCTTCGGGCCGGTCATCGGCGCGGTGGTGTTCGTGCTGTTCGCGGTGGCGCTGTCGGACCTGACCAAGGCCTGGCTGCTCTACCTGGGCCTGTTCTTCGTGCTGATGGTGATGTTCGTGCCGGGCGGCCTGGCGAGCCTGCTGCTGATGCAACTGCCGCTGGCGGCGAAGGGCAAGCTGCGTCGCATGCTGCCTTCCTATGCCAAGGCCGGCGCGGCCGGCGTGGTCCTGCTGGTGGCCATGATCCTGACCGTCGAGCTGGTCTACAAGGTCCAGGTCGACAGCGCCAACGGCACCGCCATGAAGCTGTTCGGCATCGGCTTCGATGCCGCGACCTGGGCGCCGTGGCTGGCGGCGGCGGTGCTGTGGGCGGTGGGGCTGGCCGCGTGGCGGCTGGCGGTGCGCGCATCGCGCGCGCAATGGGACAAGGTGCAGGCAGAAATCGCAGGAGGCAGGGCATGAGCGCGGCGGCACTGGAACTGACCGATGTACGCAAGAAGTTCGGCCAGACGGAGATCATCCGCGGCGTGAACCTGAGCATCCCGAAGGGCGAGCGCCATGCGCTGATCGGCCCGAACGGGGCCGGCAAGTCGACCACCTTCAACCTGATCTCGGGCCGCTTCGCGCCGAGCAGCGGCACGGTGCGCCTGAACGGCGCCGAGATCGGCGGCCTGCAGCCCTTTGTCATCAACCGCATGGGGCTGTCGCGCAGCTTCCAGATCACTAATATCTTCCACCGGCTGTCGGTGTTCGAGAACCTGCGCTGCGCGGTGCTGTGGTCGCTCGGCTACAAGTATTCGTTCTGGCACCGGCTCACCGGGCTGCGCGACGCGCGCGAGCGCGCCGACGACGTGCTCGAGCTGATCGGCATGCAGCATCGCCGCGATACCCAGGCCGGCCTGCTGACCTATGCCGAACAGCGCGCGCTGGAGATCGGCATCACCATCGCCGGCGGCGCCGAGGTGATCCTGCTGGACGAGCCCACCGCGGGCATGAGCCGCTCCGAATCGGACCACGCGGTCGAGCTGATCCGCAAGGTCACGGTGGGCAAGACGCTGGTGATGGTGGAGCACGACATGAGCGTGGTGTTCGGGCTGGCCGACCGCATCTCGGTGCTGGTCTACGGCGAAGTCATCGCCACCGATACCCCGCAGGCGATCCGCAACAACCGCAAGGTCAAGGAAGCCTACCTGGGCACCACGCTCGACGAGGCCACCACCGAAGGAGCGCATTGATGGGCAAGCGCATGCTAAAAGTCACGGGCCTGCACGCCTATTACGGCAAGAGCCATATCCTGCACGGCGTCGACGCGCATATCGACGAGGGCGAGATCGTGGCGCTGCTCGGGCGCAACGGGGTGGGGCGCTCGACCATGGCCAAGGCCATCCTGGGCATGGTCAAGGCGGAGGGGTCGGTGAAGTTCCGGGGGGAAGAGATCCTCGGGCGGCGCACCTTCGAGATCGCGCATCTTGGCATCGGCTACGTGCCGGAAAACCGGGATATTTTCCCGACGCTGACGGTGCGCCAGAATCTGCTGCTTGGCGAAAAGCGCAACCCGCGACAGGCCAGGCCGCGCTGGAGCGTCGAGGACATGTTCAACATGTTCCCGCGCCTGAAGGAGCGCGAGAATACCTCGGCCGGCGTGCTATCCGGCGGCGAGCAGCAGATGCTGACGCTGTGCCGCACGTTGATGGGGGATCCCGACCTGATCCTGATCGATGAGCCAACCGAAGGGCTGGCGCCGATGATCGTGGCGCTGGTGGGGGATTACCTGAAGACCTTGAAGGAACGCGGCGTCTCGGTGCTGCTGATCGAGCAGAAGCTGGCGATTGCGCTCGATATCTCGCAGCGGGTCTATGTCATGGGCCACGGGCATATCGTGTTCGAGGGAACCCCCGGCGAACTGAAGGCGAACGGGCAGATCAGGAAGGAGTGGCTGGAGGTATAGCCCCAGCCTTCGATTCCCGCCTGTCTTCGCCCCTCTCCCGCTCGCGGGAGAGGGGCGGGGGAGAGGGCCGGCGCCTCAACGAAGTGCCATGCGTCGCTGTGCCCGGCCCCGGCTTCTTACGCGGCCTCTCGCTCGTCCTCCGCCTTCCGCTCCGCAAACGCAAACGGCATATCCTCATAGGCAATCAACCGCGATCCGGTGACCAGCCGATATCCCAGCCACAGCACCAGGAACACGGGCACGCCAATATAGGTGGCGACAATCTCCGGCCACCGGTTCGGGATGTCGGCGAAGGCCTGGTAATTCTGCCCGCCGATGATGACCAGACACAGCACAGCGGAAAAGACCGGCCCGAACGGATACAGCGGCGAGCGGTAAGCGAGCTTGCCGAGGTCATGCCCCTGCCGGGCCATGCCGCGGCGGAAGCGATAGTGGCTGACGGCGATGCCGAGCCAGGCGATGAAGCCGGTCATGGCCGAGGTGTTGAGCAGCCACAGGTAGGCGGTCTTGTTGCCGAGCAGCGAACTGAGGAAGCACAGCGCGCCGATGCCGGTGGTCGCCAGCAGCGCGTAGAACGGCACGCCGTTCCGCGTCAGCCGGGCGAACACCCGCGGCGCGCGGCGGCTGACGGCGAGGCCGTACAGGATCCGCGTCGACACGTACATGCTGGAGGTGCCCGCCGACAGCAGTGCGGTCAGCACCACCGCGTTCATCAGCCCGGCGGCGAAGGCCAGCCCGGCGTGGCGGAACACCAGCGCGAACGGGCTCACGCCCACATCGGTCACGTCGTTGCGCAACAGGTTGGGGTCGGTATAGGGGATCAGCACGCCGATGACCAGGATCGCCAGCACGTAGAACAGCAGGATGCGCCAGAAGGTCTGGCGGATCGCGCGCGGAATGGTGATGGCGGGGCGTTCGGCCTCGCCGGCGGCGACGCCGACGGTTTCCGTGCCAAGAAAGGAGAAGCCGGCGATCATGGCCACGCCGAACATGGCCGGGATGCCGCCGACGAAAGGCGCGTCGCCGATGGTGAAATTGCGCCAGCCGGACTGCGGGCCGCCCTGCATGATGCCGAAGATCATCAGCAGGCCCACACCCAGGAACACCACTACGGTCACCACCTTGACCAGCGCGAACCAGTATTCGGCCTCGCCGAAGCCGCGCACGGAGAACGCGTTGAGCCCGAACATCAGCAGCAGGAAGCCGGCGCTCCAGAGCACCCCGGGCATGTCGGGAAACCAGTACTGCATCACCAGCTGCGCCGCGGTCAGCTCCACGGCGATGGTCACCGCCAGGCTGAACCAGTAATTCCAGCCCAGCGCGAAGCCGAAGCCTTCGTCGACATAGAGCGCGCTGTAGGTGACAAAGGAACCGGCCACCGGCATGTGCACCGCCAGCTCGCCGAGGCTGGTCATCAGGCAATAGACCATCAGGCCGATCAGCATATACATCAGCAGCGCTCCGCCGGGGCCGGCCTGCGCGATCGACGCGCCCGAGGCCACGAACAGGCCGGTGCCGACCGCGCCGCCGACGGCGATCATGGTCAGGTGGCGGGCCTTGAGCTTGCGCTGGAGGTCGTCGTGCTCGACGACCGGGTGCTGGTGTCCATGCGGCGCCAAAGCGGGCCGGGACGAGGAATCGGTGGGGGAAGACATCAGGGTCGCTGGACCTTCAGCCGCCCGGCGTCTCGTGAAGGCCGGGGGGCAAAAAACGAAAAGCCGCGAGTCTACCGCGTCTGCCCCGGCGATTTTCCCGTATCGGTCAAATAAAGTCCGATACTGGTCTGGAGGCGGCGCGCGCGGATGCTGGCAAGTGTCTTAACCGGCATCGAGGGCATCGCCTCGCGGGGGTTAAGCGTTGGCTCCATGCAGGCGGATCAGGGGCGGCATTCGCATTGCGCATGGCCCCGAAAATGTTCGGAAATTAAAATTGAACGACCGTGCTATTTTGTGTATGCTTGTTTCGCCCAAGCGCCGGAAGGCGTTGTGGGGCGCGGGAAAGCGGCGGATCGGGTCAAGGGTTAACCCGCTCGTGACGGCCGCGAGGCGCCGGCACCAGCCGGCTCGCCCCGCGCTGCAGAGAACATTCATTCGAGAATTCGAATCCCGAGACAACTTCTGACACCAAAGGAACCAGCATGACAGCGCAGTATCAGGTTCAGGACGGCGTAGCCGTCATCACGCTCGACAATCCCCCTGTCAACGGCCTGGGTCACAGCACCCGGCTTGGCATCGTCGAAGGCATGACCCGTGCGCTGGACGATGCCGCCGTCAAGGCGATCGTCATCACCGGCGCTGGCAAGGCTTTCTCGGGCGGCGCCGACATCCGCGAATTCAATACGCCCAAGGCGATGCAGGAGCCGACGCTGCACTCGGTGATCCGCGTGCTGGAAGCCTCGTCCAAGCCGGTGGTGGCCGCCGTGCACTCGGTTGCCATGGGTGGCGGCCTGGAACTGGCGCTGGGCTGCAACTACCGCGTGGCGTCCAAGGGCGCGCAGATCGCGCTGCCGGAAGTCAAGCTGGGCCTGCTGCCGGGCGCCGGCGGCACGCAGCGCCTGCCGCGCGTGATCGGCCTGGAGGCCGCCGCCAACATGATCGTGTCGGGCACCGCGGTGCCGTCCGAGAAGTTCGCCGGCACCAAGCTGTTCGATGAGATCGTCGACGGTGACGTGCTGCCCGCGGCGGTCAAGTTCGCGCAGAACGTCGGCGCGGCCAGCGGCCCGCACCCGAAGGTGCGCGACCTGAAGGTACGCCACGAGAATGCCGAAGGCTACCTGGGCTTTGCCCGCAACACCGTGGCCGCGATGGCCAAGAATTTCCCGGCGCCGCTGAAGTGCCTGGAAGCCGTGGCCGGCTCGCTCAAGCCGTTCGAGCAGGGCCTGAAGCAGGAGCGCGAGGGCTTCCTGTTCCTGGTGACCACGCCGGAATCGCGCGCGCTGCGCCATGCCTTCTTCGGCGAGCGTGCCGCCAGCAAGATCCCCGACGTGCCCGAAGGCACCCCCGTGCGCAAGATCGAGAAGGTTGCCGTGATCGGCGCCGGCACCATGGGTGGCGGCATCAGCATGAACTTCCTCAACGCGGGCATCCCGGTCACGATCCTGGAAACCAAGCAGGAAGCGCTCGACCGCGGCGTCGGCATCATTCGCAAGAACTACGAAAACAGCGCCAAGAAGGGCAAGCTGACGCAGGAGAAGGTCGAGCAGCGAATGGGCCTGCTGAGCACCACGCTGTCGTATGACGACATCAAGGACGCCGACATGGTCATCGAGGCCGTGTTCGAAGAGATGGGCGTCAAGGAAATCGTGTTCAAGAAGCTGGACGAAGTGATGAAGCCCGGCGCGATCCTGGCATCCAACACTTCCACGCTGGACGTGAACAAGATCGCCTCGTTCACCAAGCGTCCGCAGGACGTGGTCGGCATGCACTTCTTCAGCCCGGCCAACGTGATGAAGCTGCTGGAAGTGGTGCGCGGCGACCAGACCGGCAAGGACGTGCTGGCCACGGTGATGCAGGTGGCCAAGAAGATCAAGAAGACCGCGGTGGTGTCGGGCGTTTGCGACGGCTTTATCGGCAACCGCATGATCGAGCAGTACAGCCGCCAGGCCGGCTACCTGCTGGACGAGGGCGCGCTGCCCGAGCAGGTCGACAAGGCCATCGAGAAGTTCGGCTTTGCCATGGGCCCGTTCCGCATGGGCGACCTGGCCGGCAACGACATCGGCTGGGCCATCCGCAAGCGCCGCGCCGTGGACAAGCCGGACATCCAGTATTCGAAGACCGCCGACCTGCTGTGCGAGATGGGCCGCTTTGGCCAGAAGACCGGCGCGGGCTGGTACGACTACAAGGCGGGCGACCGCAAGCCGTACCCGAACCAGCAGGTCAACGACATGATCGTGCAGCACTCCAAGGACCTCGGCATCACGCGTCGCAAGATCTCGGACGAAGAGATCGTCGAGCGCCTGGTGTTCGCGCTGGTCAACGAAGGCGCCAAGATCCTGGAAGAGGGCATTGCTTCCAAGGCCTCGGATATCGACATGGTGTACCTGACCGGCTACGGCTTCCCGCTGTTCCGCGGCGGCCCGATGCTGTACGCGGACCAGGTCGGCCTGTACAACGTGGCGCTGGCCATGAAGCGCTACGCCAAGGGCTACCACGGCGAAGCCTGGCAGGTCGCGCCGCTGCTGCAGAAGCTGGCGGACGAAGGCAAGGGCTTCAACGGCTAAGACGTCATCACGGTTCTCCCTGGCCCTGACATGGACACCACCCTCCGACCTGACGATTGCCTGCTGGTGATCGACGTGCAGAACGACTTCATGCCTGGCGGCGCGCTTGCCGTGCCCAGCGGCGACGAGGTGGTGCCCGTCATCAACCGGCTGGCGCGCGCGTTCGGGCACGTGGTGCTGACGCAGGACTGGCATCCGGCCGCGCACGTCTCGTTCGCGGCCAACCATGCCGGTGCGCAGCCGTTCCAGACGCTGGCGCTGTCGTATGGCGAGCAGGTGCTGTGGCCGGTGCACTGCGTGCAGGACACGCCCGGCGCCGCGCTGCATGCGGGCCTGCGGGTGCCGCACGCGCGGCTGGTGATCCGCAAGGGCCACCATGCCGGCGTGGACAGCTACTCCGCTTTCCTTGAGGCGGACCGCACCACGCGCACCGGGCTGGCCGGCTACCTGCGCGAGCACGGCGTCAGGCGCGTGTTTTGCGCCGGGCTGGCGACGGACTACTGCGTGGCCTGGAGCGCGCTCGATGCGCGCGCCGCGGGCTTCGAGGCCGCGGTGATCGAGGATGCGTGCCGTGCCATCGACCTGCAGGGGTCGTTGGCCAAGGCATGGCAGGACCTCGGCGCCGCCGGCGTCGCGCGCGTGATGTCCGCGGATGTGCTCAAGGACCAGGGCTGAACCCAACCACCGAACTGAACGACACAAGATTCCGAGGAGCAACACAATGAACGAAGCAGTCATCGTATCCACCGCACGGACCGGCCTGGCCAAGAGCTGGAAGGGCGCCTTCAACATGACCCACGGCGCCACGCTGGGTGGCCACGCGGTCCAGCACGCCATCGCGCGCGCCAGGATCGAGGCCGCCGAGGTCGAAGACGTGCTGATGGGCTGCGCCAATCCGGAAGGCGCCACCGGCGCCAATATCGCGCGCCAGATCGCGCTGCGCGCCGGCTGCCCGGTCACCGTGCCCGGCGCCACCGTCAACCGCTTCTGCTCGTCGGGCCTGCAGACCATCGCCATGGCCGCGCAGCGCGTGATCGCCGACGAGGGCGACATCTTCGTGGCCGGCGGCGTGGAGTCCATCTCGTGCGTGCAGCAGGAGATGAACCGCCATATGGTCCAGGAAAGCTGGCTGACCAAGAACAAGCCGGAAATCTACTGGAACATGCTGCAGACCGCCGAGAACGTGGCCAAGCGCTACAGCATCTCGAAGGAGCGCCAGGACGAGTACGGCGTGCGCAGCCAGCAACGCGCCGCCGCCGCGCAGGAAGCCGGCAAGTTCAAGGACGAGATCGTGCCGATGACGGTGCTTGCCGGCGTTGCCGACAAGTCCACCGGCCAGCTGGTGACGAAGGAAGTCACCATCGACCGCGACGAAGGCATCCGCGCCGACACCACGCTGGAAGGCGTTTCCAAGATCCGCAGCGCCGTGCCGGGTGGTGTGATCACCGCCGGCAACGCCTCGCAGTTCTCGGACGGCGCCTCGGCGGCCGTGGTGATGAACGCGCGTGTGGCGGCGGCCAAGGGCCTGCAGCCGCTGGGCGTGTTCCGCGGCTTTGCCGTGGCGGGTTGCGAGCCGGACGAGATGGGCATCGGCCCTGTCTTCGCGGTGCCCAAGCTGCTGAAGAAGGCCGGACTGAAGGTCGACGACATCGGCCTGTGGGAACTGAACGAAGCCTTCGCGGTGCAGGTGCTGTACTGCGCCGACACGCTGGGCATCCCGATGGACCGCCTCAACGTCAACGGTGGCGCCATCGCGGTGGGGCATCCGTATGGCGTGTCGGGCGCGCGCCTGGTTGGCCATGCGCTGATCGAGGGCAAGCGCCGGGGCGTGAAGTATGTGGTGGTGACGATGTGCATCGGCGGCGGCCAGGGCGCTGCTGGTCTGTTCGAAGTTCTGTAACTGGCGACAAAACCGGCACGCTGCCGGTTTGCTCCCCTCTCCCGCTTGCGGGAGAGGGGCAGGGGGTGAGGGCAGGCGGTGGCATACCGCCGGCCTGTACTTCGTCGTACCGTCCGGCCCTCACCCCAACCCTCTCCCGCAAGCGGGAGAGGGGGCACCCATGCGGTGCGATTCAATGCGGGGCGGTTCGTACAAGAAGGTCAAGAATTCACGGCGCCCCACGCAGTGCGCCTCCTGGAGACACCATGTCGATGATCCTTTCCCGCCGCGACCTGAACTTCATCCTGTACGAATGGCTCAAGGTCGACGAGCTGACCCGCATCCCGCGCTACGCCGACCACTCGCGCGAGACCTTCGATGCCGCGCTGGATACCTGCGAGAAGATCGCCACCGACCTGTTCGCGCCGCACAACAAGAAGAACGACCAGCACGAACCCGAATTCGACGGCGAGACCGTCAGCATCATCCCCGAGGTCAGCGTCGCGCTGAAGGCCTTCTGCGAGGCCGGGCTGATGGCCGCCGGGCAGGACTACGAGCTGGGCGGCATGCAGCTGCCGGTGGTGGTGGAGAAGGCCGGTTTCGCCTACTTCAAGGGTGCCAACGTCGGTACCAGCTCCTACCCCTTCCTGACCATCGGCAACGCCAACCTGCTGCTGACGCACGGCACGCCGGCGCAGGTCGAGACCTTCGTCAAGCCGGAAATGGAAGGGCGCTTCTTCGGCACCATGTGCCTGTCGGAGCCGCAGGCCGGCTCGTCGCTGTCGGATATCACGACGCGCGCCGAGTACGAAGGCGAATCGCCGCTGGGCGCGCAATACCGGCTGCGCGGCAACAAGATGTGGATTTCCGCGGGCGAGCACGAGCTGTCGGACAACATCGTCCACCTGGTGCTGGCCAAGATCCCCGGCCCGGACGGCAAGCTGATCCCGGGCGTGAAGGGCATCTCGCTGTTCATCGTGCCCAAGTACCTAGTCAATGAGGACGGCTCGCTGGGCGAGCACAACGACGTGGTGCTGGCCGGCCTGAACCACAAGATGGGCTACCGCGGCACCACCAACTGCCTGCTGAATTTCGGCGAGGGCATGAAGTACAAGCCAGGCGGCAAGGTCGGCGCCATCGGCTACCTGGTGGGCGAGCCGCACCAGGGCCTGGCCTGCATGTTCCACATGATGAACGAGGCGCGCATCGGCGTGGGCCTGGGCGCGGTGATGCTCGGCTACACGGGCTATCTGCATGCGCTGGACTACGCGCGCAACCGTCCGCAAGGCCGCCCGGTCGGCCCCGGCGGCAAGGATGCCGCCAGCCCGCAGGTAAAGCTGGTCGAGCACGCCGATATCCGCCGCATGCTGCTGGCGCAGAAGAGCTATGTCGAGGGCGGCCTGGCGCTGAACCTGTATTGCGCGCGGCTGGTGGACGAGGAAGAAGCCGCTGCTGCCGCGGGCGACCAGGAAGCGCATGCGCGCCTGGCGCTGCTGCTCGACATCCTGACCCCGATCGCCAAGAGCTGGCCGTCGCAATGGTGCCTGGAGGCCAACAACCTCGCGATCCAGGTGCATGGCGGCTATGGCTATACCCGCGAATACAACGTCGAGCAGTTCTACCGCGACAACCGCCTGAACCCGATCCACGAAGGTACGCACGGCATCCAGGGGCTGGACCTGCTGGGCCGCAAGGTGGTGATGAAGGATGGCGCCGCGTTCAGACTGCTGGGCGAGCGCGTGCAGGCCACCATCGGCCGCGCGCTGGCCGCGGACGATGCCGGACTGGCGCAGCAGGCGCGCGCGCTCGGCTCCTCGACCAAGCGCCTGGCCGAGGTGACCCAGACGCTGTGGAGCGCCGGCGATGCCAACGTGACGCTGGCCAACGCCTCGGTCTACCTCGAAGCCTTCGGCCACGTCGTGGTCGCCTGGATCTGGCTGGAGCAGGCACTGCTGGCGCAGGCCGCGCTGGCGCAGGCGAGCGGCCAGGAAGACCAGGACTTCTATCGCGGCAAGCTGGCCGCGGCGGCGTACTTCTTCCGCTTCGAGCTGCCCAGGGTCGGCCCTCAGTTCGACCTGCTGGCATCGCTCGACCGCACCACGCTGGACATGCAGGACGCGTGGTTCTGAGCGCGCGCCCCCTCACTCAAGACAAGCAAGGAAGAGACAACATGCGCACCATCCAGCAACTGTTTGACCTGAAGGGCAAGACCGCGCTGATTACCGGCGGCTCGCGCGGGCTTGGCCTGCAGATCGCCGAAGCACTGGGCGAGCAGGGCGCGCGCATCATGCTGTCGGCACGCAAGGCCGACGAGCTGCGCGCCGCGCAGGAACACCTGAAGGGCCTCGGCATCGAGGCCGACTGGATCGCCGCCGACGGCTCGCAGGAATCCGAGATCGCTCGCCTGGCCGACGAGGCTATCGCGAAACTCGGCCACGTCGACATCCTGGTGAACAACGCCGGTGCCACCTGGGGTGCGCCGGCCGAGGACCACCCGCTGGAAGCGTGGGACAAGGTGATGAACCTGAATATCCGCGGCCTGTTCCTGCTGAGCCAGCGCATCGGCAAGCTGTCGATGATCCCGCGCCGTTATGGCCGCATCATCAACGTGGCGTCGATCGCGGGCCTGGCCGGCAATCCGCCGGGGTCGATGGAGACCATTGCCTACAACACCTCCAAGGGCGCGGTGGTCAATTTCACGCGCACGCTGGCGGCGGAGTGGGGCGAGCACAACATCACCGTCAACGCGCTGGCGCCGGGCTTCTTCCCGTCCAAGATGACCAAGGGCTCGCTCGAGCGCATGGGCGTCGAGGCCATGTGCGCGGGCGTGCCGCTGCACCGCCTGGGCGACGACGAAGACCTGAAGGGCGCGGCGCTGCTGTTCGCCAGCGATGCCGGCAAGCACATCACCGGGCAGATCCTGGCGGTCGACGGCGGCGTCAGCGCGGTCTGAGCGACGGCCTTCGTTTGCGGCAATAATGCGGGGGCGGCACCGGCGGGCAAACTGCCGGAGCCTCTCCGACCCCCCACTTCCAATCGCATTGCCATGAACCAGTACACCGGCTCCCTGAGCCATATCCCCTTCCTTGCCGAGCTCGGCGTGACCTGCAGCCTGGCCGAGGGCGGGCGCAGCGAGATCTCGCTGCCGACCGAAAAGCGCCACCAGAACAGCTGGGACATGGCCCACGGCGGCGTGATCATGACGCTGCTCGACGTGGCCATGGCGGTGGCCGGCCGCAGCAGCGATGCCGATGGCCGCGGCGTGGTCACCATCGAGATGAAGAGCAGCTTCATGGCGCCGGGCCGCGGCCACCTGACCGCGCGCGGCACCACCGTGCACCGCACCACCACCATGGTGTTCTGCGAGGCCGAGATCGTCGATGCCGACGGCAAGACCGTGGCGCGCGGCTCGGGCACGTTCAAGTACATCCGGCGCATGCCGCCGCAGCGCCCGGGCGAAACCGATACCGGCGCCGACGGCTGAGCGCCGGCGCAGCACAGGCGGGGCGCTCCATGTGCCGCATTGCCCCGCATCAGCAGTTTCCATGCAGTTTCCATCTCCCATTGGAAGGAACCCGACCATGTCCAACACGTTCAAGCGCATCGTCCTGGCCTCGCGTCCCGAAGGCGCGGTGACGCCGGCCAATTTCCGGCTGGAGGAAGTGCCCGTGCCGCAGATCGCCGACGGCCAGGTGCTGGTGCGCAACCACTACCTGTCGCTGGACCCGTATATGCGCGGGCGCATGAACGACAGCAAGTCCTACGCGGCGCCGCAGCCGCTCGATGAGGTGATGATCGGCGGCACCGTCGGCGAGGTGGTGGAAAGCAAGAACAGCAAGTTCAAGCCGGGCGACAAGGTGGTCGGCATGTTTGGCTGGCAGGAAATGGGCGTCAGCGACGGCACCGGCCTGCAGCCGGTCGATACCACGCATATCCCGCTGTCGGCCTACCTCGGCGCGGTCGGCATGCCGGGCGTGACCGCGTGGTATGGCCTGAACAAGATCATCCAGCCCAAGGCGGGCAAGACCATCGCGGTCAGCGCCGCGTCGGGCGCGGTCGGCAGCGTGGTGGGCCAGCTCGCCAAGCTGGCGGGCTGCCGCGCGGTGGGCTTTGCCGGCGGCAAGGACAAGTGCGACTACGTGGTCAATGAGCTGGGCTTCGACGCCTGTATCGACTACAAGGCGGCGAAGGACCCGAAAGAGCTCTACACCATGCTCAAGGAGGCCACGCCCGACGGCATCGACGGCTATTTCGAGAACGTCGGCGGCGACATCTTCGACGCGGTGCTGTCGCGCATGAACGCCTTCGGCCGCATCGCCATGTGCGGCATGATTGCCGGCTATGACGGCCAGCCGCTGCCGCTGAAGAACCCGCAGCTGATCCTGGTCTCGCGCCTGACCATCGAGGGCTTTATCGTCTCGGAGCATATGGAGGTGTGGCCGCAGGCGCTGAAGGAACTGGGCACTGCGGTCGCGCAGGGCAAGCTCAAGTTCCGCGAAAGCATCGCCGAAGGCCTGGCCAGCGCGCCGGAAGCCTTCATGGGCCTGCTCAAGGGCAAGAACTTCGGCAAGCAGCTGGTCAAGCTGGTCTGACCGGCGCATGCAGGGCCGCGGCGCGTCGGCACGGCGCGCCGCGGGCAACGGATATCACCAGCAACGGAGACACCGATGAATGCCCCGCAAGCCCCGCAAATCCAGAGCGCCGACGAGATCGGCGCCGGCCTGCCCGAAGAGGTCAAGGCCCGCTACCGCAACCTGCCGCGGCCGCCGCAGTTCGCCACCGTGGGCGAAGAGCGCCTGCACCGCAAGCAGCGCCTGGCCGCCGCCTTCCGGCTGTTCTCGAAATTCGGCTTCGACGAAGGCGTGGCCGGCCATATCACCGCGCGCGACCCCGAGTTTCCCGACACCTTCTGGGTCAATCCCTTCGGCGTGCATTTCAGCCAGGTCAGGGTCTCCAACCTGATCCGCTGCGACCACCACGGCGATGTGGTCGAGGGCGACTATCCGGTCAATGCCGCGGCCTTCGCCATCCATTCGCGCGTGCACCAGACCCGTCCCGACGCGGTCGCCGCCGCGCACTCGCACAGCACCTATGGCCGCGCCTGGTCGACGCTCGGCCGCCCGCTCGATGCGCTGACGCAGGACGTGTGCGCCTTCTACAACGACCACGCGGTCTATGACGACTTTGGCGGCGTGGTGGTGGAGCTGGACGAGGGCCAGCGCATCGCCAACGCGCTCGGGCAGAACAAGGCCGCGATCCTGCAGAACCATGGCCTGCTCACCGTCGGCAAGACCGTCGATGAAGCGGCGTGGTGGTTCATCACCATGGAGCGCTCCTGCCAGGTGCAGCTGCTGGCCGAAGCGGCCGCGGCGCGCACGCAGGCGCCGCTGAAGGTGATTGCCGACGCCGCTGCACGGCAGGCGTATTCGATCGTAGGCACGGCGCAGGCGGGCTGGTTCCAGTTCCAGCCGCTCTATGCCCGCATCGTCAAGGAACAGCCCGACCTGCTGGACTGACACTGCAGGGCCGCGCCGCGGCCGGCATTTTCCATTCGACTCACGCGACAGGACAGACGACATGAAGGATTTCTCCAACAGGGTGGCCGTCATTACCGGCGGCGCCTCGGGCTTCGGCAAGGAATTTGCCCGCATTGCCGCCGACCTCGGCATGAAGCTGGTGCTGGCCGACGTGCAGGAAGACGCGCTGGACGCAACCGTCGCCGAATTCCAGGCGCGCAACGTGCCGGTGATCGGCCTGCGTACCGACGTCTCGCGCGCCGAGCAGGTGCAGGCACTGGCCGATGCCGCGATCGAAGCCTTCGGCCAGGTCAACCTGCTGTTCAACAATGCCGGCGTCGGCGCGGGCGGCCTGATCTGGGAAAACTCGGAGCGGGACTGGGAATGGGTGATGGGCGTCAACCTGTACGGCGTGGTGCACGGCGTGCGCATCTTTACGCCGCTGATGCTGGCGGCCGCGGAGAAGGACCCGGCGTTCGAGGGGCATATCGTCAACACCGCATCGATGGCGGGCTTGCTGAATCCGCCGGCGATGGGCGTCTACAACGTGTCCAAGCACGCGGTGGTGGCGCTGACCGAAACCCTGTACCAGGACCTGGGGCTGGTGACGGAGCAGGTGCGCTGCTCGGTGCTGTGCCCGTACTTCGTGCCGACCGGCATCAGCCAGTCTCAGCGCAACCGGCCCGCCGACCTGGCCAACCAGGCGCCGCCGACGCGTTCGCAGCTGGTGTCGCAGGCCTTGTCGGACAAGGCCGTGGGCTCGGGCAAGGTGACCGCGGCGGAGGTGGCGCAGATCACCTTCGATGCCATCCGCGACGAAAGCTTCTATATTTATTCCCACCCCCAGGCGCTCGCCCCCGTGCGCCAGCGCTTCGAGGATATCGTCGGGCAGCGCAACCCCGGCGATCCGTTTGCCGACAAGCCCGAGGTCCGCGCGGGCCTGGTTGCCGCGTTGCGCGGCTGAGCTGAGGTTCGTTAGCCACGTTCGCCAACCCCGGCCCGCACAACGCCACAACGAGGAGGACCGCATATGGAGAACAACATGGCAGCCCCCGCCGCCGTGATCCGCCACCTGCAGTACGCCACGCTGCCCAATGGCACCCGGCTGCACTACGCCAGCGCGGGCGAGCGCGGCAAGCCGCTGATGCTGTTCGTGCACGGCTTTCCGGAATTCTGGTTCGAATGGGAGGCGCAGCTGGCCGAGTTCGGCCGCACGCATTTCGCCGTCGCGCCGGACCTGCGCGGCTTCAACCTGTCGAGCAAGCCCGCCGACGTCAGCGCCTACCGGCCGCGCCATATCGTCGAAGACCTGGTGCAGCTGGTCGGCGCGCTGGGCTATGACCAGGCCGTGGTGGTGGCGCACGACTGGGGCGGGGCGATCTGCTGGAACCTGGCGATCCAGTTCCCGCAGCTGGTGCGCCAGCTGGTCATCGTCAATTCGCCGCATCCGTACCTG
Organism: Cupriavidus mimosae; assembly: GCF_023952485.1. Taxonomy (NCBI): domain Bacteria; kingdom Pseudomonadati; phylum Pseudomonadota; class Betaproteobacteria; order Burkholderiales; family Burkholderiaceae; genus Cupriavidus; species Cupriavidus mimosae. The sequence goes on along the minus strand of NZ_JALHRY010000014.1, from coordinate 77,714 downwards.
TTCGCGCGCTCGCTCGCCACCGATCCCGCGCAGCAGGCCGCGTCGGCCTACATGAACTGGCTGCGCAAGCCGGGCTCGGAACAGGCGCTGGCGGCCAACGACTTCGCGCTGCTGGACCGGATGCTGTCCGACGACGACGGCAAGCCGGCGGCCTGGTACACCGCCGAGACGCGCGCCAGGTATCACGCGGCGTGGTCGCAGCCGGGCGAGGGCAAGGACGCCGGGGTACATCCGCTGACCGGCGGCGTCAATTTCTACCGGGCCTCGCCGATGCATCCGCCGGGCGAGGGCGAGCCGCCGCCCGATATTTCCCGGCTGGACCCGGCTGCGTTCGTGGTACGGGTGCCGACGCTGGTGGTATGGGGCGAGCGCGACCGCGCGCTGCCGAAGTCGCTGGTGGACGGCCTGGCCGATTTCGTGCCCGACCTGCGGCTGGAGCGCATCCCCGAAGGCACCCACTGGGTGATCCACGAACAGCCGGAACGGATCAACCAGCTGATCCGCAGCGCGCTGCCGGCCTGATCGGTGCGCACGCACGCGGCGGCCCAGGCCGCCGCGCGCAGGCTTTAGCTCAGCCGCTCGCGGTAAAGCCGGTAGTTTTCGTCATCGAAGCAGACGAAGGTGACCTGCTCGATCTCCGGCGCCCCGGCCAGCGCCTCGCGCACCGCGGCGATGGCGATATCCGCCGCGCGTTCGCGCGGGAACGCATAGATGCCGGTGCTGATGTTGGGGAAGGCAAGTGTGCGCAGGTGATGCTGCGCCGCCAGCCGGATGCTGTTGCGGTAGGCATTGGCGAGCTGCTCTTCCTCGCCCTGGCCCCCACCTTGCCACACCGGCCCGACCGCGTGGATCACGTAGGGCGCCGGCAGGCGGCCGCCGGTGGTGAGCACGGCCTCGCCGGTGGGGCAGCCACCCTGCGCGTCGCGGATCGCGCGGCAGGCCTCCATGATGGCGGGGCCGCCGGCCCCGTGGATGGCCCCGTCGACACCGCCGCCGCCCAGCAGGCCGCTGTTGGCCGCATTGACGATGGCATCGACTTCCATCCGGGTGATGTCGCCATGGACTACCTGCAAATGCTCGCCGCTCATGTTGTCTCCTGCGCTGTGGAGGGAGGGCCGCCGGACAGCCGCTTGGTCGGTCAGACCGGCGGGAAGCCGCTGGATGCTACGCGGTGTGCTACATGGACTGCTCAAGCATACGCCGATAATCCGCGGCGCTGGCTTCTTTCGGGTTGGTCTTGTGGCAGTGGTCGAGCAGCGCGCCCCCGATCACCTTGTCGAACATGTCCTCGGTGACGCCCATCTGGCGCAGCCCGGTGGGCAGGCCCAGGCGCGCGGTCATGTCGTGCACCGCTTGCGCCAGGTCGGCGCCGTCGGGCAGGTGCATGGCGCGGCGCAGGCGCGCGTAGCGGTGATCGCGCACCACGGTGGGCGCGTCGGCGTTGAAGCGCAGCACCGCCGGCATCACCACCGCGTTGAGGGTGCCGTGGTGCAGGCCGGTGCGGCCGTCGATCTTCAGCCCGCCGAGCGGGTGCGACAGCGAATGCACGCAGCCCAGTCCCTTCTGGAACGCCATCGCGCCCTGCATCGACGCGCTCATCATGTTCAGCCGCGCATCGCGGTCCTTGCCGTCGCGGGTGGCGCGCTCGATATGGGTCCAGCCGCGCTCCAGGCCGTCGAGCGCGATGCCGTCCGCGGGCGGGTTGAAGGCGGGCGCGAGGAAGGTCTCGATGCAGTGGGCGATGGCGTCCATGCCGGTGGCGGCGGTCAGGCCGGCGGGCAGGCCCAGCGTCAGCTCGGGATCGCACACCGCGGACTTGGGCAGCAGGTGCCAGGAATGGAAGCCCAGCTTGCGGCCGTCGTCGAGGATGATGATGGCGCCGCGCGCGACCTCGCTGCCGGTGCCGGACGTGGTGGGCACCGCGATCAGCGGCGCGGCCCGGTCGGTGATCTTGCCGCTGCCGCCTTCGATGGTGGCATAGGTGGTCAACTCGCCCTCGTGCGTGGCCAGGATGGCGATGCCCTTGGCCAGGTCGATCGACGAACCGCCGCCCACTGCCACCAGCCCGTCGCAGCCTTGCTCGCGGTACTGCGCGGCGGCCTTGCGCACCATGGCCTCGGTCGGGTTCGACGGAGTCTCGTCGAACACCGCCACCGGCAGGCCCTGCATCGCATCGATGGCGCGCTGCGCCACGCCGGCCGCGACCACGCCCTGGTCTGTCACCAACAGCGGCCGGCGGATGCCGATGCGCTCGCATTCCGACTTCAGCACGTTGACCGCGCCGAAGTCCAGGTGAATGTGGGTCAGATAGTAGATGAACGCCATGTTTGCTTGTCTCCTGCTGGGATCTGCCGCGAAAGCGTTGGAATGCGTTGGAATGCGTTGTTGTCACGGGCCTGGCCCGCCGCTGGCATCATGCGCCGGGTTGGGGTTCAATGGCACTGTGGCATCGTTTCCGCAGGCCCCGGCGCCGCTGCAGCCGATGATCGCGCAAAAACTGCCGGCGTGGCAGGGCGAGCCGGACTTTTCCGGGTTATCTCGGACTGCCCGGGCTCGGAAACATCTGGCATCATACTAAAATCGAACGATCGTTCACTATTCGAACTTGTCCCGATGCCGACGCCGCGCCTGCCTTGCTGCGCGGGGCCTGCGCCGGGTTTGTGCCGCATTCCGCCCTATGTCTGTCGTACCGTCTTCCCCATCCGCCACGCCAGGCCTGCCGGACCATCCGCTGGACCCGCAGATGGCCGCGTTGCTGGCCTTGATCGCGCGCGCCAAGCGGCCGCCGATCCACGCCATGGCGCCGGAAGACGCCAAGATCGCCTACGAAAAAAGCGCGCCGATCCTGGACCTCAACCCGCCGCCGGTGCATACCGCGGAAGACCTGCTGGTGCCGGCCCGCGACGGCCACGCCATCCCGGTCCGGCTGTATACGCCGCGCGAGGCCAGCTGGGTCGAGCCGCTGCCGCTGCTGGTGTACTTCCACGGCGGCGGCTTCACGGTCGGCAGCGTCGATTCGCACGATCCGCTGTGCCGCCTGCTGTGCGGCCAGGCCGATTGCATGGTGCTGTCGGTGGATTACCGGCTCGGGCCCGAGTGGCGCTTCCCGACCGCGGTCAACGATGCCTTCGATGTGCTGCACTGGGTCTTCGCCGAAGCCGACAAGCTCGGCGCCGACACCGCGCGCATCGGCCTGGGAGGCGACAGCGCCGGCGGCACGCTGGCCGCCGCCTGCGCGGTCGAGGCGCGCGATGCCGGGCTGGCACCGGTGCTGCAACTGCTGATCTATCCGGGCACCTGCGCGCGCCAGGATACGCCGTCGCACCGCGCGCTGGCGGACGGCTACCTGCTGACGGCGGAGATGATCCGATGGTTCTTCGCGCAGTACCTGGACCAGGATGCCAGCCGCGACGACTGGCGCTTTGCCCCGCTCGACGGCGGTGGCACCGGTGCCGAGGTGGGCGGGGTCTGCCCGGCCTGGATCGCGGTGGCCGGCTACGACCCGCTGCATGACGAGGGCGTGGCCTATGCCGAAAAGCTGCGCGCCGCGGGCGTCGACGCCACGCTGGCCGACTACCCCGGCATGATCCATGATTTCTTCAAACTGGGCCGGTTCGTGCCCGCGGTGGCGCAGGCGCATGGCGATGCCGTCGCCGCGCTGCGCACCGCGTTCGGCACCTCGCAGGACTAGGCCTCGCCTTGCGGTCGCGCCGGTCCACGCATTTTTCAAGCAGTGATTTGCAGCACTAGGAGACACTTTCAAATGCAACGCCGCCACTTCCTCGCCCGCGCCGGCATCGCCGCCGCCACCGCGGCCCTCGGGCTTGCCGCCATGCCCGCCCAGGCCCAGGCCGACAAGTTCCCGCAGCGCCCGATCCGGCTGGTGATCGGCTACACCGCCGGCGGCTCCACGGATATCCCGTTCCGCGTGCTGGCCGACAACGCCGCGAAGATCCTGGGCCAGCCCGTGATCGTCGAGAACAAGCCCGGTGCCGGCGGCGTGCTGCCGGCGCAGCTGATGCAGAGCACCGCGCCCGACGGCTACACCCTGGCGCAGGTGGCCATGCCGGTCTACCGCCTGCCGTACACCACCAAGATCAACTGGGACCCGGTCAAGGACCTGAGCTACATCATCAACCTGGCCGGCTATTCGTTCGGCCTGGTGGTGCCGGCCGATTCGCCGATCAAGACCATGCAGGACTACATCGCCTACGCCAAGGCCAACCCGGGCAAGCTGACCTACGGCTCGCCGGGCTCGATGACCACCCTGCACCTGACCATGGAAGAACTGGCCCTGAAGCAGGGCGTGCAGTTCTCGCACATCCCGTACAAGGGCAATTCGGAATCGATGCAGGCGCTGCTCGGCGGCCACGTGATGTCGGTGGCCGACACGCCGGCCTGGGCACCGTACGTGGAGCAGGGCAAGCTGCGCCTGCTGTCGACCTGGGGCGAGAAGCGCTCGGCGCGCTTCCCCAACGTGCCGACGCTGAAGGAACTGGGCATGGGCATCGTGCAGACCTCGCCGTTCGGCCTGGTCGCGCCCAAGGGCACGGATCCGAAGATCGTGCAGAAGCTGCATGACGCCTTCAAAAAGGCGATGGAAATGCCCAACTACCGCGAATCGCTGGCCAAGTTCGACATGGAACCGTTCTACATGAACAGCCAGCAGTACGCGCAGTTCGCGACGGAAACCGTCAAAAAGGAAAAGGCGATCATCGAGAAGCTGGGGCTGGCCAAGCCGCAGTAAGCCCGCGCTGAGCCACCGCCTCTCATGCATTCAGGCCGCCCGCGCCTGCCGAGCCTCGCGCCGGCGGGTACGGCGGCCTGATGTCTTTCCAGCGTTCCGGAACAATCAACAAGGAGACCACGTCAATGGCCAAAGAGGAGTTCCGCCACACCATCCCGCTGCGCGTGCGCTGGTCCGAAGTCGATCCGCAATCGATTGTCTTCAATGCGCACTACCTGACGTATTGCGATATCTGCGTGACCGAGTACTGGCGCGCGCTGGGCATCCGCTATCCGGAGGACGTATTGCACGCGCATGGCGTCGACATCTTCGTGGTCAAGTCGACGCTGGAGTATCACGCGTCGGCGCGCTTCGACGATCAACTCGACATCCGCGGCCGCATGGCGCGGCTGGGGCGGTCCAGCATGCTGTTCCGGGTGGAGATGTATCGGGGCGACGAGCACCTGATCACCGGCGAAATCGTCTATGTGTGCGCGGACCCGGCGACGCAGAAGTCGGCGCCGATCCCGGGGGTGGTGCGGGAGGTGATCGAGGGGTATGAGGTGGTGAAGCCGGCGGGCTAAGGGTTCGCAAGAATCCTGCAAATCCCGCTTGTTTTCTCCCCTCTCCCGCTTGCGGGAGAGGGGCGGGGGAGAGGGCAGGCGTGTGCTTTGCGACAGGGCGTGTTAGGACACGAAAGTCCTGCCCTCTCCCTAGCCCTCTCCCGCAAGCGGGAGAGGGGACCGGCGCTCAGCAACTGAATAGGCAGTCGCCATGGCGGAGCGGCGAAGCTTACTTGCCCACCCCCGCATCCTCCATATAAGCCCGGATCACCGCATCAAAGCTGGCATCGCTCTCGAACCCCAGCGCCAAGGCACGTTCCGCATTCCATGCCGCCGGCCACGTGCCGACGATCTTCTCGACACGCTCCTCGCGTTCCCACGTCACCAGGTCCGCCACCGCATCGCCGGCCACGCGGCGCAGCGCCTCGACCATGCCCGCCGCCGTCACCGACAGCCCCGGCAGGTTGATCACGCGGCGGTTGCCCAGCCGTTCGCCGGCCAGTTCGATGCCATTGACCAGCGCGGCCACCGCCGCGCGCGGCGACAGCAGCCACAGTCTGGTCTCCGGCGCCACCGGGCAGTTGGCTGCCACGCCAGCCAGCGGCTCGCGGATGATGCCGCTGGCAAACGACGAGGCCGCCGCGTTGGGCTTGCCCGGGCGTACGCTGATGGTCGGCAGGCGCAGCACGCGGCCGTCGACGAAGCCGCGGCGGCTGTAGTCGGACAGCAGCAGTTCGCCGATCGCCTTCTGCACGCCGTACGACGATTGCGGATTGAGCGCGGTGTCGTCCTGCACCACCGGCGGCAGCTCGCCGCCATAGACCGCGACCGAGCTGGTGAACAGCACGCGCGGCTTGTGGCCCAGTTCGCGGCAGGTTTCGAGCAGCGCGCGCGAGGCGTCGAGGTTGACGCGCATGCCCAGCTCGAAATCGGCCTCGGCCTGGCCGCTAACCACGGCGGCGAGGTGGAACACCGCGCCGGTGTCCTGGTCGATGGCCCTGCGCAGCACGGCCGGGTCGGACAGGTCGCCAGTCACCACGCGCACGCGCGCATCGTCCAGCCCTTGCGGCGCGACCACATCGAGCAGCGTCAGGCGCTCGAAGGAGACGGCCTTGCCGTCCAGGTTCAGGGTGCCGCGTTGCAGCAGCAGGCGGGCCAGCTGCAGGCCGAGGAAGCCGGCGCCGCCGGTAATCAGTACGTTCATGGCAAGAGATCTGTGGTGGTTCTGCAATCAGCGGCCGAGGTAGGGCTTGAGCCAGCCCAGTCCTTCGGACGTGCCGGCACGCGGGCGGTATTCGCAACCGATCCAGCCCTGGTAGCCGAGCGAGTCGATCAGGTCGAACAGGTACGGGTAGTTCAGCTCGCCCAGGTCCGGCTCATGGCGCTCGGGCACGCCGGCGATCTGGATATGGCCGATGCCGGCCATGTCGCGCCTGAGCTTCATCGCGATATCGCCCTCGACGATCTGGCAGTGGTAGCAGTCGAACTGCACCTTCAGGTTGGCCGCGCCGACCTCCTTGCAGATCGCCTGCGCGTCGTCCTGGCGGTTCAGGAAATAGCCCGGCATGTCGCGCGTGTTGATCGGCTCCAGCACGATGGTCACGCCCTGCGCGGCGGCCGCTTTCGCGGCGAAGGCGACGTTTTCCAGGTAGGTGGCACGGTAGCGCGCGCGCTCGGCATCGGCCGGCACCAGCCCTGCCATCACGTGCACGCGGTCATTGCCGATCACGCCGGCGTATTCCAGCGCACGGCCGACGGCATCGCGGAATTCGGCCTCGCGCCCCGGCAGCGATGCCAGGCCACGCTCGCCCGCTGCCCAGTCACCCGGCGGGGCATTGAACAGCGCCTGGGCGAGACCATTCGCATCGAGGCGCGCGCGCAGCTCGGCGGCGGGGTGCTCGTACGGGAACAGGTACTCCACCGCCTGGAAGCCGTCCGCTGCGGCAGCGGCGAAGCGATCCAGGAACGCGTGCTCGTTGTACATCATCGAGAGATTTGCGGCGAAGCGCGGCATGGGAACTCCAGAGCGTAGGACGAAGCCGGCGCCGGTCGCGGTCAGCGCGACGGGCCCGGCCGGATTTCAGCGGTTGACCAGTTTAGCCGGCGTCAGCCATACCAGCACGGCGCCCACCACCAGGATCGCGGACAGCACGTACATCGGCAGCTGCGTGCTGTGCGTCAGGTCCTTGAGCGCGCCAACCATGTACGGCGACACGAAACCGGCCAGGTTGCCGACCGAGTTCACCACGGCGATGCCGGAAGCGGCGGCAATGCCGGACAGGAACGCGGTGGGCAGCGACCAGAACAGCGGCGCGCAGGTCAGCACCCCGGCGGCGGCCAGCGACAGCGCGGCGATCGACACGGTCGTATTGTTGGTGAACGAGGCGGCAATGGCAAAGCCCACCGCACCCATCAGCGCCGGCACGATCAGGTGCCAGCGGCGTTCCTGGCGCGCGTCGGCGCTGTGGCCGAGGATGTTCATGACGATGATGGCGCAGATGAACGGGATTGCCGACAGCAGGCCGATCTTCAGGTTGCCGGTGACGCCGCTGGCCTTGACCAGCGTGGGCATCCAGAACGTCAGCGCATACTGGCCGGTGACGAAGCAGAAGTAGATCAGGCACATCCACCACACGCGGCGGTCGCTGAACACGGCGCCCAGCGAATGGCCGTGCGCCTGGCCGGCGGCGGCGCCGGCCTTCTGCTGGTCTTCCTCGACATTGCGCTTGAGCACGCGCTTTTCATCGGCGCTGAGCCATGGCGCCTTGTCGATGCCATCGCGCAGCACGAAGATCGTCACCACGCCGATCACCAGCGCGGGCAGGGCTTCGAGCAGGAACATCCATTGCCAGCCGCTCATGCCATGCGTGCCGTTGAAGGCATCCATGATCCAGCCCGACAGCGGGTTGCCAAACATGCCCGCGACCGGGATGCCCGACATGAACAGCGCGATCATCTTGGCGCGGCGGTTGGCCGGGTACCAGTAGGTCAGGTACAGGATCACGCCGGGATAGAAGCCCGCCTCGGCCAGGCCGAGCAGGAAGCGCATCACGTAGAACTGCGTCGGCGTCTTCACGAACAGGAACAGCGCCGAGATGATGCCCCACGTGATCATGATGCGGGCGATCCAGATGCGCGCGCCGATCTTGTGCATCAGCAGGTTGCTGGGCACCTCGAACAGGAAATAGCCGATAAAGAACAGGCCGGCGCCGAGGCCGAACACGGTCTCGGAAAAGGCCAGGTCCTGGCCCATCTGCAGCTTGGCGAAGCCGACGTTGACGCGGTCGAGGTAGGCGACCACGTAGCACAGCATCAGGAACGGCATGATGCGCCAGAACACCTTGCTGTAGGCGCGTTTCTCGATCTGGGTGTCGGTGTCGAGCCGGGCGTTGCCGCCCAGGCTGTCGAAGGCGGGTACGCTGGCCGCCGGTTGGTTGGAAGGCATCGGTGGTCTCCGGGTAGAGTCAGTCTGGTCTAGTAATGTGTGCCGGCTACGCGAATAGCAGGCATGCGCGTGCCCCGCACGGTGGCCGCAAGGCAACCGCGCCGGTCAGATCCGTATGGCCGTGTCAGTCGGAAAAAAGAGGGCTGTGCTACCAGCGCGCCTGGAAGGCGTCGCGCAACTCAGCCAGTGCGCCGTCGGGCAGCGCCGCGCGGGCGGCGAAGCCCGGCGTGTCCTTCATCATCATCCATAGCTTGGCGGTCTCCTCCAGTTCTTCCAGCGCGAACGCGGCGCGCGAGACGCTGGACTCCCATACCACCGGACCGAGGCGCTCCAGCAGCACGCCGCGCACCTGCGCGGCCAGCGTGGCCACGCGCGCGGCGACCGCGGGATCGCCGGGCCGGTGATAGGGGATCAGCGGGATATGGCCGACCTTCATCACGTAGTACGGCGTGAGCGGCGGCAGTACGTCGTCCGGTTGCCAGGCACCGGCCAGCGTCAGGGCCACGAGGTGCGTCGAGTGCGTGTGCACCACGGCGTGCGCCCCGGGATTGTTGTCATAGATGGCGCGATGCAGCGTGAGCGTCTTGGACGGCTTGTCGCCCGACACCCAGGTGCCGTCGGCGGCGACCTTGGCGACCGCGGCCGGGTCCATCATGCCCAGGCAGGCATCGGTCGGGGTGATCAGCCAGCCATCGTCCAGCCGCGCGCTGATGTTGCCGGCCGAGCCGACGGTATAGCCGCGCTGGTAGAGGCTGGCGCCGATGCGGCAGATCTCTTCGCGCAGCTTGCTTTCGGTGCTCATCACTGGCCTCCCAGCTGGCGCAGCGCTTCGTCGAAGAAGTCCGGGCCGCCGAAATTGCCCGACTTGAGCGCCAGCGCCAGCGGCGTGGCGCCGAGCGTGACCGTGGCCGGCACACCTGGAGCGATCTGTGCGCCGATACGCAGCGCCCGTACGTTCAGTGCCTGTACCACGGCGCCCGAGGTTTCTCCGCCGGCGACGACAAAGCGGCGCGTGCCACGTGCGAGCAGGCCGGCCGCAACGGTGGCCAGGCATTGCTCGACCAGGTGGCCGGCACGCTCGACGCCCAGTTCGGCCTGCACGGCCTTGACCTCGTCGGGGCTGGAGGTGGCGTAGACCAGCACCGGCTCGTCGTGGGCGGCGGCGAAGTCCAGCGCGGCGTCGGCCACCGCTTCGCCGCGCGCCAGCGCGAGCGGGTCGATGCGCAGCGCCGGGCGGCCTTGCTCCAGCCAGCGCGCCACTTGCCCGTTGGTCGCGCGCGAGGCGCTGCCGGCCAGCACCACGCCCGGGCCGTCGATGGCGGGGACCGCATCGGCATCGCCACGCTGCACCAGCAGGCCGGCGCGGCGGAAGTTCTCCGGCAGGCCCAGCGCGATGCCCGAGCCGCCGGTGATCAGCGGCAGGCCGGCGCAGGCTTCGCCCAGCGTGAGCAGGTCGGCGTCAGACACCGCATCGGCAATCGCCAGCCGCACGCCGTCGTGGCGCAGCGCCGCGATGCGTTCAGCCGCGGCCTGCGCACCGCGCGCGACGGTATCGTAGCGCAGCAGGCCGACCTTGCTTTGGCTCTGGCGCTGCAGCACGCGCACCAGGCTGGCATCGGTCATCGGCGTCAGCGGATGGTGTTCCATGCCCGACTCGTTCAGCAGCGCATCGCCCACGAACAAATGGCCGCGGAAGATGGTGCGGCCGTTCTCGGGGAAGGCGGGGCAGGCGATGGTGAAATCGCTGTCCAGCGCGTTCAGCAGTGCTTCGGCGACCGGGCCGATATTGCCGGCATCGGTCGAATCGAAAGTGGAGCAGTACTTGAACACGAACTGGCGGCAGCCTTGCGCGCGCAGCCATTCGAGCGCGGCCAGCGACTGCGCCACGGCCTCGGCGGCGGGGATGGTGCGCGATTTCAGCGCGACCACCAGCGCGTCGGCCGCGCCAATATCGGCTGCGGATTCCGGCACGCCGATGGTCTGCACGGTGCGCATGCCATTGCGCACCAGCGTGTTGGCGAGGTCGGTGGCGCCGGTAAAGTCGTCGGCGATACAGCCCAGGAGCGCGGTCATGGTCGGTGCTCCTTATTCGGCCTTGCCCGGCAGCTCGATGCCCGGGAAGATCTTGATCACGGCCGAATCGTCTTCGCCGCCGTGGCCGGCGGTGGAGGCCATCATGAACATCTGGTGCGCGGCGGCCGACAGCGGCAGCGGGAATTTGCTGGTGCGCGCGGTGTCGAGCACCATGCCCAGGTCCTTGACGAAGATGTCTACCGCCGACAGCGGGGTGTAGTCGCCCTTCAGGATATGCGGCACGCGGTTCTCGAACATCCACGAGTTGCCGGCGCTGTGCGTGATCACGTCATAGAGCGCGTCCGGATCCACGCCTTCGCGCATGCCGAGCGCCATCGCCTCGGCCGCGGCGGCGATGTGCACGCCGGCCAGCAGCTGGTTGATGATCTTGACCTTGGAGCCCGCGCCGTGCGCGGCACCCAGGCGGTACACCTTGCCGGCGATGGCGGCCAGCACGTCCTCGGCCAGTGCGTAGGCTTCTGCGGGGCCCGAGGTCATCATGGTCATTTCGCCGCTGGCGGCGCGCGCGGCGCCGCCGGAGACCGGCGCGTCCAGCATCAGCAGGCCTTTTTCGGCGAGGCGCTGTCCCAGCGTCCCGGCAAAGCCCGGCGGCACGGTGGCGCTGGCGATCACCAGCTTGCCCGGCTGCATCTCGGCAACGGCGCCGTTGGCGCCGAACAGCACGGCCTCGGTCTGCTGCGCGTTGACGACCAGCGTCAGCACCACGTCGCAGCGGCTGCCCAGTTCGGCGGGCGAGGCGCACGGCACGCCGCCTTCATCGGCAAAGCGCTGCAGCACTTCGGCACGCAGGTCGCAGGCATGCACGTTGAAACCGGCCCGCAGCAGCGACTGCGCGACACCAAAGCCCATGGCACCAAGGCCGATGACGCCGATATTCCTGGACATAGGGGACTCCCTGAAACAGATACGGATGATTCGATGCTTGCGACGGCGCGTCAGTTGGTGGCGCCGTGCGCCGCGCCGCTCTCGTCGGCGCCCAGTTGCGCCAGCCGGTGCGCGGCGTTGTACATATGGTTCTGCGCGGCATTGCGCGCGGCCAGCGGGTCGCCGGCGCGAATCGCGGCGACGATGGCCTGGTGTTCCTCGCGCACCTGGCGCGAAAAGTCCGCGCGGCGTGCCTCGTTGGTGCGGGTCACGCGCGTGGCGGCTTCCAGGTACTGGCTCAGGAATTCCAGCGTCTTGAGGAAATAAGGATTGCCGGTCGCTTCGGCGATGGCGCGGTGAAAGCCCACGTCCTCGGCGACGCCGTCGCCGCCCTGCGCCACCACTTCGTCGAGGCGGGCCAGCGCGGCGTCGATCGCCGCCATCGAGGCATCGGTGCGGCGCCGGGCTGCCTGCGCCGCCACCTCGGCCTCGATCGCGCGGCGCAGCTCGACGATCTGCAGCACCGCTTCCAGCGTGCCGGTGTCGGTGTAGTCGATGCGTAGCGGCCGGATGCCGGCCTGCAGCGTCACGAACACGCCGCTGCCCTGGCGTGACTCGACCACGCCTTCGTACTTGAGCCGGGAGATGGCCTCGCGCACCACGGTGCGGCTGACGCCGAACTCCTCTGACAGCACCGCCTCGGTCGGCAGCTTGTCGCCGCGGGCAAAGGCCCCGCTCTGGATCTTGTCCAGCAGTTGTTCGGCAACGTTGTCGGTCAGGGCACGGGCAGGGACTTTCTGGAACACGGCAGCTTTCCCAGTCATTCGGTAATCAGGTCATCATACAAATTTGCTATACGGCTGCCGACCCCAGGTAAACCCGGATATGGTGCAAGTCACGCTGGTCCGTGCGCCCACTGCTCCACATTGGTGCGGCTGCGGTGGGCCCGGCGCTGGCGTATCATTGGCGCCCGCATTGCCACTTGCCCGTTTTTACGCCATGCCTACCACCGTCCTGATCTGCCCCTGGCCCGAAGCCCGCGAGCGCGCGCGCGCCATCCGCTACACCGTCTTTGTCGAGGAGCAGTGCGTGCCGGTGGAACTGGAATGGGACGAATGGGACGAGCCCAGCTGGCATGCGCTGGCGCTCGACGAGGATGGCACGCCGCTGGCCACCGGCCGGCTGCTGCCCGACGGCCATATCGGCCGCATGGCCGTGCTGAAGCCGGCGCGCGGCAGCGGCGTCGGCGCGCTGGTGCTGGAGGCGCTGATGCGCAAGGCGGAACAGCTGGGTTATCCGGAACTGGTGCTCAACGCGCAGACCCACGCGGCGCCGTTCTATGCGCGCGTGGGGTTCGAGCAGGTGGGGCCGGAATTCGAAGAGGCGGGCATCCCGCACGTGGAGATGCGCAAGCGCTTGCGGCGATAAAGCGCCGGCGCGGCGCTCAGCGCGGCGCCTGCACGATGCCGGTGTCGCGCGACAGGTTCAGCGTGCCGTGGTAGGCCACGTCGCCGATGCGGCCATCGGCGTCGAAGCTGCGCTCGTTCAGGTCGAAGCGCCCGTCGTGGCGGATGCGCAGCACGGTGCTGGCACGCGTGCCGTACATCGGCGAACGGATAAAGGCCGACGACAGCAGCTTTTCCCATTCCGGCGCCACGCCGGTGGCGGGCAGCTCGAAATCCGCGGCCTGGCGTTGGTCGGCCAGCATCTGCAGGTAGGGTTCGGCGCTGGCGGTGGGTTGGCCGCTGTCCGCGGCCAGCACTTCGGCCAGCGCGCCAACGCGGCTGCGCACCTTGGGCCAGGGCGTGTCGAGCAGCGCGTTGGACAGGCCGTACAGGCCCGGACGCAGCCGTTGCGGCTGGCGCGACGCCGAGCGGTTGCTGTACCACCATAGTTCGCGCAGGTCGCTTGCCAGCAGGTTGAAGCCGTTGTACGCGCCGTCTTCGCCGGCGAGGCCGTCGAGGTAGTCGAACGGCGCCGCATGGCCGCGCAGGAAGCCCGCCACCAGTTCGCCGCGCGAGCGCGCGTCGGTGCGTTTTTCGGACGGGGCGCGGTAGTTGGTCAGCGCGGCGAAGCGGCCCTCGGCGTTGACCCCCATCCAGGTGCCGGGCTCGCCAATGACCTCGGCGAGGTCGCGGCCGGCCAGCACCTGGGGCGCATCCTGCCACCAGTGCGCGGCCGCCGCGGGGCGTGCATAGAATTCATCGCGGTTGCCGGCTACGACCAGGGCATAGTCCGGGTGCGATTGCCAGCCAACCAGGATCAGACACATCGTTTCGCTTCCTTTGCCGCTGGGTGCCGCCTCAGCGGCTCCCGCGTACTTCAGTCCGACGGCGCCGACACGTCATCCGGGGCGCCTACAGCACGTCAAGGTCGATAAAGTGTTCGGCGCGCCGCTCGCCTTCCACCCACTGTTCCAGCCCGCTCTGCCGCCACAGCCCTTCCAGCGTGGCATCGAACGCGGGCGGCACGTCGGCGTAGCACTCCATCCAGGTCTGCACGCCGGCGCGGGTTTCCGGCCTGCGCATCAGCGTACCACCAATTCCGGTGGCTTCGGCCACCGTTTCCATCCAGCGGTGCCAGTGCGGCAGCGCCTCGGCGGCAACGGCCTCCGGCACGCGGAAATAGACGTAGAGGTGGTCGCTCATGGCGGCTCCTGTGGCAATCAGCCGGCGGCCTGGGCAGCTTCCCCCAGCGGCACCGCATAGGGCAGGCTGGCAGTGGCCACCGCCGCGCCCTCGGCGCTGCCCAGCCGCAGTGCGCTGCCGGCGGCATCGATCTTCAGCTCGGCCAGCCCGGCCCAGCCGCCATCGGGAGCGGGCGCGGCGTTGACGATCATGCCGCAGGGCTGGCCCGGGTCTTCCGGCCGATAGATCTCGGCTGCGGGCGCCGGCACCTCGCCTTGACCCTGCACCAGCCACATGCGGCGCTTGAGCGTGCCGCGATACTGGCTGCGCGCCACTATCTCCTGGCCCGGATAGCAGCCCTTGCGGAAATTGACCCCGCCGACCAGCTCGAAATTGATCATCTGCGGCACGAACTGCTCCTGCGTCGCCGCGACGATGCGGGGCAGGCCCGACTGGACTTCGAGCCAGTCCCACAACGCCGGCGCGGCAGCTGTCAGCGTGGCGGACAGCTCCGCGCGCAGCGCGTCGGCACGCTCGGCCGGCAGCACCAGCTGCCAGCGCGGCTGGCCGGCGCTATCCGGCAGGCGGATCACGGTGGCGCCGTCGGCCGTGGCCACGGCAAAGGCGGCTTCCGGCGCGGGCAGCCCGGCCGCTGCCAGCGCCCCGGCGGCGCCGGCGCCGGCCAAGCCGAGGATGGCATGGGTAGGAGTGATGTCGGACAGCCTGGCCTTGGCGCGCAGCACGAACATCGACAGGCGCTTCTGCACCGCGGCCTGGATCTCGGCCGACAGCTGCAGCACGATGCCGTCGGCGTCGCGCCACATCAGGAAGGTGGCCAGCAGCCGGCCCTTGGGCGAGCAGTAGCCGGCCAGGCGCGCCGTGCCCGGCGCCAGGTCGTCGACCGCGTTGGTCAGCTGGGTGTGCAGGAAGCTGGCGGCATCGTCGCCCGCCACGCGGACGAGGCCGAGCCCGGCCGGGGTGCAAACCACGCCGCCGGCCTGCAGCGCGTCAAGGTTGGCGGCGAGTTGCTGGGCTTGGGGATTCAATGCTGGCATTGCGAGGCAATCGTCGAGGCAAATCGGGAAGAGAAGGAAACGGGCCACCGAGGGTGCGCGGTGCCGGGCGCGCGAGCGGCGCCGGCGCCACGGCTCACGGTCGTGCCGGGCTGCCGGTTATTATATGGGGCTACGAGATTTTCGGCCGGCGCCGGTGGTCCGCGGCGGCATGCAAGTCCGCCGGCGGTGCCCGCGGCCAGTCCCTATACCTGATACATGAAACGTTTATTCCTCAGCCTTGGGCTTGCCGTGCTGGTGTTCGCGCTGGCGGCCGTGGGCGGTTTTGCGTGGTGGGCCAATCACCCGGTGTCGCTTAGCAAGTCGCCGGTGGAAGTAGTGATCAAGCCGAATTCCGGCGTGGCCAGCGTCGGCCGGCAGATCCAGCGCGGCGGCGTGGGCATGGACCCGCGGCTGTTCGTGCTGCTGGCGCGGCTGACAGGGCATGGCGCGGACCTGAAGGCCGGCGGCTATGAATTCGAAACCGGCGCCACGCCGCTGTCGATCGTCGGCAAACTGGCCCGCGGCGAAGTCACGCACTACGTGGTCACGGTGATCGAGGGCTGGGAATTCCGCAAGATGCGCGCCGCGGTCGACGCCAGCCCGGCGCTGCGCCACGACACCCGCGGCATGTCCGACGCCGAACTGATGAAAGCCATCGGCGCGGCCGAGCCTTCGCCCGAAGGGCTGTTCTTTCCCGACACCTACCTGTTCGCGCGCGGCAGCAGCGACCTCGAGCTGTACAAGCACGCCTACCGCGCCATGCAGCGCCGGCTCAACGAGGCCTGGAACGCACGCTCGCCCGACCTGCCGTACAAGACCCCGTACGAGGCGCTGGTGATGGCGTCGATCGTCGAGAAGGAAACCGGCCAGGCTGCCGAGCGCCCGATGATCGCCGCGGTGTTCATCAACCGGCTGCGCAAGAACATGCTGCTGCAGACCGACCCGACCGTGATCTACGGACTGGGCGAGGCCTTCGACGGCGACCTGCGCAAGCGCGACCTGCAGGCCGACACCCCGTACAATACCTACACCCGCACCGGCCTGCCGCCCACGCCGATCGCGCTGCCGGGGCTGGCCTCGCTGGCCGCGGCAACCACGCCGGCGCCGTCCGACGCGCTGTACTTCGTTGCCCGCGGCGACGGCAGCAGCCATTTCTCCAACTCGCTACCCGAACACAACCGCGCGGTCGACAAGTACCAGCGCGGCAAATAGGCATTCCATGCGCGGAAAATTCATTACCTTCGAGGGCATCGACGGCGCCGGCAAGAGCACCCATATCGACTGGGTTGCCGACCGCCTGCGCGCGCGCGCCGACATCGCCGGGGTCGTCACCACGCGCGAGCCCGGCGGCACGTCGCTGGGCGAAGACCTGCGCCAGATCCTGCTGCACCGCAAGATGCACCTGGAAACCGAAGCGCTGCTGATGTTCGCGGCGCGGCGCGAGCATATCGCCGAAGTCATCGCGCCGGCGCTGGAGCGCGGCAAGTGGGTCATTTCCGACCGCTTCACCGATGCCACCTTTGCCTACCAGGGCGGCGGCCGGGGCCTGGCCACCGGCCGGCTCGAAGTGCTGGAGGGCTGGGTCCAGGGCGGCCTGCAGCCGGACCTGACGCTGCTGTTCGACGTGCCGCTGGAAACCGCCAGTGCGCGCCTGGCCGCGGCGCGCACGCCGGACAAGTTCGAAGCCGAATCGCGCGCCTTCTTCCAGCGCACCCGCGACGAATACCTGCGCCGCGCGGCGCAGTCGCCGCAGCGCTTCCGCGTCATCGACGCCACCCGCAGCATTGCCGATATTCGCGACGAACTTGAAAAGATTCTCGCAACCATCTGATTTACCGGCGTTTTTTAATCGACGCCAAGGTAATATTTAGCCAGCACTCGAAGTTAGACCGCTAACCTACTGATTTACATGCTCTATCCCTGGCAGAAAGAAGACTGGCAACGGCTGGGCGCGCTGCGCGAGCGGCTGCCGCATGCGTTGCTGATCCACGGCCAGCAAGGCATCGGCAAGCGCGACCTGGCACTGCATTTCGCCCAGGGGCTGCTGTGCGAAGCGCCGCTGGCGGACGGGCAGCCGTGCGGGCAATGTGCCGCCTGCCACTGGTTCAGCCAGGGCAACCACCCGGATTTCACCGTGGTGCGGCCCGAGGCCCTCGACGCCTCGGCCGAGGCGGAAACCGACGAGGGCGGCAAGAAAAAGGCGCCCAGCAAGATCATCCGCATGGAGCAGGTGCGCGCGCTGATCGAGGCCGTGGCGGTAGGCACGCACCGCGCCGGGTTGCGCGTGGTGGTGGTCTATCCGCTCGACGCGCTGCAGACCGAGGGCGCCAATGCCTTGCTCAAGACGCTCGAGGAACCGCCGCCGTCGACGGTGTTCCTGCTGGTGACCGACCGGCTTGACCGCATCCTGCCGACCATCCTGTCGCGCTGCCGCCAGTTCTCGGCCCAGCGCCCGACGCCCGAGGCTGCGCTGGCATGGCTGCGCGGGCAGGGCGTGGCGGACGCCGAGGCCCAGCTGGCGCTGGCCGGCGGCTCGCCGCTGACCGCGCTGCACGCGGCCGAGGCCGAGGAGCAGCCGCTGCAGCGCTGGCTGGTCGGCCAGCTCGGCGCCGCGGCCGCGTTCGACGCCCCCGCGGCGGCCGAGCAACTGCAGAAGCTGCCGGTACCCGCCGTGCTTGGCATCCTGCAGCGCTGGACGTACGATCTGCTGGCACTGCACCTGGATGGCGGTGCCACGCCGCGGTACTTCCCCAGGGAGCGGGCCGTACTGGTGCGCTGCGCCGGCGCCACTGATGCGCGCGGCCTGCAGGCGTTTGCCGCGCGCCTGAACGCACACCGCCGCAGCGAGAACCATCCGCTGGCGGCACGGCTGGTGATGGAAGCGGTATTCCTGGAGTACCGGCAGCTGTTCCGCTAGCGCGGCAGGCGGCCGGGCGTAGTGCATAACAGCAAGCCATAACAACAAGCAGCAACGTCATCAGGGGGTCAACCATGAACACGGCAGTCGCCGGCACCGGGCCGGCCGAGGCGGGCTTTGGTAGCGTCACGGGAAGCGGCAGCGGGGCGGCCTCGCGGCCCAACGTGCTGTCGCTGTCGATCAAGGACCAGGCCGGGCTGTACGCGGCCTATATGCCATTCCTGGCGCGCGGCGGCATCTTCGTGCCGTCGAACCGGCCGTTCCGGCTGGGCGAGCAGGTGTTCCTGGTATTGTCGCTGCTGGACCGGCCGCAGAAATACCAGATCGCGGGCCACGTGGCCTGGATCACCCCCGCGGGCACGCCGATGAAGACGCCCGGCGTCGGCGTGCACCTGCCCGACGACGACAACGGCCGCAACCTGCGCCGCGCAGTGGAGGAAATCCTGGGCAAGATGCTGGAGTCAGGGCGCCCCACCCAAACCTTATGAAGGTTGCGAGATATCTCTCGCAATATATTGATTTTAATGAACTTCTCGCTACGCATTGCCGAGCCCCGCGACCTGCCGGGCATCGTCGCCATCTACAACGGCACCGTGGCTTCGCGCATGGTCACTGCCGATACCGAGCCGGTCTCCGTGGCCTCGCGCCAGGCCTGGTTCGACGCCCACCAGCCCGGGCGCCGTCCGCTCTGGGTGTGCGAGGACGCCGATGGCAGCATGGCCGGCTGGATGAGCTTTTCCGATTTCTACGGTCGCCCGGCCTATGGCGCCACCGCCGAGGTGTCGATCTACCTGGACGCACAGCGCCGCGGCCAGGGGCTGGGGCGCTACCTGCTGCAGCAGGCCATCGACCACGCGCCCACGGTCGGCGTGAACACGCTGCTCGGCTTTATCTTCGGCCACAACGCGCCCAGCCTGGGCCTGTTCGCGGCGCTGGGCTTCACGCGCTGGGGCGACCTGCCGCGCGTGGCCGTGCTCGACGGCGTCGAGCGCGACCTCATCATCGTCGGCCGCCGCGTGGACGGGGCCTGAGCACCGCCTGAACGCCGTACCTGAGATTTCCCATGTTTGTCGACTCCCACTGCCATATCGATTTCCCCGAACTGGCCGCGCGCCTGCCGGAACTGCTGGACAACATGCGCGCCAACCAGGTCACGCATGCGCTGTGCATCTCGGTCACGCTGGAAGACTTCCCGCGCGTGCTGGCGCTGGCCGAGCAGCATCCCAACCTGTACGCGTCGGTCGGCGTGCATCCTGACTACGAAGAAGGCGAGGACCCCACGCTGGAGCGGCTGGTGGCGCTGTCGGCGCACCCGCGCGTGGTCGGCACCGGCGAGACCGGGCTGGACTACTACCGGCTCAACGGCCGCAGCATCGCCGAGATGGAATGGCAGCGCGAACGCTTCCGCACCCATATCCGCGCCGCGCGCCAGACCGGCAAGCCGCTGATCATCCATACCCGCTCGTCCGCCGACGACACGCTGCGCCTGATGCGCGAGGAAAACGCGGGCGAAGCCGGCGGCGTGATGCACTGCTTCACCGAGACCTGGGACGTCGCCCGCCAGGCGCTGGACCAGGGTTTCCATATCTCGTTTTCCGGCATCGTCACCTTCAAGAGCGCGGCGGACCTGCAGGAAACCGCGCGCAAGGTGCCGCTGGACCGGATGCTGATCGAGACCGATTCCCCTTACCTGGCCCCCGTACCGTACCGCGGCAAGACCAACGAGCCGGCGTGGGTGCGCCACGTGGGCGAGTTCATCGCACAACTGCGCGGGGTTCCTGTGGAGCAGGTCGCGGAACAGACCACGGAAAATTTCTTCAATTTATTCAAGCACATTGACAGGAAATCTCATGTTTGACATGAAGTTCGTCCGCCGTGCCGCCGGCGCTGTCGCGCTGGCCGCCGCCACGATCGTCCAGGCCGCGCCGGCCGACGACATGCGCAAGGCGGTGGAATTCGACGACGCCAATACCGTCAAGAAGCTGCTGGCCAAGGGCGTCGACCCCAATGTGGTCGACAACCGCGGCAACCCGGCCCTGGTGCTGGCGCTGCGCGAGAAGTCGCTGAAGGCCGCCACGGTGCTGATCCGCGCCAAGGACATCGATTTCGACAAGGCCAACCCGGCCGGCGAGACCCCGCTGATGATGGCCGCGCTGCAGGGCCAGCTCGACATGGTCAAGCTGATGGTCGACGACATGGAGGCCGAGATCAACAAGACCGGCTGGGCCCCGCTGCATTATGCCGCCACCAACGGCCACAACGACGTGGTCAAGTACCTGGTCGACCATGCCGCGTATATCGACGCCGAAAGCCCCAACGGCACCACCCCGCTGATGATGGCCGCGCGCGGCGGCCATATCGGGACTGTCAAGCTGCTGCTGGACGAAGGCGCCGACATGCGCCTGAAGAACCAGCAGGGCATGACCGTGATCGACTTTGCCGAGCGCTACAACCAGGCCGAGATCGCAAACGGCCTGAAGGCGCGCTGGCAGAAGCTGTATCCGCAGACGCCGATCGTGCCGGCGCCGCCGCTGAAGCCGCCCGTTGCCGAGCCCGGCGGCCAGCGCCCCGCGGCGCCGCAGGGCAAGGGCTGGTAAGCCGGCGCGGCGGCGATGGCCAGCGGTTCGCGCCTGCGCCAGTGGGCGCGCGGGCTCAAGGGCAGCCTGCTGACGCTGTGGTTCTGCAGCCGCCATCCCGGCACCCCGTGGACGGCACGGCTGCTGGGCGCGCTGGTGGTGGCCTACGCCTTCAGCCCGATCGACCTGATCCCTGACTTCATCCCGGTGCTGGGCTATCTGGATGACGTGCTGCTGGTGCCGCTGGGCATCTGGCTCACGCTGCGGATGATTCCCGCCACGGTCAAGGACGAATGCCGCGGGCGCGCCGAAGCCTGGCAGGCCACCCACGCGCAACGGCCGCGCAATCGCGCGGCCGCCGTGGTTATCGTGCTGGTGTGGGTGGCGCTGGCCTGGCTAGCCTGGCGCTGGCTGGCGCCATACTGGGCCGGGTCCTAGACGTCGTCGGCCAGCCGCACGCCGGTGAACTGCCAGCGCTGGTGCGGATAGAAGAAGTTGCGGTAGGTCGCGCGGATATGCGATTCGGGAGTGACGCACGACCCGCCGCGCAGCACCATCTGGCCGCTCATGAACTTGCCGTTGTACTCGCCCACCGCGCCCGGGTTGGGGCGGAAGCCCGGATAGGGCAGGAAGGCGCTGGCGGTCCATTCCCAGACGTCGCCGAACATCTGGCGCAGCACGCCGGCAGTGTTCTGCCGGTCCGGCAGCGGCCGCAGCGCGCGCCCCTCGACAAAATTCCCGGTGGCCGGCAGGCGACTGGCGGCGTGCTCCCATTCCGCCTCGGTCGGCAGCCGGCGCTCGGCCCAGCGCGCGAACGCGTCGGCCTCGTAGAAGCTGACGTGGGTCACCGGGCTGTCCGGGTCGACCGGATGCATGCCGCGCAGCGTCATCTGCCACCAGGTGCCTTCGCGCTCTTCCCAGTAGAGCGGCGCCTGGATGCCTTGCTCTGCCACCCAGCGCCAGCCGTCGGACAGCCACAGCCCGGCGCTCTGGTAGCCGCCATCCTCGATGAACTCGAACCATTGCCGGTTGCTGACGGGGTGCGAGCACAGCGTGAAGGGGGCCAGGTAGGCCTTGTGACGCGGGGTTTCGCAATCGAAGGCGAAGGTCTCGCCGCGGTGGCCAATCTCGACCAGGCCGCCGTCAAAGCCGATCCAGTCCGGCGCGGGACGCGGGTCGGCAATCACGGGCGCGGGCAGTTCCGGGGCGAAGGCCGGGCGCAGCGGGTTCTGCGCGAACAGGTGCAGCACGTCGGTCAGCAGCAGTTCCTGGTGCTGCTGTTCATGCTGCAGGCCAAGCGTGATCAGCGCCGCCTCGTCGTCGGTCTGGGCGCTGCCCAGCAGCGCCAGCATCGCTTCGTCGACCGCCTCGCGGTACGCCAGCACTTCGTCCAGCGACGGGCGCGTCAGCAGCCCGCGCTGCGGCCGCGGATGGCGCGCGCCGACCGCTTCATAGTACGAGTTGAAAAGATAGCGATAGGCCGGGTCCACCGGCTCGTAGTCCGGCATGCGTGCGGCCAGAACGAATTCCTCGAAGAACCACGTGGTGTGCGCCAGGTGCCATTTGGCCGGGCTGGCGTCGTCCATGGACTGCACGGTGGCATCGGCATCGGACAGGTCGGCCACCAGGGTTTCGGTGGCAGCGCGGACATGCCGGTACTGCGAAAGCAGGGCGGGTTCGTGCGGCGGATGGAGGGCGGCTCCTGGCAACAGGGCTGAAGTCATGCGGGCTCCCGGGTTGGATCGGTCGATGACTGCAGGCGGTGCGCCGCCGGCGCCCAAGGGCCGCGGCTGCGCGCCGCCCATGGCACGCGGGGCGCCGTAGCGCCCCGAACCATCATAGACCCGATCCGGTCCCGGGGCGAGCCGGCGCCGTCCTACAGCGACGGCGCCGCGCCCCGGTCGTCTTCAGGCAGCCAGCCGGCTGGCGTCGTTCAGCGCCGCGATTTCGGTGCGGGCGCTGGCCAGCCCGGCTTCGCGGAACTGCGGTCCCATGGCCAGGCCGTGGGCGCGCACGTAGGTGATGTCGGTAATGCCCAGGAAGCGGAGAACCACGTCGACGGTCTGCTCGTGCAGGTCCAGCGCGTTGGCATCCTGGCGCACGCCGCCGCGCGACGACACCACGATCACGCGCTTGCCGCCGGCCAGGCCCACCGGGCCGCTCTCGGTGTACTTGAAGGTGCGGCCAGCCTGCGCGATGCGGTCGATCCAGGCCTTGAGCTGGCTGGGGATGCTGAAGTTGTACTGCGGCACGCCCAGCACCAGCAGGTCGGCGGCGAGGAACTCGGCCAGCCACTGCTCGGTGCGCTGCAACTCGGCCTGCTGCACGGCGTTGAGGCCGTCCTTGGGGCCGCCCAGCACGGGCAGCAGGTTGCCGGACAGGTGCGCGGGGGCATCCTGATCCAGGTCGCGCACGGTTACGGTGGCGCCGGGGTTGGCGGCAACCAGGTCGGCCACCACGCTGGCGGTCAGGCTGCGCGAAACGGAGTTGTCGCCGAGGACGCTGGTATCGATCTGCAGGATGTTCATGTCTTTCTCCACAAGGATGCGGTTGCGATGGAGGAAAGATAGCGGCTGGCCATTGGTATCGGTAGTGAGGCAAAATGCAAATGATTGTTCTACCGATGCAACGCCACCCAGGCGCCGTCCGGACCGGGTAGCGGCGCCATCGGGGTGACCCCGGAGCCATCCATGCAAGACCTCAACGACCTGTCGCTGTTCGCCCAAGTGGTCGAGCACGGCAGTTTTTCCGCGGCCAGCCGCGCCACCGGCGTGCCCAAGTCGCGCCTGAGCCGGCGCATCGCCCAGCTCGAGCGCGACCTGGGCGTGCAGCTGCTGCGCCGGACCACGCGCCAGGTACGCGTGACCCCGCTGGGGGAATCCTTTTACGAACGCTGCCGCGCCATGCTCAACGAGGCCGAGGCCGCGCGCGAGGTCATCGAGCAGGCGCGCGAGCAGCCCGGCGGCACGCTTCGGGTGAGCTGCCCGATCGCCATCGCCCAGATCCTGCTGGCGCCGGCGATCGGCCATTTCATGCGCGCCAACCCGGCCGTGCGTATCGAACTGGAGACCACCAACCGGCGCGTCGACGTGATTGGCGAGGGCTTCGACTTGGCGCTGCGCGTGCGCGAGGTGATGGAAGATTCCAGCCTGGCGGTACGCACCTTTGGCGAAAGCGAACTGATGCTGGTGGCCAGTCCATCGCTGCTGGACAGTATCGGCCGGCCACGCACGCCGCAGGCGCTCGACGGCATGCCGGGCGTGGGCCAGCAGCCGCACGACGGCAAGCACGTCTGGACCTTGCGCTGCAAGACCGGCGATTCGATCCAGATTGCCTACGATCCGCGCCTGGTCACCGACGAATTCGCATTGCTGCGCGAGGCCGCCATCGCCGGGGTCGGCGTGGCCATGCTGCCGCGCATGTTCTGCCGCGAGGCGCTGGAGAGCGGCGAGCTGGAGCTAGTGCTGCCGCAGTACGACATGCCGGTCGGCACGCTGCACGCGGTGTTCCCGTCGCGCAAGGGTGTGACGCCGGCCAGCCGGCGCTTCCTGGACTTCCTGGGCGAGGTGTTGCCCGAGTGCGCGCACAAGGTCGGCATGCAGCAGCCGCGCACGCCATCGATGCACCGCGTGGTGTAGCGCTGCATGCGGCATGTGCCGGCGCCGTGTGCAAGGGTGGTGCCGGCCGCGTCGGTGCCGGCCAGTGTCGCGCATTTGCGGCTTTACGTTCACGCCGCCTCGCACTAAGGTACAGGGGCGAACCGTGCGCGTGAGGGCTAAGGCGCATGGCTCGATCACCTCTCACAGACAACGGCAAGGAGAATGGCCATGGGTGGCTCTCAGGGTTCCCAGGACTTGGGCAAGGCGCTGCTGCGCATCGTGCTTGGCGGGTTGATCCTGATGCATGGCATCGCCAAGGTCACGGGCGCGTCCGGCATCGGTTTCGTGTCGAAGGTGGTCGCTGACGCCGGCTTGCCGGCCTGGGTCGCCTACGGGGTCTACCTGGGCGAGATCGTCGCGCCGATCCTGCTGATCATCGGGTTGTGGAGCCGGCTGGCGGCGCTGGTGGTTGCCCTCAACATGCTGTTCGCCATCGGGCTGGTGCATACCAAGGAGCTTGGCATGCTGTCCAATACGGGCGGCTGGGCCCTGGAGCTGCAGGGCATGTACCTGGGGGCGGCGCTGGCGGTGGTGCTGC
This sequence comes from Cupriavidus mimosae, assembly GCF_023952485.1. NCBI lineage: Bacteria > Pseudomonadati > Pseudomonadota > Betaproteobacteria > Burkholderiales > Burkholderiaceae > Cupriavidus > Cupriavidus mimosae. Next base: position 52,650 of record NZ_JALHRY010000014.1, on the reverse strand, counting down.
TGGGGGCGGGCCGGCTCAGCGTGGGCGGCATCAACGGCAAGCTCAACTAGCGCGACTCGCAATCCCGCGCCTTGCCGCCAATTCCTGGAGATGTATCGTGAATGCGTTCCGGCAACTCTTCCCGGTGGCGACCCGGGGCACGATCCCCGCGGCGGTCGCAGCGCTGCTGCTGTCGGGCTGCGCCAGCGTGCCCGACATCAAGACCGACTACAACCCCGCCACCGACTTCAGCGCCTACCGCACCTTCGGCTTTGTCGAGCGTCCCGGCACCGACCGCGCCGGCTATGAAAGCTTGACCACCCAGTACTTCAAGACCGCGGTCCAGCGCGAACTGGGCGCGCGCGGCTACCGCTACGTGGCGCAGTCGCCGGACCTGCTGGTCAACTTCAATGCCAGGCTGCAGGAAAAGGTGGAGGTCAGCCCGGCACCCGCGCCGATGATGGGCTACTACGGCTATCGCGGCGGCCTGTATGCGCCGTGGCCGGGCTATGGCTTCTATAACGACGTATACCGCTACACCGAGGGCACGGTCAACATCGACCTGGTCGACCGGCGCCAGATGAAGCTGGTGTGGGAAGGCGTGGCGGTCGGCAGTGTCGACACCAGCGACAAGGCCAGTGCCCAGCAGCGCATCGACAAGACCGTGGCGCAGATCTTCGCCAAGTACCCGTTCCGGGTCGGGCAGTAAGGCTGGCGGCGCCGCGGCTCAGGCCGGTGGCGTTGCCATGGCGCGCTCGATGGCGTCCGCGACGAAGGCCTCGGCCGGCCTGGGCGCCGACCATAGATAGCCCTGGCCCAGCGGACAACCCAGGCCCCGCAGCGCGGCGCGCTGGGCGTCGGTCTCGACGCCCTCGGCCACGCACTCCAGCCCCAGCTCGCGGGCCAGGCCGATCATGCTGCGGCAGATCGTGGCGCGCTGGCCGTGCCCGTCGACTTCGGCGACGAACGAGCGGTCCACTTTCAGTTGCGTGAACGGCAGGTCCGCCAGCAGCTTGAGCGTGGCGATGCCCATGCCGAAATCGTCGATCGCCACGCCATAGCCGAGCAGCCGCAGCCGGTTCAGCGCCACCGACAGCGCCAGCGTGTCGGGCACCGGGTAGCCTTCGGTCAGCTCTACCGTCAGCGCCTGCCGCGGCACGCCGCTGGCGGCCACCAACGCCTCGAACGATTCCAGCACGCCGGGCCGGCACAGCGTCTGCGCCGACGCGTTCAGGCCCATCGCAATCCCGACCCCGGCGGCGCGCAGGCGCTGCTGCGCCGCCAGGCACTGGCGCACGACCAAAAAGAACACCGGGTCGGCGGCGTCCAGCGCCTCGAGTTGCGGGATGAACTGGTCCGGCGGCACCAGGCCATGCTCGGGATGGCGCCAGCGCACCAGCGCTTCGGCCCCGGCCAGGCGGCCGCTGACGATATCGTGCTGGGGCTGCAGCATGACCAGCAGGTCCGTGCCGGCGCGGGTCGCGGCGAGCAGTTCCTCGGCGTCGGGGGTCCAGGCGGGCACGCCGGCCGCGGCGTCCCGGCGCACCAGGGCATCGGCCAGGATCACTTCGAGCGCATCGGGCGCCAGCGGCTTGCGCAGCGCGTGCACGCGCGGGATGCCGGCGGCATGCGCCAGGCCGCGGTTGGAATCGAGGATGTCTTCGGCCAGCGCCGTGACCCAGACCCACACCGGCGGTGCGCCGGCGAAGGCGCGCGGGCCGCGCCGGTGCAGCTCGGCGATCAGCTCGGGGCCATTGCAGCCGGGCATCTCGATATCGCACAGCACTACGTCGAACGGCTCGCGCGCCAGCAGCTCGGCCGCCTGCGTGCCGTTGTGCGCGCTGGTGAGAGTCTGCACGCCGACATGGCGCAGCAGGCCCTCGGCGGCGGCGCGCTGGAACGGATGGTCTTCAACGACGAGGATGCGCAACCTGGCGTAACGGATTGGCATGGAGCGTGAGGAGCAGGGAAGGGCGGCGGAGGGCATGCGATGCGATCGGGTTTGCCGAATGGTAGCGCGGCGCGCCTGCGCCAAGCGCCGGCGCTGTGATGGCATGGTGGTGAATGTGCCCGCGATCGCCCTGGCATTGTTGCGTAATGGCGTTGAAAAAGCGCCGCGTTACGAATATTTGCGCTTTCCGATTCAATCGCCGACTGTCATAACCGCTACAATCGCTGCCCGGTGTTTTGAAGATGGCATGTCGATAATGGGTTTGGGCTGGTTCGGGTTTTCGACTTTCTGGATAGTACCGCTGCTGTGGCGGCTGGTGACGCGCTGGCTGGCCGGCGAGCGGCGCCTGGCCGGGCCGGGCTCGCTGCGCGTGTGGCTGGGCACGCTGGCGGTGCTGTGCGCGAGCGCCAGCCTGGAGGCACTGACCAGCGGCGCGGATCCCGAAGCGACCGCCGGCGGCGGCGTCGGACGCGCGCTGGCCGGTGGCTTCGGCAACCTGTTCGGCTGGACCGGTGCCTTGCTGCTGATGCTGGGCGTGCTGGCACTGGCCGCGCCGATGGTGTTCGGCGAAACCTGGCGCGGCCTGTTCGCGCGCAAGCCGCGCCGCGCCGCCGCGCCCGCCGTGGCGCCGGAAGAGGCGCCGGTGTCCTTCGCCGCCACCCAGCCGCTGCGCGAGGCCGAGCGCCGCGACGCACCGGCAGCAGGCAACGCCGGCTGGACCGCGCCCGCGCCGCGCCACCGCAGTTTCGAAGCCGTCTCCGCGCGCCGCCAGCCGGCCTGGCAGCCGCCGCGCCGCACCCGTGAATCGCCGCCGCAGCCTGGCGAGCTCTGGCTGCATCATGCCGACGCGCCGGGCGCGCCCAAGCCGGTGCGCGCTCCGCAGCCAGCGCCGGCTGCCGCCGCGCCGGCAACGCGTCCCGCCCCGCCGGCGGCACGCCAGCCGGCCGCCGCTGCCGCGCCCGCACCGGCCCCCGCGCCGCGGCCGGCACAGCCGTTGCGCGGCACCGTGGTCAGCAGCCCGTTCCGCCAGCCGCAGCCGCTGGTCCGTTCAGCGATCACGACGCTGCCGGAAGCGTCCGCCAGGCCCGCCGCCGCATCCGCAGTGCCGACCGCCGGCGCCGCTGTCGGCGCCACTGTCACCGCTCCGGCCGAGATCGCTGTCGCCACGCAGGCGGCCGCCAGTGTCGAACGGGATGCCGTCGCACCAGCACAAATAATTGCCGCACCCGAGACAGAGCCGACGCCAGAGCCTGAAATCGTGATGGCGGCGCCGGCCGCTACTTCGGTTCCGGTCGACGACGCTGTTACCGACGTCCCGGCCGAACCCCTTGCGCTGGATGGCGAGGCCTTATCGCTGGCCGCAATCCGGCAGGAAGCGCTCGACCTGCTGGCCGAGTTGCAGGCGCTGGCGGGCAAGTCCATGGTAGCGCCGTCTGCAGAGCCGGCACCGGACCCGTTGCCCGCGGCCATGCCCGAAGCGGCCGCGGATATGACCATCGACGCGAACGCATCGGAGCCCAACCTGGTTGCGATACAACCGCTGGCTGCGGTTGCCGCGGAAGCGCGCATCGAAGCCGAAGCCGAAGCGCTGTTGGCCGACGTGCCGGAAAGCACGGGCGAGACCGCTCAGGAACGCGAAGCAAGCGCGCCTGATCACGACGCCGAGGCCGACGCCGTAGCCCACGCCGTGGCAAGTTCCGCGATGGAGGACTGCTGCGAGCCTGAGCCGGAGCCTGAGCCCGAGGCCGTGGCGCTGGTCCCGGCCGAAGACGCTGGCACGGAAGGCGCCCTGATGGACGGCAACGATCTGGTCGGCGAAGCCGTCGAGCCGGAGGACTTGCCGGCCGGCGACTTGGCCGATGTAGCCGACGCAACCGATGCAGTGGGAGCCGCCGAGACCGAAGTCCAGGCACCCGTCGAAGTCACGCCAGACAGCCCGCCCCCCGCCAAGCCCCGCATCGTGCTGCCCGCCGTGGTCGGGCGCACCGTGCCGCTGGCAGCCGCGACGCCGCCCGCGCCCGCACCAATGCCGGCACCGGTGGCGCCACCGCCGCCGCGCCCCGTGGTCGACTACCGCCTGCCGCCTGCGGACTTGCTGGAATGCGAGGTCGACAGCGCCGAGCAGGTATCGGAAGAACGCCTGCGCGAGACCGGCGAACTGATCGAACAGCGCCTGGCCGAGTTCAAGGTGCCGGTCGCCGTGGTCGGCGCCGGCGCCGGGCCGGTGATCACCCGCTTCGAGGTCGAGCCCGCCATGGGCGTGCGCGGCGCGCAGGTAGTGGGGCTGATGAAGGACCTGGCGCGCGCGCTGGGCGTGACTTCGATCCGCGTGGTCGAGACCATCCCTGGCAAGACCTGCATGGGGCTGGAGCTGCCCAACGCGCGCCGGCAGATGATCCGGCTGTCCGAGATCGTCAACGCCGCCTCGTTCCAGGCGCATCATTCGCGGCTGGTGCTGGCGATGGGCAAGGACATCACCGGCAACCCGGTGGTGACCGACCTGGCGCGCGCGCCGCACCTGCTGGTGGCCGGCACCACCGGCTCGGGCAAGTCGGTGGCGGTCAACGCCATGATCCTGTCGATGCTGTACAAGGCCACGCCGGAAGACGTGCGCCTGATCATGATCGACCCCAAGATGCTGGAGCTGTCGGTCTACGAGGGCATTCCGCACCTGCTGGCGCCGGTGGTCACCGACATGAAGCAGGCCGCCCACGCGCTCAACTGGTGCGTCGGCGAAATGGAAAAGCGCTACAAGCTGATGTCGGCGCTGGGCGTGCGCAACCTGGCCGGCTACAACCAGAAGATCCGCGCCGCCGAGGCCGCGGGGCAGAAGGTGCCCAACCCGTTCTCGCTGACGCCGGATGCGCCCGAGCCGCTGTCGCGCCTGCCGATGATCGTGGTGGTGATCGACGAGCTGGCCGACCTGATGATGGTCGCCGGCAAGAAGATCGAGGAACTGATCGCGCGCCTGGCGCAGAAGGCGCGCGCCGCCGGCATCCACCTGATCCTGGCCACGCAGCGCCCCTCGGTCGATGTGATCACGGGCCTGATCAAGGCCAATATCCCCACGCGCGTGGCATTCCAGGTCTCGTCCAAGATCGATTCGCGCACCATCCTCGACCAGATGGGCGCCGAGAGCCTGCTGGGCCAGGGCGACATGCTGTTCCTGCCGCCGGGCACCGGCTATCCGCAGCGCGTGCATGGCGCTTTTGTCGCCGATGACGAAGTGCATCGCGTGGTCGAGCACTGGAAGCAGTTCGGCGAGCCCGACTACGATGAGGCCATTCTCGCCGGCGACCCGGCCGAGGCCGGCGGCGCCGACCTGTTCGGCGACGGCGGCGGCGACGGCGAGGCCGACCCGCTCTACGACGAGGCCGCCAGCTTCGTGCTGACCAGCCGCCGCGCCTCGATCTCGGCGGTGCAGCGGCAGCTGCGCATCGGTTACAACCGCGCGGCGCGGCTGATCGAGCAGATGGAAGTCGCCGGACTGGTCTCGCCGATGGGCCGCAACGGCGCGCGCGACGTGCTCGCGCCCGGGCCGGGCGACTGAGCGAGGCGCAAGCAGCGCCGGAAGGGGGCACCATGCAGACGGAACACGGAAACCTTTTTGCCGGCGTCCCGGCCGGCGCGGCGCAGGAAATCTTCGAGCCGCTGCTGCAATGCCCGGGCCTGCGCATCGAGCGCATCGTCTCCAACGGCCAGGCCAGCCCTGCGGGCTTCTGGTACGACAGCGCGGAGGCGGAATGGGTGCTGTTGCTGAGCGGCAGTGCCGCGCTTGAATTGGAGGGCCAGCCGGGGTTGCATACGATGCGGCCTGGCGACTGGCTGCACCTGCCGGCGCATTGCCGCCATCGGGTGGCGTGGACTGATGCAACTCAGCCGACAGTCTGGCTGGCGGTGCATTATGGGAGCGGCGAAGGCTAGGAACAGTGCAGGCTGTTTGCTCCCCTCTCCCGCTTGCGGGAGAGGGGAGCCTATGCGTGGGCTCGTGGCCTTGGTCAAATTGTCAGGCGACCGCCACCTGCTCCTGCGGAAACACCGGCTCCCCAAGATTCAGCATCAGCCGGTTCGCCCACGCGAAGATCGCGATCGAGTGGACCAGGTCCAGGATCTCCGCGTCTGTAACGCCCGCCTCGCGCAGCGGCTTGAGCTGTGCGGCGGTGACTTCGGCCGGCCGCTCGGTCAGCTGCGCCGAGAACTTCGCGATGGCGCGCTCGCGCTCGGTGGTGCCAGCGCTGTAGGGATCATCGAACACCTGGCGGATCACATCGTTGCGCTTGGCCAGTTGTTCGAAGCGCTGTGCGTGCACCGAGGCGCAGTAGACGCAGCCGTTGATGCGCGACACCACCGTGGTCGACAGCTCGCGTTCGGCACGCGCCATGCCGCCGGGCGCGTACATGATGGCGTTGAAAGCGGTCGAGCGCTGGCGCAGGATCTCGGGCTGGTGAACCAGGAAGCGGTAGTAGTCCTGCACCTTGGCCTTGGGGTGGCTCTCTTCGAGCACGGCGATCTGCTCGGGCGTGGCCTGGTCGAGATCGACCACGTCGAGCCATGCCTTCCAGTCGAGGACCTCGTTGGTGAAGCGGTGGGATTTGATGATTTCGCTCATGCCGGGGCTCCGTTTTCGTTCAAGGCTTTCAGTGCGTCCAGTCCGGCCACCAGCCGCACCTGGTAGGACACGAACGCGACCAGCTGCGCCAGCGTGACCACCGCCGGGGTGCTCAGGCCGGCGGCGGGCAGCGCCAGCAGCGCGGCCTGGTCGCCCTCGATCGGTTTCTCGATCAGCTTGCGGGTGAATTCCAGCATGGCGCGCAGGCGCGGCTCGGCGATGTCCGCGGGCGTGCCGTCCGCTGCGGCACGGACCTGGCTGGCATCGGTGTCAAGCTGTTCGAGCCGGCCGCGGTAGTGGGCGGCCAGTGCCGGCGATGGCGTCAGCCGGGCGGCGTACAGCGCCACCAGCAGCCGCTCCGCCAGCGGCAGGCCGGGCAGGTCGGGGGCGAACAGCGCATCGTAGCTGCCCTGGGTGGCAGCGACGACCTTGTCGCGCTGGTGCCGCAGGGCGTGGGTGGCGCTGCCCGGCGCGAGGCCGGTGAGCTGGTCGATCAGGTCGACCGGGGAAGTCGGGGGCTGGGTCATCGGACGCTCTTTGTCGGTTGGGTCGGGGTGGATTCAGGCCTTGGCGGTGCGCAGCGCCGGCGGCGGCGCCGGCACCCATTCGTCACCGAAGACTTCGGGCTCGGCATAGGCCTGCAGCGCGGCGTAGTGCAGTTCGACATCTTCCTGGTACAGCCGCGCGGCAATGCCCTGCCCAAGCCGGCGCGCACCGTCGCTGATCGCCGGGATATCGCCGGACACGGTGCCGTGCGACAGCGCCGCCGGATAGCAGAAGCAGTGGATGCGCGACAGCCCCGGGCAGGCGCCGGGCGTCTTTTCTTGGAATTCGAAGGCTTCGCCGAGATCGGGCGAATCGGACAGCTCGCGGTCTTCCTGGCCCGCGGGCGGCGCATGGCGGTCGCGCCAGAAGCGGATATGCGGGGCGAAGGCGGCGAACTCCGGGCGCGTTTCCAGCGCGATGCGGAAGCCCGTGGAGAAGATCAGGAAGTCCAGTTCGAACTCGCCCCGCGGGGTGCGCACGTGCAGCACGTCGCCGTGCGCCTCGATCGCTTCCAGCGCGGCGCCCAGGTTGAAGTACGCGTTGGCATGGCGCGACACCCGCAGCGTGCTGCCGCGCGGCGGCGGCACTTGCTGGCTGTTGATGTAATGGCGCAGGCGCCATTTCCACGCATCGGGCAGGCCATGGTGGCCGAAGGTCAGGCCCGGGTTGCCGGCACCTTTGCTCTTGTTGACGCGCGGAATGTCGGCGCGGCGGATCAGCATCTCGACACTGGCGGCACCGGCCTCCAGCGCGGTCGCGGCGCTGTCCATGGCCGAGGCGCCGGCCCCGACCACGCCCACGCGCTTGCCGCGCAGCGCGGCGTAATCCATCTGGTCCGACGAATGCGTCCACAGGTGGCGCGGCAGCGCGGCCGCCACCGGCGGCACGTAGGCGCCGCCGAGGCCGTCGCGGCCGGTGGCCAGCACCACGCGGCGCGCCAGCACCGTGAGCGGGCCAGCCGGAGTCTGCATCGACAGCGCCACCAGCCCGTCGGCGCGCGGCACGATGCGCTCGACCTGGTGTTCGTTGCGGATATCCAGCGCCAGCACCTGGCGGAACCAGCGCAGGTAGTCCATCCATTGCAGGCGCGGGATCTTGTCCAGCGCCTGCCAGGCGGGCTCGCCGAACTGCGCCTCGAACCAGGCCCGGAAGGTCAGTGCCGGCAGGCCCAGCGCGGGGCCGGTCAGCTGCTTGGGCGAGCGCAGCGTCTCCATGCGCGCGGTGGTGGCCCACGGACCCTCATAGCCCGCCGGGGCGCGGTCGAAGGCGCGCACGCGCACGCCCAGGTGCGTCAGCGTGGCATTCGCCGCCAGGCCGGCCATGCCGCCGCCGATCACGGCGACGTCGAGCACTTCCTGCCCGTCGACGCTGCGCGGCATGGTCCAGGCCTTGGCGGGCAGTTCCAGCCAGGACAGGTCCTGGCGCAGCCGGGCTTCGAGGGCGGCCAGGCCCGGAGGCGGGGAAGCGGTCGCAACGGTGGGGTCAGTCATGGCTTGTCAGTCCGGAATCTTGGGTGGGGAGGTCGGCGGCATCGCCGGCAGCTTCAGCATTGCCGTCGTCGCCCGCATCACCATAGAGCGATTGCAGCAGTGCGCCATGCTCCGCCGGCTCGCGCCGCAGCAGGTCGGGCAGCAACGCGGCAGCGGCGTCGGCAACGGCCTGCACCAGCCCCTGCACGGCGATGCTGGCCGGGCGTGCCTGCGGCGTGATCACCCCGAAAAAGAAAGGAATATCGGCGTCGATGGGCCGCACCGCGATATCGGTCAGCGGCAGGCCGCGCGCAGTCACCGGCTCAAGCAAGGCAATGCCCAGCCCCGCGCGCACCAGGGTCAGGGCGCTGATCGAGGTGTTGGTGTCGATCACGCCCGCCGCCGGCACGCCGGCTGCGGCGAGCGCGCGGTCGACGCGGCGGCGCAGCCGGTAGGGGTTGTGCATGGTGATCAGGCGGCGGCCGCGGCAGTCCTGCAAGGTGAGGGCGGGCTGCCCCGCGAGCGGGTCGTCGGCGCGCAGCGCCGCCACGCACGCGGACTGGCCGATCCAGTGCACGGTCACGCCGCGGTGCTCCAGCGGCAGGCTGTTCAGGCCGATGTCGGCGGCGCCGGTGAGCACCGCGTGCACTACCTGCTCCGGCGACTGGCTTTGCACCGCCACGCGCTCCGGCGCGCACAGCCCGCGCGCGAACGCCAGCGCCAGCGCCGGCGGCAGCAGGCCCGCGGCCAGCGCCGGGGTGGCGGCAATGCGCAGCGGCCGGCCATCGCCGCGCGCCAGCGCCGCGGCGCGCGTGCGGATCCGCTGCATGCCCGCCAGCGTCTGCTCGACCTCGTCGTAGAGCAGGAAACCCTGCTCCGTCGGGCTGACGCGCGGGCCGCTGCGGGTGAACAGGGCGAAACCGAGTTCGGCTTCCAGTTCCTGGATCAGCCGCGTGATCGCCGGCTGCGAGCGGCCGAGCAGCCGCCCGGCGGCGGTGACGCTACCGGTGGTGACGACCGCGGCGAAGGCTTCCAGTTGCCGGATTTCCATGGGGCTCGGGAGGGTCGGGGGCGCGAACGGGTTGTATGTCTGAACTGGATTCTGATGCCTTCAGCATGCACATTGCAAATACTATTTCGGGATAAGTTCATGCGCCGCCTATGATGTAGCGATGCCGGCGCACACCGGCGCCAGATCGGGACGGACGTGTTGGCCGGGATTCGTGGAAGTCAGGCAAGGGGTAGGCCGTGGCACCGGCTGGGCTACGCCGTGGCATGGGTGCTGGCTGCGTCACTGGCGGCGGGCCTGCCGGCCCGCGCGGCGGACCCGCTGCGCGTCGGTTCCAAGCGCTTCACCGAGTCGTACATCCTTGGCGAACTGCTGAGCCAGGCCGCGGGGCCGCCCGGCACTGCGCAGCACCAGCCCGGCCTGGGCAATACCGCGATCGTGTTCGCAGCGCTGAAGGCCGGCAGCATCGATCTCTACGCCGACTACACCGGCACGCTGGCCGCCGAAATCCTCAAGCTGCCGCCCGGTGCCGGCCTCGACCAGATCCGCCGCGCGCTGGCGCCGCTGGGGCTGGGCGCGGCGATTCCGCTGGGATTCGAGAACACCTATGCGCTGGCCGTTTCCGACGCCCGCACGGGGTCGTTGCAGCGCTTGAGCGATCTTGCAGCGCAGCCCGGGCTCAGGCTCGGGCTGTCGCACGAGTTCCTCGGCCGCGCCGACGGCTGGCCCGGGCTGGCCAGCCGCTATGGCTTGCCGCAACGCCCGCTCGGTCTGGACCACGGCGTCGCCTACGAGGCGCTGGCGGCAGGGCAGGTCGATGCCATCGACATATATTCCACCGACGCCAAGATCCGCAAGTACCGGCTGCGCGTGCTGGCGGACGACCGGCATTACTTTCCGCGCTACGACGCCGTGGTGGTCTACCGGCTCGACGTGCCGCAGCGCTTTCCGCAGGCCTGGCAGGCACTGCAGCGCCTGGCCGGACGCGTCAGCGCTGACGACATGATCGCCATGAACGCGGCGGCGGAGCTCGATGGCCAGCCGTTTGCCGCGATCGCGCGCGCCTTCCTCGACGGTGGCGGAGCGCAGGCAGCGCATGCTGCTGACGCACAGCGCAGCCGGCTGCTGGCCGCGCTGTTCGGCCCCGACACCGCGCGCCTGGCGCGGCGCCATGTCGGGCTGGTTGCGGGCGCAGTCGGCGCCGCGACGCTGGTGGGCGTGCCGCTGGGGATGCTGGCGGCGCGGCGCCGGCGCACCGGCCAGGCGGTGCTGGGCGCGGTCAGCGTGCTGCAGACGGTGCCGTCGCTGGCCCTGCTGGCGATGCTGATCCCGCTGCTGGGGCGCATCGGCGTGTGGCCGGCGATGGTGGCGCTGTTTCTCTATGCGCTGCTGCCGATCGTGCGCAATACCGCCACCGGGCTGGAGCAGGTGCCTCAGGGCATGCGCGATGCGGCGCGCGCGCTGGGACTGCGCGGCGCACAGGTGCTGCGCTATGTGGAGCTGCCGCTGGCGGTGCCGGTGCTGCTGGCGGGCGTCAAGACCGCGGCCATCATCAGCGTGGGCACGGCCACCATCGCGGCATTCGTCGGCGCCGGCGGTTTCGGCGAACGCATCGCTACCGGGCTGGCGCTGAACGACACCACGCTGCTGCTGGCCGGCGCGATCCCGGCCGCGGTGCTGGCGCTGGTGGTGCAGGCTGCGTTCGAGGCGCTGGAGTGGGCGCTGCGCCGGCATCGGGATGCGCGTTAGGCCGCCTGCTGCCGCGCGATGAGCCGCCCCAGCGTGGCCACGGCGGCATCGGCCTGGTCGTTCCACAGATGCCCGTAGTTGAGCCGGATGCAGTTGCGGTAGCCTTGCCGGGCCGAGAAGATCGGCCCCGGCGCGATGCCGATGCCGGCGTCCAGCGCGGCATGGTGCAAGGCCAGCGCATCGAACCCCGCCGCAAACTCCACCCACAGGAAATACCCGCCTTCCGGTCGCGACACCCGCACCTCTTCCGGGAAATGCTGGCCGATCGCGTCGATCATGCGGCCCTGCTGCACCTCCAGCACGTGGCGCAGCTTGCGCAGGTGCTTGTCGTAGCCGCCGTGCTGCAGGTATTCGGCCAGCGCCACCTGCGCGGGCACGCCTGCCGACAGCGTGGTCATCAGCTTGAGCCGCTGGATCGCCTCGCCAAAGCGGCCCGGCGCGACCCAGCCGATGCGGAAGCCCGGTGCCAGGGTCTTGGAGAACGAGCTGCAATGCATTACCAGCCCGTGCGTATCGAAGGCCTTGGCCGGCAGCGGGCAGCGGTTGCCGAAATAGAGCTCGCCATAGACGTCGTCCTCGATCAGCGGTACCTGGTGGCGCGCGAGCAGGGCCACCAGCGCCTTCTTCTTGTCCTCCGACATGCTCGCGCCGAGCGGATTCTGGAACTGCGTCATGAACCAGCACGCCTTGACCGGATGGCGCGACAGCGCCGTGTCGAGCGCGCCCAGGTCGATGCCTTCGGCGGGATCGACCGGGATCTCGACGGCCTTGAGCCGCAGCCGCTCCAGCGCCTGCAGCGAGGCATAGAAGCCGGGCGATTCGATCGCGACCACGTCGCCCGGCTGCGTCACCGCCATCAGGCACAGGTTCAGCGCCTCGAGCGCGCCGTTGGTGACGACCAGGTCTTCGGCCGGCTGCGGCGCGCCCGCGCCCAGGTAGCGCAGCGCGATCTGGCGGCGCAGCGCGGCATTGCCGGGCGGCAGGTCGTTGACCGAATACCACGGATCGAGGGCGCGGCCGGCGCGCGCCAGCGACTTGCCCAGCCGCTCCCACGGGAACAGCTCGGGCGACGGGAACGCCGAGCCGAACTGCACCAGCTCGCGGTCGCGCGCGCCTTCGAGCACGGCGAACACCAGCTTGGAAATGTCCACCTGCGTCGACACCTGCCGCGACGGGCGCGCCTGCGGCTGCGGCAGCTCGCGCCGCGCCGGCCCCGCCACGTAGTAGCCGGAGCGCTCGCGCGCCCGCACCAGCCCGCGCTCTTCCAGCCGGTAATAGGCCTGGAACGCGGTCGACGGGCTGACGCCGTACTGGGCCACGGTCTTGCGGATCGACGGCAGGCGCGTGCCCGGGGGCAGGCTGCCGTTGCGGATATCGGCGGCCAGGGTTTCGGCCAGGGCTTCGTACCGTTTCATGGTGGGGGGCAGGGCGGCGGCGGTCAGGGGATTATCGCCCGGACGCAGCCAACTGATACGTAAATTTTCCAGTTATCTGATGCTGGTATGGCTGGCGGCGACGGACCATAATCAGGCTCTCGTCCCGATACCCGTTGCCGTTGTGCCAGGAGATGCCATGAACCCGTTGAGGCTGTTGCGGACCGTGCTGTGGGGCTTCTTCGGCCTGCGCCAGGGCAGCGAGCACCAGCGCGACCTGGACAACCTGCGCCCGGTGCCGCTGATCGTGACCGGCGTGGCCGTCGCCGCCGGACTGGTGGCCTGCCTGGTGCTGGCGGCCAACTGGGCCGTGTCGGCGGCATGAGCTGACTGTATCCATGCGCTTCCCTTGCCACGGGCCTGGCCTCGCTTTCTCCCGCGCATGGCGCCAGCTGGCCGGGCTGGCGCTGGCCGTGCTGCTGCCCGCGGGCCTGGCGCAGGCCGCCGGCGACGCGCAGCAGGTCGAACGCGGCCGCTACCTGGCCCGCATCGCCAACTGCGCCGCCTGCCATACCAGCACCGGCGGCAAGCCCTTTGCCGGCGGGCTGCCAATCCGCACCGCGGTCGGCACGCTCTATTCGACCAATATCACGCCCGATGCCGGCAGCGGCATCGGCGCCTACACGCTGGCCGAGTTCGACCGCGCCGTGCGCCATGGCGTGGCGCGCGACGGCAAGCGCCTGTATCCGGCCATGCCGTATCCGTCGTATGCGCGCATGCAAGCCGGCGACGTGGCGGCCCTGTACGCCTACCTGCGCGCCGAGGTGGCGCCGGTGGCGCAGCGCAATCCCGCGCCGCAGATGCGCTGGCCGTTCGGCATGCGCGGCCTGCTGGCGGTGTGGAACGTGCTGTTTCTCGATGACGACCCGGTCCGCAATGATCCGGCGCGCGATGCCGCCTGGAACCGCGGCGCCTACCTGGTGCAGGCGGTGGCGCATTGCGGTGCCTGCCATACGCCGCGCGGCACGCTGTTCGCCGAGAAGGGCCTGGACGAGCGCAGCCGGCATTTCCTGGCCGGGGCCAGCGTGGAAGGGTGGTCGGCCACCAACCTGACCGGCGACCAGGTCACCGGGCTGGGTGCCTGGTCGCGCGCGGACATCGCCGAGTTCCTGCGCACCGGGCGCAATGCGCACGCGACCTCGTTCGGCCCGATGTCGACGGTGGTTTCCACCGCGACCCAGTACCTGAGCCCGGCCGACCTGGACGCGGTTGCCGCCTACCTCAAGTCCCTGCCTGGCGCGCGCAGCGAAGACAAGCCGTTCCGGCACGATCCCGCCACCGCGCAGCAGCTGCGGCAGGGCCGCTTCGACCTGCCCGGCGCGCGTCAGTACGCGGTGTTCTGCATGCCGTGCCATGGTGCCGACGGCAAGGGCTTCGCCCGCGTCTTCCCGCCTCTGGCCGGCAACCCGACCGTGGCGGATCCGGATCCGGCCTCGCTGGTCAACCTGCTGCTCGACGGCGCCGTGACCGCACGGGTGGCCACCGCGCCGTCGGATTACCACATGCCCGGCTATGGCTGGACCCTGGACGACCAGGAGCTGGCCAACGTGCTGACCTTTATCCGCGGCAGCTGGGGCAACCGCGCCGCGCCGGTGGCGGAGGCCGACGTGGCCGCGCGGCGCCGGGCCCTGGCCGCGCATCGCCAGACCGACGCCCAACCATGAGCCGCCGATGACGATCACCCGAAGAGACTTCCTCAATGGCACCGCGCTGGCGATTGCCGCGGGACTGGCGCCGGCGCAGCTGCTGCATGCGCAGCCGCGCGCCGGCGCGCCGTCCGCTGCCTACCCGCCGGCGCTCACCGGCCTGCGCGGCAACCATGCCGGCACCTACACGCTGGCTCACAGCCTGGCGCGCGAAGGCGCGAAGTATCCCGCGGTTCTGGCGCGCGAAGCCTTCGACCTGGTGGTGGTCGGCGGCGGCCTTAGCGGCCTGGCGGCGGCGTGGTTCTACCGCCGCCGCTTCGGCGCCAACCGCCGCATCCTGATCCTCGACAACCACGACGATTTCGGCGGCCACGCCAAGCGCAACGAGTTCACGGTGCGCGGCAAGCGGCTGGTGACATATGGCGGCAGCGCCGAGATGCCGGCAAGCGCGGCCGGCGACGCCGCGGTGCGCGAGCTGCTGGCCGGGCTGGGGCTCGATGCCGCGCAGCCGCCCGCGGCCGCGGCCGCTGACCCGTATGCCGCGCTCGGCATGGGCCGCGCGGTGTTCTTCGACGCCGAGCACTTCGGCCGCGACCAGTGGGTGGCAGGCGACCCCTTCGGCGAAGCGATCGACGCGCGCAGCGGCGCGCGCGCGGGCGGCCCGTCTGGCGGCCCCGATCCTGCGGCCTTGTCGCGCTTCCTCGACAGCGCGCCCTTGCCCGTCGCGGACCGCGCCGCACTGACGCGGCTGGTCGCCGGCACCACCGATTACCTGCCGGCGCTGTCCGGCGCCGAGCGCACCGCAGCGCTGCGCGCAATGCGCTACGCAACGTTCCTGCGCGACAAGGCCGGCATCGGCCTGGCCGGGCAGCGCTTCCTGCGCAGCCGCAGCCTCGATGCCTACGCGCTCGATGCCGACGGCATTTCGGTGGCCGACGCCATCGCCATCGGCCTGCCCGCCGGCGCCAACATGCCAGCGCCGGCGGGCAACGCGCGGCTGGGCAAGTCGCCCGCCTCGCGACTGTGGTTTGCCGATGGCAATGCCTCGCTGGCGCGACTGCTGGTGCAGAGCCTGATCCCGGACGTGGCCCGCATCGCCGCGCCGGCGCAGGTGGTGTCGGCCGCGTTCGATTACGGCCACCTGGACCGCGACGGGCAACCGGTGCGGCTGCGCCTGAACAGCACCGCGATCGCGGTCGAGCCCGACGGCCCGATCACGCGCGTCACCTATGGCTTCAGCGGCAACCTGCATCGGGTCGAGGCGCGCCACGTGGTGCTGGCCGGCTACAACATGATGATCCCGTACCTGCTGCCGTCGCTGCCGGCGCAGCAGAAGGCCACGCTGCACAACGAGGCCAAGGCGCCGCTGGTCTACACCAAGGTGGCGCTGGACCACTGGCAGGCGTTTGCCGCGCTGCGCACGCGCCGCATCCATGCGCCCGCCATGACCTACACCGATCTGTGGCTGGAGCCGCCCGCCGGCCGGGAACCTTCCGATCCCGCGGTGCTGCACATGCTCCATGTGCCGGCCGTGCCCGACAGCGGCATGCCCGCGCGCGACCGCTTCCGCGCTGGCCGCGCCTTGCTGCTGGGCACGCCGTTCGATGCCATGGAGCGCGACATCCGCGCACAGCTCGACCGCATGCTGGGGCACCAGGGCTTTGCTTCGAAGGATGTCATCCGCGGCATCACCGTCAACCGCTGGGCGCACGGCTACAGCTACATGCCCGACAGCCTGGCCGGCGAGAACGTGGCGCCCGACGCGGCGTGGCCCGGGCTGGCCGGCGCCGGCAACATCAGCATCGCCAACAGCGACAACGCCGGCAGTCCGTCGCTGACGGCGGCGGTGGTGCAGGGCAAGCGCGCCATCGAGCGGCTGCCCGGCTAGCGGCCGATCAGCCCCGGCGCGGCGGCGTCAGCGCGTCGATCTCCGCATCCTTGGCCTCCCACTGGCGTGCCAGCCAGTGGTGGAATTCGGTGCGGAAGGCCTTGTCGCTGCCGTAGTCGGCGTTGCAGAACGACGGCGGCACCGGCAGCTGCCGCATCCGCACCAGCACCGGCCCCGCGCGCCCGCAGGCCAGGTCCCAGAAGCCCGGCGCGCCTTCGGGGTAGACGATGGTGACATCGATCAGCGAACGGAACTTGTTGCCCATCGCGTTCAGCGCCACCGCCAGCCCGCCGGCCTTGGGCTTGAGCAGGTGGCGGTAGGGGGAATCCTGCGCGGCGTGCTTGGCCGCGGTAAAGCGCGTGCCTTCGGCAAACACCATCACGCTGGTCGGCACCAGCGAAAACTTGGCGCAGGCGCGGCGGGCGGTCTCCTGGTCCTGGCGCCGCAAGGCCGGATTGCGGCGCAGCTCGGCCTTGCCGTGGCGCTTCATGAACGGAAAATCCAGCGCCCACCAGGCCAGCCCGATCACCGGCACATAGATCAGCTGCTGCTTCAGGAAAAACTTCAGCAGCGGGATGCGCCGGTTCAGCGCACGCTGCAGCACGAAGATGTCGGCCCACGACTGGTGGTTGCAGTTGACCAGGTACCAATCGGCATAGCGCAGGCCCTCGTGGCCCCGGATGTCCCAGGGCTCGCGCTGGATCCACGCGAACCAGCCGGTGTTGCCGGCAATCCAGGCGGTGGCGATGCCATTGAGCAGCGGGTCGATGCGCCGCCTGGCCGCCGTGAACGGGAGCGCCAGCTTCAGCAGCGCCAGCGGAAACAGCAGCGCGCACCAGAACAGCGTGCTGGCGATCAGCAGGGTCCAGCTGAGGATGCCGGTGATAAAGGCGAAGCGGCCGCGCGGCACCAGCGCGCGGCGGCGTGGGGGCTCGGCGGGGGCTGCGGAGGTGGGCTGGCTGGCGTCGGGGGGAGCGCTGGAAGCGGGGGAAGAAGAGGGCAACGTCGTCATGGGCGCCAGTTTGCAGGCAGGAAAGGGATTAGAGCTTGCGCTTGATCAACGCGGACGCTGGCGCGTGGGTATCTCTAGTCAACGCGTGATGCCTTCAGAACACCAGCGTTGCCGTGCCCATGAAGGTGTTGGTGCTCTTCAGCCGGTTCTTGCTTGCCACCGACGGCACCCAGCGCAGGCCCAGCGACAGCAGGCTCCTGGCGCCGACCTTGGTGTCGTAGGTGACGATCGGCCCCACTGCCCAGTCATGCCCGCGAAAGCCGTTCAGGCGGTCCGCCAGCGGGCCGCTGTCGTCGCCCAGCTGCTGCGTGGTGCCGGCGATCAGGCCAACGCCGGCGCCGTTGGCAAAGCGCTTGAGCAGCATCGTGTCGAGCGTGAACAGCGGCGCGTTGTGGTAGTCGGTGGCGTGGTTGCGGGTGTAGAACTGGATGCCGGCAACGGCATCGAACTCGAGCCAGTGCTCGGGGAACAGCCTGGTGTAGGCCACCTGCGGAATGAAGGTCCAGTTGTTGAGGCTGGGATTGGCCAGGGCATTGGGGTCGTACTTGCCGGTCGGCGCCCACACGTTCAGGCTCAGCGCCACGTGTTCGGTCTTGGAAAAATGATAGCCGGCGATGACCGGCGCGAACGAGATGTCGAACAGGTTCGAGGCGGTGTCCTGGGTGCTGAGGCCGCGGCCGCCGATGGCAAGGCTGGCCGTGACCTTGGTCCACACATAGGGCAGCGTAAAGCTGGAGGCAAAGCTCCAGGCGCGGGTGTCGGTGTCCCACACTTTCATCACGGTGGCCAGGGTGAAGGCGATCTTGCCGTCGATGCCGGCCGAGGCCTTGCCCGCGATCGGCACGGTGCGGCTGCCGCCGATCGAGCCGTCGAGATAGATCTCGCCGATATTGACGATCAACGCCGGTTCGGGCGACACCACCCCCGCATTGGGGAGCACGCTGGTGCCGGTCACGGGACGCCCGAGCGCGCCTTCGGTGGCGTGGGCGCCAACACAGGCCAGCAGCAGCGGGGCAGTCAAGGCAAGCCGTCGTGCGAAGGTCTTTGGCATGCATCAACAGGTAGGACAGACCGGGCAGGGCATGCGGTCGGCGTCCGCGCCGGTTTTTTGACATTGCATACTAGCAGCAAACCCCCGCATCACTGTTGGCGTGAAAACACGCAAGAAAAGCACGTAAAAACTTTCATCACGGCATCGCAAGGTTTTACTTCACAAGGCCGAAGCCGCCCGGCGATGATGCTTGCCGATGATTCCTCCCGCCATGACAAAACGCCTTGCCGCGCTGATGGGCGCACTGGCCGTGTGCTGGTGCGGCGGCGCATGGGCGCAGGCCGACGCGGCTGGGGCAAAGAAGCCGCTGTCGTTCTTCGACCCGGACGACGGCGCGCTGGACCTGAGCGACTTCCTGCTCAACCACAGCGGCGCGCTGCCCGTGCCCACCATCATCACCGAGCCGGCGGTCGGCTATGGCGCGGGCCTCGGGCTGATGTTCTTCTCGCAATCGATGGCCGACGCGGCCGCCAGCGCCAGGGCCAGCGGCAAGGGCCCGGCGCCGCCCAACATCACCGGCATCGGCGGCGCGTATACCGAGAATGGCACCTGGGGCGCCGGCGTCGCGCATTTCCACACCTGGGACGGCGACCGCTACCGCTATCTCGGCGCCCTGGCCAAGGTCGATGCCCACCTCGACTACTACGGCCTGCGCAACCGGCCGCGTGCCTATGAGCTGCGCGGGGTGTTCCTGGTGCAGCAGCTGCTGGTGCGCATTGCCGAGACCCGCTGGTACGTGGGCCCGCGCTATGTGTATTTCGATTCGACCGCGACCTTCAGGTTTGGCGATGCCGGCGAGCTCGGCAGCTTCGACCGGACCCAGCGCATCGGCAAGGCCGGCCTGGTGATCGACTACGACTCGCGCGACAACATCTTCTACCCCAGCCGCGGCAGCTATGCCGAACTCGAGGCGCAGTTCGCGCGCGGCGGCTTCGGCAGTACCCAGTCGTTCAACATGTACAACGCGCGCGGCTTTACCTGGCTGCCGCTGGCGCGCACCGTGATCCTCGGCCTGCGCGCCGATACGCGCTTTTCCAGCGGCGACGTGCCGTTCTATGCGCAGCCCTACGTCGACCTGCGCGGGGTGCAGAAGGGGCGCTACCAGGACCGCAATGCGCTCGCGGCGGAAATGGAATTGCGCTGGGACGTGACCCCGCGCTGGTCGCTGCTGGGCTTCACCGGCGTCGGCAAGGCCTATGGGCGCTGGCACGATTTTTCCGATGCTTCGACCATCTACAGCGTCGGCGCGGGCTTTCGCTACATGATCGCGCGCAAGCTGGGGGTGTCGATCGGCGTCGATGTGGCGCACAGCAAGGGCCAGAATGCGTTCTATATCCAGGTAGGCAGCGCCTGGCGCTGAGGCGAGCGGAATGCGAAAAAAACTTAATTCACTGCTGCCTGAAATCATAAAAAGCTGACTTCTGATTGCCGAACCCATCTGAGATCATTGTTTTCGCTGAAACGGCTCGATGTTTTGCATACAGAGACAAGGGAATGAGCGGACCACGTGATAGCGGCAATCCCAATGCAGGCCCGGCGGCCCTGGCGGCCGGACGGCGCGGCGGCAGACGGGCGTGGCTGCTGGCGGGCCTGCTCGGCGCCGGGCTCGCGGCCGGCCTTGGCGGCAGCTACTGGTATCTGAAGGGACGGCCCCCGGCCGCGCCAGCCATTGTCGTCGGCGATGGCAAGACTGGTCCCGCCGGCATGGTGCGCGTGCCGGGCGGCGACTTCCTGATGGGCAGCGACAGCAAGATGGCGCAGCCCAATGAAAAGCCGGCGCACAAGGTGCGCGTGCATGCGTTCTGGATGGACCAGCACCACGTCACCAACGCGCAATTCCGCAAGTTCGTCGAAGCCACCGGTTATGTCACCACCGCCGAGCGCGCGCCCGACTGGGAAACGCTGCGCGTGCAGCTGCCGCCCGGCACGCCGCGCCCGCCCGACAGCGCCATGGTCGCGGGCGGCATGGTCTTCGTCGGCACGCCGCGGCCGGTGCCGCTGCAGGATTACTCGCGCTGGTGGCGCTATGTGCCCGGCGCCGACTGGCGCCATCCGACCGGTCCCGGAAGTTCGATCGAAGGCAAGGACAACCACCCGGTGGTGCAGGTCTCGTACGAAGACGCACAGGCCTATGCCAAGTGGGCCGGCAAGCGGCTGCCGACCGAAGCGGAATGGGAGTTCGCCGCGCGTGGCGGGCTGGAGCAGGCGACCTATGCCTGGGGCGAACAATTTGCTCCTGATGGCAGGCAGATGGCCAATGTCTGGCAGGGCCAGCAGAACCAGCCATTTCCCGTGGTTCCGGTCGTCAGTCCCAAGGCCGGCGGCGCGCTGGGCACCAGCCCGGTCGGCAGCTTTCCGCCCAACGGCTACGGCCTCGCCGACATGACCGGCAATGCCTGGCAGTGGGTCGCCGACTGGTACCGGGCCGACCAGTTCCGGCGCGAAGCCGGCAAGGGCCAGCCGATCGAAAACCCGTCGGGCCCGCTGGCATCGTGGGACCCGTCCGAACCGGGGGTGCCGGTCAACGCGCCCAAGCGCGTCACGCGCGGCGGCTCGTTTCTGTGCAACGAGGATTTCTGCCTGAGCTATCGCCCCAGCGCACGGCGCGGCACCGACCCGTTCAACAGCATGTCGCATCTCGGCTTCCGCCTGGTGATGGACGAAGGCCGTTGGGCCGAAATGCAGCGGCGGCAACCGCTGGCGATGGCCGGGTCGGCCAACCCGGCAGCGCGCTAACGCCGCGCGCGAACCAGGTTTCTTTCCAGCAGGGCAACACGCTACAGGAGCGAGCAACATGACCAGGGCAGCGCCTCCCGCAATCCTTGCCGGCCACGCGCGCATGGCCATCGCCGCGCTGGCGCTGGCCGGCCTGGCGCTGGCCGGCTGCTCGACCTCCGCCACCGCGCCGGCGGCGCAGGATGCGGCCGCGCAGTCCGTGCAGACCGCCGCAACGGCGCTGCCGTCGTGGCGCGACGGTGCGGCCCGGCAGGCGCTGCTGAACTTCGTCGCCGACGTGACGCGGCCGGGCTCGCCCGGCTTCGTGCCGCCGGAGGGACGCGTGGCCGTGTTCGACAACGACGGCACGCTGTGGAGCGAGCAGCCGCTGTACTTCCAGTTCTTCTTCCTGCTCGACCAGATCCGCGCCGCGGCTCCGCAGCACCCGGAGTGGCGCAGCAACCCGGCCTTCACGGCGCTGATGGCCAACGACATGCAGGCCCTGATGCGCAACGAGAAGCCGCTGTTGGCGCTGATCGCCAGCGCCAACAGCGGCATGACCGTCGACGAGTACGACCGCACCATCCGCGACTGGCTGGCAAAGTCCCGGCATCCCAAATTCAACCGGCCGTACACCGAATTGGTGTACCAGCCGCAGCTGGAACTGCTGTCCTACCTGCGTGCCAACGGCTTCAAGACCTACATCGTCTCGGGCGGCACCATCGACTTCATGCGGCCGTGGAGCCAGGCCATCTACGGCGTCCCGCCCGAACAGGTGATCGGCTCCTCGCAGGCGGTGCGCTACCAGGTGCGCGACGGCAAGCCGGTGCTGGTGCGCGACCCCAAGCTGGACTTCATCGATGACGGGCCGGGCAAGCCGGTCGGCATCTACCGCCATATCGGCCGCCGGCCCATCCTCGCCGTGGGCAACTCCGACGGCGACCTGCAGATGCTGGAGTACACCACGGGCGGCGACGGCCCGCGCCTGGCCGTGCTGGTGCATCACGACGATGCCGAGCGCGAGTTCGCCTATGACCGCCAGTCCAAGGTCGGCAAGCTCGACAAGGCCCTTGACGTGGCCCGCGCCAGGGGCTGGACGGTGGTCAGCATGAAGCGGGACTGGCAGCAGGTCTATCCGGCCGGCAAGCCATGACCACACGTATCAGCAGCAAACCGACCGTAACGGGTCAATGAACGGAGGCGGGACATGCACAGAGTTGAAGAACGCATAGTCAGAGGGCGGAGTTCCAGGCTGGCGATGCTGGCCGTGGCCGCCGTGGTGGTCGCCGTGACCGGCTGCGACAAGAAGGAGACCCCGCCCAAGGCGCAGCAGCCGGCGGCACAGGCGCCTGCCGCCACGCCGGCACCGAGCGCGGCCGCACCGGTGCCGGCCCGCGAGAATCCGCCGGTGGCGACCAGCGCCCCGGTTGCCGCGGCCTCCGCGCCCGCGCTGGCGGCGCCGGCGGCATCCGGCAAGAAGCCGAACATCCTGGTGATCTTTGGCGACGACATCGGCCAGACCAACATCAGCGCCTACAGCCACGGCGTGGTGGGCTACCGCACTCCGAACATCGACCGCATCGCCCAGGAGGGCATGCTGTTCACCGACTACTACGGCGAGAACAGCTGCACCGCCGGCCGCTCCACCTTCATCACCGGTGAAGTCGGGCTGCGCACGGGCCTGCTGAAGGTCGGCATCCCGGGCGCGCCGGTCGGGCTGCAGGCGCAGAACGTGACCATTGCGCAGGCGCTCAAGCCGCTGGGCTATGCCACCGGCCAGTTCGGCAAGAACCACCTGGGCGACCGCAATGAGTACCTGCCCACCGCGCACGGCTTCGACGAGTTCTTCGGCAACCTCTATCACCTGAACGCGGAAGAGGAGCCCGAGCGTCCGTACTATCCGAAAAACGACGAGGCCTGGGTCAAGGCCAACGCGCCGCGTGGCGTGATCCACTCGTTCGCCGACGGCAAGGTCCAGGATACCGGGCCGCTGAACCGCAAGCGCATGGAGACCATCGACGACGAGACCACGACGGCGGCGATCGGCTTCATGGACAAGCAGGTGAAGGCCGACAAGCCGTTCTTCGTGTGGATGAATACCACCCGCATGCACGTGTTCACCCACGTGCGCGAGTCGATGCGGGGGCAGAGCGGCATGCCGGGCAACGAGTACGCCGACGGCATGATCGAGCACGACGGCCACGTCGGCAAGCTGCTCAAGGCGCTCGATGACCTGAAGATCGCCGACAACACCATCGTCATCTACAGCACCGATAACGGCCCCAACCAGTTCAGCTGGCCCGATGCCGCGACCACGCCGTTCCGCAGCGAGAAGGACACCAACTGGGAAGGCGCGTTCCGGGTGCCTGCGATCATCCGCTGGCCGGGCCGGATCAAGCCCAACACGGTGTCCACCACGATGATTTCCGGGCTCGACTGGTTCCCGACGCTGCTGGCCGCGGCCGGCGATGCGGATATCAAGGACCGGCTGCTCAAGGGCACCAGCATCGGTGGCAAATCGTTCAAGGTGCATCTGGACGGCTACAACTTCCTGCCATACCTGACCGGGCAGAGCAACACCGGGCCGCGCCAGGACTTCTTCTACTTCAACGATGACGGCCAGCTGGTGGCGATGCGCCACAACGACTGGAAGTTCGTGTTCTGCGAGCAGCGCCAGCCAGGCGGCTTCCAGGTCTGGGCCAACCCGTTCACCTGCCTGCGCGTGCCCAAGGCATTCAACCTGCGCATGGACCCCTATGAGCGGGCCGATACGGTTTCCGACCAGTACTACGACTGGACCGCGAAGAACGCCTACATGATCAGTTATGCGTCGTCGCGGGTGGCACCGTTCCTCCAGTCGTTCAAGGACTACCCGCCCAGCCAGCGGCCGGCGAGCTTCACCATCGACCAGATGACCGAGGCGGTGATGTCGTCGCTCGACAGGGGCGCGGCCGGCAGCAAGTAGCCTCAGGCGTGACCGGCCAGCCGGCTTCCGCTGCAGGGGCTGGCTGGCCCATTCCACAGGGATCGCACCATGGTAGAAGCGCGCGCCGGCGCAGGCTCCGGCAAGGATAAGGTGCGGTATGCGACGGCCGCCAACGGGCAGGGCGCCCGGGCCGCCGCACAGGCGGGGCAGGACGGGCAGGCGTGGCATGACGCCGCGCTGGTGCCTGCCCTGCTGCTTTTTGCCTCGGGCACCGCGGGACTGGTGTTCCAGGTGCTGTGGATCAGGCAGCTCGCGCTGGTGGTGGGTGTCGAGGTACACGCCGTCACCACCGCCGTGAGCGCGTTCTTCGGCGGCCTGGCACTGGGCGGCTGGGTCTTCGGCCGCAGCGCCGACCGCCATGGCCATCCGCTGCGGCTGTATGCCTGGCTGGAACTCGCGGTGCTGGTGCTGGGCGTCGGCGCAACGCTGGCACTGGCGCGGGCCGCCGCGCCGTTTGCCTGGCTGGAGAGCCGGGTGGGCCTGCTGGCGTGGGCGTTGCCGTTCGTGCTGGTGATCCTGCCGGCGGCCGCCATGGGCGGCACGCTGCCGGTGCTGATGCGCGTGCTGGGCTCGCGCCCGGGCCGCGTTGGCACGCACGGTGGCCGGCTCTACGCCGCCAACACCGCCGGCGCCATCGCCGGCACGCTGCTGGCTGGCTTTGTGCTGGTGCCTGGGCTTGGCATCCTCGGCAGCGCCATCGCGGCGGGCATGCTCAACGGCGTCGCGGCGCTGGGTGCCTGGCTGCTGGCGCGGCGGGCAACGAGTCCCTGCGCTGCCGCCAGCGCCCACGCAGTGCAAGACGCCGCTGCCGCCGGCGATGTCGCCAACGGCCGGCTTGCGCTGCTGCTGTATGCCGCTGCCGGCGGCATCGCGCTGGGCTACGAGGTGGTCTGGTCGCAGGCCATCGTGCAGTTCCTCAGCACGCGCACCTTCGCCTTCACCGTGGTGCTGGCCACCTACCTGGCCGGGCTCGCCATCGGCAGCGCGCTGGCCGCGCGCCATGCCGACCGCGCGCGCGACCCGTGGGGCGCCTTCGGGCTGCTGGTGGCGGCGGCCGGGCTGGTGGCCTTGCTGGAATTCGTGCTGCTGGGCGAATGGCTGCTGCGCGCGCAGGGCAGCCTGTCGGCGTGGGTGCAGGGCCTGACCGCGAGCCCGCTGCTGGCAGCCTGCGCACGCTTTGCGCTGGCGGCGCTGACGGTGGTGTTCGTGCCGACGCTGCTGCTGGGCGCGGCGTTCCCGTTCGTGCTGCGCGTCAGTGTCGACAGCCGGCGCATCGGCGCGGGCGTGGGCAGCGTGATCGCCCTCAACACGCTCGGCGGCATTGCCGGCACGGCGCTGGCCGGCTTCGTGCTGGTGCCGTACCTGGGGCTGGTGCGTACGCTGGCGCTGCTGGCGGTCGCCGCGGCGGTGGTCGGCGTGGTGGCGGTGGCGCTGGGCAGCGGGGTGCGGCCGGCGGCGCGCTGGGCGGTGCCGATGTTGGGCGTGCTCGCGGTGATCGCCGCCGCGATGGCGCCGCCGGACCGCCTCGCCACGCTGCTGGCGCGGGCGCGCGGCGGCGAACTGGTGTTCTACGAGGAAGGGCGCGGCGCCACCGTGGCGGTGGTCGAGCAGAGCTCCGCCACCAACCGCTTCCGGCGCCTCTATATCCAGGGCGTGTCCAATTCCGGCGATGCCATGACCTCGCAGCGCTATATGCGGCTGCAGGCGCTGCTGCCGTTGATCGTGCACAACGGCACGCCGAAGTCGGCGCTGGTGATCGGGCTCGGCACCGGCATCACGGCGGGCGCGACGCTGGCGTGGCCGGGGCTGGAGCGGCGCGTGGTGGCGGAGCTGCTGCCGCCGGTCGCGCGCGCGGTGCCGAGCTTCAAGGGGAATTTCGGCGTCGCCACCGACGCGCGCGTGGAGATCCGCCTGCGCGACGGCCGGCGCGAACTGCTGCAGAGCCCGCAGCAGTACGACCTGGTCACGCTGGAGCCACCGCCGCCATCGGCCGCCGGCGTGGCCAACCTGTATTCGACCGACTTCTACCGGCTTGCGGCAACGCGGCTGCAGCCCGGCGGCCTGGTGGCGCAGTGGCTGCCGCTGCCGACGCAGAACGACGCCGATACGCGCATGCTGGTGCGCAGCTTCCTCGATGCATTTCCATACGCCACGCTGTGGACCACCGAGCTGCACGAGATGCTGCTGGTGGGTTCGATGTCGCCGCTGGCGCTGGATGTGGCGCAGGTCCGCGCGCGCTTTGCCCAGCCCGGGGTCGCCGCGGCGCTGCAGGCTGTGGGCGTGCGCTCGGCGGCGGCGCTGCTGGCCACCTGGGTCACCGACCGTGCCGGACTGGACTGGTATGCGGCCGACGCCCCGGCCGTGACCGACGACCGTCCGCGCATCGAATATGCCGGCTGGGTCCGCCCCGATGCCTTCCCGGAATCGTTGTCCAGGCTGCTGTCGCTGCAAAGCGAACCGCCGCTGGCAGGCGCCGACGATGCCTTCTGGCGCGAGTTGCGCCACGAGCGCGAGATCCTGCACACGTTCTACCGCGCCGGCCTCGACGCCTACCGCGGCGACCGCGAGGCGTGGGCCAGCCATATCACGCAGGCCATGCGCGCCGATCCCGACAATCCCTACTACGCGTGGTTCGTCGGCGGCCAGGCCCGCCGCGGCCCGGCCGCACCAAGGAACGCCCCATGAGCACACGCGACGACGTCCTGGCCCTGCAGCAGCGCATGGGCGAATCGATCGTGGGCCAGCAGCGCATGATCGAGCGCCTGCTGCTGGGCCTGCTGGCGGACGGTCACCTGCTGGTGGAAGGCCTGCCGGGGCTGGCCAAGACCCGCGCCATCAAGATGCTGGCGCGCAACCTCGATGCGCGCCTGTCGCGGATCCAGTTCACCCCGGACCTGCTGCCGGCGGACATCACAGGCTCGGAGATCTACTTCAGCGAAGGCGGCAAGGGCGAGTTCCGCTTCCAGGCCGGCCCGGTGTTCGCCAACCTGGTGCTGGCCGACGAGGTCAACCGCTCGCCGGCCAAAGTCCAGGCGGCGCTGCTGGAGGCGATGGAAGAGCGCCAGGTCACCGTCGGCGGCACCACCCACAAGCTCGAGCCGCTGTTCCTGGTGATGGCGACGCAGAACCCGATCGAACAGGAGGGCACCTACGCGCTGCCCGAGGCGCAGATGGACCGCTTCCTGATGCATGTCAGCGTGGGCTACCCGGAAGCGCAGGCCGAGGCCGATATCGTCAGGCTGGCGCGCGCGGAAGAGGCGGGGGGCGCGGCGGCTGGCGCGAGCGCTCCGGTGCGGCTCGCGCCCGAGGCCATCTTCGCCGCGCGAGCGGCCATCCATGGCATTCATGTCAGCGAGGCGGTGGAGCGCTACATCGTCGCGCTGGTGCAGGCCACGCGCGCTCCCAAGCCCGTCGACGACGACCTCGACAAGTGGATCCAGGTGGGCGTGAGCCCGCGCGGCTCGATCGGGCTGGACAAGGTGGCGCGCGCGCATGCGTGGCTGCACGGGCGCGACTTCGTCACCCCCGAGGACGTGCAGGCCGTGGTCGGCGATGTGTTCCGCCACCGGCTGATCCTGTCGTACGAGGCGCATGCCGCCGGCGTCGCCGCCGATGCCGTGATCGAGCGCCTGGTGCAGCAGGTGGCGGTGGCCTGAACCACTGCGAGGGCCTCCGATGCGCCTGCCATTCCGCGCCATCGCCCGCGCCGCCCCGGCGGCGGCGCACGCGCCGTCTTCGCAGGCGCTGAGCGGTGTCAGCGTGGACGCCGCGGCGCTGGCCCGGCTCGAGGTGGCCGCGCGCGACTTTCATTTCCTGCCGCGCCAGCCGGTGCACAGCGTGCTGGCCGGGCGCCATGCCTCGCGCGTGCGCGGGCGCGGGCTGACTTTCGAGGAATTGCGCCTGTATTTGCCCGGCGACGATATCCGCAGCATGGACTGGCGCGTGACCGCGCGCACCGGCCGGCCTCATGTGCGGGTCTACACCGAGGAGAAGGACCGTCCGGTGCTGCTGGTGGTGGACCAGCGCATCAACATGTTCTTCGGCAGCCGGCGCGCGATGAAATCGGTCAGCGCGGCCGAGGCGGCGGCGCTGGCCGCGTGGCGGGTGCTTGCCGAAGGCGACCGCGTCGGCGGCGTGGTGCTGGGCGACGACCGCATCGAAGCATTTGCGCCGCGCCGCAGCCGCGACGCGGTGCAGCAGCTGCTGGGCGGCATCGCGCGCTTCAACCAGGCGCTGCGCGCCGACGCCCCGGCGCGCCGCGCCGCGGGGCAGCTCAACGCGGCGCTGGAGCGCACCGCGCGCATGGCGCGCCACGATTGCCTGGTCATCGTGGTCAGCGATTTCGATGGACATGACACCCGCACCCGCGACCTGATGCTGGCGCTGGCAACGCACAACGATGTGCTGACCATCCTGGTCCACGACCCGTTCCTCGGCGCGCTGCCGGGCTCGGGGCAGCTGGTGGTCAGCGACGGCGAGCTGCAGGTCGAACTCGGCTTCGGCCACGCCGCCACGCGGCGCGGCATCGCCGAGTTTGCCGATGCCCGCGCCAGGGCATTGCTGGACTGGCACCATGCCATGGGCGTGCCGCTGCTGCCGCTGTCCGCCGCCGAAGAGACCGCGCCGCAGTTGCGCCGGCTGCTGGGCCGGCCGCTGCAGCAGGCACCGGTGCGGCAACGCGCGGGGGCGGCGCGATGAGCCTCACGCACAGCGCCGCCCCGGCGACCCTGGCAACGCTGGCCGACCTCGCCGTGCCGCCGCCGCCATCGTGGATGCCGCAGACCATCGGCTGGCCGATCGCCGGCGGCGTGCTGCTGCTAACGCTGGCCTGGGCTGGCTGGCGCGCCTGGCGGCGCTACCGCGCCAACCGCTACCGGCGCGAGGCGCTGGCGGAACTGGCGGCGCTGCCGCAGGACCCCGACCCCGCACACCGCGCCGCGGCCTTGCGCGCGATGGCGGCGCTGCTCAAGCGCACCGCGCTGGCGGCGTGGCCGCGCGCGCAGGTGGCCAGCCTGGCCGGCGGCGGCTGGGCCGAATTCCTGCGGGCGCATGCGGGTCGGGCCGAGGATGTCGCGCCGCAGCTGGCGGCCCTGGTGCAAGACGCCGAGTACCGTGGCGACGCCGCGCTGGCGCAATGGCCCGACGCCGAGGTGCGCGCCGTGGCGGCGGCATGCCGGCGCTGGATTGCGGAGCACCATGTACCAGTTTGAATATCCCTGGCTGTTCGCGCTGCTGCCGCTGCCCTTGCTGCTGTGGTGGTGGCTGCCGCCGTACCGCGAGGAAAGCCCGTCGGTACGGCTGCCGTTCTTTGGCGAGGTCGCCAGTGCCGCCGGGCTGACCCCGGCCGCCGGCGCCGTGGTGCCGCGCCGCAACCGGCTGCAATGGGTGCTGGCGCCGCTGGCGTGGGCGCTGGTGGTGACGGCGCTGGCGCGGCCGCAGTACCTCGAGGCGCCGGTGCAGAAGGTGCAGCCGGCGCGCGACCTGCTGCTGGCGCTGGACCTGTCGCAGTCGATGGACACGCGCGACTTCCGCGCTCCGTCCGGCGCGCTGATCCCGCGCTTGCAGGCGGTGCGGCAGGTGGTCGGCAATTTCGTGGCGCGGCGTCCGGGCGACCGCATCGGCCTGGTGGTGTTCGGCGATGCGCCGTATCCGCTGGCACCGTTTACGCTGGACCACCAGCTGGTGCAGGCGCTGCTGGCCGACCTGCTGCCCGGCATGGCCGGACCGAGCACGGCGCTGGGCGATGCCATCGGGCTCGGCATCAAGCTGTTCGGGCACAGCGAGGCGCCGGAGCGCGTGATGATCGTGCTGACCGACGGCAACGACACCGCCAGCCGCATGCCGCCCGAGCGCGCCGGCGGCATCGCGCGCGAACGCAAGGTGGTGGTGCATACCATCGGCATCGGCGATCCCAACGCCGCGGGCGAGCAGAAGCTCGACCTCGACGTGCTGCAGCGGCTGGCGGCACAGACCGGCGGGCGCTATTTCTTCGGCGCCGACCAGGCCAGCCTGGAGAGCATCTACGCGACCCTCGACCGGATCACGCCGCATGACCAGAAGACGCTGTCCTGGCGGCCGCGGCGCGAGCTGTTCATGTGGCCGCTGGGCGCGGCGCTGGCGCTGGTGCTGGGTTACCAGCTGCTGATGTTCGGCTATTCGGCGTGGGTCGCGCGGCCGCGGCCACCCCGTGCCGACGTGGCAGAAGCGACGGAAGCGACGGACGCGACGCAAGCCTCGGCCCCGCCAGGCGCGATGGCGGATGCCGCCGGGAGCGGGCGCTGATGCCGGCCTGGCTCGAGCCGCTCGCCCACTTCCATTTCCTGCGCCCGTGGTGGCTGCTGGGGCTGCTGCCGGCCGCGCTGCTGATGTGGGCGGTGCGGCGCCGCGGCGACGTGCGGCGGCGCTGGCGCGACACCATCGCGCCGCACCTGCTCGACGCGCTGATGCTCGGCGAACGCCGCCGGCTGGCGCTGCGCCCGGTGCACCTGACCGCGCTGCTGCTGGCGCTGGGCACGGTGGCGCTGGCGGGCCCGAGCTGGCGCCAGGAACGCCCGCCGTTCCTTGACGACAAGGCGCCGCTGGCGATCGCCGTGGACCTGTCGCCGAGCATGGACGCGGTCGACGTCACGCCCACGCGGCTGGAGCGCGCCAAGCTCAAGATCAAGGCGCTCCTGGCGCGCCGCGACGGCGGCCGCACCGCCATCTACGCCTATGCCGGCTCGACCCACCTGGTGTTGCCGCTGACCGACGACGCCAGCCTGCTGCAGACCTTCGCCGATGCGCTGCAGACCCGCATCATGCCGGTGCCCGGGCGCGACATGGCGCAGGCACTGCGCGTGATCGACGCCGACCTGAAGCGCGAACCCGTGCCCGGCACCATCCTGTTCCTGACCGACGGCGTCGACCCCGCCGCCGCGGCGGCGTTCCGCGCCCAGGACCACAGCGGCCGCAGCCAGCCGGTGGTGCTGGCGCTGGGCACCGCGCAGGGCGGGCCGCTGCGCGATGCCGCCGGCGGCTTTGTCGAGCAGGACGGCGCGCGGGTGTTTGCGCGGCTCGATGTGAAAGCGCTGGAGCGCTTCGGCGATGACAGCGGCGTGCCGGTGGCGACCTTCACGCCGGACAGCGACGACGACGTGGCCTGGGTGCAGCGCCACGTGCAGTCGCATCTCGAACAGATGCAGGCCGGCGACCGCACCCGCTGGAAGGATGAAGGCTGGTGGCTGGTGCCGCCGCTCGCGCTGCTGGCGATGCTATGGTTCCGCAAGGGCTGGACCGTGCGCTGGAACGCGGGCCTGCTGCTTGCCCTGGCGCTTGCCGCGCCGCCCGAGGCGCATGCGCAGTCGTCCGCGCCAGCCACGCAAGCCCATGCGGTACGCCCATGGCGCTTCGTCGACCTGTGGCTGACGCATGACCAGCAAGGCCGGCGCGCCTTCGAGCAAGGCGACTTTGCCCGCGCCGCGACGCTGTTCGACGACCCGATGTGGCGTGGCATCGCCCAGTATCGCGCCGGCCAGTACGCGCAGGCGGTGCAAAGTTTCGCACGGGTCGATTCGGCGCAGGCCGACTACAACCAGGGCAATGCGCTGGCGCGGCAAGGCCAGTACCAGCAGGCCGCCGCGCGCTACCGCCAGGCGCTCAGGCGCCAGCCGCAGTGGCCAGAGGCAAGCGCCAACCTGGCGCTGATGGAAAAGCTGCTGGCGCAGCAGCTGCCGAAGGAAAAGCCGGACCCCGACGACGGCGAAGAACCACCCGACCTGCCTCCGGACCAGGTCAAGTACGACGCCGCGAAGCCGTCTGCGCCGGGCGGCAAGTCGCTGCAGGTGGTGCTGGCGCAGGATGCCGAGATGTGGATGCGCGCGATCCAGACCACGCCGACCGACCTGCTGCAGCGCAAGTTCGCGCTGCAGCAAGGACAGGCGGCGCCGGCGCAGGGCACGCGATGAGGCGCCACGCCATGCCGACTCGCGCGTGGCTGGGGCGCGCCGCGCTGGTGCTGCTGCTGGCCGCTTGGCTGTGGCCCTGGCTGGCGCGGGCTGCTGCCGGACCGGCCGGGCCCATCGTGCGTGTCGACGTTGGCGCGCACCAGCCGGTGCTGGTGGGCCAGCAGGTCGGCATCGACGTCACCATCCTGGCGCCCAATTATTTCCTGTCGGCACCCGAGTTCCCGCCGCTCGCAGTGCCGGGCGCGGTGGTCACCTTGCCCGATGCGCGCGCCGTGAATTCCACCGAGACCATCGATGGCGTGGCCTATGCGGGCATTCGCAAGACCTACGCCTTCACCGCCGAGCAGGATGGCGAGTTCCGGCTGCCGGCCGCGACCATCCGCGTGACCTACGCCGGCGACGACGGCGCGCCGCGCGAGGGCAGCATCACCTTGCCGGTCACCACGATCCGGGCCGGCACGGGCGGCACCGGCACCGCGGCGGCGGGCGCCACCGCCGGCCGGCGCTTGCTGCCGGTGGCGCGGCTCAGCGTGACGCAGACGCTGGACCACAAGCCCGACCACGGCGTGGTCCGGCTGCATGCGGGCGATGCGCTGGTGCGCACCGTCACCACCTTTGCGCCGCAGACCCAGGCGATGATGATCGTGCCGCCGCATGCCGCGTCACCGCGCGGCGTGCGCATGTTCCGCGCGGATGCGCGGCTGTCCGACCAGGCCCAAGGCGACCAGGCCCAAGCGGCGCCGGAGCCGGGCGGCACGCGCATCGATACCCTGACCTATGTGTTCGAGCGTCCCGGCACCTATACGCTGCCCGCGGTCACGGCGGACTGGGTCGATCCCGCCACGCGCCGGCCGACCAGCTCCGAAGCGCCGGCGGTAAAGGTCGAGGTGGCCGCCGCGCGCAACGCCGGGGCGCTGGCGCCGGGCGGGCCGTCGACCGGCGCGATGCCGGGCGCGGGCGGCCTGCCGTGGCGCACGCTGCTGTGGGGCGCGGTCGCGCTGCTCGGCGCCGCCGTGCTGGCGCTGCTGTGGCGGCGGCTGCGGCCGCGCCTGGTGCGCCTGCGGCAACGCCGCGCCGAGCGCCGCCAAGCCCGCGCCGCGGGCGCCGAGGCGCGGCTGGCGGCCACGCTGCGGGCCTGCCGCGCGGGCGATGCGGCCGCCGCCAGCCAGGCGCTGGGCGACTGGACCCGCGCCGCCCACGGCACCACGCCCGTGGCCTGGGCCGAAGCCGCCGGCGATGCCGCGCTGGCCGACGCCGTCACCGGCCTGCAGCGCCATCTCTACGGGGCGGTGCAGGCCTCGTCCGCCTGGGACGGCAACCCGCTCGCGCAGGCGCTGGGCCGCCACGCAAGGCCCGCCCCGCAGCGCCGGCACCACGCCGCGCCGGCGCTGCCACCGCTCAATCCCTGATCCCGCCCTGATCCAGCCGCTCCCCCGAACTCAACCCGCGCCCCCATGACCTGTACCGTTGATTTCCTTGCCGCCAACCCGTTGCTGGTGCTGTTCATCACCGTCGGACTCGGCAATTTCGTCGGCAAGGCGCGGGTCGGACCGATCCAGCTGGGGGGCGTGTGCGGCACGCTGATCGTTGCGCTGTTCATGGGGCAGACCGGCTGCCAGATGCATGGCGAACTGAAGGACATGGCCTTCGCCCTGTTCATCTTTGCCATGGGCTATTCCGGCGGGCCGCAGTTCTTTGCCAATCTGAACCGCTCGAGCCTGCGCTATATGGTGCTGCCGGTGGTGGAGGCGCTGGTGGTGCTGGCGATCGCGCTGGCCGCGGCGGCCTGGCTGGGCTTCGACCCGGGCACCGCCGCCGGGCTGGCCGCCGGCGCCGCGACCGAGTCGGCGGTGGTGGGCACCGCCGCCGAAGCGCTCAAGCACCTGGGCCTGGATGCCACCACCGTGGGCCGCTACGAGGCCAATATCGCCACCGCGTATACGCTGACTTACCTGGTCGGGCTGATCAGCATCGTGTTCTTCACCAGCCAGATCGCGCCGGCACTGCTCGGCATCGACCTGCGCCAGGCCGCGCGCGAGGTTGCGGCGCGCATGGAGCCCGCGTCCGACGATGACGTGGCCACCCAGCCGGCGCTGCCGCGGCTGATCGGGCGCGCCTACTCGGTGCACCAGGCCGCCGGCATGACGGTAAGCCAACTGCAGCACCAGGTCGGCGGCCGGGCCTCGGTGGTCAAGGTGCTGCGGGGCGGGACCAGCATCGAGCTGGGCGATGACGACGCCGTGCAGGCCGGCGATATCCTCGCCATGGTCGGCATCCGCAGCAACCTGCTGAAGGCCGCCGCGCTGATCGGCCCGGAAGTGCTGCTGCCCGAGGCGCACACCGATGCCATCCAGCTGGTGGAAAAGCAGGTGGTGGTGAACAAGCGCCGCGTCAACGGCAAGACCCTGGGCGAGCTGGCGCGCCTGGCCGGCGCGCGGCGGCTACGCGAGGTCTGGGTGCTGGAAGTGCGGCGCTCGGGACTGTCGCTGCCGATCACGCGCTCGACGCCGCTGCAGCTGGGCGACGTGATCACCATCGTCGGGCTGGAGCCCTCGCTGTCCGAGGCCATCGGCGTCATCGGCGTGGAGGCCAGGGCCTCCGAGGTCACCGACCTGGTGTTCCTGTGCGTGGGCATCCTGGCCGGCCTGCTGGTGGGCACGCTGAGCGTGAGCCCGGGCGGCATGCACATTTCGCTGGGCAGCGGCGGCGGGGCGCTGCTGAGCGGGCTGGTGTTCGGCTGGGCCCAGTCCCGCAAGCCGTCGCTCGGCACCTTTCCCGCGTCCGCGGTGCAGATCCTGAAGGACCTTGGGCTGGCGGTGTTCGTCGCCTGCGTCGGGCTGTCGGCCGGGCCGGATGCGATCGCGCTGATCCGCGAGCACGGCGCGGTGCTGCCGCTGATCGGGCTGGCGGTGTCGCTGGGACCGGCGTGCCTGTCCTTGTGGATCGGGCACAAGCTGCTCAGGATCGAAGGCCCGCTGCTGGTCGGCGCGATTGCCGGGCAGCACGTCAGCACCCCGGCGATCAGCGCGATCCTGGCCGCCAGCCAGAGCTCGGTGCCGCTGCTGGGCTACACCATCACCTATGCCATCGCCAACGTGATGCTGCCGGTGCTGGGGCCGATCATCATCTCGCTGGCCTACCGCTTCACCTGAGTCCGGCTGGCCGGGCGCCGGCAGGTGCCTGACGGACCATTTCTTTGCCGTTCGCGCCGCGCCGTCCTACAACTGGAGTGTGGGGCGGAGGGCATCGCGCCGCACCCGCCAAGGACAAGGAGGAGCAATATGTGCCGCTGGCTGGCTTATTCGGGCAGATCCGTAGCATTGGAAACGGTGCTGTTCCAGCCGGAACACTCGCTGATCGACCAGAGCCTGAATTCCCGGCTCGGCCATACCACCACCAACGGCGACGGCTTCGGCGTCGGCTGGTACGGGCGCCATGCCGAGGTGCCGTTCCGCTACCGCTGCCTGCACCCGGCGTGGAGCGACACCAACCTGCGCGAGACCGCCAGGGCGGTGCGCGCGCCGATGTTCGTCGCGCACGTGCGTGCCGCCACCGGCACGCCGACACAGGAAACCAACTGCCATCCGTTCCGCTTCGGCCGCTGGCTGTTCGTCCACAACGGCCTGATCCGCGACTATCCGCTGGTGCGGCGCGACCTGATGATGGCGGTGGCGCCGCACCTGTTCCGCTGGATCGAGGGCTCGACCGATTCCGAGGTGATGTTCTTCCTGGCGCTGACTTTCGGGCTGGAGCGCGACCCGGTCGGCGCCCTCGAGCAGATGGCCGGGCTGATCGAGGACGTCGGCCAGCGCCACGACGTGCAGTTCCCGCTCAACATGACGGTGTGCGTGACCGATGGCCGGCAGATCGTGGCGGTGCGCTATTCGAGCGAGACCAACTCGCGCTCGCTGTTCCACAGCACCTCGTTCCGGCAGCTGCGCGAACTCTATCCGGACGACCCGCGCATCGCCGCCGCGGGCGACGATGCTTTCCTGGTGCTGTCGGAGCCGCTGATCGACGTGCAGGGTGTGTGGGAGGAAATCCCCGAAGGCATCATCCTGGTGGCGCGCGGCGGCGAGATCGACCGCCACCGTTTCGTGCCGCGCCTGCCGAGCCAGCCGGCATTGCACGCGGCCCAGGGCAACGCGGCCGCGGGCTGAGGGCGCGGGCCCAGCGGCACCGCGCAAGCCTCAGGGGCACGCCAGCGCCGCGCCGGCATACAGCAGCAGCGCCACCAGCACCACCACGGTAAAGCCGGCGTGGATCGCCAGCAGCGTGGCCAGCACCGCCGCCACCACCGAGGCGCAGGCGTTGATGCCCCAGGCCCACGGCACCAGGGTATCGTCGCGCGCGGCGAGCCCGGACAGGCCGAGCGGGAACGGCATCCCCATCAGGAAGGCCAGCGGCGCGATCAGCGCCACCGCAATGGCCACCCTGGCGGGATCCGGCCAGGCGATCAGCAGCGGGAACACCACAGGCAGCGCCAACAGGTAGAGCAGCGCCACGACACACACGCCGCCGATCGCCAGCGCCACCTGGCGCCGGCCGCGCCCGGGGCCGGCGCGCGCCGGCAGGCGTGGCGCAAAGCGGCTGCCCAGCCCCGCAAAGCACAGGAACGCGCACAGCACCACTGCCACGGCATAGAGCGGATGGCTGAGGAACAGGATGAATTTCTGGATAAAGGCGATCTCGACGAACATGAAGCCAAGGCCGACCGCGACAAAGTAGAAGCCAGTGCGCGCCGCCGGCACCGGTGACGCCGGCGCGCGCCGCCGCAGCACCCGCAGCGGCACGCCGATCAGCAGCAGCGCCGCGGCCGTGGCCTGCAGCAGCGTCGCCACCAGCACCGGATAGCCCCAGTCCAGCAAGGGCAGCCCGCCCTGCGCCTTCAGCGAGATCTGCTCCGGCAGCGTGCGCCATTTAAAGAAGTGGAAGAAGTAGGGCCGGTCGTCGGTGGCGGGCCGCACGTCGAACTTGTAGCGCGACAGGAAAAGCTCGCGCTCGGGGCCGAGCAGCGCCTGCGCGGCGGCGTAGAAATCCGGCTGGTCGAGCACGTTGTAGCGGTTGGCCGCGCCGGGCCGGATGCCGGGATGGTATTCGACGTCGAACGAGCGCGTCCGGCTGAAGTCGAGCAGCGCGCCGATTTCCGCGGGCTCGAAGTCGCCGTGCTTGACCACCAGCGTGGCCGTGTTCCAGCCGCGCAGCAGCACCAGCCGGCGCGACGGGTCGGGCACGCCCGCACGCGCCATTGCCGCCACGGCGGTGGCGAACAGTTTCGGGATATCGCGCGGCGGCAGCGAGACCCAGCGCGTGATCGCAAGCAGGCCGCCGGGCCGCAGGTGGCGCAGGTATTCCCCGAACGCCTCCACGGTATAGAGGTAGCTCTCGGAGAGCGCATACAGACCCGCCGACGAGGTGCTGAAGGAATCCAGCAGCGCCACCTGGATCAGGTCGTAGCGCTGCCGGCTGGCCGCCAGGAAGCCGCGCGCCTCGCCGACATGCACCCGCACGCCCGCCGCGCTGTACGGCCGGCCCGAGAACGCGCCGAAGCGGTCCTGCACCAGCCCGATCACCTGGGGGTTCAGCTCGACGGCGTCGACCGTGCTGGCGCCGTGGTAGAGCGCCTGCAGCACGTCGGCGCCGGCACCGCTGCCCAGCACCAGCACGCGCGGCGCCTGCAGCAGGTGGTACGGCAGCGCGGAGGTCAGGTCGCCCAGGTAGGCCAGCGGCTCGCGCCGGCCGTCATAGCGGTTGAGCGCGCTCAGGCCGTCGCCGTCGGTCAACACGGCAAGCTGCGGCGGCGGTTCCGCGGTGGCATTCAGGCTGAGCCCGGGCGCATGGCGCAGCGGGATCGACGGACTCTCGACCACCGTGACCTGGCCGAGAGGACTGGAGCGCTGCGCCACCACGCGCGCGTCGCCGATGCGCAGGGCCTGGCTCAGTTCCTTGTACTCCGACGGCCGCAACGCCATCCAGCCACCCGGGATGGCCGCCGGCACCGCCGCGGCCGCCAGCAGCAGCGCCGGCAGCCAGGGGCGGTCCACGCGGCAGGCGCGGCATTCGATGCAGGCCAGCGCCGCGGCCGCCATGCCCGCCATGCTGACCAGGCGCAGGGCATCGACCGGAGCCAGCACGAACAGCGCGGCGATGATGCCCAGGCTACCCAGACCGGCGCCAAGGATATCGAAGCTGTAGAGCCGGGGCACCTGCAGCGGGAAGCGGGCAAAGGCCAGGCACACGCTGGTGGCCGCGCACAGGAACGGCACGAACAGCAGCAGGTAGATCGCCACCAGGCGCAGCGGCTGCGTGGGCTCCCACAGGATTTCCAGCGGGTTGAAGCCGACTCGCTGCGCGAGCTCGAAGCAGGCCACGGCGCTGATGCCGAACAGCAGCGCGCCGCCCGCAAACACCGGCATGAAACGCCGCACCAGCACCGGCTGCGCCAGTGCCACCAGCGCCCCCGCGGCGCCGTAGCCGAGCAGGGCCACGCTGATCATCATGTAGGCGAAGTGATGCCACAGGATGATCGAAAGCAGCCGCATCAGCAGGATTTCGTAGCCGAGCGCGGCGGCGGAGAGCAGGGCCAGGGCAAACAGCGGCGGGCGTGGCATCGCGCTTGTCGGGCTCATCGCGCTCATCGCATGAGGCGGCCAGCCGGTGGCGCGCCTCAGTGCTTGCCGACCAGCGGCACGAAGCGCACCGGCAGGATCTGCCGGGTGCTGACGCTGCCGTCCGCGGATTTTTCGACCAGCAGCAGGTACTGCGTCAGGAACTGCGCGCCCACCGGGATCACCATGCGCCCGCCCGGCTTGAGCTGGCGGATCAGCGGCGGCGGCACGTGGCTGGCCGCGGCGGTGACGACGATGGCGTCATAAGGGGCATGCTCGTCCCAGCCGTAGTAGCCGTCGCCCACCTTGCACGCGACCTGTCGGTAGGCCAGCCGCTGCAGGCGCTCGCAGGCCTGGCGCCCGAGCGGCTCGATGATCTCGATGGTGTAGACCGCGCGCGCCAGCTGGCTCAGCACCGCGGCCTGGTAGCCGGAGCCGGTGCCGATCTCGAGCACGCTGTCGCCCGGCCGGACCCGCAGCAGATCGGTCATCAGCGCCACGATATACGGCTGCGAAATGGTCTGGCCATGGCCGATCGGCAATGGCCGGTTCTCGTAGGCGTGCGGCTTCTGCGGGTCCGGCACGAACTCATGACGGGGCACCTGGCTCATCACGGCCATCACGCCCGGGGCGATGCCGTGGCTGCGGTTCGGCACGCCGGCGCCGGCGTCGATCGCCGCAATCTCGCTGACCATC
The DNA here is from genome assembly GCF_023952485.1 of Cupriavidus mimosae. NCBI lineage: Bacteria > Pseudomonadati > Pseudomonadota > Betaproteobacteria > Burkholderiales > Burkholderiaceae > Cupriavidus > Cupriavidus mimosae. The sequence goes on along the minus strand of NZ_JALHRY010000014.1, from coordinate 13,360 downwards.
TCCGCGCGCTGCTTCTGCCGTGCGTCGTCGGCGCGGCACAGCCCGGCCGATGCCATGGCGGCAGCGGCGAGCAAGGCGAGAAAGACGATAGAGGGATGGCGGGCGAACGGCTGCACGATGGGACCCCGGAGAGCCTACCGACATCGTAGGTCATCGGCTGCCCCGGCGCCGGCAAGTGGCAAGCGAGGCGCTTGCGGGCGCTCTCCGCCCCGGGGCGGGCTAGCCCGCGATCAGCTTGAGTCCGGCCGGCAACGCCTCGCCGAATACCCGTCCCTCGTCGGCGGCGTCGAGTTCGACCACCTCGCGCACCATCGCGATCCAGCCTGGCGGCGCGTTGGCGGCCTCTAGCCGGCGCACCACGTTCGCGCGCAGCTCGTCGGGCAGGTCGCGGGTGCGGTCGCCGGTCATGCGTGCGATCTGCACCGCGGCGAACGCGGCCGGCTCGATTTTTTTCCAGTCGAGCGCGAGGATGGCGTCCAGCCACTGGCCGGCGGTCTCGGCCGGCACCACGCTGTGCGCGCTGCCGTAGAACGGCATGCGCGCGCCGATGCGGCCCACCGCCCACCAGCCCTGGTTGTTCTCGGAGGGTTTGCGCAGCCGCGTCAGCAGCCAGCCGGCCAGCTCGGTCTTGGCGTCGACGGGCAGGCGCTCGAGCGAACCGGCCAGCCGCACCATGTCGGCATAGCCGCCCCGGGTGGGCCCCGCCGGCTTCTTGAAGTGCGCGCTGCCGGGCGGCTGCAGGTAGAAGGCCATGTCTTCCAGCAGGCGCAGCTGCGCGCTTTCGTCGAGCCCGCCGGCGGCGCGCCGCCACAGCGTCCACCATTCCGACCAGTTCTGGCTTTCGTTGACGTACTGGATGCCCTGGTCGTACTGCGACCACAGCTGCGCCACGCGCCATTCGTCGAGCGGGTAGCCAAAGCCCGGGCGCACGCAATAGCCCGCCAGGTTAAGCCACAGGCGCTCATGGTCCGCCGTGCGGCGGCGGCGCCTGGCGCGCTCCCACAAGGCGCCGAACAGCTCGCGCAGCAGCGCGCTGTCCCACTGCTCGCGCGCGCCCAGGATCTGCTCCAGCTGCGCGCGCAGGCGCTTGACCTCCTTCGGCCCGACCTCCTGCGAACGCGCGCCGAAGGTGCGGTCAATCAACTCCAGGGCCTGCGGCAGCGACGGATGGGCCGTTGGCGCCGGCGGCGCGGCGTCGTTGCCGCGCAGCTGGAACTCCAGGCGCCAGCGCTGCGCGGCATCGCCGGTGTTGATGCAGTGGACTTCGAGCGTGCCGACCTCGGTCAGTGACGTGGTGATCTGCACCGGCGTTTCGCGCGGGCCGCCGGCGCCGCGCGTCGGCACCACGGTGGCGATCGGCGGCAGGCGCACGAAGTCGCCGCCGGACAGGTCGGTCAGCGCGCCGGGCTGGTAGGGCGTCTCGGCCACCGACGACACCAGGTGGAACTGCACCGGGTGCCCCAGCCGCAAGGCGAAGGTGCGGTCGCTGAGGTGGATTTCGTGGCCTTCCTCGGTGCCGCGCGGCAGCAGGCAGATGCCTTGCTGGCCCGTGGCGCCATCGTCGAGCACCAGGAAATAGCTGCGCGCCGAGCCCCCGCCAATGCGCGGCGCCTGGCCGGCGCGGGCGCGCGCATACGCGACCGCGCCGCGTGCCACGGCAATGTCCGGATCGGCGTTGTGCAGCAACTGCAGCGGCGCGCCGCGCCAGCCGCCGAGCGTGTCGGCGATGCGGTCGGCCAGCGCCTGCGCGCGGAACACGCCGCCGTTGAGCAGCAAGGTGTCGGGCACCGGCAGGGTATCGTCCGGCGCGTCCTCGATGCCGAGCGCGGCACGGGCCTGCGCCGCGTGCTGGCCCAGGAAGGCGGCGACGTGGCGGGTCACGGCGGGATCGGCGGCATAGGGCAGGCCGAACTCGACGATGGCGCCGCGCGCGCGCCGCGGCCGTTCGCTGGCCGGCACCCTGGGGAAGAAGCCGTCGACCACCAGTTGCTCGACTTCCTGCCGCGTCACCTGCACCGAGCGCGCGCCGCCGACCAGCCGGGAGCCCGCGCCCAGCAGCGTCACGTTGACGGCATCGGGCGCATCCGCGCCCAGCAGCTGTTCCTTGGCGGCGCGGCAGCGCGCCACCAGCTGCGACAGGCTTGCGGCCGACAGGCGTGGCTGCGCTGGCGCGCCGTCGCCCAGGCGCGCTTCGACCTGGTGCGCCAGTCCCAGGTCCATGTTGTCGCCGCCGAGCATCAGGTGGTTGCCCACGCCGATGCGGGTCAGTTGCGGCTGCCCGTCCTGCATCGCCACGCGGATCAGCGTGAGGTCGGTGGTGCCACCGCCGACGTCGCAGATCAGCACCAGCCGGGTTTGCGCGAGGTCCCGCTCCAGGGTCTGGCGATGGTGGAACAGCCAGTCGTAGAGCGCGGCCTGCGGCTCTTCCAGCAGGCGCAGCGCGGGCAGGCCCGCCAGGCGCGCGGCTTCGAGCGTCAGCGCGCGCGCGCCCTCGTCGAACGAGGCCGGCACGGTCAGCACCACGTCCTGCTGTTCGAGCGGCGCGTCGGGGAAGCGGTGGTTCCAGGCCGCGCAGACGTAGCCGAGATAGCTGGCGCTGGCGACCACCGGCGAAATCTTGTCCAGATCCTCCTCGCCGCCCCAGGGCAGGATCGGCGCGGTGCGGTCGACCGAGGCATGCGACAGCCAGCTCTTGGCGCTGGCCACCAGCCGGCCCGGCACCTGCGCGCCCAACGTTGCCGCCAGGCGGCCGAACACGGTGCGGCGCGCGGCCGCGCTGGCGGCCGATTGCCAGGGCAGCTGCAGGTCATCGCCATTGAGCTCGCCCGGCGCCGCGTGGTAGCGCACCGACGGCAGCAGGGGACGGGCCGCGACCTCGCCCGGCGCGACCAATTGGTCGATGTCGAACACGCGGATATCGTCGGAGCCGACCCTGGCGTAGGCCACCACCGTGTTGCTGGTGCCAAGGTCGATGCCGACGATGTACTGCTTCATCGACTGCTTCATCGCCGCTGCCGCGGCTTCAGGCATCGGCGTTGCCGCGCACGTCGAATTGCACCTTCCAGCGTTCGCCGCTGGCGCGCGGCACCGCCTCGAGCTCCAGCGTGCCGGCCTCGGTCACGCGCGCATGCAGCCTGACTGGCACCACTTCGCCGGCGGTGCGGCCTTCGGCGGGCAGGGTTGCCTGGATTTCTTCCAGTTCCTGCAGTTCCTCGGGTCCCCAGAAGTCGAGCAGGGTGCCGACCTGATCCTGGCGCCGCACGGATGAGCCGAAGAAGCGGAAATGCACCGGTTCGCCCACCACCAGGCCGAACTCCTGCGGCGGCAGCTCGGCCTCGGTGCCTTCTTCCATGCCGAACGGGGCCACGCACAGCGCCTGGATCGGCGGCTCGAAGCCCGGCACGGCGGGCATCGACGATTCCACCGCGATGTAGTAGGCGCGCGCGGTGCCGCCGCGGATGCGCACACCCTTGCCGCGCCGCACGTAGCCGTAATAGGCGGCGCCGCGCGCCACCGCCAGGTCCAGCTCGGCGCCGTCGAGCAGGCGCGCCGGCGCCGCGCCTTCGGCAGCGAGCCAGCCGTTGAGCGTCTGCAGGATGCGCTCGACCAGCAGGCCCGACTTGAACACGCCGCCGTTGAACAGCACGGCGGTGGGGCGCAGGAAGCTGGCGCCTTCCGGCTGCGTGGCCTGCAGGCCTTCGATCTCGGCCAGCGCGCCTGCTTGCCGGCCCAGGAACGCCGCCAGGTGGCGCGTGATGGCCGCGTCCTGCGCGTACGGCAGGCCCAGCTGCGTCAGGCCGGCGCGGGCCCGGGTCACCGGGCGCGCCGCGGCGTCGACTTGCGGGAAGAACCCTTCGAGGATGGTCTGGGTCAGTTCGGCGCGGGTCAGCTCGGTGCGGATCGAGCCGCCGATCAGCTTCGCGCCGCGGCTGGGCACGACCAGCGGCACGCTGTCCGTGGCCGGGTCGGTCAGCAGCGTTTCCTTGGCGGCGCGGCAGGCGTAGGTCAGCGCGCGCAGCTGCCACGGATCGGCCTGCGTGCCCTGCGCCGCCAGCTTGCGCGCCACCACGTGCGCCAGCGCCAGGTCCATGTTGTCGCCGCCCAGCAGGATGTGGTCGCCCACCGCGATGCGATGCAGCTCGAGGTTGCCGTCGCGCTCGATCACGGCGATCAGCGACAGGTCGGTGGTGCCGCCACCGACATCCACCACCAGGATGATGTCGCCCACCTTGACCTGCTTGCGCCACTGGCCGGCGCTCTTCTGGATCCAGCTGTAGAGCGCGGCCTGCGGCTCCTCGAGCAGGGTCATGCGGGCATAGCCGGCCGCCGCGGCGGCCTCGGCGGTGAGTTCGCGGGCGGCAGGATCGAACGACGCGGGGATCGTCACGGTGACGTCCTGCTCGCCGAACGGCGCGTCGGGATGGGCCTGGTCCCACGCTTCGCGCAGGTGCGTCAGGTAGCGCACCGAAGCCTCCAGCGGCGATACGCGCGGCACCTCCGGCGGCGCGTCGGCGGGCAGGATCGCCGCGCGGCGGTCGACGCCGGGATGGCACAGCCAGCTCTTGGCGCTGGACACCAGCCGGATCGGCGTGCCCGCGCCGCGGCTGCGCGCCATCTCGCCGACCGCGAAGTCGCGCGCGGCGCTCCACGGCAGGTTCAGGTCGCCCGGGGCCAGTTCGCTGGCGTGCGGCAGGTACAGGAACGAGGGCAGCAGGTCGAGGTCCTCGACCGCGCCGGGCGCGGTCAGCTGCGCGATCGGCAGCACGCGCTGGCTGGTGTTCTCGCCATCGCTGGCAGCCAGGTCGACGTAGGAGACCGCGCTGTGGGTCGTGCCCAGGTCGATGCCGATGGCGTAGCGGGCCTGGCCGATGGCATAGCGGGCCTCGCTCATAGCTCCACCTCGGCGGGGGCGATCACGGTCGCGTCATGGCGCTCGGCCAGGCGCGGCAGGCGCACTTCCTCGACCTTCCAGCCGCGATGGCTGATGGCGCCATGGAACGGTGCGCTGCCCACCACGTTGCCGGTCAGGCGGATCGCGCTGGCATCGAAGCCGTCGGCCAGCGTGACGCGGCTGCCCTCGGCTTCCTCGCGCACCGGGCGGATGGTGAAATGCTCGCGCAGCACCGCGCGGCAGCCATCGTGCACCAGGCGCGCGGCGGCGCCGATCTCGGCGTCGGCATAGCGCGCGATGTCTTCCTCGACGAAGTCGACGAAGCGGGCGTCGCGCTGCAGCAGTCCGAGCAATTGCAGCGCGGCCACCGGGCTGGCTTCCTTCAGCGCGGGCGCGGGTTCAGCAACCGGCGCGGGCGCGGGGGCGCTCACCGGGGCCGCCTGCGCAGCCGGCTCGCCCGCGCGCAGGCGCTTGATGCCGGCGGCCAGCTCGCGGTTGCCCAGGATCGCGAAGAACGTGCCCATGGCAAGCGAGAGCCTGCCAAAGAAAGAGAGGTTCGGGTCAGGCATGGATAACACTCCTCTGTGCGCGGATGGCGGAGGACCGCTCAGGCGTCGCGCAGATAGGTGATCAACTGGTCCGCGCGGCTGGGATGCCGCAGCTTCTTCATCGCCTTGCTTTCGATCTGGCGGATGCGCTCGCGCGTGACATCGAATTGCTTGCCGACTTCTTCCAGCGTGTAGTCGGTCGACATGTCGATGCCGAAGCGCATGCGCAGCACCTTGGCTTCGCGCGGCGACAACTCGTCGAGCATCTCGCGCACCACCGCGCGCAGGCCGGCCTGCAAGGCGGCGTCGGCGGGCGTGGCGGTGTCCGAGTCGGCGATCATGTCGCCCAGGCTGGTGTCGCCGTCCTCGCCCACCGGGGTCTCCATCGACACCGGTTCCTTGGCGATCTTCATGATCGAGCGCACCTTGTCCTCGGTCATGTCAAGGCGCTCGGCCAGCACCGCCGGATCGGGTTCCTTGCCGGTCTGCTGCATGATCTCGCGCGACAGGCGGTTAAGCTTGTTGATCTGCTCGATCATGTGCACCGGCACGCGGATGGTGCGGGCCTGGTCGGCGATGGCGCGCGTGACCGCCTGGCGCACCCACCAGGTGGCGTAGGTGGAGAATTTCCAGCCGCGGCGGTATTCGAACTTGTCGACCGCCTTCATCAGGCCGATGTTGCCTTCCTGGATCAGGTCAAGGAACTGCATGCCGCGGTTGGTGTATTTCTTGGCGATCGAGATCACCAGGCGCAGGTTGGCCTGCGTCATCTCGTGCTTGGCCTGGCGCATCTGGCGCTCGGCCGCCAGCATCTTGCGGTTGACCGCCTTCAGTTCGGCCAGCGACAGCGCCGCGCGGGCCTGGATGTCGATCAGCTTCTGCTGGTGCGCTTCCAGGTCCGGCAGCGCGCGCGCCACCGCGGCGCTGTAGGGGCGGCCTTCGGCGGCCAGGCCCTGGCCCCAGGCCAGGTTGGTCTCGTTGCCGGGGAAGCGCGCGATCACGTCCTCGCGCTCCATGCCGCAGCGCTCGACCAGCAGCTGCACCACCTGGCGCTCGATCGCGCGCACCTCGTCGACCATGGACTGGACGTTGGCGCACAGGCGCTCGATAGTGCGGGCGGTAAAGCGGATCGTGCGCAGCTCTTCGCGCACCGCGTCGCGCGCGGCGGCGAAGGCCGGTGCGGCGGCGCGGCCGGCTTCGCTTTCGGCGCGCATGCGCTCGAACTGCTCGGCGACACGCGCAAAGCGCTTCATGCACTCGTCGCGCAGCCGGGCCAGGTCGGCTTCGGCGCTTTGCTGGCCGCTGCTGCCTTCATCGGCGCTGTCGTCGTCGTCTTCGTCGGACTCGTCGGCGCTGTCGAGGCTGCTGTCGTCGGTGTCATCCGCGGCGGCGGCGGCCGGCTCGGCGATGGTCTCGTCGCTGAGGCCGTCGACCACGTCGTCGATGCCGATCTCGTTGGCGGCGACCTTGGCCGACAGCTCCAGGATCGTGGCGATGGTGAACGGGCACGCCGAGATCGCGTGGACCATGTTGTTCAGGCCTTCCTCGATGCGCTTGGCGATCTCGACTTCCTGCTTGCGCGTCAGCAGCGTGGCCGAGCTCATTTCGCGCATGTACATGCGCACCGGGTCGGTGGTGCGGCCGAACTCGGAATCGACCGTGGCCAGCGCGACCTCGGCTTCCTCTTCGGCCTGCTCGTCGGAGGCCACCACCGGGCCGTCGCTGAGCAGCAGGGTCTCGGCATCCGGGGTCTGCTCGTAGATCTTCACGCCCATCTCGGCGAAGGTGCCGACGATGCTTTCCATCGCGGCCGTATCCGTGAAGTTCTCGGGCAGGTGGTCGCTGATGTCCGCGTGCGTCAGGTAGCCGCGCTGCCTGCCGAGCTGGATCAGCGCGCGCAGCTGCTGGCTGCGCGCGGCGGCATCGGCCGACGGATCAGTATGTGCCGCGGCCGGACTGGCCTGGCCGTTGTCCTTGACTGCTGCTCGTGTTTTGGCTGCGGTTCGTTGTGCGCCACTTGTCATTGACTGCTGTTTCCTTCGTGCATCGCGTTTCGACGGCAGTGCGCACGAGGGCGCGCGTGATTCCAACCTGCTGTCAAGGCTCGCGTGGGGTTCGGCGGGGGCGGGGCGGATAACCGTACGCCGCGGCCGTTTGAATAGGGGCCGCATATTCTACAGCCATTGCTGCGTCGCAGCAGGTTCCGGGCCCGGAATGCGTGGCGGCTAGTCTGCCGGAATGCGGGGTATTTGCAACAGGATGCGCTGAAAAGCGCGGCAGAAGCCGCTGCCATGGCGGGAATTGCCAGTGCTGGCCGGCCCGGCTGCCGCGCTACGACCGGCCAAGTGCCGGCTCAGGCATAGTCCAGCGGCAGCGCGGTGGTGTACTTGATCTGCTCCATGGCGAAGCTGGAGCTGACATCGGCCAGCTCGGCGCCCTGGATCAGCTTCTTGTAGACGCGGTCATAGGCGGCGATATCAGGCACCACCACGCGCAGCAAGTAGTCGGTGTCGCCCGCCATGCGATAGAACTCGGTCACTTCCGGGATCGACGACACCAGTCCGTGGAACTGCTTGAGCCATTTCACGTTGTGCTGGCTGGTGCGGACCGAGACGAACACGGTGACACCGGCATTGAGCTTGCCGGCGTCGAGCAGCGCCACGCGCTTGCGGATCAGGCCGGCCTCTTCCAGCTTCTGGATGCGGCGCCAGCATGGCGTCGAGCTCAGGCCGACCCGCTCGCCGATTTCCGCCACCGGCAAGGTGGCGTCTTCCTGCAGCAGGGCGAGGATCTGTTTGTCGTAGCGGTCCATGGCGCGTGGCTTCAGAGGGGGAAAGGGCGCCCGCACCAGGCGCGCGGCGGGGCGGCTAGGCGTCGGCGGGCACCAGCAGGTTCACGCCGGTCGCAATATGGTCGCGGCTGACCCCATAGAGATGCAGGGAAATCGCGATCTCTTCGCTGGCGTTGCCGAGCGCGTGGATATGCTGCAGGCCGCCCGGCACGCTGAAGGTATCGCCCGCGCTGCGCGTGACGGTGTTGGCATGGTGCGCGCGCCGGCTGGCGGGATCCCACCGGTAGTGCTGCTCGGTCAGCGAGCCGCGCAGCACGCGGTAGGCGCACCAGGTGCGGTGGCCATGCACCGGGCTGGCCTGGCCCGGGCGCCAGACCAGCACCATGGCCGAGAAGCGTTCCAGCGGATCGCCGTAGACCAGGTGCCGGGTATAGGTGTCGGCCGAGCCCAGCAAGGCCCCCGGCGGCAACGCCGCCAGCAGCGTTTCGGTGTCGGGCAGGTGCTGCGCGATGTGGCTGGCAACCAGGCGCGCGCTGTTGCTGAAGATGTCGGCGAGGTCGAGCGCCAGCCGGTCGAGCGGGGCGCCGGCCGGCCGGGCGGCAAGAGGGGAGGCGGTAACGAGGGAGGCGGTCGTCATGGCGGGCTTCGTCGGCTTGTTCTTGTCTATTCATGATATGGACCGGCGGTAGCACAGGCATGCAATTTGTCCTTCCAGGCGCGGTGGAATTGTAATCTCATTCCTGTAAAGCGCGAATTATTGGAATTTAGTTCTATCGGGTCGCCGTTGGTGCGATAACGCACGCTACGGGACGCGGGCGCGGCCTGGGGTGGCGAGGGCCTAGCCGCCCTCGTCCCTGGGCCAGAACGTGATCAGGATATTGGAGGGCGCCACGCCGTTGCTGTCGCGCGGCAGCGGGTCGGAGCGCTGCACCGCGCGCAGCACCGCGTTGTCCCAGCCGGCATTGCCGCTGGATTTGGCCAGCCGCGTCGACAGCAGCGAGCCGTCGGGCGCCATGTGCACGGCGACCACCGCCGCCGGATTGCCGGCGACATCCTCGTTGAAGATGATGTTGGGCTTGACCCGCTGGCGCACGCGCTCGGCATAGCCCGAGGACGGTCTGGCCGACGAGCCCGAACCGGCTCCGGTGTTGGACGTGGCGCCGGCACCGCCGGCCTGCGCGCGCAGGCGGGCCAGTTCGGCCTGGCGCTCGGCGTTGCTGGCCTGGCGCTGCGCCTCCGTGGCCTTGCGCTGCGCCTCCTTGCGTGCCGCTTCGGCACGGGCCTGGCTTTCACGCTGCCGCGCCTGCGCGGCCTCGCGCTCGGCCTGCCTGTCTTTGCGCTGCTTTTCCTGCAGCGAGATATCGGCGTCTTCTTCCTCGACGGGCTGCGGCACCGGTGCCGGCTTGACGGCAGGCTCGGGCGCGGTGGCTTCGGGGACGGGCTCCCACAGTTCTGCCGCGACGCCGGTGGGCACGGCGTTGCGCCAGCGCACGCCGTAGTACAGCAGGGCCCCCAGCAGCAGGTGCATGAGCAGGGCCAGCAGGAAACAGGTCAGCGTGCGCCGCTCGCGCACGGGCTGGTAGGGATAGGCGGCGGTCTGCATGGTCCTTGGATGCGGCGGAAACCAGGCCATTTCATTCTATGAAGCCCAACCGCATCAACCAAGCGCAGGATGGTGTACAGGCGCGGCGTGGTGGCCGCCTGCCGTGTCGAGGCAGAGGCACGTCAAGGCCGCGGGGCTTCAGCCCCGGGTGAAGATCTCGAGGAAGTGCTTGCTGGGATCCTCGAAATAGATGCGCCGGCCGCCGTCGTCGGTATTGATCTCGCCAGGGCGGCGCCGGTACGGGTCCGCCCAGAACGTGAGCTGGTGCGCGCGCACGCGCGCGAGACCGTGGTCGAATTCGGCGTCGCTGACCAGGAAGGCGTAGTGCTGCATGGCGATATCGCCTTGCCCGTCCATGAAGTCGAGGGTGACGCCGTTGTCGAGCGCGACGCCAAGAAAGGGGCCGAACGGCTCGGCTGGCGGACGGCCCAGGACCTCGCACAGGAAGTCCGCGGAGGCCTGCTTGTCGTGAGAGAAGACGATGGTGTGGTTAAGCTGGACGGGCATGTCGCAATCTCCGTGCTGGGGTTAATGCCTCCTCCAGCGTACAAGGAATTCGCCCATTTGGCCGGGGGATCGGGTCAGGCCCCGTCCAGCTTGCGCAGCGCCGCGCCGACTTCGCCATGGAACGCGCGCAGCGCTTCCAGCTCGATATTCGCCGGCTGCAGCGCGGGCCACAGCAGGGCCACCATGCCTGCGGCGGTCTTGTCGATATCGACCTCGCGCTCGCGCGCGATGGCATCCCACAGGATATGCTCCATCGGCCCCAGGATGGCAGAGCGCAACAGGCTCAGCGGCAGGTCGGCGCGAATCTCGCCATGTTCGCGGCCGCGCGCCAGCAGCTCCATCAGCGGCGCCGTATAGCGGCGCTGCAGGGGCACGAACTCCTGCCCCAGGTCCGGCCCCTTGGCCCGTCCTTCGGACAACACCAGCGCGCACAGCCCGGTGCCCTGGATCAGAAACAGGCGCAGGTGCGTCTTCACGTAGAACGCCAGCTGGTCCCTGGTGCTCTGGTGCCGCGGCATGCCGCGCTCGACCGCGTCGATGATTTCGTCGTACCAGTCCTCGATGACCCGCACGCACAGCTTGCGCTTGCTCTGGAAGTACGTGAACACCGTGGCCTCGGACACGCCCAGGCGCTGGGCAATTTCGGTGGTGGTGGTCTTGTCGTAGCCCAGTTCGGCGAACACCTCGCGGCTGACGCGCAGGATGTCGCGGATGCGTTGTTCCGCCCTGGCGCCGGACGGGATCCGGCGGGTGGCGGCGTTGTCTTCCATGGTGTCGGATCCCCGGCAGGCGAAAGCGCGAATGATAGGCCGTACCCCGGTGCAGGGCACGGAACTGCGGCAGCGCGGACCAGGCGGGCGCCGCGCAATGCCGTTACATCGTACCCCATTCTTGCGCGCAGTTGAGTAAGCCTCAAATTAAGGTTGAATTTTCCCGGCAGCCCGTATACCTTTTCGTCATTCCGATGTGACGAGACCGGAAGTCTAAGGATTACCCGGCAGCACTGGCAGTCGCCATCACGGGGTTAACCCGGATTGGGTGAACCACCCCGGCGATATTCGTGATGTTGAGTTACGCTCAACTCAAGTCGAAACCCGACGCGCTTTGGAGACAACGATGAAGATGCAGGGAGAGCCGCTTCCCACCATTCTGCCCGCCGGCGGGCTGTCGCACGTCCGTGGCGACACCAGCCTTGCGCTGTCCGAGCAGACCGTGCCGGCGCTGCTGGCGCAGACCGTGGCAGCGTTCCCGGAACGCGAGGCCGTGGTCTTTCGCGAGCAGGGCGTGCGCTGGAACTGGCGCGAGTTTGCTGAAGCCATCGATGCGCTGGCCGCCGGGCTGCATGCGCTCGGCCTGGCCCGGGGCGACCGCGTCGGCATCTGGGCGCCGAACCGGGTGGAGTGGCTGGTGACGCAGTTCGCCACGGCCCGGCTGGGCCTGGTGCTGGTCAACATCAATCCGGCGTACCGGCTGGCGGAGCTGGAATACGCGCTGAACAAGGTCGGCGTCAAGGCGATCGTCGCCGCCGAGGCCTTCAAGACCTCGCGCTACCTCGACATGCTGCAGGCGCTGGCGCCGGAGCTGGCCACCAGCGCGCCGGGCGCGCTGCAGGCCGCGCGGCTGCCGTCGCTGCGCTGGGTGATCCGCATGGGCGAGGGCGAGACCCCCGGCATGATCCGCTATGCCGAGGTGCTGGCGCGCGGCGCCGGCGTGGCGCGCGCGGAGCTCGACCGCATCACGGCGCAGCTCGACCGCCATGACGCGATCAACGTGCAGTTCACCAGCGGCACCACCGGTGCGCCCAAGGGTGCCACGCTCACGCATCGCAATATCGTCAACAACGCGCGCTTTATCGCCATGGCGATGCGCTTCTCCGAGCAGGACAAGCTCTGCATCCCGGTGCCGTTCTACCACTGCTTCGGCATGGTGCTGTCGGTGCTGGCGTGCGTCTCGACCGGCGCGGCGATGGTGTTCCCGGGCGAGGCCTTCGACCCTGAGGCCACCATGCGCGCAGTCAGCGAAGAGCGCTGCACCGCGCTGCACGGCGTGCCGACGATGTTTATCGCGCAGCTGGACCACCCCCGCTTCGCCGACTACGACTTCTCCTCGCTGCGCACCGGCATCATGGCCGGATCGCCATGCCCGATCGAGACCATGAAGCGGGTGGTGGCGCAGATGCATATGTCCGAGGTGACCATCGCCTACGGCATGACCGAGACCAGCCCGGTGTCGTTCCAGAGCAGCACCACCGATCCGCTCGACAAGCGCACCACCACGGTGGGCCGGGTGCAGCCGCACCTGGAAGTCAAGCTCGTCGACGCCAGCGGCGCCACCGTGCCGGTAGGCGAGAAAGGCGAGCTGTGCACGCGCGGCTATTCGGTGATGCTGGGCTACTGGGACGATGAGGCCCGCACCGCCGAAGCCATCCGCGACGGCTGGATGCACACCGGCGACCTCGCCACCATCGACGAGGAGGGCTACTGCAATATCGTCGGCCGCGTCAAGGACATGCTGATCCGCGGCGGCGAGAACATCTATCCGCGCGAGATCGAGGAATTCCTGTTCCGCCATCCCAAGGTGCAGGCGGTGCAGGTGTTCGGCGTGCCCGATGCCAAGTATGGCGAGGAGGTGTGCGCGTGGATCGTGCTGAAGCCGGGCGAGAGCGCCACCGAAGACGAGATCCGCGCGTTCTGCCGCGACCAGATCGCGCATTACAAGATTCCGCGCTACATCCGCTTTGTCGACGAGATGCCCCTGACCGTGACCGGCAAGGTGCAGAAGTTCGTGATGCGCGACCAGATGGTGCGTGAACTGAACCTCGATGAATCCAGGACGGCCTGAGCGCCCGGCCCGACAGATAAACCCTACACAACCGATAACCGACTGCCCGAGGCCCCTATGGCGGTAATTGAAACCAAGCTGAACGCCCGCTCCGAGTCGTTCAGGACCAATGCGCAGGCAATGCAGGACCTGGTTGCCGACCTGCAGGAAAAGATCGCGAAGCTGTCCGAAGGCGGCGG